>NZ_JBGQOO010000009.1:0-155995 GCF_052119685.1 Maribacter spongiicola | reverse complement strand
CTTAATTCTTGTTCCTCTCGTTCAGGTCTTCACCCGAACTCGATTCTTATCTCCACAATATTTCAATGAACTTCTATCCACTCCGCATTAAATCTCTCGATTTCTTTGCTTCGTTTCCCTTAGGTGTTTCCCTAAGCGGCTGCAAATATACAACTGTTTTTTAACCTGACAACTTTTATCGAAAAAAAATGTTTTTCTTTTTTCTCCCAGACCTAATCAACATATATATGAACCTTTTTCCAACGCCCGATTCAGATATTATCCTCACCGTTTGCGGGGTGCAAATGTACACACTATTCTTAACTACACAACACTTTTTTAAATAAAATAAACAAAGTTTTTTAACCGCTCACTAACTGCATGATTTACCGAGGGTTAGGAATGACGAAAAACACATAAAAATCAAACAACAATGATTATCATAATACACAATACACTTACCAACGATTAAACTGGTTTTTGATTCTGATATTAAAACTGCAACAGAAACCCTAATAAGTGGTTTCAGCTTGTCATAATGTTAGATTTAAGACATAGAAAATATTGGAAACAGCGCATGATTGCATGTCAAAATTCAGATTTCAACTTCAAATATGTCTAGAAACTTATTTGGAAGTAATTGATTCTAAATATTACTCCTATATAGAGTATGGATTTCTTGTTATTAAACAAGATTGTAATCACATTACAACCTCATATCGTCAGTTATAATTTTCACTTAAAAATTGCTTCTGTCGCTATAAGATATAAATATTACCACCTATATTATATATAAAGTAAAAATTGAATTGATATATATTGTGTTATTAAGCAGGTTTGAAGCTTATACATTCAATAAATCTCTCAAAAACTCACGCCCAACACCTGATTTAAAATATTTCTCCTTATTACGTGCTTACAACCTTGTTTCAAATTCTTCTGAATACAATAAGACCCAAGGAAGAAATCCTTAAGTAGATTTATTCCTCCCTCAATTATGTTGTTCTATTATTTTCTGAAGATCATTGGTCATTCCTTTATAAAGACGCCCATCCACTTCACTTCTTAAAACATAATCATGATACATAACTTAAAATAAAAAAGGTCTTGCAAATGCAAGACCTTAATTTAAAAGTGTGACCTCGAAGGGATTCAAACCCCCAACCCTCAGAGCCGAAACCTGCCTGCCGGCAGGCAGGTCTGATGCTTATTAATTCAATAAATTTCTCAAAAACTCACGCCCAACACCTGATTTAAAATATTTCTCCTTATTACGTGCCTCTAACCTTGTTTCAAATTCTTCTGAATACATTAAGACCCAAGGAAGAAATCCTTTAGTAGATTTATTCCTCCCTAAATTATGTTGTTCTATTCTTTTCTGAAGATCATTGGTCATTCCTTTATAAAGACGCCCATCCACTTCACTTCTTAAAACATAAACGTGATACATAACTTAAAATAAAAAAGGTCTTGCAAATGCAAAACCTTAATTTAAAAGTGTGACCTCGAAGGGATTCAAACCCCCAACCCTCAGAGCCGAAATCTGATGCGCTATTCAGTTGCGCCACGAGGCCATTATTTATTTAGCAATTAGCAAGCACTTACTTATGCTAATTTCTTTTTTACTATTGTAGATATCAATTTACCGTCTGCTTGACCGGCTAATTCTTTAGAAACGATTCCCATAACTTTTCCCATATCCTTCATACCTGAAGCACCTATAGCATCTATAGTTTGTACAACAACTTTTTCTACTTCTTCTTCCGTAAGTTGTTCTGGCAAAAATTTCTCGATAACTGCAATCTGAGCTAGTTCTGGATCAGCAAGATCTTGTCTACCCTGCTCCGTAAAAATTGCAGCACTATCTTTACGCTGTTTTACCAACTTTTGAACAATCTGAATCTCATCATCTTCAGTAATTTCGCCAGCTCCACTTGTACTTGCTACCAACAATGCAGATTTAATAGCCCTAAGCGATTCTAGTGCTACTGAATCTTTTGCTTTCATAGCCAATTTCAACTGCTCCATTACTCTTTCCTGTAAACCCATTTGCTCTTTATTTTGGTCTGCGAAGATAAAAAATAAAACCCGAAAACTAACTTAGTTTTCGGGTTTTAAAATTATAGTAATCCTATTACTAATCTACATTATCATGTAAAAAAGAGTTATTAGAACGTAACTGAATATCATCATTACTATCGCCACTTAACGATGTTCTAGAAATCTTCTTTTCTCTAGGATTTTCGTTCAAATTAACACCTTGTCTTTGATATGCCGGCTTCTTTTCGTCATAACTGGTAGGTGCGTTATTTTTAAATTTATAGTTAAAATCTTTCAGTTTTCTTCTACGCTCATCAGCTCTATCTCTCAACAATTCCTCAATCGGAGTTTCCATTGGATCTAATTGCTCTTCTGGATGAATTTCTCTTCTTGGCGCTACTGTCTTTTTCTCGAAAATTAATTCATCTTCAATAACTTTTGGCTCATATTCTTCTGCCTTAGACCTTGCACCTGTCAATTTACTTTCTAGTTGCATGTAGTCATCTAAGCTATAGCGCTTTTCACCATTCTTATTATACTCTAATACCGGCACAATTTCGATACTATCGTTAACATCTATATCTTTTACTTCATCATGTAAATCGAACATGATTACATTTTCCTTTTCTTCTTCATCTCTAGCAGATGATTCGAAATTTATTGAAAATTCATCTTCTTCATCTTCAATTCTTAATACTTCTGGCTCTACGACTTCGATATTTCGAAAAGATGACGGTGCATCTACGATTACAAAATCTTCTTCAGATACATTTTCCGCCAATACTTCCTCATAAAAAACATTGAAATTTTTAATATAGTTCGTTGTAGGTATCAAGTCAAAATCTGCTTCCTCAACGAACTCATACTTTTTTACGGGTTTGACTTGTTTTACCTCCTCTTCCTCCTCGTCCATTTCTAAAGTATGAACAGTTTTAGTATTAGATAACAACATTGCCTCGGCACGTTGCCCTTCTTCCAAAGTATGAATGATTTTTTTTGATTCGGTATTTACAATATCATCTTGTTGCTCAATATTAAAACCAGTAGCAATTACCGTTACGGCAATAGCCTCACCTAAGCTTTCGTCTTCACCAACACCCATTATAATGTTTGCACCATAACCAGCTTCGATTTGAATATGATCGTTGATCTCACCTATTTCATCAATAGTAATTTCTTGCGAACCAGAAACAATCAATAACAATACGTTTTTAGCTCCTTGTATTTTGTTATCGTTCAATAACGGAGAATCTAATGCTTTCATGATTGCCTCATTAGCTCTTGCCGAACCAGATGAAATAGCAGAACCCATTATAGCAGTACCGCTATTGGATAATACAGTTTTGGCGTCACGTAAATCTATGTTTTGTGTATAGTGATGTGTTATAACTTCTGCAATACCTCTAGCAGCAGTTGCTAAAACTTCATCAGCTTTAGAGAAACCGGCTTTAAAACCAAGGTTACCATAAACCTCTCTTAATTTATTGTTATTGATAACGATTAACGAATCTACATTTTTGCGTAATTTTTCGATACCTCGTTGTGCTTGCTCAACCCGCATTTTACCTTCGAATTGAAACGGCATAGTAACGATCCCTACAGTAAGAACATCCATTTCTTTAGCAAACTTAGCAATTACGGGAGCAGCACCAGTTCCTGTTCCCCCGCCCATACCAGCAGTAATGAAGATCATTTTCGTAGTTGTATCCAACATACTTTTAATTTCTTCCATACTCTCCATGGCAGCCTGTTCACCTACTTCAGGATTGGCACCAGCCCCCAAACCTTCTGTCAATGATACACCTAATTGTATTTTGTTAGGCACAGGACTATTATCTAGGGCCTGAGAATCTGTATTACAGATTACAAAATCAACTCCGTTAATTCCTGCTTGGAACATGTGATTAATGGCATTACTACCACCGCCACCTACACCAATGACCTTTATAACGTTGCTTTGATTCTTTGGTAGATCAAAGGAGATATTATCAAATTCGATGTTCTTGCTCATATTCTAATTATTACTGGTTATGTATTCTCTTATGCTATGCTTATTACTCTGCGTTATCTAAAAATTCTTTCAACTTTTCAGACCACTTGTCAAAAACAGATTTTCTTTCTTTATGTAGGTTCGGGCGTGCTATAGCTTCTGTTTCACGTTCTGCGTATACCAATTCCTCTTCCTGTTCTTGCTCTACTTCTTGTATAATTTCTTCTTGCGTCAACTTCAACTTTTCTTGGTTTTTAATGGCATTCATTAAAAGACCTACAGCTGTTGCGTATAACGGACTTGCGACTTCTTCGTCAGAATCACCTGCCAAATGTTCGTTCGGGTACCCTATACGAGTATCCATACCTGTTATATATTCAACTAACTGCTTTAAATGCTTCAACTGGCTTCCACCACCTGTTAACACTATACCTGCAATTAATTTCTTCTTTTGCTCTTCGTGACCGTAGTTTTTGATTTCAACATAAACTTGCTCTATAATCTCAACTACACGTGCATGAATTATTTTAGAAAGGTTTTTCAAAGAGATTTCTTTTGGCTCTCTACCACGTAAACCTGGTATAGATACAATCTCATTATCTCTATTTTCTCCTGGCCATGCAGAACCAAACCTAGTTTTCAACAACTCTGCCTGTTTCTCTATAATTGAACAACCTTCCTTAATATCTTCTGTGATTACCCCACCACCAAAAGGTATTACAGCAGTATGCCTAATAATACCATCTTTAAAAATAGCCAGATCAGTTGTACCACCACCTATATCTATCAGTGCTACACCTGCTTCTTTTTCTTCTTGACTTAACACAGCGTCTGATGATGCTAATGGCTCTAGTGTTATGTTTCCTAAATCTAACCCTGCACTTTTAATGCAACGACCTACATTCTTAATAGAAACTACCTGACCAACTACTACATGAAAGTTAGCCTCTAGCCTACCACCATACATACCAACAGGCTCGCGTATTTCAGCTTGCCCATCAACCTTGTATTCTTGTGGTAAAACATGAATAATTTCTTCACCTGGTAGCATAATCAATTTGTGCACTTGATTACATAGTAAGTCTACATCTTCATCTCCGATTACTTCTTCAGAATCTTTTCTGGTGATGTAATCGCTGTGCTGTAAACTTCTAATATGCTGCCCGGCAATACCAACAACAACAGATCCGATTTTAAGTCCAGAATTTGCTTCTGCCTCTTCGACCGCTTGTTGAATAGATTTTATAGTTTGTGTAATATTGTTTACTACACCTCTGTGTACACCTAAACTTTTGGACTTACCGATACCCAAAATCTCAATTTTACCATATTCGTTTTGTTTCCCGATTATGGCAACGATTTTCGTTGTTCCTATGTCTAAACCGACTGAATATTTAGTTTGTTCCATTTTCTATTATATTTTAGTGCACACCACCTGGTTATTGAATTCTAAACTTACTACCGCATAATCTTCTAAGGTCTGATCCTTGTTCGCTTTGGCATAAAACGCCTTAAAATTGCTGAACTTAGCTTCTAAATCTTCAATACCGCCTACGTTCACAACAAAATTGTTGAGCCTTAATCGCAATTGATATTCCTTCTCACTTTTGATATGAATACCGATTACCGATTCACGAAAAAAATCATCCTTATTCACATGTTCCAATATGACATAGACATCCTCAAGGCTTTTACCACTGATATTGCCTGTTATGATGGGAACTCTTGCTGAATGATTATTTGAAAAAGGCATCCTCTTTCCTTCATCATCCAAATAAAACTTTGTATCCCCCTCTATGCGTCCGATTGGTTTGCGTTGAACTATTTTTGACGTTAGCTCACCATCTATTGTTAGATAGACTTGGGCACTTTTTACCATTTCATTGGCCTCAAGGGCCTTTTCTACAGTATTCAAAACTATATTTTCTTTAGGGACATTTTTGAGACTACCGTAATTTTGTATTAACAATTTATTAACCGTCCCCTCTGTGAGGTACAAATTCTGATCCCCAACGAATTCTACCTTCATTCCCGAAACGTTCTTAGCGTTATTTCGTTCATTAGAAAACGCGTATAACCCCATGATTACCAGAACCAAAGCAGCTAACTTTATTAAATTCCAATTAACCTGCATACGACATTTCTTTTTTTATGTTTACCACTTCTAAACCTATATCTCCAGCTCCCATTGTTATTAAAACTTCTGGATTCTGTTTTTTTATCTCAAAAAGGATTTGTTCTTTCGAAATTAATTTTCTATTGGTATTCGTCATCTTTTCTAACAACCATGCTGAGTCAACACCTGCAATCGGTTCTTCTCTAGCCGGATAGATATCTAGTAACAATACATTTTCGAACTGCGATAAACTTTCTGCAAATGCATCTGCAAAATCTCGTGTTCTTGAGAACAAATGAGGCTGAAAAATTGCCAGTACTTTTTTATTCGGATGCATTTCCGAAACTGCTTCAAAAACGGCATTTATCTCTGTTGGATGATGCGCATAATCATCAATAAAAATAAAGTCTTCATTCTTAATTTGATATGAAAAACGCCTTTGAACACCCTTAAATGTCGCTAGTGCCTCAGCAAGGCGATGCGGCGGGGAACCTGCTTGCATCGCCATTGCGAAAGCTACCAAACCGTTCAACAAATTATGTCGCCCAGGTTTGTTGAATTCAACCCCTTCTAGTTTGAGGTCGGGGGTCTCCAAATCGAATATGTAGGTGCCATGTTCTATTTTTATGTTCCGGATGCAATAATCCGAATCGTCTTCTATACCATAGGTCAACCCTTCTAAAGGCAAACCATTACGAACAAATAATTTACCGCCTGGCTTTAAGCGTTTGGTAAAATCAACAAATGTTCTTTCCAATTCTTGCGCATCACCATAAATATCAAGGTGATCAGCATCCATTGACGTAACACAGGCTACATTAGGCGTTAACTGCATAAATGAACGATCAAATTCATCTGCTTCTACTACCGAATACTCTGTTCCTTCTAAAAGGAAATTGCTATTAAAATCTTCTGATATTCCACCTAAAAAAGCGGTCATTTTAACACCTGTTTCTTGAAGCAAATGCGCCAAAATACTTGAGGTCGTTGTTTTACCGTGTGTACCCGCAACTGCCAAGCAGAAAGAGTCTTTGGTTATTAAACCTAAAACCTCTGAGCGTTTTTTAATCGTAAAACCATTATTTAAAAAATACTGATACTCTGAATGTTTTGAAGGTACTGCCGGTGTATACACCACCAAAGTATGTTCTGCATCATTCTTATATTCTTGTGGCACTGCATCGATATCATCTGTATAGTGAATATCAATACCTGAACTTGCCAATTCTTTTGTTAGCGGACTCTCGGTTTTATCGTACCCGGCAACCGCTTTATTTATGAACGCAAAATAACGCGCCAAAGCAGACATACCTATGCCCCCTATGCCTATAAAATACACCCTATGTATTTGCGTTACGTTCATCTTATTTTATCAATTTTTCTATTTCATCGCAGATATCAGACGTGGCATTCGGTAATGCCAATGCCTTAATATTCTTTGATAATTCTTGTTGCTTTTCTGCAGAATTCAATACCGATTCGAATTCAGATTTAAATTTTTCGTCCAGCTCTTTTTCTCTAATCATAATCGCAGCCTCATGCCCAACCAACGACAATGCATTCATGGTCTGGTGATCTTCTGCTACCACTGGCGACGGAATAAAGAATGTTGGTTTACCTACCAAACACAATTCTGATACCGCACCCGCACCTGCTCTTGAAATAATGAAATCTGCCGCTGCATAGGCTTTATCCATAGAATTTAAAAAAGCATGCACTTTACTATTTACTGACTGATGCAATTTGTAGGTATCGTAATACCCTTTTCCACATTGCCATATTACCTGTAAGCCTAATGCTTCAAAATATTCTAAATGATCCGCCACCAATTGGTTGATGCGTCTAGCTCCTAAACTACCACCCAATACCAACAAAACTTTCTTATCGGCATTCAATTCAAAATACTGTAAAGCTTCATCTTTACTAGCTTTCAACTCCACCAAATCTGAACGTACAGGATTACCCGTTTTTACAATCTTATCTTTCGGAAAAAACTTCTCCATGCCATCGTAAGCCACACAGATTTTTTCCACTTTATCTTTTAATAGTTTATTAGTAATGCCTGCAAATGAATTTTGTTCTTGCAACACACATGGTATCCCTTTTACGGTTGCCATCTTTAACAACGGACCACTAGCAAAACCACCCGTACCAATTACGGCGTGTGGATTAAACTTCGATACGATGCTATTTGCTCTCATTAAACTACTTATCAATTTTATTGGAAACAGTAGATTTTTAAGGGTCAGTTTTCGCTGAATTCCTGTAATCCACAATCCTTCTATTTTATACCCTGCTTGTGGTACTTTCTCCATCTCCATTCTATCCTTGGCACCTACGAACAAAAACTCAGCATCAGGATACCTCCTTTTCAGTTCGTTCGCTATAGCTATGGCAGGATAAATATGTCCGCCAGTACCTCCTCCTGATAAAATGAACCTATAATTGCCCACTTAAAATCTCTAAAGGGTTCGTTTCATCCATATCAATATCATTGCCAGAAGCACTCTCCTGAGCTATACTTTTATTACTTGCACTTAATATGATGCCTATCGCCAAACAGGTCATCCAACTTGATGTTCCTCCACTACTGATCAATGGTAAATTCTGACCTGTTACCGGAAACAACTCCACAGCTACCGCCATATTGATCAATGCTTGAAATACAATAGGCAAACCAACCCCCAGCACTAACAACTTACTAAAGACCGATGCGCAACCATTGGCAACTACCACTATTCTAAAGAGCAGAAACAAATAATACAACATGAGGATAAATCCTCCTATTAAACCATATTCCTCCACTATAATCGCATAAATAAAATCTGATGAACTCTGTGGTAAAAAGTTCTTCTGCACACTTTTACCTGCTCCTTTACCCATTACTCCGCCAGTAGCTATCGCTATTTTTGCTCTTTCAATTTGATAGGAGCCTTCGGTATCTTTAGGATTGGAGAAGCTATCTATACGGCTCATCCAAGTATCTACCCTATTCGGAAATAAATCTGGAAAAGCTTTGGCCGTTAATACGAAAATGGTCAGAAATAACATGCCCGCCCCAACAATGCCTAACAGGTATTTCATAGGATATCCTCCTAAAAAACACAACACCATAACCATGGCAAATACAATAGCAGCGGTAGAAAAGTTCGCCGGTAAAATAAGTGCTACCACCAAGAAAACTGGGAGCCATAAAGGCAATATGCTTTCTTTAAATGTTATTTTGATTTCTCTTACTTTAGAAAAATACCGTGCTACATATATCATTAATACTACTGCCGCCAAATTCGAGGGCTGAAAACCGAAACCTACCAATGGTAAACGGATCCAACGACTATCATTGGTACCACCACCAGAGGTGCCTTGTGCCAAAACGAATATGAGTAATACCAATACTATTGGCAGGGCAATCATTGAAAGCCCTTTAAAAAAGTGTGTCGGTATTTTATGTACCCCATAAATAATTCCAAAGCCTAAAAACAACAGTATGGCATGTTTTACCAAGTGCCCCACTGGGGTACCGTTACCTACTACATATACCAAATTACTACTGGCACTATAGACTGGCAAAAATGAAAATAACGCCAAAAGTGCCGCAATGGCCCAAATGGCTTTATCTCCTTTTATATTTTGGAATATGTTCAACACCTTATAGGTTTTTTACACAGTTCTTAAATTGATCTCCGCGATCTTCATAATTCTTAAACAAATCGAAACTTGCACATGCTGGTGATAACAAAACAGTATCGCCACGTTCTGCTATTTTATAAGCAACTTTCACTGCTTCATCCATTGCGTATGTTTCTACCAACAGATCCACCGCATTACCGAATACATGCTTTATTTTTTCATTATCCTCTCCCAAGCAAATAATTGCTTTTACTTTCTCTCGTACCAAAGGCATTAACTCCATGTACTCATTGCCCTTGTCTACACCACCTACGATCCATACAGTAGGGGTTTTCATGCTATCTAATGCGTAATAAGCAGCGTTTACGTTCGTTGCCTTTGAGTCATTGATATATTCAACATGATGTATCTTTAACACCTTCTCCAAACGGTGGGGAGCCCCTTGAAAATTAGAAACACAGGCTCTTATGGTCTCCTTACGGATGCCAACTAATTTTGCAATTGTTGCCGCTGCCATTGTGTTCTTTACATTGTGCTGACCTTCTAAGGCCAAAGTGTCTTTAATCATGCTAATAGTGTCTGTTGTTGTTTTTATTATTATCTCGTTTTGTTCTATAAATGCGCCTTGTTCAAATACTTTGTTCAGTGAAAAAGGCATTAATTTTGACCTGACCGGGTTTTTGTTCAACCATTCTACCAAAACGGTATCATCTGCATCATAAATCAAATAATCGTTTTCGTCTTGGTTTTTTGCTATTCTAAATTTTGATGCGATGTAATTTTCAAACTCATAATTGTACCGATCTAAATGATCTGGCGTAATATTCGTAATCACGGCTATGTGCGGTTTAAAATCTACAATACCGTCTAGTTGAAAACTACTGATCTCGAGCACGTAATACTCAAAATCATTCTCTGCAACCATTTTCGCATAACTATCACCTATGTTACCCGCCATACCTACATGTAATCCGGCATTTGCCAGAATATGGTTGGTTAACATGGTAGTGGTTGTTTTACCGTTGCTTCCCGTTATACCAATTATTTTGGCATCGGTATATTTTGATGCAAATTCTATTTCTGATATTACAGGAATGCCTTTCGCCACCAACTGTTTCACCAATGGTACTTTGTCTGGTATACCCGGACTCTTCATTACCAAATCGGCTTTTAGTATGCGGTTTTCAGAATGCTGTTCTTCTTCCCAATCAATTCCAAAATGTTCAAGAACGTTTTTATACTTCTCTTTTATTTTTCCTTTTTCAGATACAAATACATCGTATCCTTTTTTCAATCCTAAAATGGCGGTTCCTACACCACTTTCTCCTCCGCCTATAACTACTAACAGTGCCATTATCTAATTTTTAAAGTCACTATAGTTACAATGGCCAATAGTATTCCAACAATCCAAAAACGGGTTACGATCTTACTCTCGTGGTATCCCATTTTCTGATAATGGTGATGTAATGGCGACATTAAAAAAATACGTCTGCCCTCTCCAAATTTTTTCTTTGTGTATTTGAAATATCCTACTTGCATCATTACTGAAAGCGACTCGGCAAAGAAGATTCCGCATAACACGGGAATCAATAATTCTTTACGTACTATAATTGCTATAACTGCAATAACACCACCTATGGTTAAACTCCCCGTATCCCCCATAAATACTTGTGCCGGGAAAGCATTGTACCATAAAAACCCGATCAAGGCACCTACAAAGGCGGTAATGAATACCAACAATTCACCTACTCGTGGTATATACATAATATCTAAATAATCAGAGAATATGATATTACCAGATACCAGGGCGAATATGCCCAGCGTAAATACTATTATTGCCGATGTACCTGCCGCAAGGCCATCTATACCATCGGTTAAATTTGCGCCATTCGATACTGCAGTCACGATTAGAATAATAACCGGTATAAACAATAACCACGCATAATCTTTTGCATCATCACCTGCCCATGCTATTAAACTCTCATAATCAAACTCATTGTTTTTAAAGAAAGGAACCGTTGTCATGGTCGACTTTATCTCCTCTCCTTTTACCTGCTCTACGGTGTACGCTTGCGTAATTATTGTTTTGTCGTGATCACGCATGGTTACCTCTGGGTGAAAATAAAGTACTGCACCTACGATAAGCCCTAATACAACTTGACCTAATACCTTAAACTTACCTTTTAGACCTTCTTTGTTCTTTTTGAAAACTTTGATGTAATCGTCTAAAAAGCCGATTGCCCCCATCCACAGCATGGTGAATATCAACAACATGATATATATATTTTCTAATCTTGCGAAAAGTAATACCGGTATTAAGGTGGACATGATAATAATAACACCGCCCATTGTTGGCGTACCTGCTTTTTGCTTTTGACCATCTAAACCTAAATCGCGAATCGTTTCGCCTACTTGTTGTTTTTGTAGAAAAAGAATAACACGCTTACCGTATACTGTCGCAATCATTAGCGAAAACAGTATAGCCATTGCCGCACGGAATGTGCTGAACTGAAACAGTGACGCTCCAGGCAACTGGTATTGTTTTTCTAAATATTCGAACAGGTAGGTTAACATATAATCTGTATTCTTTGCTACTAAGCCTTGGTTATTTATCTAAGCTATTTAAAAGCTCTTTTACTATTTTAAAATCGTCGAAATCGATACGTACACCGTTGGTTTCTTGATAGGTCTCATGACCTTTACCGGCAATTAATATGATGTCGTTATCGTTTGCCAGTTGACATGCCGTTTTAATGGCTTGCTCCCTATTTTCAATAGACAATATTTTCTTTACATTCTGTGGCTCTACGCCTGCCTCTATCTCTGCAATAATCTCAGTTGGGGACTCGGTACGAGGATTATCAGAAGTGAAAATAATTTTATTACTCAATTCTGATGCGATATTACCCATTACCGGACGCTTTGATCTGTCTCTATCGCCACCACACCCCACAACGGTGATGACGTTTTCATTTCCAGTTCTCAACGTGTTGATTGTCTCAAGCACATTTTTTAGGGCGTCCGGCGTATGGGCATAATCAACTATTGCCGTAATTTTTTTCTTTGATATGTAATATTGAAACCTACCGTCTACATTTTCCAACTCGCTCAATAAGCGTAGGGTTTCTAATTGCTCCAATCCTAATAAATCTGCCGTTGCATAAATTGCCAGCATATTATACGCATTGAAATGACCTATTAATCTTGTCCACAATTCATGGTCATTGATTTTCAACAACTGACCGTCGAACTGATTTTCTAAAATCTGCGCTCTGTAATCTGCATAATTCTTTAAGGCATAGGTCGCTTTTGTTGCCTTCGTATTTTGCAACATTACCAACCCATTTTTATCATCGATATTGGTCAATGCAAATGCCGTTTTTGGCAACTGATCGAATAATATTTTCTTGGTATCGCGATACTCGGCGAATGTTTTATGGTAGTCTAGGTGATCGTGAGACAGATTCGTAAAAATCGCACCTTCGAATACTAAACCTTCTGTTCTTTTTTGATGAATACCATGAGAACTTACCTCCATAAAGCAAAACTCTACACCGGCATCGTTCATCATCTTCAGATGCTTATTGATTACCAATGCATCGGGAGTGGTATGTTTTGTTGGTAATTCAGTATCATCGACCATAATTTTAATGGTAGATAACAAGCCTACTTTGTAGCCTGCTTTTTTGAATAACTGATATAATAAACTAGATACCGTTGTTTTACCATTAGTACCCGTTACCCCTACTAATTTTAAGTTCTTAGATGGCGTACCATAGTAATTAGAAGCCATCAATGCCAAGGCCTGATTACCGCTTTCTACTTCTACATAGGTAACATCATCTTTCATATCTACAGGCAATTGCTCGCAAATAATTGCTCTTGCACCTGCTGCCACGACTGCATCTATATATTTATGACCATCGGTCAATGTGCCTTTTATAGCAACAAAGGCATCACCTTTTTGCACTTCGCGAGAATCGAAACGTACTGATGCTATATCGCAAGAGGTTGTACCGCTAACAGCAGTAATACGCACTCCATATAATATGTCCTTTAAATGCATCATATTAATTCTAACACTATTTTTTTCACCGAGCTTAAATCGGTGCCTTTAGAAATTGACTGGTTCTTCACCTTACCGTTTCCTTTTACTTCTACTTCAATACCTAAATTTTCAAGAATCGCAACGGCATCCATACCACACATACCTTTTACATTTGGCATTGATGAATATTTTTGTTGTGCTACCTTATAGTACCCTTGGTGCGAATCTTCATTTTTAGCGATCAACACATCTTTTACATCTACCTCGCTTGTTAATGGCGATGTAGCATATACTTTTTGTGCTACAGATTTAAATACGGGACCAGATACATCGGCACCATAATACCCCACACTTTTGTCTGGCTTATGAATAACCACGATACAGGAGTACTTCGGATTGTCTGCCGGAAAATAGCCTGCGAACGAAGAAATATATTCGTATTTCGATCTATCTCTAGATACGTAGTTCGTTTGCGTAGTACCCGTTTTACCTGCCATAGAAAAGTTTTTAGAGTACATACCATGACCGGTACCGTGCTCTTTCTCTACTACATTCTTTAATATCTGTTGTACTTTTTTAACCGTTGACTGAGAACAAATTGCAGGGTTCAAGACTTTTTTATCGAACTTCTCGATAGTCTTGTTCCACTCCTTCACTTCTTTCAGCAAACGTGGCTTTACCATTTCACCATCGTTCGCAATAGCATTATAGAATGCCAATGTTTGAAGCGGAGTTATAGAAACCTCGTACCCATATGCCATTTGCGCCAATGAAAGTCCTGACCACCCTTTATCGCCAGGGTACCGCAATACAGGTTTTCCTTCACCAAGAACTGGTAACCCCAATTCTTTATGAATACCCATACTCATTAACCTGTTCACATATTTTTCTGGATCGTTCTTATACCCATCATGTATCATTTTTGCGAATGCCACATTCGACGATACTTCAAAAGCTGTAGACATAGTAATTTTACCATGACCGCCACGCTTGGTATCTTTAATAGTATGCTTATATAATTTCCAAGCTCCTTTTTCTGTATCGATCACAGAACTGGTATCTATCACCTTATCTTCTAATGCAGCGACCAAATTCACCAACTTAAATGTAGAACCTGGCTCGTGCGATTCGCCAATGGCATAGTTTAAACGCTCGTAATATTTACCGTCTGCAGTCTGCCCTAAGTTCGATATTGCTTTTACCTCGCCCGTTTTTACCTCCATAACGATTACCGTACCGTGGTCTGCCTGATATTTTTCTAATTGGCCCAATAATGCATGATGGGCAATATCTTGTATATTAATGTCAATAGTAGAATACACATCATACCCATCTTTTGGTTCAATGATATTATCGTTACCGATCGGTTTCCACTGTCCCTTTGCGATTTTTTGCTTTAAACGTTTTCCAGAAATTCCTCTTAAGTATTGGCCAAAAGCACCTTCCATACCTACACGGGTGTAATATCCGTTCTCATCTACACGCTCATACCCAACACTACGCTCGGCAATTTTACCTAACGGATGCTCTCTTTTGGTATTCTGCTCAATGATCAATCCTCCTTTAAAAGCACCTTTATTAAACAGCGGAAATTGCTTTACCGCCATATATTCAGAATAGTCTAGGTTACGAACGATAAGTGCATACCTATTTTTATTCTCACGTGCCTTTCTTAGAATTTGCTGATAGTGAGAAGATGTTTTACCGAAATTCTTGGCTAAGGCATCTGCCAATGGTTTTACATTCGCTTTAAAATCTTCGTTAGATACCGTTACAGCATCAAAACGTATGGTGTATTTAGAAACCGATGTTGCCAAAAGACTACCATCGTCTGAATATAGATTACCTCTATTCGGCTCAATGGTGAACATACGCTCAGTACGCGTATCTGCCATTGCCTGATATTTTTCGCCGTCTACTACTTGTATAGATACCAGTTTAAACAAAACCGCACCTGCAAAAAGTACCATGAACCCGGCTACTACGTACAGTCTTTTTAATATGCTTTTATCTGTTGCCGCCATTAGTCCTCCGCATTTAAAGATTTCACCTTAATTTTCTGTGGGGGAGTTTCGGAAGGGAACAACCCTTTTGCCGAAATTTTACCGGTAATATTCGATTCTAATTTCAGCTGTTGCACATCTGATCGCATATCAACAAACTCGTTACGCAATTCTTTTACCTCTTCATTCAATAAAGCGATACGGTGTACTTTTTGATCGGCACTATGCGAGCTACTGATCATAACTGTTGCCAAAAAAGAAATGAAAATAATGAACAACCAATTTTTAGGGGCGTCACCGCTCACCAAAAATTTGCCCTTCAATAGGTCTAATACACCCGTTTTCATTTTATTTTTCGCCATTTCGCTCTGCTATCCTCAATTTTGCACTACGTGCCCTGTTATTCAATTTTATTTCTTCTCTGGTCGGTACTATCAATCCGCCAACCTTTTTCAACGGCACATCTATATTGCCGTAAAAATCTTTTTCTGGTTCTCCTTTAAACTGACCTGCTCTAATAAATCGCTTTACCAGCCTGTCTTCTAAAGAGTGGTAGCTAATAACACTTAGCCTACCTTTTTCATTCAATAATTCTGGCACTTGCTCTAAAAACTCTTTTATGACCTCGATCTCTTGATTCACCTCTATTCGAATCGCCTGATATATCTGTGCCAATATTTTATGCTGCCTATGCTCTGGTAAAAACTGCTTCAACGCTTCTTTCAATGCATCGGTAGTTTGTATCTGCCCTTCTTCTCTAGTTGCAACAATTACTTTTGCCATGGCGTTTGCGTTTCTAATATCGCCGTACTCGAACAACACTTTACGTAAATCGTCATATGAGTACTTGTTTACCACCTCAAAAGCCGATAATGTATTTCGCTTGCTCATTCGCATATCTAAATCTGCATCGAAACGGGTAGAGAACCCTCTTTCCGCTTGATCGAACTGATGCGATGAAACTCCGTAATCCGCAAGAATACCATCTACCTTCTTTATGCCATAGAACTTTAAAAACTGGGCGATGTATCTAAAATTTTCCGCTATCAGCGTAAATCTTGGATCACCTAATGTATTTGCCTGCGCATCTTCATCTTGATCAAAAGCATATAACCTGCCTTCTTTACCCAACCTTTTTAATATCTCTTTCGAATGACCACCACCGCCAAATGTTACGTCTACATACACGCCATCTTCTTTGATGTTTAAACCGTCTACCGATTCTTTCAGTAATACTGGGTTATGATACATCTCCACTTGGTTTTTCACCTAACATTACACGCTTGGCCAACTTTACTTTCTCTTCTTTTGTTGCACTTATAGATTCATCGTACGCTTTCTTATCCCAAATCTCTAATCGCTTACCTATTGGTGCTATCACCACTTCTTTAGATATGCCTGCCAATGAAATAATATCTTTTGGTATCAATAATCTACCGGTCGAGTCTACTTCTACTTGTCGCAACCCTGCCGTATACATTCTTATAAACTGTAGGTTCTCTTCATCGAACCTGCTTTTCTCGTTCAATTCTGCCATCACTCTGTGCCACTCATATGCCGGGTACAACTCCAAACACTCGCTCAAATATGATTTTTTAATGAAAAACCCATCTTTTAGGATCGGAGCCACTTGATTGCGCAGCGCAACTGGGAGCATAATTCGCCCCTTAGCATCAGCTTTACAGTTAAATGTCCCAAAGAAATAGATGTCCAAAATGGATGTGTTTTGTTTATATAACTCAAATATATAAATATTATTACCACATTTTACCACTAAAAACCACTTTGTTAATAAATTACCCCACTTTTGAACACCTTTTTGCACTTCATCGATATTTATAGGAAATTTTTACCACTCGGGCTTTATTTCTAGAAAATCTGAAATCTGAAAGAATCAACAATTCACCTTATCGAAAAGAGTTGTTTGCTATTCTCGGTAATTACCTATATTTGGAGAATTACTGATGAGTAGTGTGCATGGAAAACGATTTGATCAACGAAGGAGGATTTAAGTATATAGAGAAAGGCGAAGGCAAACCCATTATTATTCTTCACGGATTAATGGGCGGACTAAGTAATTTTCAGGGAGTATCAGACTATTTTCCTCCGAAAGGGTACAAGGTTCTTATTCCTGAATTGCCCTTATACGCTATGCCGATGTTAAAGACAACGGTGAAGAACTTTGCCAAATACCTTAAGAAATTTATAGATTATAAAGAGCTAGACGATGTTATTCTTTTAGGCAACTCATTAGGTGGCCACATTGGTCTATTACATACTAAAATGTACCCAACCAAGGTAAAAGCGTTGGTTATTACCGGTAGTTCTGGTCTTTATGAAAGCGCTATGGGCGACGGTTACCCTAAACGTGGTGATTATGAGTTTATTAAAAAGAAGGCGCAAGATGTTTTCTATGACCCAGAAGTTGCTACCAAAGAGATTGTAGATGAAGTTTTTGCTACCGTTAACGACCGTATAAAATTGGTGAAGACCTTGGCAATCGCAAAAAGCGCTATTCGTCATAACATGGCGCAAGATTTACCGAAAATGAAAACCCCTACTTGTATTATTTGGGGAAAAAATGATAGTGTTACCCCACCAGATGTTGCCGAACTGTTCGATGAGCTTTTACCTAATTCAGATTTATTTTGGATGGATAAATGCGGACATGCACCGATGATGGAGCACCCAGACGAATTCAATACCATTCTTGATGAGTGGTTGACGAAAAACAATTTCTAAATACCCTACGAATGAAAATAAAGTCGGCCGACTTTGTAATGAGCAACTCTGATGTTGCCAAATGCCCGAAAGAGCCTTTACCCGAATACGCCTTTATTGGTCGTTCAAATGTTGGTAAATCTTCTTTAATTAATATGTTGACCGAGCGTAAGAGCTTGGCAAAAACATCTGGCAGACCTGGTAAGACCCAATTGATCAACCATTTTAAAATCAATGAGAATTGGTTTTTGGTAGATTTACCTGGCTACGGTTATGCCCGTGTTTCTAAAAGAGATAAAAATACTTTTCAAAAATATATCACCAATTACTTTTTACAGCGAGAGCAGCTTGTTTGCTCTTTTGTACTTATAGATATTCGCCATGACCCACAACCTATAGACCTGGAGTTCATGCAATGGATGGGTGAAAACGGAGTACCTTTTGCCATTATCTTTACCAAGGCAGATAAATTAAAGCCAAAAGCTGTTGAGCGACAAGTAAAAAAATACCTAGATCAGCTAATAGCCGACCTGTGGGAAGAAGCACCGCCACATTTCGTAACCAGCTCAAGCCACCGTAGTGGTCGCGATGAAGTACTGGCATATATAGATGATATCAACGAGAAGTTTTTCGAGGCAACGAAATAGTTGTTGGTTGTTCGTTGTTGGTCTTTGCGAGGAGCTTTTCGCGACGTGGCAATCTGTTTAATGTGTGTTCTGTATTCAGTTTTCAGTAACAGTAGGCAGTTTTTTGTATTAAGTATTAAGTACAAAGTACTTAGTTGTTCGCGCTAGTACTTCGTACTGTTTACCTTTTGCTATTCACTTTACACTCCACATTCATTACTTAATACTCTTTACTTAGTACTTTGTACTTCTTACTTTGCACTTTGTACTTTCTCGCCAACGTCTTAGCGAGCATAGCGCGGCTATCTGCTTGTTTGGAACAAAAATCAATTCGGCTACGCTCAGCGACCGAGTAAGACCAACAACCGACAACCAACAACTATCAACCAAAACCAAATACAAAACACACATTCAACAGATTGCCACGTCGCAAAAAGCTCCTCGCAAAGACGAATATTTAAATTTCCCTGTCATAGCGAGCAAAGCGCGGCTATCTGCTTATTTGGAACAAAAATCAATTCGGCTACGCCCAGCGACCGAGTAAAACCAACAACCAACAACTAAAACCAAATACAGAACAAACATTAAACAGATTGCCACGTCGCGAAAAGCTCCTCGCAATGACGAACAACCATCAACTAAGCGTAGCGATCAACTCCTCCACCGTCTCCATAGCATTTAACTTCTCGGCAGACACCAAAACCTCTAAATCATAATCTGTTTCTACCAATATAATAGGATAGGTATACTTATGCCCAAACTTACTTTTGTACTTTTTTTGAAACTCATCTTTATGAAAGAATTCTAGCTCGTAGCCTTGCGCTAACAAACTTTCTCTAAACGCTGTCCATTGTTTGTTCTCTGTGAAGTTGCCGAAGGTTAATGTGCAGAGTGCGCAGTCGTACGTATCGGGACTCACAATTTTATGGGCGAAATCTAGCATTTTGCTACCAGCATCGCTATTGGCATTATAGATAAATAGAATTTTATTTGACATGAGCTTTTGGTCGTAAAAATACCCAAAACATACATAATTTTTGACCAATTATGGTTTCCCGTAATGTAGTGTGAAATGGAAATTGTAGGTTTATTCTTTAGTGGAATATTAGAGTTATCAATTATATACATTTCTTTAATTAACAAGATATATGTAGTTGTACATAAATCAATACGTTTACCCACTAGCTTAAAAAACATCGCGAATGAAATTAGAAAAGTTAGAACTTAGAGGATTTAGAAAGTGCAGTACTATTGACATTCAACTTGGAGATGCTACTTTCCTAATAGGAGAAAATAATGTTGGAAAATCATCAATTTTAAAAGCAATTGAATTGTTATTAACTGCAAATACACCTACCGAAGAGGATTACTCTAAGATTTTCAATGTAGACACAAATTGCATAGAAAATTCTAGCACAGAAATAGTTCTAGTTGGAACATTTAAAGATGTTCCTATGGAGGCTGACGGATGGACTGGCTTTAAAGGAAGGGTTTTCATAGAAAATAATAAAAGAAAAATTAAATACAGAAAAACTTTCTCAACAAATAAACCAAAATATGAAATTTGGGAACAAGACAAAAAGTTAAAAACTGCGATTCTTGATGGAAATAAAATAACTATTGACTCAATAATTGCTAGCGGAGTTGAAGAAGCCTTATTAAAACAACATTTCGGAGAAATTGAAAATACTCAAAATCTTACAATCACTAAACACAAAGGACTTCTTGAAACTTTTGTACCTGCGTGGGACTATCAAGAATCTTTCAATTGGATTAATAATCCAGGAGGTATTCCACAAAATGTTATATCCAAATTACCAAAGTTCATATTAATACCAGCCGAGCATAAAGCAAATGAAATTGATAGTGATAAGAAAACCGCACTTGGAGAAGTTATGTCTACAATCTTTGATGATGTTGTAGAAAGTTCAGAAAATTTTGATAAAGTCAAGGAGTACTTTGGTGAATTAGAGAAAGAAATTGATACCGAAAATACTGATACAATCTTTGGTAAATTAATGGTTAGAGTTAATACCACAATTAAATCGATCTTTCCAGATTCTGAAATACAAGCTAAAGTCAATCTTTCAGACCCAAGTAGTTTTCTAAAACCCAAATATGATATTAAATTAGGTTCTAATATTATGACTGACGTATCATATCAAGGAACAGGTATGATTCGTTCAACAGCTTTTTCTTTACTAAAATTCAGAGAAGATTGGAAAAAAGAGCGTGATGGAGATTTGAGAAATTTAGTTATATGTTTTGAGGAACCAGAACTTTTTTTACATCCAAATGCTTCAAACCAAATGCGAGATACCATTTATGAATTAGCTGGCTCAAGTAACCAAATAGTTTGTACATCGCATTCACCATATATGATTGACCTTTCGAGAGAAAAAGAAAATCAGGTAATCAATAATATCTCTATACAAAGTGATTCTTTTGTAAAATCAACAGCTTTTTCGGTTACTGAAAAATTTCTAGAGTTACAAGATAACGATAGAGATTATGTTAAAATGCTTGTGAAAATAGATGACTATTTTGCAAGAGCATTTTTTGCCAAAAAAATTGTAATTGTAGAAGGCGATACAGAAGACGTTGTTTTAAGAAAAACAATAAGTATTCTTCCTAAAAATAAGAAAGACAGAATTGTCTCGGACTATCAATTTATCAAAGCTAGAGGTAAAGCTACTATCCCACCACTTCTAAGATATTTTAGTTCATTAGGTATAACTGAGTATTTTGTTATACACGATAGAGACCAAGGAACACCTAGAGCTGAAGACGTTAACCCAAGAATTTTAACAGCGTTAGAAGAATCGGAAGATAAACGTGTAATGCTCAAAGAAAATATTGAAGATACTTTGGGTTATGTTGCGCCATCAAAAGACAAGCCTTTTAAAGCTCATTTAGAAACAAAGGATTGGCAGAAATTTGATGATATTCCTTTGGACTGGCAATCGGTAATAAATAAAGTCTTCAAAGATTATATGTAGAAATTGTATGGGTAAAAGTGTTTACAAGAAATAATGCAATTCATTGCTAACGCTAAGGTTTGGGTGTTTTTGGAAAGTTTCCAAATTTTAATTAATAACAACTTTCCAAATAAAAAATAAAAAAACTTAAAAACAAACGAAAATGAAATTATTAATAACGATCATATTATTTTGCGGAATTAAATCATACGCATCTGGTTTTAAAACCTTTGTTCCGAAGGAAAATGGATACGTTCCTGTTGAGATAAAAGTTGAAAAAAAATCAATAAATAATATCTGTAAATTTCTTAGTTACAATTCAGAAGAATTTTACACTTACAATGATTTTGATTTAAAAGACAATAAAATTTTTATAGTGATTTTCAAATCATTTTCAAATAAAATTATTTGCGTCTTAACCGAAGACATTGTCGATTCAATTGAACAAAAAGATGTTGATAGTTATCTGGTAAACTTCAATTTCAAAGATGATTTTAATTCATATGATATTGAAAGCACTCTTGAGGACGGGGTGAAAAATAGATCACTTTCAAAGGAATTTTTAAGCGAAGTACTTGACATTCCCATAACTGATAGCGATTCCTTTATTGCTATAGAAATTGGTTACGAATTACATTTTAAAAATGATATCCTTTCTTCTTACAATCCATCCGACGGACTAAATAAGTGGACAAAAAGTTGGAAAAATGAAACGCCAGAACGCTATCGAAAATATTACAATGAAGCATCTCGACACCAAACAAACGATACGGACATTTTAAAAGAATTGAACACTCAATCTGATGCATTTGCCAATACACCAGACGGTGTTAGAAATGAATACATAAAATTTCACACTAGCAATAGCGGCATTGTTAATTACAAAATGTTACTAGTTTCTCATTACAATGTGACGATTAATATAGACGAGTTTAAATTGATAAATAAAGGCAGATATGAACTATCAAATGAATTTAAAGACCAGGGCAATTACAGAAGGACAACTTTTCGAGTGAATAAAGGACTATATACTTTTGATGAAAAAGGTAAGTTCATTAATTCTTACATATCGAATTAAAAAACTATGCCAGACCATGGCTATAAATAATTGCTTGTTCTTGTTTACATCTAAAAACCAGAAGTTCTATGAAAAAAATAATCGAAATTATCTTATTAACTTTTATTATTTCTTGTAGCAATAAACCAAAATATGACTACATACTAATAAGTGAAGTAACCGACAGAGCCTTTAACAAAACAAGCATTGAAATCCAATTAAAAGAAGAGTTAAGCGAAGCAGACTTAAAAAATATTGCACTAGAAATAAAAGGCAGTAGAGATGATTTTGATAAAATTTGGATTTTTTACTTTCTGCCTGATCAAGAACCTGGGAATGGAGCTTGGGCTACTACGCATTTTAAACCGGAACTAAATGTAAAAATTCTCGGAGCAACCAAAGAAGCTTCGGTCAAAATGAATACAACTAAAGTTACAGGCGAAATAGTACATTCTTGGTTTGAAAATGACCCCATGCTTCCAAACAATAAGTATTTGGTCAAAGAAAATGACAAGCTATATATGAAATCGATTTATGCGAAAAGCAAGTTAGCTGGAGATAGTGGAGAAATGAAAGAAGAGGTTTTTATAAATAAATTAAAAAACGGGACAACAAGGTTCGATTACAAAAATAATCACGGAGAATACTATCTAATTGAAAAGAATGGAAACTTAGGTTTGTATGATGATTCTGGCAAATTTATGGAAGCAGAAAAGATTAATTAATCATAAAACATAGAAAGTTTTAATTAATTGAAAATAAGATAATTGTACAAACCACATCAAAACAATAACCCTAGCAACTATTATAATGAGGTATTTTCAACTAACATGCTTAGCTCTTCTAACATCCTTATTTTCTTACTCACAAACAGATAAGAAATTAAATGAATTAGAAAATCAAAAGAAAAATATTGAACTAGAGGTTGAAAACTTAACCGACTCAATAAGAAGTATTGATTTAAAAATAGCACAAATAAGGTCCCAAAAATTCTTGGACAAAATAAAAGATTCTTCACTTACTGCTATTGCGAGAAAAGGAGCTAAACTAAAAAACAGACCTAGTTTATATGCTGACATTATTTCAACTTTTATAGAAAACAAGGAAGTTATTATTCTAGAATATCACGACAGTTACTTTGAAGTATGTCAAGGCTCACTTTGTGGTTATATGAGCGAAATTTGGATTAAAAGTAATGACTCAACTTCCGAATTCATTAAATCAATTGACACAGAAAAAAAACTTAATAATAACCTTAATAATACTCCTTCATCTTTCAGTACATCAATAAAGAGTACAAATTCAAGTAGTTCTTCATATAAACCAAAGAGATATCGCTCTTCTAGAGCTTATTATAGAGGGTCAAGAGGCGGTTGCTACTATATAAATTCAAGTGGCAATAAAAGTTACGTCTCTAGAAGTTTATGCAATTAATACTAAAAACAACGTTAGCTAATTACACTTATAATAATTGTTGTCTTTGAGCTATTTCATTTTAAATATTTTCCAATTTCAATTTCTGCACTAAGCAACTAATCTTACACAAATACGTTTAAAAACATCATGAAAAAAACACTGTTAGTATTAATTATAGTTCTGACTTCAAACTTCGCTGAAGCTCAGTTTATAAAAAAAAAAATCAATAAATGCCCAAATTGGATATGGTATTAGCGCACCATTCAATAGCATTGACGAAATCGCCGACAAAGGTATTTTTCTACAAGGCGAACTCGTATTAAAAGTCACTTCGTGGTTTGAACTAAGACCATACGCGGGTTTTATATTGACAAATTCCAACGGGAAAGATTTATATAACAACCCAACTTTTGAAAAAGCCGAATCTAAAGCGGTTTTACTTGGTGGAAAAGCAAGAGTTCGTGCACCAATACCATGGGTTGCACCTTACGTTGAAATTGGACTAGGAACTTCTATTGGAAAATTTGAAACATTAACAGCTTTTGACAACGTTGATAAAGGTGGAATTATTTACCATATACCTTTTTCACTTGGTCTAGAATTGGGAAAAAATAATAATGTTGATTTAGGACTAGCATATTATTTTCAACCATCGGTCGAACAATTCGTTGGCGCTTTTGCAGTCGGAGTTACATTTCTGTTGAATACTAAATAATATGGTTTTAAAAATACAGTAAATAATTTATTGCTAGTTCTAACATACTTACGGAAATCAGAAGCAAAGAATACTGAAACTAAACTATACATCAATTATATTAGTTGTTTTATAAAAGCATAATCCACAAACACAACACATGGAACAACAAGGCTCAGATATCATTGCAAATAGATACCAAAAATTTATAAAAACGGTTTGCGAAACAGACATTGTTTATGCGCTACAAAATCATGACGGTTTTGCAACCTCAGCATCTGTGCAGTATGATGATGAAAATGACAGACCTGTTGGTGTACTTTGCTTTTGGGCAGAAAGTGGCAGAGCGAAATCTTGCACTATAAACCATTGGAGCAACTACCAAATTACAGAAATAGCATTAGTAGACTTTATCGAAAACTGGGGCGTGGGCATGGAAAATGACGGAATTATAGCCGGCATTGCCTTTGACCAAAATATGTTCGGCTACGAAGCAAAACCCCTAGATTTAATTCTTGCCTTAGTTGCTGAAATAAAAGCTACCAATAAAGAACTACCGCTTCAAAAATTCGAAAATATTGCTGATTTAGAAGAGCAGGCGAAAGAGGCGAATGGGTAACTAATAAGCGAAACGTTTATACTTGGTTTAAATTAGTATTACAATTATGAAGAAACTATTCGCAGCAATTCTTATTAGTCTTATGAGCTGCAAAAATAGCTCGTCAAGCACAACTTATATTCTGGGTAAAAACGATATTGAAATAACAGATTCTAAAGAACTAAATATTAATAATATTGTCAATGGAATTGACCCTATATTTAAAAGTCAAGGCTTAAATATTATTCTTGATAAAACGTATTCTGAACATTTTGAAGAAGATAATCGCCCAAATATATGGATATTGAATACAGCCGTTGATTTAAGTGTAATTGAAAAAGAATTATCTAAAACATATGAAATTCTTAGTCAAGCCAATACAGGTGATGGAACTAAGGATAAAAGTTTAACTCATAATTTTATGTTGGAATTTGATTCAAAACAGTATTCTATACTATTTAACACTAAAGTCATTAGGGATAAAACATATACTATATATTTCAAATCATTATCTGGCGAAAGTCTAAAAATGCGCGATGTTTATTTTAAATTTATAAATGAATTAAAGTAAGCTTACAGAAATCAATTTCTGAATTTCAACGCGCTTTAAACCAATCTAAGAACATGCCAGAAGCTCATTTTGGAATGGCAAAAGCATATGGTAAAACTGGAGAAATAGAAAAAGCCAAAGAGCATATTCAAAAAGCCGAAGAGCATATAGCCTCTAAACGTGAGGACCATTATAACGAGTTTCTAAATGAAATCTATTTGAATGAAATTTTAGATTTTAAAAAATCTTTAGAAGAATAGCCTTCAATCAAAAAACCACCGACCACCAACTTTAATAACCAAAAATGAAAAACTTAAAAATAGTAACAGCGCTTCTGATCGTATCATTCTTTATTTCTTGCACAGAGACTCCAAAAGAAACAGAAGAAACAAGTACAGAAGCAGCACCAATAACGCCACAAAGTTCTAGTATAAAAGTATTGAACTTTGCTACCTTCCACATGGGGTACACCAGCGATGCACACACCATGGACTTTGATGAAAACAACGAAAAAAACAAAGACTCTATTCACCAAATAGCTAAAATGCTCTCTGCGTTTAAGCCTACTGTTATTATTGTAGAAACCGTACCTGAATACAACGAGACTTTACAAAAGAACTACGCTACTTATTTAGAGGCGCCAGAGACTAATTTTGAAGAACCAAATGAAGTTGAACTTCTTGCTTTTGAATTGGGAAGACTAGCAGGTGTAAAACGTATTTATGGCGTTGATCATAAAATGGAATACAACTATGCTATTGGATCAGAAATTACAAATGCAATTGATTCTGTAACCTACAACGCATTTATGAAGAATCCGTTTGAGTCCGTTCCTGGTCAAAATATTTTTGAGGAAGGTATATCGTTATACGAGAAATTAGCTCGAATGAACAATCCTAAAATATTGGATCTACTTATTACCGCAAATGCTGACATGCTCACCTATGTAGGTACTGAAAATGGTTTTGAAGGTGCTGATGAAGCCGCAAAGTATTATCAGAGAAACCTAAGAATATACGCTAACCTAAATAGACTTAAACTAGCCCCATCTGAAAGGGTTTTTATTATATCTGGCGGAAGCCACACTGCTTTTCTTAGAGAATTTATGCGTAGAGATGCGAAGTACGACATGGTTGATACGTTTGAGTATTTGAAGTAGTAAACACCAGAAATCTATCCATAAAAGAGGTTATTCTAAAACTTGAAATTTTAAAAACTCTATGCTACACCTTATCGTCGGTAATACAGGATCCGGTAAAACGACCTATTCCAAGGAACTGAAAAAGAAAACCAAAGGTGTAATTTTCTCCATAGATACTTGGAACAACACCTTATTTCTGCCAGATAAAACGGAAACTGACGGATTAGAATGGTTTTTAGAGCGTATTGAGCGTGCAGAAACCATGATCTTAAATGTGGTAACGCAATTAGAAGAATCTCATATAGATGCCATTTTAGACTTGGGCTTATCGAAATTTGAACACCGAGAAAAGTTTAGAGCTTTTGCTGTATCTAATGGGTATAAGATTACTCTCCACTTTTTAGATATTTCTAAAGATACCAGATGGCAACGTGTACAACAGCGCAACACCAAAAAAGGAGACACTTTTGAGTTTGAAGTTACTCAAGAGAATTTCGAATTTATGGAAACTTGGTTTGAAAAACCTACCAAAAATGAACTTATGGGTAGTGTTGTTATCACCGAATAATACTAGCTTTGCGGAAGCGTTTTCGACTATCTATTTTTTTTAAAAACCATACTGTCAACCAAACCAACTACTTGAACGTAAAACATACCTTCGTCAACTTTTTTCTTAAGACCAGTAGTAAGCAAGAATGCCATGAGGTACTAACCATTTGGAATACGTACTACGCTGCATTATCTGAAAAACATCAAGAGTCTTTTGTAGTAAGAACACTACTGTTTTTAAATACTACAGATTTTGGTTCTACAGAAGGTTTTGATCTTACTACCGAAATGAAACTGGTAATTTCTAGTGCATTCGTTCAAATTACTTTTGGCTTAAAACAAGATATACTTAATATCTTCAAAACGATTTTCGTTACTCCGTCTTCATACGCATACACTAGCAGAGCTATTTTTTATGATGGTGATGTAAATATGGTGACCAAGCGTGTAAACCTCTCATGGCCCGCTGTAGAAAAAGGCTTCGTTATTACCAATGACGGGTTAAACATTGCTATTCATGAATTCAGCCATTGCCTAATTATCGAAAATTCTAAGGGTTCTTATTTCTCGAAAGTATTTAACGATACAGACCTCAACGCTTGGAAAGAATTGGCTACTCAAAAAATTCCGCTTATTCGCGAGGGTAACTTTACTATTTTCAGGGACTATGCCGGCACAAATTTAATGGAGCTTTTTGCTACGGCGTTAGAAACTTTTTTCGAGCAGCCACATGAGTTTTATTCATACGCACCTACCTTTTACCGTACTACAGCCAAAGTGCTAAAACAAGACCCTAGAAACGGTAAAAATCCGAAGTAAAGTACCTCTAAACAAGATACTAGCTATTTAAAGGAGATCAATCGTAAGTTTCGAGGTATTCTTCAAAGCATAAAAATCTCGATTATCGAGTAAAACAATACCAGCAGTATTGCGTTGTATTTCATGGTACACTAATTCACTTCGATTAAAATAGACTATCATCTTATGAAGAAATCGCTACTTTTTATCGCATTAATCTTATGTATACTATCCTCATGCAAAGAAGGTTCAGTTGATAAAACAGAACGCTCTGGCGAACCAGATGTTTACAATGTAGAAGACGATGATGCTAAAATGAACCAGGCTATGGTCAATGCCAAAAATTCTATCGATGAATTTAAGAATGCTCTTGCCAGCGACAACCCTAGTTTTGAATATTTTACCATCAAACAGAAATTCAATGCCGATGGTGGTGACGAACATATTTGGGTGGGTGATATTCAGCTCATAGATAACGATTTTATGGGCATAATTGCCAATGAACCTATATACACTAATAAAGTTCAATTAGGTGATACTATTACCGTAAACCCTGCTAATATTAGTGATTGGATGTACTACGACGACGGCAAAGTGGTCGGCGGTTATACCATTCGTGTTATTCGCGACGCACTATCGCCCGAAGAACAAGCTCAGTTCGATGCTGAAAACGGACTGATATTTAAATAATTACTTCTTCTTTTTTACTTTTCTACATAACATAACTAGCTGTATTTTATTGAAATAAAACGTACATTGTAGTTGACAATCAAATCAACCAATACTGTATGGAAACTATAAAAAAAACCTCGAAAGGCATCTTGTGGACTTCTTATATTCTACAAGGCATTGTTATTATTATGCTCTTAATGGGCGCTGTAAATAATGTTTTACAAACCGAAACGGCTGTTAAAGGAGCTGTAGAAATGGGATATCCATCAGAATATGTCATGCCTTTGGGCATTATTTTATTAGTATCTATTGTTCTATACGCCATGCCGAAAACCATGTTTATCGGTGGTTTGCTTGTAACCGCATGGTTAGGTGGTGCAGTGGCTACTCATGTAATTCATAAAGACCATATGACCTTAACTATTTTTCCGATTATTTTCGGTGTTCTTGTGTGGGTAAGTGTTTTACTCAGAAATAAGAAGTTGCGCGATTTGCTATAAAATCAATTGTATTTTTCAGTTCGCCATCTGGTTATCGTCTTGGTATGAGAAGCGTCATAGTTCTAGTTGCCGTTCATTATTACTTTTGAAAAAAGTACCATGCAAAAGATATCTTTTACCGAAAATTTAGATTTCAACGATACTAAAATTGTTACCAAAGTGCTATTGGAAACTTCGTTCTCAAAAGAGATTCGTATTCTATTGAAAAAAGGGCAGGTCATGAAAGAGCATAAAGCTCCTTTCCCCATCATAATACATATCGTACAAGGTGAAATTGAATTCGGAGTAGAAGGCACTCATCACACCCTAAAGCAAGGAGATATCATTACCTTAGCTGCAAATGTTCCGCACGACCTTTTAGCGAAATCTGACAGTATTGTTCGACTTACACTTTCTAAAAAAGATGCAGCTGAACGGGTAGAAAAAGTTGTTGCCGATTCTTAAATAAAGACCATGAGCGAAATTACCAATAGAGAAGATGTTAGCAAATTGGTGCATACTTTCTATGATAAAATACGGCAAAACGAAATGCTAGGTCCTATTTTCAACGGACATATTACCGACGAACAATGGCCTACCCACTTAAGCAAACTCACCGATTTTTGGGAATCGAACCTTTTTGGCGTCCGTACTTTTCGTGGGAGTCCGTCTAAGGCACATGTCAACGTCGATAAAAATCTTAACCATACCATTTCTCAAAATCATTTTGCACAGTGGTTACAACTATGGTCTGAAACTATTGACGAACTGTACGCGGGTGAATTGGCCAATAATGCAAAAGATATGGCCCGTAGAATGTCGACAGGGCAGTATATTCATATCTGGCAAAGTAGACCGGAGGAATTTAGGAATTAGGATTTAGGGGTTGGGATTTAGTAGGCAGTATTCAGTAACAGTTGGCAGGTTCAGTGTTCAGTTGACAGGGTGTTAGTGAATTAGTTTGATAGTGGATTAGTATAAATTTGCTTTTGGCTACTGGCTACTTAAACATCAACAATTTAGCTTTGCTAAATACTACAGTAAAAACAAGTCTATTCTCTATTTTCTAAATTCTAACTTTACAATAGATACTTAATACTGGCTTTTGGCTTTTGCAATAACAATAATTTAGCTTTGCTAAATATTTAAATCAAAATAAATCTATTCTCTATATTCTATTTTCTCTATTCCAACTTCGTTATAGTTACTTAAGACCTTGTACTCTTCACTTAATCACTGAATTTAAATAGACATAACAGCCATTGACGAAGCGAGTATGCCAAATCTATTTCGTAAATTGAACATGAAATAATTTGCTAATTTTCAGTATTATGAATTTTCTATCCCCTACCTATTTTTTTGATTATGAAAGTGAAGAGATTCAAGACTTGGTTTCTGAATTTAAAAATACGTCACTTTCTGATAAAGAAATTTCTATTGCGCTATATAACAAAGTGCGTGATGCATGGCGTTACGACCCTTACAGCTTAAGTTTCAATCAAGAAAAATACCGAGCTAGTGAAATTGCAAAACGCCCAAAAGGTCATTGCATTGATAAATCTATCATATTAATTGCTGGACTTCGTGCTCTGGGCATACCTGCAAGAATTCACTTGGCGAAAGTCAAAAACCATATTGGAGTAGAACGATTAATAGAGAAATTCGGATCTAATGAACTGACTCCCCATGGTATGGTCGATGCTTTTATAAACGGCAAATGGTTGAAGCTATCGCCTACATTTAATGCAACATTATGTGAAATGCTTAATGTAGCGCCCTTAGATTTTGACGGCGAAAATGATTCCATATTACAAGAATTCAATTCAGACGGAACACAGTTTATGGAGTACCTAGAAGACTATGGTCATTTTGAAGATGTACCTATGGAGTTTATGGAACGGAATGCACGAGAACACTACCCAAATATTTTTGACCCCAATAGCAACCAGACCGAGTTTCAGTTGTAGATTTTAACAAACTTTAATACTCAAAATTCTGGTCACCTACTGTACAGATTATTTTTTACAGTACATTCGATGAAAAATAAAATTCCCTTGAAAAAATTCATCTCTACTTTATTCATAGTATTCTCATCTTCATTGGTAATAGCACAAGAACCGATGGAATGGACACCCGATTACGAATTGCAACTGAGTGACTACCAATCTCCGGAATCGGAAATTAATGCCGCCCTTACCTCCTATTCTATTTATTCGGGCGCAAAAATCGATTTCAGCTTCAATATGAACTCGGTCTCTTTCATGTTCACCAAAAATTTTAACGACAAAGTGAGAGCCATTTTTCAACGAAACCTTGCTGTTCTTGTTGCTCCAGATTCATTGACGGCAAATCAATTACTCCGCTTTGGAAGGTATGACTTTGATTTGGTAGAGCTATACTCCAGAAAAATACGTAAGAAAATTTATGAGGAAAAAGGTGCTTTTAGCGATTCGAGTTTATTTCAACCTATTTTCAATGAACTACAAGAAGAAATGAATACGGTAAGTGCCCAAGTTTTTAAAGCCACCGATTTTGGTAAAGATGCCGAAATGTTACAAAAAGAACACGAAAAGGTAACACAAAAGATACATGCTTTATCCGACTTTTGTTTGAGTTGTAAGCCGAAGAAAATAAAGAAATAAATACATGTCTTTATGTATTGGTAAACAACTTTACTAAAACCAATACATATGAAAAATACTCTTCTGTTTTTATTAGTTATGACAACTTTACTTTCTTGTAAAGAAAATAAGTCAACTGCCCTATTAGTTGCCACAAATGATAATTCGGCTACTATAACCTCAAAATTTCCAGAGAGTGTTCGTACTTGCGGTGCCAATAACAAACTATTTGATGCCATACCGCATCTCGATACCTACGAAACCTATAATTTTAAAAATGTGGGCTGCACTAAGCGTGGTCTTATTGCCCAATACGACCACCCTACAAAAGAATTTTACGAATTTAATTTCACCATCAATGAAGAAGTAAGCGAAAACAAAACAATGCTCAACTATTTAAAAGTAGGTTACAATGGTGCAGTAAAATTAAAAATCGAAGGCACCTATGTTAGTGATCTACATATTTTTGACAATGCGTTTATAACTACCACCACCGAAGCCGAATACGAGGAAGCAAAGTATCATGCCACCTATAAAGATAAATACACTATCATATTATCTATTAGAGGTGAAAATCTAACTAACAAAGCAGCAATCGATAGTTTTGTAGCAAAATATCTTGAAACAATAAAAAAAGATTTACTTGATTAAGTAAAATACCTCTGGGCATGCACCTGAGAATGACTTTTCCATTGAATGAATATCAAACAGAGCGCAGTCAAAGGGAATGGAACACACAAGGGTCTTCGACTGCGCTCAGACTGACAGAAGCACTGACAACTCACATAGATACTTTGATTCAACAGATTGCCACGTCGCAAAAAAGCTCCTCGCAAAGACGTAACCTTTTACCTAAGACTTTATACTATTTACAATAGCAAAACGAAATGTCAGTTCGAGTGAATTTTTGAAGTATGAGAAAATTTGTATCGAGAACCATTGCGTGTACCAAACCTGTTCTCGATACAATTTTACGCCTCCGCTATGCTACATCGTAAAACCACTCGAATTGACATTGATAATATTAAGACCACAGATTGCCACGTCGCGAAATGCTCCTCGCAATGACAGATACTTTATACTTAAGACTTAAGATTTCTTACTTACTACTTTGTACTTTGTACCTCGTACTTTGATTCCTCGTACTTCCAAATTCAGCTCAGCACCCAAAACCTTCAATTGAGAACTATTTTTTATCTTATGGTTTGTGAATACTCCATCTTTGAGTAACATAAAACCAACAGACCATGGAAAATATCATTGAAATCTTTATTTACATACATGCCTTTTTTGGTGGTGTGGGGCTTATTACCGGTATCGCAAGTATCATGGTTAAAAAAGGAAGGTTAAACCATAAGCGATTGGGCAAATGGTTTTCGTGGTCTATGATAATTAGTTCTGCGATTTCTTTGGTAATTGCGAGAATGCCCAATCACATCAACACATTTTTATTCTTGATCGGCATTTTCACTATTTATATGGTTTTAGCCGGTAACAGGGCACTCACATTTAAATCTGTCAAAAAAACAAAAGCAAATTTGACCGATAAATTGGTTTCGGGTATTATGGCTTTCTCAGCGCTATTAATGATTGGCTTTGGAATAAACGGACTCATACATAACTACTCGCACAGTATTCTTTTTCTGTTCTTCGGAATTATAGGTCTCTTTTTACCTTATGGAGATTATAAACTATTTAAGACCACATTAGAAAACAGGAAGCTTTGGCTTATAAACCACCTAAGTAGAATGTTAGGTGCACTTATTGCCTCGATTACCGCATTTATAGTTGCAGGTATGCACCAAGACACGCTTTGGGCATGGATGACCCCGTCCGTTTTAGGAACTATCTATATTGTCTACTGGATTAAAAAAACGAAAGGTAAAAAGAAGTTAAAAACAGCTTAATCTTTTTCTTTAAGATTTAGGTTTTCTGCGAAGTAATCACAGAAATCTTTCATGGTAGCCGTCATTTTATCGTCTTGTGTCGCCTTTTGAAAAGTATCGGTCAAAGAAACTAAAGTCTGATGAAAGAATGTTTTCATCTCATCAACAGGCATATCTTTTGTCCATAAATCAATTTTTAAAGACTCTTGGTTTTTACTATCCCACACAGATAAAAGCATTGCCTTTGCTGCCTCATTCTCAATACCACCGTCTTGTGCAGACCAGTTTAATGTTTCCGGAATTCTATTTTCATCTAATCCTACGCGCAGTGTAATTTCTGAAGTATGTAAATCTGCCATCTAATTTCTCGGTTTGTAATTTGATTTCTTAAATATTTCATCTGCAGGCATGGTCATTAATTGTTTCATGCTTACATCATTATTTTCCATAAAGGCACGAACAATTTGCCATCCTATATAACGACCTAGCCTACCTGGCGATTCATTATCCAACTCCAATCCGAATTTCGAAAAAGGGGCAGGTTCTAAAAATCGTTGGTTCAATTTATTATCTGTACTGTATAAATATTCGTTCTCTATAAAATTTCTCCAAATAGGCTCTTCATTGGCAATTGCCCAATCGATTTCTGTTTGGGTGTATCCTATTTTTTTACCATCTTCAGCTTCTGGCATCAATTTATCCTTCAGGTATAATTCTTTACCAAAATAAATCATTCGAGCTAGATAGGTACGGTCTCTAGGTCTTGGCACCACTTGCTTGGCAAAAGAACTGGCAACATCGCTTACTAAAAAATTGCGATCTAATGATTGTGCTATATAACGTTGGAATCCGCCATAATACATATGCTCTGCACCCAAATAATTATCAAGACTAATGAATAATAAACTATCGGTTAAAATAATTCGGTTATTATAATCGACATCATTGGTTACCGTTATAATCTTTGGCAGGGTAAATTCTGGGAAGTAATATTTTATATGCTTAAAAAGTTGTTCTAAACCTTTTTCTTCATCTTCAAAACTGCGAAAAGCATTACCTACTTCTTGAAATAATTCAATTTGAAGAGAATCGTGCATTTTGGCTACCCAAACACTATCTGGTGCCGGAAACAAATATGGATACGTTTTACGCAATGCCGGTAATCCCTTTTCACCCGAAGCGGCAAACTCACGATCAAATCGCGAAATTTTAAGATCTACTGGTATAGCAGCAATCTCTTCAGCCACCTTATCACTATCATTACAGCTATAAAGAATGGTAAATACTGATAATAGTATAAAAATAGGTTTGACCTTGGCAAGTATTTTACAATACATTTTATTTTTCACAGTGTTCAACTTATTTTTATGGCAAAGTTAATTGATTTTACTAAATAATTAGAACGGTATGCAAACGGAAAAGGTAATTGAGCACATTGTTAATTGGTTAAGAGATTATGCTAACAACGCAAAACAGAAAGGTTTTGTCATCGGTATATCTGGCGGAATTGATTCTGCAGTTACTTCTACCCTTTGTGCAAAAACGGGTTTAGACTTGCTTTGCTTAGAAATGCCGATTCACCAGGCAGAGAATCAAAGTGACCGAGCATCTCGCCATATAGATTGGTTACAGGCTAATTTTTCTAATGTAAAAAGGCAGCCGGTGAATCTTACGCCAGTGTTCGATAGCTTGGTAGCTGCTTTACCATCTGTTGAAAATGAAGAAGAGCGTTTTATGTCTTTGGCCAATACAAGAGCTAGATTACGTATGACCAGTCTGTATTACTTTGCCGCATTTGAACGTTACCTGGTTGCAGGAACTGGAAATAAAGTAGAGGATTTCGGAGTTGGCTTTTACACCAAATACGGTGATGGTGGTGTTGATTTGAGCCCTATAGCCGATCTTATGAAGACCGAAGTGTATGCCATTGCAAAGGTTTTAGGCATTAACGAAGAGATAATAGGTGCTGCGCCAACCGATGGTTTGTGGGGCGACGATAGAACAGATGAAGACCAAATAGGTGCTTCTTACCCTGAGCTAGAATGGGCAATGGACATGAAAGACGAAGGCAAAACAGTTGATGATTTTGAAGGAAGGAAAAAGGAAGTTTTTACTATCTTTACCAGATTGAATACCATGAACCAACACAAAATGTTACCAATACCTGTTTGTGAGATCCCAAAAGAGTTAAAATAACAACTCAACTAAGAATCAAGGTATTAAATCGAAAATAAAGTCAAAATTTTTACGTTAATAAGAAAATAATGCAACTTTGACTTCTAATTTAGAATTTTAAGCCTTACATTGCATGTTGTCTTTTCAGACAAGAATAGGTCCTGAAATCTATATAAAAAAACAATTAATGATCAAAGTTTTAATAGCGGATAACCACCCTATCATTAGAATGGGAGTAAGGAAGGTTCTAGAATCCGCTGAGGGATTTGAATTGATCGATGAGGTAGCAACTACCGAAGAACTTTTTGAAAAACTTAAAGACACAACCCCCGATGTGGTCATGCTAGAAATGGATATTCCTGATGTTAACGGAATAGCAGCATTACGCAGAATTAAAAAAGATTACGCAGACGTAAAAGTTCTTATGTACAGCGGTCAATCTGAAGATGTTTATGCCTTAAGTGCTATTAGAGCTGGTGCTTTCGGATATTTATCAAAATCATCTGGTGTAGAATATATTACTGCAGCAGTAACTAAAGTAAGTGAAGGCAGCATGTTCATTACAAACGAACTTGCACAACGTCTTGCTTTTGATGAAGGGACTAAGAAACCTAGAAGGTTCTTTAGAAAACTTTCTACTAGAGAAATAGAAGTTTTAAAACTTTTAGCTAGTGGTAAACGTAACAAAGAAGTTGCATTAGGATTGAACCTAAATGAAAAAACAGTTAGTACCTACAAAGCTCGTTTAATGAAAAAGTTAAATGTAGACAATATGGTCGATTTATTACAACAGGCTAAAGCCTTAGAATTGTACTAAATTCTTACAACTGTCATATAATAAAAAAAGACCTGCTTTTAGCAGGTCTTTTTTTATGCACTCTATTTTTTTATACTATGATAAAACCCTATTCAATTTCTGATTAAGTAATTTATTCAACTGTATATAATTCATAATCTCCTCTAATGCCTCTCTATTATCTTTTTCTACCCCTTCTGTAGTATTTTGCAATGTTGCCATTCTTTTTTTAATTAAAAAGCAACGAAGTGTCAGTATAGTTTCACTGACCAATTGAGCTACACCTATTTCTTTTTTCTTCGGAAAAATCTCTTTACGCTCCCAGTCATCTAACTTATAGCGTTCCTCTTCCATTAAAATAGAAGAAATCTGATTCGCCATCTCTTGCTCTAAACCATTGACAAAATTGGTGATCGAAAATTCTTCTTTTTCATTTAAGGCTTCGATCAACCTTGAATACATTTTACGAAAATCTTCATTCGCCAATTCTATTTCGTCTTCTTGAAGATCTAAATAGATTTTCTCATATACCTTAATCTCAGATAACTCTGGCTCCAACACCAAATCTCCCGCCTCATTTTCTTTTAGTACAAGGTCTTCAAACTGCTCTTTGTGGTTTCCGTACAACATTAGCGATTCAATAATTTTTCGCTCTAACATATATTGTACATCTACTTTTTCTTCTTTCTGCTCATCGGTATTGCGAACAATATCAAAAGCCTTCTGTTCTTCTTTCTGCTGTACCTTTACATTATTCTCTTCTTTCTTCCCTATTTGGGCAAGTGTATTGTACAAAACCGCCTCAGATATATTCATGATCTGGGCGCACTCTTGAATATAAATCTCTTGCTGTATGCGATCCGGAATCTTAGCAATACTGTTCACGATATCTCTAACCGTATCTGCTCTTTTTATGGGATCGTTATCTGCCTCTTTTACCAGAAGCGACGCCTTGAACTGAATAAAATCTTTAGAGTTGTCATTAAGATAGGTCATGACATCTTCTAACTCATTATTCTTGGCAAAACTATCTGGATCTTCTCCTTCTGGAAATGTACATACCCGCACATTCATACCTTGCTCCAAAATAAGATCTATTCCTCGAAGCGATGCACGTAAACCTGCCGCATCACCATCAAACAATACCGTAATATTTTTTGTCAATCTGTTGATGAGCCTAATTTGTTCAGGAGTCAATGCCGTACCACTAGAGGATACTACGTTATCTATACCTCGTTGTACAAATTGAATTACATCGGTATACCCTTCTACCAAATAGCAATTATCTTCTTTAGCGATAGATTGCTTCGCATGGTAAATACCGTACAGTACCTTACTCTTATGGTAAATGTCGCTTTCGGGGGAATTCAGGTATTTAGCTGCCTTTTTATCGTTCGTTAAAATACGACCACCAAAACCTAATACACGACCACTTAGGGAATGTATTGGAAACATCACCCTACCTTTAAATCGGTCGAATTTTCTAGACCCATTCGGGTTGTTAGGATCTTCTTTAACTATGGTCAATCCTGTTTTTGAAAGGTACTCTAGTTTATACCCTTTATCTAAAGCTGCAGTTGTAAATCCGTCCCATTGATCTAGACAATACCCTAACTCAAATTTCTTGATGATCTCATCTGTAAAGCCACGCTCCTTAAAATAACTAAGACCTATTGCTTTACCGAGCTCTGATTCCCACAGCATTTCTTTAAAATGCGTTTGGGCAAATTCTGACACCAAGTACATGCTCTCGCGTTCGCTAGCTTGTTCTTTTTGTTCATCTGATTGCTCGGTCTCTTCTACTTCAACATTATATTTCTTCGCTAAATATTTTATAGCCTCAGGATAGGTAAAATGCTCATGCTCCATTAAAAAAGCAACTACATTACCTCCTTTTCCACTACTAAAATCTTTCCATATCTGCTTTACCGGCGATACCATAAAACTTGGTGATCGCTCATCAGAAAAAGGGCTTAGTCCTTTAAAGTTAGACCCTGATTTTTTTAGCTGCACAAAATCACCAATAACCTCTTCTAATCGAGCAGATTCATATACTTTATCTATGGTAATTTTTGAAATCATATTCCTCCCTTAATCCCTCATAAGGAGGGAAATAAATTTGTGTAAATTAGAACCTCAAAAGTACACATTATGATTCTATTCTTTGGCACTAGACCAGGAAAGCCAGAAACTAAAAAACTTTTTAATAGCACGTGTCCGTATTGCCATCATCGCGAGACGTTAACAGCTGTTACCCGAAAGAACTATTTTCATATATTTTGGATAAAGCTCTTTAAAATATCTAGCACAACTACAATAGAATGCAGCCATTGTAAACGTGGGTATTATGAAAATGAGTTTACCGAAGAGATGAACAGAGAACTATCTAATACAAATAATTAGCTGTAGTAACCGGTTATTACACACGGCACCACAGCTAATTTGATTGATGAATATTTTATTAAAGGTCGAAACGAAGACCTAAAGAAATGTTATGTTGCTCGACGGTGGCATCTTTAAAAATAGGATTCAAATCATATTTCATATACAACAGAAAGCCGTCAACCCCTGCATATGCACTTACCCCATAAATTAAGTCATTAGTGTTATAGCTACGCTTAAGTTTATCTTTTACATTATCACCGTCAAGGTTATATTTTAATTTTTGACGTGTCCCCAAATTAAATCCGCCATAGCCACCTATTCCCACTCTAAATTGATTTTTTAAAGAATATCGCATGGTTTTATCTGTTGTTTTCAACTTGGACGGACCAAATTCTAAATGCATAGGAAAAACCAGATTATCCATTCTAAACTTTGATTTATCTAGCTCATAATCGAACTCCTGAAGTTCTGATTGTCCGTTTTCAAGAGAGACTAAATACTGATTATCTTTTGGTTTTAAACCGTTAAACTGAAATGAAAAACCATAATTAAATCTCAACAAATTGGTGTTTTTAAATACCCGAGTTCGCCATTGCCATCCCATTTCAAAAAATCTACTACCACCTATCTTATATGGAGAATCATTTAAAGATTGCCCGTCTACAATAGCATTATTCAAACCTACAGCAAGAACCAAATCTGAGTATGTTCTTCTGTCATACATTGGTTCTCTTCTATTCGGATTCTCATTTAGTCGAATTCCGAAAAGTTTTGCATCGTCACCGTCATCATCGCCAAAACCGATTTGAAAAGCAAATTTATAATTCAAGGTATCCAATTCTTTCACCTCTCCATTATTTCGTTCTAATAATGCAATTTTGTTGTTAATAATGGCAATTCTATCTTCAATATTCAAAGCTCTCTTTTCGGCCGCTTCCATTTTCAGAGTATCTGCTTCTTCTTGTGTGATTTCGCCTTTCTCTAATCTTTTAGAAATCGCTTCTATTTCAAATTTTAAAGCTTCCTTTTCTTGTCTAGTTACACTTAGCTTTTGCTCATTTAAGATTTCTACTGTTTTTTGATAATCTTCTTGCGCTACTGAATTTTGCACCATAAATAGGGTCAGCATCACGATTAAATACATTGTAATTGTTCTCATTTCGATTTTGATTTTTTTTGATGAATAAAACTCCGCCCCCTGTCCCTATAGCATATTATAGAGATTTAGGATAAAACGATTTGTGTTTGATTAATTATTGCGGTCTGCCACTGCAGTTCGCACTTTTATAAAACCGGCTTTTAAAGAATTAAAAATTTGGTCTCGAAAAGATTGATCAAGTTCTTCTTCAACCTCTGTCAACAAAGCCATTGCATCGACAGATTTATCTGTATTAAATATTCTATCTCGTAAAATTTCGTCTTGTGCTCGTTTCAATAACGAATCTACTTCTGCATCTGTGACTGCACTATTTTGCTCTAAAACATCTACCTGCGCAACTATAGCCGCAATTTTAGAATTTATAATTTCATCTGAAATTATTAGTTTAGAAGTAGTTTTTTCTGAAGATACATTCTCAACAACTGCTATTTCAACGGCATCATTTAAAGTTTTGTTCTCTTGTACTTCAGGTATTTTATACTTCTCAATTTCAACAGCCACACTTTCTGCCTTTGTATTTGTTTCTACTAAAACCACTTGTTCTTCTTTAAAAGTCACTGGTTCTTTAGCAATTACTTCTTCTAAAGTATCTTCTTTTTCTATGTCAACAATTTCTACTGGAATATCATTTACCACATCACTTCCATTAAAGTAAAAGAGTGCAACACCTATTAATACAACAACACTTGCCGCAACGCCCATCCATAGATACACAGGTTTCTTTTTTGCAGTATCATCATTTAATTCTGATGAAATTTTAGACCAAGCATTTTCTGACGGATGAATCTCCCGCTCTTGTAACTTGGCTTTTATATGTTTTTCAAATTTATCGGTTTCCATACCCTATAATATTTTGTTGCCTTAATTGTTCTTGAAGCAATTTTCGGGCTTTTAATAACTGAGTTTTTGAAGTACTCTCTGTAATTGAAAGCATTTCTGCGATTTCTTTATGCTTATACCCTTCGACTGTATAAAGCACGAATACCATTTTATAACCTTGCGGCAAAGCATCTATCAATTTTTGAATATGCTCGGTATCTAAATCGGTACTTTGCGATATTTCTTCAGATTGATTCTTTTCGTACACCTCATCATCATACACCACAAACTGCTGCTTTCGTAAATAAGAGATACTTTCTCGAATCATTATCCGCCTTAACCATCCTTCAAAACTACCTTCGAACTTAAATGTTTCTAGCTTGTTGAACATTTTTAGAAAACCTTGTACCATTACATCCTCGGCGAAATGAATATCTTTAATATACTGACGGCAGACACTCAACATTTTTGGAGCATGTTTTTTATACAAACGCTCTTGCGCATCGCGGTTACCCGATATTGCTTTTTTAATGAGCTGCTGCTCGTTTTTATAAAAAGGTATAATTTTCAAAATATTGGTTTGGTCTTCTATTAGCATAGACGCAGAAGAAGTAACTATAGTTGCCTGAAGATAATAAAAAAATAAAATTAATTTTTAAACTACTGAATTACAGCTATTTAAAAATTATTAAATTAAGAAATTTTTTACCGGATCTACATTTTACGATTCACCACGTAATTCACCATCAACTCTAAAGCACTTTTATACTCAGAATCAGGATACCTACTAAGCAGTTCTAACGCTTCGTCTCTATATTGTAGCATTTTAGTTACCGCATAATCCAATCCGCCTTTGTCTTTTACGAACCCGATAACTTCTTTGACCCGTTTTCTATCCTTATTGTGGTTTTTAACGGAATTGATTACCCAGCTTTTCTCTTTTTTAGTACAGTGGTTCAGTGCATATATTAATGGCAAAGTCATTTTTTGCTCTTTAATATCGATACCTGTTGGCTTTCCTATTTGTTTGGTTCCATAATCAAAAAGGTCGTCTTTGATCTGAAACGCCATACCGCAGAGCTCTCCGAATTTTCTGAAGGTTTCTACATCTGTACTATCTGGCTTAACCGAGCAAGCACCCAGCGAACAGCATGCCGCAATCAACGTTGCCGTTTTCTGCCTGATGATATCGTAATAGACATCTTCGGTAATATCTAAACGTCTAGCTTTCTCTATTTGTAATAATTCGCCCTCGCTCATTTCGCGAACGGCAACAGAAATAATTTTAAGCAGATCGAAATCTTCGTTATCTATGGAAAGCAATAGTCCTTTAGACAGTAAATAATCACCTACCAAAACAGCAATCTTATTTTTCCAAAGGGCATTTATTGAGAAGAATCCCCTGCGTTTATTACTTTCATCAACAACATCATCATGAACCAATGTAGCGGTATGTATCAATTCTATAACCGAAGCACCACGATAGGTGCGCTCGTTTACTTCGCCGCCATTCAACAGTTTTGCTGTTAAAAAAACAAACATAGGACGCATTTGCTTCCCCTTGCGATTTACGATGTAGTGGGTGATCCTATTCAGTAGCGCCACCTTAGAGGTCATTGAATCTCTAAACTTAGATTCAAACAGCTCCATTTCCTGATAGACAGGTTCTTTTATTTGCGCTACTATTTTCAGGTGCTATATATTAGAACTCCAAAATTAGTCAAAAGCTATCAGTTAACAGTAGTTGGCAAGGAGATAATAAAGTTTAGGAGTTAGGAGTTAGGAAAAAAAATAAATTCAAAATACAAGTGCAAGTGCAAAACTCAAGTTCAAGTTCAAAAATGCTTTTGGCTTTTGGCTTTTGGCTGTATTACAACTATTTAACTTCGCTAAAAACTCAAAATCAAAAAAGTCTATTATCTAAATTCTATTTTCTCTATTCGACCTAGTACTTCAGAATTCATACTTATTACTTTGTACTCTTTACTTAATACTTAATACTTATCACAAAAATCAAGATTTATTCGCCAACTGCCCACATGCGGCATCAATATCCTTTCCTCTAGAACGACGAACGGTTACTATTATATTATTCTTTTCTAATGTATTCACGTAGCGATCTATGGCTGCGTTTGAGGCTTGCTTGAACTCGCCATCATCGATAGGATTGTATTCTATTAGATTTACTTTAGAAGGTGCGAAACGGCAGAATTCTACCAAGGCATCGACATCTTTCTGGGTGTCGTTAATTCCGTCCCAAACTACATATTCGTAGGTTATTCTACTTCTTGTTTTCTCGTACCAATACACTAAAGACTCTCTTAAATCGCTTAAGGTAAACTTGGCATTAAACGGCATAATTGAAGTTCTGATCTCGTCGATGGCGGAGTGTAATGAAACAGCCAATTTGAATTTCACCTCATCATCTGCCATTTTCTTAATTAACTTAGGTACCCCAGAAGTTGAAACGGTAATTCGTTTTGGAGACATCCCCAATCCGTCAGGAGAAGTAATCTTATCAATTGCCTTTAAGACATTGTTATAGTTCATTAAAGGCTCTCCCATCCCCATAAAAACAATATTGCTCAATGGTCTTTCGAAATACAAGCGACTTTCGTTGTCTATGGCAACAACTTGATCATAAATCTCATCAGGATTCAGATTTCGCATACGTTTTAAGCGAGACGTTGCACAGAACCTACAGTCTAAACTGCACCCAACCTGACTAGATACACAGGCAGTGGTTCTTGACTTTGTCGGTATCAGCACCGATTCTACAATTAAATCGTCATGCAAGCGAACGGCATTTTTAATAGTACCGTCACTACTACGCTGCATTAAATCGACCTTAATATGGTTGATTACAAAATTAGCTTCTAGCATCTCTCTAGTTTCTTTCGATAGACTTGTCATCACATCAAAAGAATAGGCAGCTTTTTGCCATAACCATTCATATACTTGATTTCCCCTAAAAGCTTTGTCACCATTAGAAACAAAGAATTCTCTAAGCTGCTCTCGCGTTAGTGCCCGAATATCTTTTTTCTTTATTTCTTCCATCACGTTAAAGGTAGGTATTACTAATTATAAAAACCCGCTTTCTCCATTTGCAGATAAAGCGGGATTTTTTATTTATCCTTTTAACCAAGGATATTTTGAACTTATATAATCAACATGGCATCACCATAAGAGTAGAACTTATAGCTTTCCAATATTGCTTCTTTATACGCTTTGTTCATTAAATCATGACCCATAAATGCAGATACCATCATCAATAATGTAGATTTTGGCAAGTGAAAATTTGTGATCATCGCATTTGCTATACTAAAATCGTAGGGAGGAAAAATAAATTTATTCGTCCAACCTTCATAAGTATTCAACGTATGTTTAGATGAAACAGCGCTTTCTAAACCTCTCATTGCTGTAGTACCTACTGCACAAATACGACGTTTTTCTCTCTTTGCATTATTAACAATGTCTGTAGCTTTCTCATCAATAAATAACTCTTCGCTATCCATTTTATGCTTAGAAAGATCTTCAACTTCTACTGGGTTAAAAGTACCTAAACCAACATGTAACGTTAGTTCTGCAAAATCGACACCTTTAATCTCCAAACGCTTTAATAAGTGTTTAGAAAAGTGAAGACCTGCCGTTGGAGCTGCAACAGCACCTTCATGCTTTGCATAAATCGTTTGGTAACGACCTTCATCTTCTGGCTCAACTTCTCTTTTTATGTATTTAGGTAATGGAGTTTCACCTAATTCTCTAAGTTTTCTTCTGAAATCAACATATGCACCATCATATAAGAAACGTAATGTTCTACCTCTAGATGTAGTATTATCGATAACCTCAGCTACCAATGTTTCATCATCACCAAAATAAAGTTTGTTACCAATACGAATTTTACGTGCTGGATCTACAAGAACATCCCAAAGACGTTGCTCTTCGTTCAACTCACGCAAAAGAAAAACTTCGATACGCGCACCCGTTTTTTCCTTGTTACCATATAAACGGGCAGGAAAAACTTTAGTATTGTTTAGAACCATTACATCGCCCTCATCAAAATAGTCGATCATGTCTTTGAACATCTTGTGCTCAATTTTTCCGGTATCTCTGTGGATCACCATCAATTTAGACTCATCTCTATTTTCAGAAGGATGCTCCGCCAATAATTCTTTAGGAAGCTCAAAACTAAAATTTGATAATTTCATGTAGCTATTATATTTAATGCAGCAAATTGCGGCTGCAAATATACAATCTGAAGATAGGCCTTGTCAAGTAAATACCTATTTATAATTCTTTTATACTAAAATCTAGTTGTTTTAGATCGTTCCAAAAATCTGGATACGACTTAGAAACTACCTCTGCATCGTTCACAAAAAGTGTAGTTTTCATTGCCAAAGGCGCAAAAGCCATTGCCATTCTATGGTCGTTATACGTATCTATAGCTACATCTGCGTTAATTTCAACCGTTGGCAAGATGGTAAGTGTTTTATCGGTTACCGAAATACGCGCACCTAGTTTAGACAGTTCTGTATATAAAGCTTCTAAACGATCGGTCTCCTTTATTTTTAAAGTATGTAGACCTATTAAATGACAGCCCACTCCCAACCCGAAACAGGTAACCGCTATAGTTTGCGCAATATCTGGCGCATTTGCTAAATCGAATTCATTTTCAGCTAGTACCTTTTTGTCTGTCTTTGTTAAGGTGATTTTATGTTCACCAAATGTAGTTTCTACTCCAAAAGATGCATAAATATCTGAAAGTACACTATCACCTTGAAGACTTTTCTTTTTATATGCCGACAAGGTTATTTCTGTGCCTGGTGCTGCAAGTGCGCAAATACCATAGAAATAGGAGGCTGAACTCCAGTCAGACTCCACCACCAATGTTGTTGGTGCTACTTTAGATTTAGAAGACACTTTGATGATATTATCCTCAAATGAAGTTTCTACACCAATTTCTTCAAGTAATGCTAAAGTCATTTTAATATAAGGCACCGAAGTAATTTTACCGACCAACTCTAATTCTAGTCCGTTTTCTAAACTAGGTGCAATTAATAGTAGAGAAGATATATACTGACTACTCACATTTGCAGGCAAGCTCACTTTATCTTTTACAATACGTTGTCCTTTTATTTTTATTGGCGGATAACCTTCATCTTGTACATAAGAGATTTCTGCCCCCAAAGTTTTTAAGGCATTTACCAAAATTTCAATAGGTCGCTCTGTCATTCTTTTAGATCCGGTAAGAATTACTTCTTTGCCCTCTTGTGAAGAAAAATAACCTGTTAAAAAACGCATTGCCGTACCAGCATGATGAATATCTACCGTACCCTCTGAAATTTTCAAACCTTTTGCCATGACTTGGGCATCATCAGAATTTGAAATATTTTCTATTTTAATATCTGGGAATAAAGCAGCCAATAATAAACTACGGTTAGATTCACTTTTAGAACCTGTTATAGTTATAGTATCTTTTAATTGATGATTTGACGGACCGGTTAGATGGAGTTTCAATGCGTATAATTTTAAAAATAGAACGCCAAATATACGCCTATTTCAACTTTTTATTACTGTGATGACGGTCATGATCTCGCTTTGTTTTTAAATCTAACTTTTTATCGAAAGCTTGTTGTAAATCGATACCTGTTTGATTTGCCAAACATAAAACCACGAACATTACATCTGCCAATTCTTCGCCTAGATCTTTGTTCTTATCTGATTCCTTTTCACTTTGCTCACCGTAGCGTCTAGCAATAATTCTAGCGACCTCGCCTACTTCTTCTGTTAGCTGTGCCATATTGGTAAGCTCGTTAAAATAACGAACGCCATGTTCCTTAATCCAATTATCTACTGCAAGTTGTGCGTTTTCGATGTTCATTACTCTTTATTTTTTGTATCAATCAATATAGTCACGGGACCATCATTCAACAACTCCACTTTCATATCAGCACCGAATATACCTGTACCTACTTTCTTATCCATCTTTGATTCTATAGTAGCAATAAAAGCTTCATATAATGGAATCGCTACTTCTGGTCTTGCAGCTTTTAAATACGATGGGCGATTGCCTTTTTTTGTACTGGCATGTAGCGTAAACTGACTAACCACAATTGCATCGCCTTTTGTAGTTAAAAGTGACATATTCATCACCCCTTCATCATCATTGAAAATACGAAGGTTGGCTATTTTATTCGTAAGCCAATCAATATCTTCTTGGGTATCTTCATTTTCTATGCCGATGAGAATTAGAACACCACCTTCGATGGCGCTAATCTGTTTTCCATCAACCGTTACACTAGCTTTAGAAACGCGCTGTATTACTGCTCTCATTTTTTCTCGTCATGTATATCTACCCTATAATGCTCATCTTCGCCTTTTATCATTTGTAAGTAACTGTTATACCTACTCCATGCAATATCACCTGCATCTAAAGCATCTTTAACGGCACATTTTGGCTCATCTATATGTATACAGTTATTGAACTTACAGTGTTGTTTCAATTCAAAAAACTCTGGAAAATAATTGCCTATTTCCTCCTTTTCCATATCAACAATACCAAATCCTTTTATTCCGGGAGTATCTATAATACGTGCGTCAAAACTTAAATCGAACATTTCAGCAAAAGTTGTGGTATGCTGACCTTGAAGATGTTGTTTAGAAATTTGTTTTGTCTTAATATCCAAATTAGGCTCTATAGTATTGACCAATGTAGATTTACCAACACCTGAATGCCCAGAGAACATAGAGGTCTTGCCTACCATCATTTCTTTTACCTTATCTACATTTTTACCTGTTGCAGCAGAAATACCAATACAGGTATATCCTATTTTACGATAAAGGGCCGCCAAGAATTTGATCTCATCTAACTCTTCTGGTGTGTATGTGTCAATTTTATTAAATATCAAGACTGCCGGTATTTTGTATGCTTCGGCCGTAATTAAAAATCGATCGATAAAAACCGGATATGTAGGCGGGTTATTCAACGTTACCAACAAAAACACCTGATCTAAATTTGCAGCGATGATATGTGTCTGTTTCGATAAGTTAACAGACTTACGAATGATATAGTTTTTTCGTTTTTCAATTTCATTAATAATACCAAAGGTATCGTCGCCAGTAGTCTCTACCTCAAAACGCACAGAGTCACCAACCGCAACCGGATTTGTACTTTTTATACCTTTAATTCTAAACTTTCCCTTTATTCTACATTCATAGAAATCGCTATCTTCTGCCTTAACAGTATACCAACTTCCCGTAGATTTATAAACAATTCCTACCATTTATCCAAAATCCATTCCTTTTATACAAAGTAACTGCTTTAAATATAAAAATTAATATAAATTTGGAATTAGAACTATATTAGTAAATAACAACCAAAATCAAGAAAATGAAATCCGTTAAAAATTTATTGCTGACGCTAACCTTATCAGCGTTTACTTTTGGGGCAGCCCAGGAGACAATTACAAACGAATCTGTAGTACAAATGGTCGAGCTTGGTTTCGACGATTATATGATTATTGATAAAATAAACACTTCTGATGTAAAATTCGATGCTTCTATTACTGCTTTAGGTGCCATGAAAAATGCAGGTGTTTCTTCTGAAGTTTTGTCTTTAATTATGGATAAGTCTAAACAGAACACAATGTCTAAAACTGGTATTTATTTTACAGATGCAAGTGGTGAAGACAAATTGGTTCAACCAAGTGTATTTTCTGGAGCAAACTCTAATCAAGTTGCACAGAAATTAGTTTCTGGTTTAATCAACGCAAAGCAAAAAGCTCAATTACCGAAAACACAATCGAATAATGTTATTCGTCAAAGTCAGCCAGAATTCACCTTTATTTTTGATCCTAGTGTTACTCAAGTTGATAATATGCAAAACAATCAAGGTAGCGATGCCGGTATTTTTAACTGGTGGTTTAGAATGGCAAGTAACCCTAACGAGTTTGTGTTAGTAAAACTTACTGTAAAAGAAAATAAGAACCTTAGAGAAGTAATTACTGGCAAAAGTAGCTGGATCACAACCAGTAGTGGTATAGACCCTAAATACGCGCTTAACTTTGCCATAGAGGAAATTGAAGGAAATAAATTCAAAGTTACTCCTGATGCTTTAGAGCCAGGCGAGTATTGCTTTATCTACCAAGGTCAAGTACCACAAGGAAGAGAAAACCAATCTGTATTCGATTTCTCTATTCAATAATACTAGCACACATTTATAAAAAAACCCGATGTAAATACATCGGGTTTTTTTATTCCCAATACTTAGTCTTCAATTAATATAGTACCAGAATTAAGGTAATTTATACAATTTATCATGTTTTGAAGTGTTAGTAACTCATAATCATCTAAAAAGATGACCAATAATTAAAAAAACCAAAATCATGAAAAAAAGTATTTTTAGTATTTTATTAATTTTTAGTGGTGCTTTAAGTTTAAGCGCACAGGAGTTTAAAGTAATTACTAGCGTAGAATCTATCGTATCAAGTGGTATGGGACGTTCTAGAATTATAGATGGTAATGAGGAAAAAGACTATGCCGAATTCACCTCTACCCAAACCGAAGATGACAATACGCGTAACAAATCAAAAAGAGATGAGATTAGGGTAAAAGACTTTGATGAAACTAAATTGTTGAATTTCTTTAATATTGGTGGTATCCGTTTTCAGAATATAGCTGCAAATGATGCTGTCATAACTTCTAAGATAAATGCTATGGTTGCTGAAGGATGGGAATTAGCATTTGTTACCAGTGCCGTTGAAAGTGATAGCGGTAAGGGTGATTCCTCAGGTATTTTTATTACCCGATATATTTTTAAAAGATAAAAATTTGAAATAAAAAAAGCCCGGTAAAACCGGGCTTTTTTTATTTAATATATCTTATAACTATTGCGCTAAGTTTATTTCAACGCGTCTATTTTTCTGTCTACCATCTTTATACATATTGGTAGCAATTGGCTTACTTTCCCCATAACCGATAGCAGTTAACCTTGATGGTGAAATACCACCAGTAATTAAAAACTGCAATACGGCTTGTGCTCTTTTCTCCGATAATTTTTGATTGGTGGCTTCAGAACCTATACTGTCCGTATGCCCTTCAATTGTGAAGTTAGCATTTGGGTATTCATTCAATATACCAATAATATCGACCAAGACTGGTGTAGATTCAACTTTAAGCGTAGATTTTCCCGTCGTAAACAAAATTGTTTTTGCATACTCGTTCAAAGACTTTTGAACCTCAGCAGTAACTTCTGGCTCTGGACAACCTTTGTTTGCAACCGTACCCATTTCATTAGGACATTCATCATCTTTATCAACTACTAAATCGCCATCAGAATCTGCCCAAGGACAACCATTATTCTCTACTGGACCTGCCTCATTTGGACATTGATCTTCGTTATCCAATATAGTATCGCCATCAGTATCTACCCAAGGGCATCCATTATTTTCTAATGGACCTGCTTCTTCTGGACATTTATCTTCATTATCCATTACAGAATCTCCATCAGTATCACCCCATGGGCAACCATTATTTTCAATTGGACCTGCTTTTTTAGGACAGCCATCTTCTTTATTAGGAATACCATCACCGTCAGAATCTTTTGGCTGACCATAATACACCGGTATTTTTAAACCTGCATAAACGTCTGCTCCTTGAATCTCATTTTTTGTAAATGTAGATATCAATGACCCTGAACCAATATATAATGGTCCGGCACGTAAACCTGCGCCTACTTGCAAACCGCTATACTGATAGCTACTTACAGGTAAATAAAAACTAAACCACTTACTTTCAAAACGAGGGGTCAAAGAAAATACATTTGCAGTTCTAAGGTTATTCTCACCAGCAGAACGCATAGATACATCTGTATTGAAATTCAAATAAAAATTGTTCTTAATGTTCCAATCTGCATTAAAATGAAGTGCTGTCGGTAAACCAGCTTTCATATCTTCTGTAGCTTGTGTAAACGTATATAGATTCTGTAAATCATCAGAATCTTCAATGTTGTCATAATCATCTTGGGTAATGGTGTTGTTGATATTGTAATTATCAATTAAACTACCCCTATAATTAACGGACCCAATATCAGTAAGAGACAAGCCTAGTTTAAGCTTGTACTTATTCTTGTCTTTCATTACGGTTTTTTCACCGTCTGCGCCCGTAACCACATAATCTTCGTAATTAGGTCTCCACTCATAAACAAAACCTAAATCGAATCCGAACCCGTTTGCATCTGGCACTTCGTAATCATAGTTGTCATCATCATAATCATCTGCACGACCATAAATTAAATCGCCCGTAGATTCTAAAGTTCCTATCGTTGAACTATCAGGCAATGTTGCGCCGTCTGCATCATAATCTATGGTTACATTTCTACCTGTAACATATGCATTACCAAAACCTTTTAAATATTTTAACGAAAGTCCCCCTTTTAAAAAATGCTCCTCTTTATTCATTAATTCTTGAGCGTATGTAATACCTACTTCTGCCCAGCCATGCCCAGCGGCAAAGAAATCTCCTTCATCTACCAAAAAGTCTTGACTTTCATCAATGCTGTCATCTAAATCATCAATACTTTCGCCGTTGAATTCATTACCGGTAACAAAACTTCTTGCCCTAGTGAATACCGCTATAGATGATCTTCTACCTACGTTAAACATAAATGACGGACCTAATATATCTACGTTACCAGAAAAATTATTGTTGCTTGTCAACATTAGGTTCGCATCTCTATCAAAATCAAAATCACTTGACACTAAATCTGAATAACCGACACCTACATAATCATTGGCAAGAAAACCACTTACACCAACTAAATTGATGTCTGTTTTAAAGCGCGAGTCTGCGATATTTGCCGGGTTAGAAATGACTCCGTTTACCCCACTATAATTATCGGTTAAATAGCCAATATAAGATTGTGCTTTTGCTGATAGTGATACTACCAACATGATGGCAACTAATACTGCTTTTTTCATACTTTGGGTTTGGTTAAAATGGTTCTTTAGTCCCCTAAACGATACATATTGGGGGATATTGTTAATACGTACTACTTTTCTTACTATTTAAAAATTAGGCTAAAAAAAACATCCGCATAATACGGATGTTTTTTAGGTATAAAGTTAAGTTAACCTTAAGCGTTTACTATCTTTTCTTGATGACGAATAGACTCTTGGTGAATTGCTTTGAACATACGAAGAACAAACTCTTCACTTAAGCCCTTACTTTCTCCTTCTAGAATCATCGCTCCTAAAATTTCATTCCAACGTGTACTTTGCAATACTGCTACGTTTTTCTCTTTTTTAAGCTCACCGATAGCATCTGAGGTTTTCATACGCTTACCTAAAGTTTCAATTAATTGATTATCAATAATATCAATATTGGCTCTAAGGTTATTTAGCTTTGCATTATACTCAGCCTCCGTATTATCCTCTTTACGAATTTTGAGATCTCTCATGATCTGTACCAATTTGCTTGGTGTCACTTGCTGTGCAGCATCACTCCATGCGTTATCTGGATCATGATGTGTTTCTATCATCAATCCGTCAAAATTAAGATCAAGAGCAGTTTGTGATACATCAAAAATCATTTCTCTATTTCCTGTAATGTGCGATGGATCATTGATAATAGGTAAATCTGGAAATTTAGTTTGCAGATCAATCGCCATTTGCCATTCTGGAATATTTCTATATTTAGTTTTCTCATATGTAGAGAAACCTCTATGTATTACTCCCAAATTTTTAATATCTGCAGTAGCCAAACGCTCAACAGCTCCTAACCATAAAGCTAAATCTGGATTTACAGGATTCTTTACCAATACAACTTTATCAGTTCCTTTTAATGCATCGGCTATTTCTTGAACGATAAACGGACTCACCGTTGATCTTGCGCCGATCCATAATAAATCGATATCGTGCTCTAATGCTAATTCAACGTGTGCACGGTTTGCTACTTCTGTAGCTGTTTTCATGCCCGTTTCTGCTTTAACTTTTTGAAGCCATTTAAGACCCAAAGCACCTACACCTTCAAAATTTCCTGGGCGAGTACGTGGTTTCCAAATACCGGCTCTGTAATAGTTTACATCGGTATCTTTTAAGGAGTGCGCTATACCTAACACTTGTTCCTCTGTTTCCGCACTACATGGCCCTGCTATTACTAGTGGATGGTCTAGGTTTAAGTCATCCAACCATGTTCTCATTTGTTTTGAATTTTCCATTTTAATTATTCTATTTCTTGTTTAACGGTATTCCTATTTAATATTCCTTTAATCTTATTCGTATTGTTCATTTCATTATAAATGCCCTCGTAATCATCGTTTAACAACATTTCTTTAAATGCCGTTAAATTTTGAATATACTCTTCTAATGTTTCCACTACATTTTCTTTATTCTGTTTGAAAATGGGTGTCCACATGGCTGGCGAACTTTTTGCCAAACGCACCGTACTCTCGAATCCACTGCCCGCCATATCAAAAATATCGCGCTCGTTCTTTTCTTTTTCAATCACCGTTTTACCCAACATAAATGCACTAATGTGCGATAAATGCGATACATAAGCAATGTGCTTATCATGAGCTATAGGGTTCATATATCGAATTCGCATACCCACCGCTTGAAAAACTTTCAACGCCCTTTCTTGCAATTTAAAAGCCGTTAGCTCTACCTCGCAAATAATATTCGTTTTGTCTTTGAACAAATTGTTTATCGCTGCAGACGGACCAGAGAATTCTGTTCCTGCAATAGGGTGGCAAGCTAAAAAATTTCTTCTCTTCGGATGATTCTCTAAAGTTTTACAAATTAGCGCCTTCGTTGATCCAACATCAAAAACTACACAATCTTCATTAACGGCATCTAATATGGCAGGAAGCTCTGTTACCATAACATCAACAGGTATACTTACAATGACCATATCTGCCAATTGCAAATCTTGATAGATCGCTTTCTTATCAATAATGCCCAAAGTCAATGCCTCGGCTAAATTTGCTTCATTAGATTCTACGCCATAAACGGTAACATTGTCAAAAGCAGATTTTATATCTTTTGCCAAAGAACCTCCTATTAATCCGATACCTATTACAAATACATTCATAATCATCCGATAACCCCTCTAAAAATTGGGGATATTTTTTTGCTTCACTTTAGTTGATCGCCGTTGTTCTCAACTAATCAAATCTTTTAATTGCTTCTTTTATTTTTTCTTTTGCTATACAAAGCGAAAAGCGAATATAGCCTTCGCCATTACTACCAAATATGGTACCCGGGGTAATGAACAAATCTTTTGTGTACAATACATTATCTATAAAAGCTTCTGATGATACACTGCCTTCTGGTAATTTTGCCCACACGAACAAGCCCACGGCATTTTTATCATATGCACAACCAAGCTTGTCTGCCAATTTAAATACCAACTCTCTACGTTCGCTATATACCGCATTTAAGTTTTCGAACCATCCATCGGCACTTTCTAATGCTGCAATGGCTCCTTTCTGAATACCATAGAACATACCAGAATCCATATTACTCTTCACCTTTAAAATAGCATTAATATGCTCTTCGCTTCCTAATACAAAACCTACACGCCAACCGGCCATATTAAACGTTTTGCTTAATGAATTTAATTCTAAACAAACCTCTTTTGCATTCGGTATACTTAAAATACTCGCAGGTTCGTCATTTAAAACAAAACTGTACGGATTATCGTTTACCAATAGAATTTGATGATGTTTAGCAAAGTCGACTATTTTTACAAACTGCTCTTTGGTAGCCGAAGCACCTGTTGGCATATGTGGGTAACTTAACCACATAATCTTTACCTTAGATAAATCTTGCTTCGCCAATACTTCTAAATCTGGAAACCAACCATTGTCTTCGGTTAAATCATAGTATTTAGGCACTGCACCTACCAAATTAGTTACAGATGTGTACGTTGGATACCCCGGATTAGGGATGAGCACCTCATCACCAGCATTTAAAAAAGAAAGGCTAATATGCATTATACCTTCTTTTGAACCCATTAGGGGTAAAATCTCAGATTCTGGATCGACATCAACACTAAACCTTTTTTTATAAAAATTAGCAATTGCAACTCTTAACTGAGGTAACCCTTGGTAACTTTGATATTGATGCGCACCACTTTCTAAAACCGCACTCTGTATTGCATTCAATACTTCTTGAGACGGAGCCAGATCCGGACTACCGATTCCCATATTTATGATCGGTTTACCTTGCGCCATTAAGCCGCGTACCTCTCTCAATTTTTTTGAGAAGTAGTATTCCTGTATAGTATTTAACCTTTCGGCAGTACGTATCATTGTCTTACATTTTTATATTCACCCAAAACCTTAAAGTCTTCTGCCATGATGTTCAATAGACTTTTTGCTTTAGTAAAATCTGCATAATCAGTAAAAGTGACATCCACAAAAAATGAATACTTCCATGGCGTTTCTATTACCGGCAACGACTGTATTTTTGTCAAATTCAATCTACAATCGCTCATAACATTAAGCACAGCCGCTAAACTTCCCCTTTTATGGTCGGTTATAAACCTTAACGAAGCCTTTGTAATTTCAGCCTCTGGTAGCACATTGTTTTTTGTCTTTACAATGATAAAACGAGTAGCGTTATTTTGTATCGTCTGTATGTCGTTCGCTACGATGTCCAACCCATATAATTCAGCTGCAACTTTTGGCGCGATAGCCGCAACATGCTTTAACTTTTGCTCTTGTATGCGTTTTGCAGTCTCGGCAGTATCTACATCTTCTACCAATTTAATGTTCGGATATTGTCTAAAATAGTCCTTACACTGCAACAAAGCCATCGGGTGAGAACTGACCTCAGTTATATCTTCAATTTTCTGACCTTTTAATACCATTAAATTGTGATGGATATTTAAATAATATTCCCCAATGATGTGTAGATCATTATGGTTTACCAAAGCATAATTAGGAATAATCGAACCCGCAATAGAATTTTCTATCGCCATGACACCTTGATCTGCTTCTTTTGACAATAACTTATCTACCAAAGCATCGAAAGAAAGACATTCTACAAGTTCAATATCATTACCAAAATAATCTATAGCTACCTGATGATGGTTACTTCCTTTAATTCCCTGTATGGCTATTTTTAAACTCATAATTCACATTTCAACTTACTGCTTTACCCTTTAATTATGTTTGGAGTGATTTCAATTTTTAGACAAAAAAAAAGTTCCGATGTACATCGGAACTTAGATTCTATTTTATATTTAAAATATACTACAACAGTCCCGTACCTCTCTTAAAAAAGAAGTAAAAATAAAAACCGTTCCAGAAATATTGTTTTGTCATTGTGATTGTAAACTTTGGCTAATGTAGTAATTATATTTAAAAATGGTCATTTTCCGTTTTATTTTTTTTAAAAATTCAATTTCTATCTCAAAAAGCGAAGCTTTTGTGTTAAAAATTGAATTAATCATCAATTAACACCACGATACCATAAATCAATTAGAAACTGTATTGGGCTGATAATAAAAGGGAATAGTCCACGTAAACTCTTTTACATCACCCAGAGTTTTAGTTACCACCAAGGTATTCTCACCTTTCTGCAAGAACTCTCTATCTATAAAGCCTACAATACCAAATTGCTCAGAAATTAAATGATTTTTCTTTAGAAAATTAATTTTTACCGGAATACCATTCAATGTTACTTTATGATATTTCTCATAACAAGTAAGATCAAACTTTCGCAAATTCAACCTATTTTCATCTCTACTTAGACCATCATCTTCAACAAATTCTCCACAGGTATTTTTTTGATAATTAAGCTCATGGTGAAAAACAGGAATAAATAATTTTACAGTATTGCCTTCAATAATATCTGATTGTATTTGTGGAGTCAATAAAAATGATTCATCAGAATTTTGATCACTATAGTAACTTAAATACATAAGACTAACATCATGATCTTTTGGAAAAATCAAATGAAAAATATTTGTATCAGTTACTTTAACAAAGGTTAAAAACATACCTGATACAAAGAATAATAATACTAGATACACTAACGATTTTTTCTTTTTGAAATTGGACCCAAACACCATTGACACTTGTAGTAAATTACGATACAAAGGACCATAAGTAACCATTGAAACTAATCTAACAACTTTGAACATCCATGTTTGAACATCAACATTGTTTTTGAACTTTTTCAAATTTCCTACAATACCAAAAATCGTTTGAAATACAACAAGGCCAAAGATTAGAAAAAGAGGTATTAATAGTATATAACTTGGCACATAATCTAATAACAAATTATAAATCAGCATGTAAATGCTTAAAAACAATGACATGTATGAGTAAATCAAAAGAATGGTGAATGCCACAGAAAAAATCACACTACATAATTCATCTACCTTTTGAATAGTATCTTCTTGCTTTGGCAGTATGGCCAAAATCTTCTCTGTATAAATTTTAGAGTATGCACTGTCTTCAACACTATAATCAGGAAACACAGAGTTTAACCCCACCAGGCCTATCCAATAGGCCCGTAAAATAAAATGTATTACAAACATAGATACCAGAACACTAATCGCCAGCAATCCTATGATTGTTATCATATAGCCATAAATATGCTGTTCAATAGGTAATAGATCTATTAATCTATTGGTAACCCACTCTATAAACCCAAATAATTGAAATGTACCGAATATGGCAATTGCAGAAACCAATAATTCTGCTTCCCAACTTTCTTCTTTAAGTCGTTGAAGCCATTTTATATTCTTTTTATTTTCTAAAACGGGAGTGGTTTCTGGTGGTAAGCTCATTCTGTATTATAGTCTCAATGGTTAGTGAGACTAATATACCGTTTCTTTAAAACTTAAGAAACATTAAATCATTAAGAATCAATCTCGTCAAAAAAGCAATTGATTACGGCATCTAGCTCTTGTTGTATTTTTGGGTCGGTGCAATTAATCAAGATCGAAAAAACAAGCTGCTCTTCGGGGTAGACAAAGAAATTAGCATATCCGCCTACTCCATTACCAACATGTCCAAAGAACTTTCTTCCTTTGGCATCTTCACTCACCTGCCAGCCTAAACCGTAATATGTAGAATTACCTTCAACTTGTTGCGAGGTTAAAAATTGATTGAGAATCTCTTCGCTGATTTCAACTTTCTTATCTAAAAATGCTTGTCCGAATTTTGCAATATCTTCAGAGGAAGACAAATATCCGCCGCCTGCTAGTTTGTAAAAATTATCGACAGGTATTGCTTTTCTAAATCCAGTTATACCTTTTGTATAAAATTTGGTTACCAGGTCTTGTTTTTCGGATGTAGAAATAAAATTAACATCTTCACCTGTTTGTCTTTGGTTAAGGTCAGAATGAGATTTTGGAATACATGTGTTTTTCATCCCTAACGGATTCAGCACCTTCTCTTGCACATATTCTTCAAACGGAATTCCGCTTGCCTCTTGCATTGCTGCAGAGATCATTACCCAGTCAAAACTATTATATAAATACTCGGTACCCGGTTCATAAACTAAAGGGTCATTTTTAAATATATCTAAACCTTCTTTTATAGACAAAGGTTCATTCAAACCATATTCCTTTCCTTTGTATACTCTAATGCCTGCTGTATGGCTAGCTAAGTGACGAATAGTAAAATCCCATTCTTTTTTAGGATAATCTGGTAAATAGGTATAAAAAGACTCATCTATATCTATAAGACCATCTTGAACCATATAAGCCAATGCCGTCGCAGCAACAGGCTTCGAAACACTGGCAATTCTGAAAATTGTTTTTTTCGGATGTATAAATTGTTTTTGTTCTAAATCGGCATAACCGTACCCTTTTTGAAAGATGCTTTTCCCGTCTTTTAATACGGTAATTGCAATTCCGGGAGCTTTGTTGTGTTTTATTAATTCTTGTAGTAAGAAATCTGCATTTACAAGTCCGCTTAACTGAGTATCATCTACCAACACACGTTTAGCAGCAAATATGTTTTTCAGATATTTGAGTATCGGTTTCATTCCACAAAAATCAGGCGACCGTTATACAATTCTTCTACGGCAACTGTGGGTGGTCGGTTATAACTTCGCAAATCTCCCGTACCTCTCAAAACGCCAGTTAAACTCTCTTGCGGATTCACCAATAGATCATTCGAACCTCTATGATTTACATTTACCCGCTTTGTTATCAGTTCTTGAGCTTCTACTCTAGAATCACCTGCAGCAATACTAATATTGAAACTTTCTGCGCTGCCTTTCAACTTGAAATAAGAAATTCCATTACTGGTTAAACTTAAACTGGCTACATCTAATTCTAAGTTAAATTCACCATCTGTAGTTTCTGCTTCGGGATCTGTAAAACTTTCTGAAAGCAGGCTTAAACTCTCAAAAGCCAGCACTCCGTCACTTTGAATAGGAAAACCGGTACTACTACGAATACTGGTTAAATTCGGTGTAGTAACATAAACTATGGTTGCACCATAATCACGTACATAATTACAATCATTAATATCGGTAAGTAATAATCGACCATCTTCAACAACAGCAGCTACCTCATTACGCAAATTTTGTCCTGTTTCAATTTCTACTTTTTGAGTGTCGCCTTGTTTAATAACCAAGGTTACATTTTCAAAAGCGGTAATAGTCGTAAAGGCTGCCACCGAAACTTCTTCTCTACTAATTTCACCAGTTTCTTGAAAACAATCTGAAGCATTTTCAGAGTCGCAAGAGCTTAACAAGAGCACTAAAACTAATGACAAGAAAAAGAGGTCTTGACTGCGCTCGACCAGACAATTAAGTGAATTACGTATCATTTTTATCATCTTACAATCTTATTCCAATTCCGAATTCTACAGCTTCTGCCTTTGCACCGTGAGATTTTAAGGTTACCGCTCCATATACCTTTTCTCCAAAATAGCGCTTTAAACCCATTCGGTTATACATACGCCCTTCAAAATCAAACGGATAATACACGTAATAACCCAATTGAGAAATGATGGACATTTTGTTGATGAACAGCTCATGACCAACAAACACCCCTACTCTTTTATAATCGTCATCTGCATCAACTCCGTTTTCTGGAAAAGCGATATTTTGATATCGAATTAACTCCTTTAAGAAATTAGAGTAATAAACATCTGTACCCAGTTGAAGTGCGCTTTTTCTACCTACTCTTTTATCGGCATATGCAGATAGCACAACAAACCCGTATTTACCAGAATCAATAACATCACTCTCATTTATACCCGTTCTTAATGCAAAATTGTAACGCAAAGGCTCTGTTACTTTTTCCTTTACTCGATGTATATATTCTATTTCTTTACCTCCGTCTAAATCATAGACAACACCAGCATTAAAAGCCAAAGTATTGGTCGATGTATTCGGAGCCCTAAAGTTGGCATTTGAATAATGTATTACAGAAATACCTGCCTTAAACCCTAAGCCTTTTATAATATTCTCTTTATGATAATTGAACATTAAATACGTAGAACTCAACACATCAGAACCATAGGCATTATTTCTAAAGTTGGTTTCTTTGTCATACGGATTGGATGCGTAAGCAACACCTTGACCTACACGAAGCTGTACGTTTCGCTTAAAAAAATAAAAGTTATAGTGCGCGTAGAGTCCGTAATTATCACCTAGCGTACTATTGTTCGTATTCTGGTAGATAAACGAATATCCTAAATCTGGATAGTTATATAATTCTTCCCATTCTTCAGAACCATACGTTTTACGGTTATAACTCAAAATTACACCAGCAGGGTGTGAAGTTATCAAGTGCGATATATCTGGATTATGCAAAATGATAGACCCGTAGAACTGACTAGCATCTAGGGTATACTTTTTTTGCTTACTAGATTCTTGTGCGAAACAACAACTTACTGAAATCAGTAAAATGGATAGAAACTTAAAATTCATTGAAGGCAAAAATAGTTATAAGTATTAAGTCGTGAGTATTAAGTATTAAGTAAATCCATAGCCTCTAATTCTTACTTTGTACTTAGTACTCTTTACTTAATACTTTTTTACAACCTAAAAAAGTGCTTCTGCTATCGCCTTAATATTATCAGATTTCCCCATAGAATAATAGTGTAATACAGGCACACCGGCAGCTTTCAATTCTTTAGATTGTTGAATTGCCCATTCAATTCCTACAGCACGCACCTCTTTATTTGTAGCACAACTATCTACCGCTTCAATTAAGTCTTGTGGCATATCTATTCTAAATACTTGCGGCAATAATTGCATATGTCTTTTAACCGCAATTGGTTTGATACCCGGAATTATCGGTACGGTAATTCCCATATTTTTAGCCGCTTCTACAAACTCAAAATATTTTTTATTATCGAAGAACATTTGTGTAACTATATAATCGGCACCTGCATCTACTTTTTCTTTTAACCGCTTTAAATCTGATTGTAATGAAGGAGATTCTAAATGTTTTTCTGGATAACCAGCTACACCAATACAGAATTCACTAGAATGCTCACTTTCTATTGCTTCGTGCAAGTACTTACCACTATTTAAGTCTTGAATCTGCCTTACCAAATCAATGGCAAAAGGATGTCCGCCATCGGTAGCTTCAAAATATTTCTGTTCGCTACGGGCATCGCCACGTAGAGCCATCACATTTTGTATACCTAAATAATGGCAATCGACCAACATGTATTCTGTTTCTTCTTTAGTGAATCCGCCACAAATTACATGCGGCACCGTATCCACATCATATTTATGCTGAATAGAGGCACATATACCCACCGTACCTGGTCGCATACGGGTAGTTTTCTTATCTAGAAGTCCTTCTTTTTTTACATAAATGGTCTCCTCACGTGAAGTGGTCACATCAATAAACGGAGGTTTAAATTCCATTAATGGGTCAATGTTATTATATAACTCTTGAATATTCTTACCCTTTACTGGTGGCACTATTTCAAATGAAAAAAGAGTCTTTCCTTTTGCGTTACTAATGTGATCTGTTACTTTCATATCCTATACTATTACCTTTTTTGAGAGCAAACCTCAATGAGGTATTATTACTTATGTTTTATTTATTTGGGCGTTCGAACGGGCTTTCAGCTCTATTTTTTCTATTCAATTTCAATACTTCAGTATAGAAAAAGATGCAGCTTCAATCCCTAACGCACTAAGATTCTACTATATTCGGCGCTAACCATCTTTCAGCATCCTCTAATGGTATGCCTTTTCGTTCTGCAAAATCTTTTACTTGATCTTCCTTGATTTTTCCTAATCCGAAATAACGTGCTTGCGGATTCCCGAAATAATACCCACTTACCGATGCTGCCGGCCACATGGCTAAACTATCTGTCAGCTCTACTCCGATATTCTCTTTCACTTTTAAAATATCCCAAATGGTCAATTTCTCTAGGTGATCGGGACAAGCAGGATACCCTGGCGCAGGACGAATACCTTTGTAAGATTCCTTAATTAAATCTTCATTACTCAACTCTTCATTTAAAGCATAGCCCCAGTGTTTCAGTCGGACTTCCTTATGCAAATATTCTGCAAAAGCTTCTGCCAATCTATCTGCCAAGGCTTTTACCATAATTGAATTATAATCGTCTAAATCCGCTTCATATTTTGCCGCTAATTCCGCAGTACCAAAACCTGTAGATACACAGAAACAACCCATGTAATCTTGCTTTCCAGATTCTTTCGGTGCTATAAAATCTGCCAAAGCATAATCTGCTACTCCTTCTCTACGCTCTAATTGTTGACGCAGGGTTCGGAAAGTATAGTTCTCCTTCACTTCGACTCCGCTCAGTGACCCATTCTTCTCATCCGCAATCGCGCTTGCATCAATTGAAATATCATCATCGTTAATGGAGTTTGCTGGGAACAAACCGAATATACCTTTTGCTTTTAATTTCTTTTCAGAAATAATCTTATTAAGCATTGCTTTAGCATCGGCAAATAAATCGGTCGCTTGAGCACCTACAACCTCATCTGTTAATATTGCCGGGTATTTACCATGTAATTCCCAACTTCTAAAAAACGGAGTCCAATCAATAAATGGTACTAGTATATTTAAATCTAAATCTTCAATAACCTGAATACCTAATTTGTTTGGTTTAACTATCTCAGAGGATTTCCAATCTATTTTAAACTTATTTCTACGTGCAGCAGAAATAGGCTTATAGGTTTTACTTGAAGAACGATTTAAGAACTTTTCCCTAAAAACATCATAATCATCCTTAATGCTCTTTTTATAGCCTTTTGATGTATCTTTTTGAAGTAAATCGCCCACAACGGTTACCGCTCTAGAGGCATCATTTACATGTACTACAGCTTCCTTGTATTGTGTATCTATTTTTACTGCCGTATGTGCTTTGCTTGTGGTTGCACCACCAATTAACAACGGAATCTTAAAGTCTTTACGTTCCATTTCCTTCGCCAAATGCACCATTTCATCTAATGACGGCGTAATTAATCCGCTAAGTCCTATAATATCTACATTGTGTTCAATAGCAGCTGCAATAATTTTTTCAGGTGGTACCATAACCCCTAAATCAACAATCTCATAATTATTACATGCCAAAACAACACCCACAATATTTTTACCAATATCATGAACATCACCTTTAACAGTTGCCATCAGAATCTTTCCAGCTCCCTTTGCATCACCTTCTTGTGGGTTCAATAATTTTTCTTCTTCAATATAAGGTAGTAAATAGGCTACCGCTTTTTTCATTACTCTCGCAGATTTTACCACCTGTGGCAAGAACATTTTTCCGCTTCCGAATAAATCACCTACTACATTCATTCCCGTCATTAAATTCCCTTCAATAACCTCAATCGGCTTATTTGCGGCAAGCCTAGCTTCTTCTATATCTTCAATTATATATTGGTCAATACCTTTCACCAAGGCACGTGTAATTCTATTTTGTAAAGGTTCTTCTCGCCAAGATAAATCTACCTTACTTTCTTTTGTTTTACCAACTACAGACTCTGCAAAATCAAGCAAACGCTCGGTTGCATCGTCTCTTCTATTCAGAATAACATCTTCTACACGTTCTAATAAATCTTTAGGAATATCATCATAAACCTCTAGCATACTTGGGTTAACGATACCCATATTCATACCTGCTTTAATAGCATGGTACAAGAAAACAGAATGCATTGCCTCACGTACAGGATTGTTTCCCCTAAACGAAAAAGAAACATTACTGACACCACCACTAACACTAGCATGTGGTAGGTTTTCGCGCACCCATTTTGTTGCTCTGATAAAATCTAGAGCATTCAATTTATGCTCATCCATACCTGTAGCAACAGGAAAAATGTTTAAATCGAAGATGATATCTTCTGGTGCAAAATTTACTTTATTTACCAAAACGTCATAAGATCGTTTGGCTATCTCAATACGACGGTCATAATTATCTGCTTGCCCAACCTCATCGAACGCCATTACAATTACCGCAGCACCATATCTTTTAATCAATTTTGCATGATGCAAAAATTGCTCTTCACCTTCCTTTAAACTAATAGAATTTACTACACACTTACCCTGCACTACTTGTAAACCAGCCTCAATGATTTCCCATTTAGAACTATCTATCATAATAGGAACACGAGAAATATCTGGCTCGGCAATGACCAAGTTTAAAAACTTGACCATGGCCTCTTTCCCATCGATCAGACCATCATCCATATTAATGTCGATAATCTGCGCTCCATTTTCTACCTGCTCTCTTGCGACCGCTAATGCCTCCTCAAATTTTTCCTCTTTAATCAAACGAAGAAACATTTTAGAACCTGCAACGTTGGTTCGTTCACCTACGTTGATAAAGTTGGTTTCGGGGGTGACTATTAGGGGCTCAAGACCTGATAATTTCAGGTATTTAGTTGTCCGTTGACCGTTGACCGTTGATGGTTTTTTTGAAATACTTCCAGACATTATTTGGTCTTTTTATAATAATTTATAAACCCATTGATGAGTTTTTTGCATTTTAAAATTTGCTTCGCAATCAAATCAAAATCTTCTTTAATCAAATATTGTTGATCTAATGCGATGAATAACTGAGTTTCTAATTCATATAAAGAACCTCTAGAGACGTGTAAAAACTGGATAGTATCTGCCGCTGTCCTTCTTCCACATCCTTCAGCTATATTTGAAGGAATAGATACAGCACATCGCCTAAGTTGGTTAGTAAGTCCGTAAGTCTCTTCTTTTGGAAACGACTTGGTCATAGTATAAATATCCTTCACAAGAATTCTTGACTCCTTCCAAACTTCCAATTCTGTATAGACTTTCATAGTATTACTATTTTTTTCCAACAACTAACAACTGACAACCAACAACTAAAATTGCCGCGGAGCAAAATTTTCTACCATCTTTGCTATCGCTGTAATATGCTCTGGTGTTGTTCCACAACAACCTCCTACGATATTAACTAATCCTTTTTCTGCGTATTCTTTTATTTGTGCTGCCATTTGATCTGGAGTCTCATCATATTCTCCAAACGCATTAGGTAAACCTGCATTAGGGTGTGCAGAAACTGCATGCTCACTTTTTTTAGATAATACTTCTAAATGAGGCACCAGCTGACTTGCGCCTAGAGCGCAATTAAACCCTACCGATAAAATTGGAATATGTGAGATGGATATTAAAAAAGCTTCCGCTGTTTGTCCGGACAATGTTCTACCCGAAGCATCGGTAATTGTACCGCTCACCATAATTGGCACATCAATATTTCTTTCCTCTTTTACTTCTTCTATAGCAAATAAAGCTGCTTTTGCATTTAAGGTATCAAATATGGTTTCTACCAATAATAAATCTGAACCTCCATCTAACAAAGCTTCAACTTGTTGTTTATAGGCTATTCTTAATTCATCAAAAGACACGGCTCTATATCCTGGGTCATTTACATCTGGAGACATGCTTGCCGTTTTATTCGTAGGTCCTATACTACCAGCTACAAATCGTGGTTTATTAGGTTCTTTCGCAGTGAATTCATCTGCTACTTTTTTGGCTATACGTGCAGATTCATAGTTAAGCTCATACACCAAATCTTCCATGTAATAATCTGCCATTGCTATCGTGGTTCCAGAAAATGTATTGGTCTCTACGATATCGGCACCAGCAGCAAAATATTTACGGTGAATCTCTTCAATCGCTTCAGGCTGGGTTAAGGACAATAAGTCATTATTACCCTGTAATGGGTGCTCATAATCTTTAAAGCGTTCTCTTCTAAAATCTTCTTCGGTGAATTTATATTGTTGTAGCATAGTACCCATGGCACCATCCAATATTAAAATTCGTTCTTTTAAAATTTCTTTTATATCCTTCATTATACGTTGTAAAAGATTCAACATTCAATAAAAAATTAATATGAAATCAAGTATGGAAAAAGTAGGCATAGCGCCTTTTTTTTTAAGTTATCTGTCTTTAGTTTGCTACTGAAAAATAACAACTCCTGCACAAGTAGCCAGGTTAAAGATAGAATGTAGCACCTTCTATTCCTTTAAGGAAAGGGTTGCCAAGGTTTCATAGGGTCTAGTCCCTCCGCCTTTCTTGATAACGTTTCAATTTATTAATGAACGAATTGCAAAGTAACGGCACAGTACGTTCTAATCCAAAACTTCAATAGGTTTTTTAACCAACGAAATATTTGGAAATTGTCATAAAAAAAACCTCTGAATACATAAAGCATCCAGAGGTTTTACTAACCAAATAATTACTTTATGCAATACTCTGTACTACTTCTTTTTTAGCTTCTTTCTTAGAACCATCAAATCCTTCAACACCACCTACCGTAGTGTATTTCATAACATATCGTTTACCAGGATTAATTTGTTGGTATGCAAATTGACACATTACCGCTGCTTCATGAAAACCAGATAAAATCAATTTCAATTTTCCCTCGTATGTATTTACATCACCTATGGCGTAAACCCCAGGTATATTTGTTTGATAGTCTCTTGCGTTATTTACTTTTATCGCATTTTTCTCAATATCTAATCCCCAATCTCCAATAGGACCTAATTTTGGAGATAAACCAAAAAGCGGAATAAAATTATCAACCTCTAAATAAGTGTCTTCTTTCTCTTTATCCGTATGCTTAATAACAACAGCCTCAAGTTGATCTTTACCATGTAATTCTTTTACCTCAGCTTTAGTTATCAGTTTTATTTTACCAATCTTTGCCAATTCAGCTGCTTTTTCAACAGAATCCAAAGCGCCCCTAAATTCATCTCTTCTATGCACCAAAGTCACTTCTGAAGCTACATCGGTTAAAAAGATAGCCCAATCTAAAGCAGAATCTCCACCACCAGAAATCACAACCTTTTTATCGCGATATACTTCTGGATCTTTAATCATATAAGCAACACCGGTATCCTCAAAATTTACAATGTTCTCAATGGGCGGTTTTCTTGGTTCAAAAGAACCTAAACCACCTGCTATAACTACTACTGGTGCATTATGCTGTGTTCCTTTATTTGTTGTTACTACAAAAGAACCATCTTCCAATTTATCTAAAGTTTCGGCTCTTTCGCCTAACGTAAATCCTGGCTCAAAAGGTTTTATTTGTTCCATTAGATTATCTACCAAAGTACCTGCCAAAATTTCTGGAAATGCAGGAATATCATAAATAGGTTTCTTTGGGTATATCTCTGAACATTGTCCACCTGGTTGTGGCAACGCATCTATTAAATGTGTTTTTAATTTTAACAATCCTGCTTCAAACACCGTAAACAATCCGGTTGGTCCCGCTCCTATAATGAGCATATCTGTTTTAATCATAACTATTTATTGATATAGAGCAGCTAGAATTGAGTCTTCACTCCCTATGCTACTTCTTTAAATTCTACTTTATATTTAAACTACTTACTTATTACTATTTACTCAATGAGGTTTCTACTGGACTAAACCTGACATTCTCATTACTTGAATATTCAAGCTTTGCCTTCATCAGTGATTCTCTATGCCTTACAACTTCCCCTATTATAATAATAGCCGGATTAGATAACTCCTCTTTTTCCACTACATCAACAATAGTTTCTATAGTGCCTATACCTACCTTTTCATTTTCACGTGTTCCATTCTGAATAATTGCAACAGGCATATCTGACTTACCTTCGCCTTTAAACAATTCTACTATCTGTGGTAGTTTGGACATTCCCATGAGTATTACTACAGTAGCGCTACTTTTAGCTGCTAGAGCAACATCGGTTGATAGTTTATGCTCTTTTGTTGTTCCCGTAATTACCCAAAAACTTTCTGACGCTCCTCTTTTTGTTACTGGAATATTTTGATATGCCGGTACACTTAAACTAGAGGAAATACCAGGAACCATTGCAACTTCTAAACCATGCGATGCAGCATATTCCATTTCCTCAGAACCACGACCAAATACAAACGGATCTCCACCTTTTAAACGAACTACATGTCCGTACGATTTTGCCCTACTTATAATGAGCTCATTAATCTGCTCTTGCTGATAGGAATAGCATCCTTTGCGTTTACCAACAAAAATTAATTCTGCATTTTTAGCGTAGTCTAGCAAATCTTCATTTACCAAAGCATCGTACAACACAACATCGGCATTTTCCAATGCCTTAATCGCTTTTAAAGTGATCAATTCTATATCACCAGGTCCTGCACCTACTACGGTTAATTTTGCCTGTATATTTTTATGTAAATTACTATCTGCCATGATTTATGCTTCTGCTAATTCCTGTTCTCTAAATTTCGCAACAGTCTCTAAAAATGCTTTAGCATCTTTAATATACGATGCTGCAAAAGCTTTTGATGGCTCATTTTGATTCAATTGAAGAACCAATTTCTCGAATCCGCCTGCAACAGCAATTCTTCCATCGGCTACAAATTTCTCATCGAAATCTTTAATGATACTTACATGCGTATTTACTTTCGTATTCTCTGACGTTAACATCGCTTTCGCTGAATTTACCATTGAAGAATATGCGTGGTAGATACTTGCCGACCATTTTTCTGCATCGAACATATCTTGTGCATTCTGTATTTTCTCTTCACTTTCAAAAAGTAGCGTCGCAATTAAATCAATTACAACTCCGGCACACTCACCTACTCCAATAGCTTTTTCATAACGCTCCGTATTTCCCCAGTCTATAAAGTCTTCCGGCGTTAAATCATCTATTGATGAAAGTGGCGTAAGAAAATCATAGAAATACATTTGACCTTTTTCTGCATAATAATCCGGAAATGATAAATCGCCGCCATTCGCATCAAAATCATTTAATATTAAACGTAATGCTTCCGGACCTCTTTTACTTGGTACTTTTACCACCTTATCAGCAAAACGTCCTTGTCCGTTACCATCTGTACTTCCTCCCAATAGAACCTGAAGTGCAGGTGCAACTAATTTATCTTTTGTACGAACGGACATTCCTTGAAAACCAATATTTGCCATATTGTGTTGTCCACAGGCATTCATACATCCACTAATTTTTATAACAACATCTTCGTTATTTATATAATCTGGATATTCTGTTTTTATAACTCTTTCTAATTCTTCTGCAATACCTGTACTACTAGCAATACCTAAGTTACACGTATCTGTACCTGGGCAAGCAGTAATATCTAAAGCCTTGTTATAACCAGCATCTGTAAAGCCTAATTCTTTTAATTCAGTATAGAAAAATTCAATGTTTTCTTCTTTTACGAAAGGAATTAAAATATTCTGACGTAGCGACAACCTTAATTCTCCTGCAGCATATTTCTGTACCAAATTCGCCAATAAGCGTGCTTTATCAGTATAAAAATCACCTAATAAAACTTTGATACCAATAGCAACATAACCTGGTTGTTTCTGTGGTACTACATTCGTTGATTTCCACTGCTCAAATTCTTTCTGATTAGAAATTTCTACTTTAGGAACTTCTAATTGTGAAACTTTTATCTTCGGATATTCTTCTGGATTAATTGGAAAAGTATCAAAAGGCACAGCTGTTTTCTCTGCTGCCAATAATTCTTTGAATCCGTCAAGACCTAAATCCTTCAGCAAAAACTTCATTCTAGCCTTTGCTCTACTCTTACGCTCACCGTAACGGTCAAATACTCTAATAACCGTTTCCATTAAAGGAATAATTTGATCCGCTGGTAAAAAGCTATATAACTCATCTGCATGTCTTGGCTGAGAACCTAATCCGCCACCAAGCATTACTTTAAAACCTGGCTCTCCATTTTCAAGCTTAGCAATAAAACCTAAATCGTGCATGTATGAAAGTCCGGTATCGGCATCACTTGCAGAGAAGGAAACCTTGAACTTACGTCCCATTTCTTGACTTACAGGGTTTCGAAGGAAATACTGAAATAATGCATGTGCATAAGGCGAAACATCGAAAGGTTCATCTACATCTATACCTGCAGTTTCACTAGCCGTTACATTACGTACCGTATTACCACATGCTTCTCTTAATGTAATATCATCCTTTTCCAATTCTGACCACAACTCTGGAGTCCTGTTCAAATCTACATAGTGAATCTGTATATCTTGACGCGTAGTAATGTGTAACCTACCTGTAGAATACTCGTCTGATACATCACAAATACGAAGCAATTGCTTAGAAGTTACCTTACCGTATGGTAATTTTATACGAATCATTTGAACCCCTTCTTGACGCTGACCATATACTCCACGAGCCAAACGTAGGCTTCTAAATTTCTCCTCATCTAATTTGCCGCCATGGAACTCATGAATCTTGCGTTCCAATTCTAAAATATCCTTCGCAACTACTTGATTCTCTATTTCTGTTCTAAAACTCTGCATCGTTCGGTATTAAGTATTCAGTACCAAGTACTGAGATAAATTATTACTATATTTTGCCTATAGATTTTATAGACTTATTAAAAACAGTCAATATTACAATTGACCTTTTATATTTAACTAATGAATCCCGCTCCTACGGTACTATTAGATTTGGTGTCTATTAAAATAAACGAACCGTTAGTTCTGTGATTCTTAAATTGATCATAGAAGATTGGTTTATTTAAACGGAAGCTAACTTGAGCAATATCATTCATACCCAAAGAATCTGCTTCTGTATCGATACCCGAATAATCTGGAGCGATTTTATGATGTACCTGTTCCACTTTTGCCAATACCTTGTTGACACCGTGTTGTACTATATATTTATTTCCTGTAGCTAGAGGCAATGAATCCATCCAAGAAACAGTAGCTGTAAATTGCTTATCTACTATAGGTAAATCATTAGCTTTCACTAACATGTCTCCACGGCTTAAATTAATTTCATCATCTAATGTGATTGTTACCGATGAACGTCTAGAAGCTGTTTTGTATTTTTTATCGTGAAAATAAATGTCCTTTATCTTAGAACGTGTTTGCGATGGAAGTGCAACTACCTCATCACCTACACTTAACTCGCCACCATATACCTTACCTGCAAATCCTCTAAAATCATGATGCTCATCTGTCTTAGGGCGAATAACATATTGCACCGGAAAACGTGGTGTTCCTACATTAAAAATATCTTTTCTATCTAAGGCTTCAAAATGTTCTAACAAAGTAGGACCTGTATACCAAGGTGTCTTGTCCGTTTTATTTACTACGTTATCTCCTTTCAATGCACTTACTGGAATAAAGGTGATTTTCTGGTCTTGGTAATCGCGTTTTGCCATCAATTCTTGAAAATCGGCTTTAATAGCGTTATACGTTTCCTCAGAATAATCAACCAAATCCATCTTATTAATTGCAACTACCACATCTTTTATGCGTAGTAAATTATTAATAAAAAAGTGTCTGTTTGTTTGTTCAATTACACCTTTTCTAGCATCGATCAATATAATCGCCGCCTGTGAAGTAGAGGCACCCGTAACCATGTTACGTGTATATTCTACATGCCCAGGGGTATCTGCAATAATGTAACTTTTCTTTGCCGTAGAGAAATAAATATGGGCAACATCTATAGTGATTCCTTGCTCACGTTCCGCTACCAAACCATCTGTTGCCAAAGAGAAATCTAAATAATCATATCCCTTTTGCTTACTGGTTTTTTCAATTGCCTCTAACTTATCGCTGGTCAATGATTTTGTATCATACAGTATTCTACCGATTAAGGTACTTTTACCGTCATCTACACTACCTGCTGTTGCTATTTTTAGTACTTCCATTTTTGTTTAGTTTTCGGTTGGCAGTTACAGTTTGCAGTTGCAATTATTATAAAACTGCTTACTGTTACTGAATACTGCCTCTTTTAAAAGTATCCTTGTTGTTTTCTCTTCTCCATTGCTGCCTCAGAACGCTTGTCATCTATACGTGCGCCTCGTTCTGAAATAGAAGAATCTCTAATTTCCTCTACTACTTTATCTATAGTTTCGGCATCTGAAAGTACTGCGGCAGTACATGACATATCACCTACCGTACGGAAACGAATTAAACGTTCTTCTACAACCTCATCTTCTTCTCTAAATACAATACCATCTTCCGCAGACCAGATCATACCATCTCTTAAAAATGTTTTACGCTTGTGTGCAAAGTAGATTGATGGAATTTCAATTTGCTCTTCTTTGATATAAGACCAAACATCTAATTCTGTCCAGTTAGATATTGGGAAAACTCTTACGTTTTGACCCAATTCAATTTGCCCGTTCAACATATCAAATAACTCCGGACGTTGGTTACGTTCATCCCATTGACCAAAATCATCTCTTACAGAGAAAATACGTTCTTTAGCACGTGCCTTTTCTTCATCTCTACGAGCACCCCCAATACAGGCATCGAATTTAAATTCCTCAATTGCATCTAACAACGTAGTTGTCTGCAGGCTGTTTCTACTAGAATATCTACCTGACTCTTCTTTTACTTTACCTTGATCGATGGAATCTTGCACATTGCGTACAATTAACTCTAAACCTAATTCTTCTACCAATCTATCTCTAAATTCAATAGTCTCAGGAAAGTTATGTCCCGTATCAATATGCATTAATGGGAAAGGTATTTTTGATGGCCAAAATGCTTTTTGCGCCAAACGAACCAATGTAATTGAATCTTTTCCTCCTGAAAACAAAAGAACAGGCTTCTCGAACTGAGCCGCTACTTCTCTAATGATATAAATTGCTTCATTCTCAAGAGCATTTATATTAGAGGTATCTTTTAAAAGTTCTAGGGATGGTGTTACTTCCAATTCGGTGCTTGTATTACTCATTATAATTTTTTAGATAAATTATCTTTATTCTTTTCTACTACCTAGATTTAACTATGTAACCCGCATTCTCTATTTTCCAAAACTTTCGTTGGATCAAAATAGTTATGCTCATTAGGTAGATTATATTTCTTTAAATAGGTATCTAGCTGCGTATCGTTCCAGTGGTAAAACGGACTCACCTTTAACACGCCGTCTTTGCTTAGACTTAAAATATCTAGACTATCGCGGTGTGCAGTCTGCCCTTTTCTTAAATTTGTAAACCAAACATCTGGCTTAAATTCTGCCATTGCTCTTTTAAAAGGCTCTAACTTTACTTGCTCAGTAAACTCTGCATGCCTTGGGTCATCGATTTGCGGAATACCCATAACAGCATCTCTATGTGCAGTAGTTTGTCTTGGCACATATAACTTTACGTTCAAATTCAACTTACTGATTATCTCATCTGCATGTTTATATGTTTTCGGTGTGTTATAACCCGTATCGCACCAAACCACAGGAATATCTTTTCTTACACCGGACACCGCATGTAAAATAGCTACTTCATATGGTCTAAAGTTTGTAGTTACTACAGGTGTTTCTGCATGTTTTACGGCCCAAGAAATAATTTCTTCTGGCGGTATACCTTTAAATTGTATGTTTAACTTCTGAACTTGTGCTTCTGTTAATGCCATTATCCTTTTCTTTATTATTTACCCCACTTTACTAGATTCCAAATTCTTTCGTGAAAAAAGTACAACACCATTTTCGTTACAAAATCTATAGACGCAATTGAGGCAGCAAGTGATATTTTACCTGTAAGTAAGTATGAAATAACTAAAGTATCTAACGTACCAATAACTCTCCAACTAAAAGCCTTAGCGATACTACGCATAGGTTTCTCTGAAGTTTTATCTTCTTTATAGGTAGTTTTAGACTCTTTTTTATTTAAAATAAGTTGATCTGCAATCATCTTTTACTTAATTTTTATTACCCTACTAATTTAATAGAGTTTTCAAAAATAGTATATATTTTGAAAGTAGTCGGGTAAAATCAAAATAAATTTCCATTACCCTATAGATTTAGTAGATTATTAACAAAAGGGGGTGAAAAATTAATAATTCGCAATGAATTATTGTTTACAAATAAAACGAAGAGAATGAATTGGTTCTTAAGTTTATGATAGAATTAATGCTTTAATACCTGGATTAAACATATCGTTTTTTATGAAAAAACTCACTATCAAAAACCTATTTTTTACAGGTGAATAGTTCTTGACTGCGCACGAATGGACTATAGAATAATTTAATCATTCTTAAAGTCAAATAAATATATTGTCGTGAGCCCAAGTTTTTTGAGCAAAAAAAAAATTAACAATGAAGATTTTACGAAATGATGTCCTTCAATGTATTATTTCTATACACATCTAAAGCACTATCACGTACTTGAAGCATTAATTTATGAACAGAACAGGTATGCTCATCGGGACAGTCATCGCACGTTTCATAAAAGTTTAGACTTACACAAGGTACCATGGCAATTGGTCCTTCTAGCACTCGCATTACATCGGTCATTGATATTTCTTCTGGGGATCTTAATAAATAATAACCACCTCCTTTGCCTTTTTTTGAACCTAAGAATCCTGTTTTTCTTAAACTCAATAATATACTCTCCAAGAATTTCTGGGAGATGTTCTCTTTCTCAGCAATTTCTGAAATTTGAACAGGTTTTTTATCGGGTTGTGTCGCTAAAAACGCCAGTGCCTTTAACCCATATTTTGTCTTTTTCGAGAGCATAACGCTAAGATAGCCAAATAATAAAATATGTATTAAATACTTGAACAAGTCTTTTTTACGTTATAGGCATCCAAATCAATTCTACCTATTTATGAAAAAAGTATTTTTTTTATCGCTTATCACAGTATTTAGTTTAGTCTTTACATCTTGTTCAAATGACGAAGATGCAGTTTCAAATGCTAACGAAAATGAAATCATAGGCACATGGAATTTAACCGCGCTTCAAACTAAAGACGGAAAATCGAATACCGATTTTGACGGAAATTCTATAGAAACCACTTTCTCTTCTGTTGGAAAAGATTTTGACACCGTAGTCACTTTTTCTGAAGACCCGCAGAATGTTACTAGCGAAGGTTCATATACGACTATATTAACTACAACCTTTATGGGCGAGTCTCAATCTGAAGAAATAGAAGGGGATGATTTTTTTCAGTCTGACAAGTGGAGATTAGATGGCAGCACTTTATATTTTGTTTCTGCTGACGGAGAAGAAATCGGATTGACCATTACTGAGCTAACAGATTCTAAAATGGATCTTAAATACGATTTAAATGATACTGTTGAAGTTTTTGGAGGTATTACTACTGTTAGTGCTACTTATACAATGACGTTAAGTAAATAAAAATAGTGTTTATACATATTAAAATGCCCGGTATATACCGGGCATTTTTTGTTTCTATCAGAAGTTCAAATCTAACTAATAAATATTCAATTAATTAAACTGATAGTATTACTATCAATATTTAATACTTTAACTATTATTTATGAATAGTAATAGTTTCATTTTTAGTTTTGCTATTTACATTTGCAAAGAATTAAATAACAATGATTATGAGACAAAATTTAGTAATACTGGTTAGCTTACTTGCATTTTCAACTACCATGACCTCGCAACAATCTGAAAACGAAACAATTGAGATTGACAAAAGTAAAATCCTGGTAGAATCTGTACTTTCTGCAGAGGAACAAGCGGCATTAACACCTTTAGATGTATTTAATAGTTTATCAGCAGGAAACGAAAGGTTTGTAATGAGCGACCTCACAGCTAGAGACCATTCTATGCAAATTAGAGAAAGTGCAGAATCTCAATATCCAAAAGCAATCGTTCTTTCATGTGTTGACAGTAGAGTACCTGTAGAAGATGTTTTTGACAAAGGAATTGGTGATATTTTCGTTGCTCGTGTTGCAGGAAATTTTATTAACGATGATATTCTTGGTAGTATGGAATTTGCAACCAAAGTGGCGGGTGCAAAACTAATACTCGTTTTAGGTCATGAAAATTGTGGAGCAATTCATGCTGCTATAGATGGCGCAGAGTTAGGTCATATTACCAAAATGTTGAAAAACATAGAACCAGCCGTAAAAATGTCAACTATATCTGAAGGTCCTAGATCGTCCAAAAACAGATTGCTTGTACATGAGGTAAGTGAAAATAATGTTCGAGTAGCTATCGATAAAATAAAAACGGACAGCCCAATACTTAACGAAATGATGAACAAAGGCGAAATAGATATTAGAGGTGCCGTTTATGACATGGATACCGGAGTGGTCAATTTTTTTTAAAACATAAAATTATAAATGAAAAAGCCCTTTCTCTGCAGAAAGGGCTTTTGTTATGTTTATCAATACCTACCAAAACAGTCTGTCCTTATACTATCCCAGTGCCTGAGCAATATCTGCAATGATATCATCGATATGCTCTAAACCTACCGATATTCGTACCATTCCGTCAGAGATGCCAACAGCTGCGCGTTCTTCAACACTTAATTTACTATGCGTAGTTGATGCCGGGTGCGTTACTATTGTTCTTGAATCTCCTAAATTGGCAGAAAGGGACAACAGTTTAATAGAATCAAAAAACTCCCTACCTGCGTCCAGTCCTCCTTTTACTTCAAAAGCTACTACACAACCACCCGCTTTCATTTGCTTAATGGCTATCTCGTATTTCGGATGTGATTTTAAGAACGGATATTTTACCCAATTTATATTTTCATGAGCTTCTAGATACTCCGCCAGTTTCAACGCATTTTCACAATGTCTATCTACTCGTATGGCCAACGTCTCTAAGCTTTTAGAAAGTACCCAAGCATTAAATGGAGATAAAGCGGGACCAGTAATTCGAGAAAAACGATATACTTTGTCCATCAATTCTGCACTACCTACCGTAATACCTGCCAATACTCTACCTTGACCATCCATCAGCTTTGTACCTGAATGGATGACCAAATCTGCACCGAATTTTATTGGTTGCTGTAAATATGGTGATGCAAAACAATTATCGATGACCAGAATTAAATTATTCTTTTTCGCAATCTTACCCAGCTCCTCTAAATCTAAAACATCAACACCAGGATTCGTCGGAGTCTCTGCATAAATGATTTTTGTTTTCGGAGTGATTAAACTTTCTATTTCTTCTAATGCATCTATCTTGAAATAGCTATGGTCAATATTCCATTTCGGGAAGAAATTCGTAAACAACGAATGCGTTGAACCAAATATGCTTCTTGCCGAAAGTACATGATCACCACTATCTAATAATGCCGCTAATGTCGAAAACACTGCCGCCATACCCGATGCAAATGCAAAGCCACTCTCCGCGCCTTCCATCTGGCATACTTTATCTATAAATTCAGTTGAATTCGGGTTCGAATATCTAGAATATATATTACGTTCTTTCTCCTCTGCAAACGATGCACGCATATCTTCTGCATCTTCAAATACAAAACTAGATGTCAAATACAACGGTACAGAATGTTCTAAGTTCTCTGTCCGTTTTAGTTGCGTACGTATGGCGTTCGTTTCAAATTTATTGTTGTTCTTTTTCATTGTACTATTTCTTCTTTATTCGCATTTCTGCTTTCTTGTACTTTGTACTTTTCACTAGCCTTTCTCCGCAATTCTCAATATATCTCCAAATACGCCTCTTGCCGTAACAGCTGCTCCTGCCCCTGCTCCTTGAATTACTAACGGATTTTCTCCGTAAGATTCGGTGTATATTTCTATGATAGAATCTGATCCTTTTACCTGCCCTAAAGCACTTTCTTTTGGTACGGATATCAGCTTCACATCTAATACTCCTTTTTCTTTTTGAAGGTTTCCGTGTAAATCACCTACATATCGTAATACATGATTTGGCTTCTGATTCTTTTTAATTTCATTGAATTTGGCATCTAATATATCTAAATTCTCTAAAAAGAAATCTACCTCGCCATCTTGTAATTTCTTCGGAATAAGATTATCAATATGTATATCGGCAAACTCATTATGCAAATCTAGTTCACGTGCTAAAATCAATAACTTTCGCCCGACATCGTTCCCAGATAAATCTTCACGTGGATCTGGCTCTGTAAATCCTTGTTGCATTGCATCTTTTAAAATAGATGAGAATGGTAGATTGCTTTCTGAAAAAGTATTAAATATATAACTCAATGACCCTGAGAACACTCCTTTTATTCTAGTAATATTTTCTCCGGATAAATGCAATAACTTAATAGTATCAATTAGTGGCAAACCTGCACCTACATTGGTTTCATATAGGTATTGCTTTTGATTCTTCTGCAACTCATCTCGCAATAGCTGATAAAAATCGTATCGTAAGGTATTGGCTATTTTATTTGAAGACACAATGTCAAAGCCGTGATCTACGAATTCGAAATAGTTCGCCACAAAATCTTTACTTGCCGTATTATCAATAACAATCAGGTTCTCTAAATGATGGCGTTTTGCAAATTCAAACACATCATTAACTTGATATGATTTTCCTTTTTGCTTTAGATTCGTTTTCCAGCTTTTGGTAATTCCCTTTTCATTCAACAAAATCTTCTTGGAATTCGCGATTCCAAACACCCTTAAATCTAACTTTTTACGATCCTTAATCGTTTTGGCAGATTTCAGAATTTGGTCAATCAGCGTTCCTCCGACATTTCCATGTCCGAAAATCAGAATATTTATCCTTTTACTGATACCAAATACTTGACCGTGCATGACGTTTACCGCCTTGTGTAAATCAGATTTCTTCACCACCAAACTCACATTCTTACCCGATACCGTATTATTGAATAATAATGGCACTATCTGATTCTTAATTAATGCGTTAAAGGGATTATGGAACGTACTCAGGTCTTGACCTACAATAGATATGATCGAAACATCATCTATCACCGTAATCATATTCACATCTTTAGATTCAAAATCATTACTGAATTCATTCTCTAAAGCCAATCTTGCTCTCTTAGCCTTATCTTTCTTCACCACAAGACCGATTCCCCTTTCTGAAGAACCTTGAGAAATTATACTTACACTAATATTACTTGCTTCTAACGCCTTAAATATTCGAGCATCTACACCTACTTTACCCAATAAGCCGCGACCTTCAATATTGATCATCGCTACATCTTCGATTACAGAAAGTGACTTTATACCTTCTTTACTAGATTTTGCACTGATCAATGTTCCTTCATTATCATCATTATACGTATTCAAAATACGCAATGGAATATTCTTTTCAATCAACGGAATTATCGTTTTTGCATGCAAAATAGTTGCGCCGAAATTCGCTAATTCATTTGCCTCTTCATAAGACAGGTTCGCTAACTTTTTAGCCTCTGGAACATAATCTGGGTTTGCAGTGTATATTCCGTCAACATGTGTGTAGTTCTGTAATTCTTCAGCATCTAAAAAATTAGCCAATAGTGCTGCGGAATAATTACTTCCGTTTCTACCTAAAGTGGTTGTTTCTCCATCTAACGTAGACGAGATAAAACCCGTAACCACAGCTACGGTATCTTTCGGTATATTAGCAAACTTCAGTAATACCTGCTCTTTTGATTCTGCCTCCAATACCTTGGCATCACCAAATGTATTATCAGTTTTTATCACTTCGCGAGTATCCACTAATTGGGCATTGACACCCTTTCCTATCAATAATTTAGTTACCAGTTTTGCAGAAATCAATTCTCCGTAAGCCAGTACCTCATCTTTGATTTTGGCACTATAATCGCCCAACAAAGAAACACCTTCGTATAACTTCGCCAAGCCTTTAAACTCTGCCGATAAATTGACATTCTTATACGTATGTTTTTGATATTTTTCTAAGGCCTCAAAGTCCGACTTATAATCTTTTCCCCTTGCAGCTTTCTCTAGCATATCTTCTAACTGATCCGTCGCTTTTTCTCTTGCGGATAAAACGATGGCTATATTTTCATCATTTTTCACCTTATTGGCAACAATCTCTAAGACACGTTCTAATCCTTCTCCGTTGCTTAGGGACTTACCTCCAAACTTCAGAATCTTTATTTTCTTGATATTGCCGTTGGTATTAAAAATACCCGACAATAATTTCTCCATCTGATCGAACTCGATCAAAAAAGCATCATGACCATGAAGCGACTGTACTTCGCCATAGGTTACATTGCTCTTCGCTTGCGCCAATTGCTTGAACGTATCTTTATTTTCTTGTGCAGTAAAGAACATATCAGAATCGACACCTATAATATGAATATTGGTATTGCTATTCTGTAATTTGGTAAAATTCTCTTCTCCACCTCTAGTGACATCAATTGTCTTCAATAACTGATTCATCAATTTATAGGCAGATAATTGAAACCGTTCTTGCAACTTATCGCCATGATGCATCAACCAACTTTCTACATTAAAGACCTTCAACTCTTCATTCGTACTTCTTTTGAAGCGCTCTTTGAAAGAAGCGGGAGTTCTATAACATAACATTGCATGCATACGTGCATCATGTACAGGCTGCTTGGAATTTACTAAAAACTGCTCTTGAATTTGACAGTTGGCAATAAGCCAATCGGTCGATTTCCAATCAGATGCCACAGGTATTAAATGCTCGGCCAATGTTGGGTGTAGTGCTGCCATTTCCCATGCTATACCACCACCTAAAGAACCTCCTATTAAAGCAAACAATCGGTCTATTTTTAACTGCTGCAAGCCCAATAAAAACATTCTAGCCACATCGCCTGCTACAAAATCTTTGTAGTTTTCAATCACGAATTTATCATGACCGTTACCGGGTATATTGAATGCCAAAATGGTATATTTCTGGGTATCAATACATTTTTCGTCACCAATAAGTGCAGACCACCAACCATCTTCGCCAGTAACATTTGAGTTACCTGTTAAAGCGTGGTTCACCAAAATTATCGGTGCCGTATGCAACTCTTTGCCGAATACCTGATAAGACAATTGAATGTCTTGAGAAATCCCGCTTAAGGTCTTGTATTTTTTAATCTGTAATTGATGTAGCATCTATTTCAAAATCAATTTATGGCTTGGCTTCGACTACGCTCAGCCACCTTATATAAAAATTATAAATTTCGGACTCTTATCGAAGCCGAAGAGAACTATTATTTCGTCTGCGTTCAGTCACCAAAATTAAAGACTGGCAAATGCCTGCTCTAAATCGGCTTTTAAATCTTCAATATCTTCTAGTCCAACAGATAAACGAATTAAATCTTGACCTACACCTGCACTATCTTGCTGCTCTGCTGTCAATTGTTGATGTGTTGTACTTGCTGGGTGAATAATCAATGATTTCGTATCACCAATATTTGCTAGCAATGAAAATATTTTAGTAGCATCGGTAACTTTTTTAGCAGCTTCGAACCCACCTTTTAAGCCAAAGGTAACAATTCCGCTTTGCCCTTTTGGCAAGTATTCTTTTGCCAACGCATTGTATTTATTGCTTTTAAGTCCCGGGTAATTCACCCATTCTACTTCTTTTTTACCCTCTAACCACGTAGCCAATTCTAATGCATTTGCACTGTGTTGCTTAATACGTACCGGTAATGTCTCTAAACCTTGAATTATTTGGAATGCGTTAAACGGACTCAATGCGCCACCGAAATCACGTAAGCCTTCTAATATTAATTTGAAGGTAAATGCTGCCGCACCTAATGCTTCGCTATAAACCAAACCGTGGTAACCGGCAGATGGCTCTGTGAATTCAGGGAATTTTCCGTTAGTCCAATCGAACGTACCGGCATCGATAATTGCTCCACCTAACGAAGTTCCTTGTCCGCCAATATATTTTGTCAGTGAATGAATTACCAAGTTTGCCCCGTGTTCAATAGGATTTAATAATGACGGAGTAGCCACTGTATTATCTACAATAAAAGGTACACCCGCTGCTTTAGATTCTTTTGAAATTGCTTTCAAATCCAACACATCTAACTTCGGATTCCCTAAAGACTCCACAAAAAATGCTCTGGTATTATCTTGTACCGCTTTTCCGAAATTTTCAGGATCTGATGCATCAACGAATGTTGTTGTGATTCCGAATCTTGGTAAGGTCACGTTCAATAAGTTAAAAGTACCACCATATAAACTGCTCGATGCTACAATGTGATCACCTGCTTTTAATAAAGTCAATAATCCTGTAGAAATTGCAGCTGTACCCGATGCGAATACTACCGCACCAATACCACCTTCTACAGCAGCTAATCTATCTTGTAAGATTTGATTCGTCGGGTTGTTTAAACGAGTGTATATAAAACCTAGTTCTTTTAAAGAAAATAAGTTTGCCGCATGGTCTGTATCTTTAAACACATACGATGATGTCTGATAAATAGGCACTGCTCTTGTACCACCATTGGTAGTTGTGTCGTGACCTGCGTGTAATGCGTTTGTTGCTAATTTGTAGTTACTCATGATTTTGTTGTTTTTAAAAATTGTTTAAATAATTAAAAAGCTCAACCTCGACCTACAAAAATTGCGGGTAGGTAAAATCAAAAAGTTATAAGAAAGTAATATCGAAGAAAATTCGATTACTGTTATCCATCCCCTAAGGGTAGAATGTAGCACCTTCTTTGTGCGAACAAAGGGTTGCTAAGGTTTCAAAGGGTCTAATCCCTCCACCTTTCTTGATAACTATTCAATAAGTGTTTGAACTTTGAATTAGCAAATATAAGGTCAGAAGATTTTAAAAACCTAGTATTTTATGAAAAATATATAATTCTAGTTGATGTTGTTATTTTTCTGTGGGTTTTAAGGGAATTAGAAACCTCTTCAACTACAAGGTTTTCGATACGTTTTTGGGTATCCGTTGCACTACACTAGAACTGATAATACGTTAATTTAAATATTAACCCCTTTATGGATTCTACTACGAATGTCACTTCGAGTGATTTTCACGACCTTTTCGGGAGTAAAAATTGTTTAGAGAAGCTTACTTGCTATAAGTTATTTTTTGAACGAAAATCATTTACAATTATGCTTACCCTAAAGGTTCTCGAGTGCTTTCAATCTAATTGAAAAATTAGATTGAAAGCACTCGAACTGACATTCCTACCATCAACCGACAACGCTCAACTAATAACGAAAATCAACAACTATTTAATCATTCCAGCGCTCTTGTACTTATCAATATACTTCTGATCTTGCTCTGGAGAATCTTTGTAGTACTTTCTCATTTCGACTAAATCTGCTGTCAACTTTTTAACTGTAGCTGCGTAAGCTGGGTCGTAATATACATTGTTCATTTCCTTAGGATCATTCAACCTATCATACAATTCCCATTCATCTACATCATAATAGAAATGAACTAGTTTAAACTCCTTATTTACAATTCCGTAATGGCGCTTTACCATGTGTACCGATGGGTATTCGTAGTATTGATAATACACAGCATCTCGTGTCCATTTGTCTTTTTCGCCTTTCAATAACGGAATCAAACTCTCCCCTTGCATATCACTTGGCGGAGCGATGCCTACTGCTTCTAACATGGTTTGTGCAAAATCTAAATTCTGTACCATTTCATTTTCTACAGAACCTGGTTTTATTACATTTGGCCAGCGAACCAATAACGGAGTCTTAAAAGATTCGTCATATATAAATCGCTTATCGAACCAACCGTGTTCACCCAAGTAAAACCCTTGGTCAGATGTGTAAATGACAATAGTATTCTCAGCTAATCCAGACTCATCTAAATAATCTAACAAGCGACCTACGTTATCATCTACCGAAGAAATACTACCCAAGTAATCTTGCATGTATCGTTGGTACTTCCATTTCATTTTCTCAGTATCGGTCATCTTTGGCCAATTCTCGTAGAAAAAATCATTGATAGAATCTAAAACTGGATCATACATTGCTTTTTGCTCAGCCGTAGCACGGTTATACGGACCATAAAAACTATTCGGATATTCTTCAACTACAGGAAAAACCTTGCCTTCCATTTTAGCTAAAGTCTCGGGTCGTATTTTGCTATCATGACTATACATCATGTGCGTCAATAAATTCATTTCTGCCGTTTTTGCAGCAGAACCTCTATTGCTATAATCATCAAAAAGTGTTTCTGGTTCTGGAAATGTTTTTTTGGTGAACTCCTTAAATTTATCTGGTCTTGGCCACCACGGTCTGTGGGGTGCTTTATGCAAATACATCATCATAAAAGGCTCGTCGTCAGACGCTTCTTTCTTTAACCAATCTAAAGACACATCTGTAATAATATCGGTGACATACCCTTGCTTGGTAATAGTATCGCCATTGGTTACAATAAAATCGGGATTAATATAGTGCCCTTGACCTGGCAGTATCATAAACTCATCTACCCCTTTCGGGTTGTTACCAAAATGAAGCTTGCCGAACATCGCCGTTTTATAACCGTTCTTTTTAAAGATTTGCGGAAAGGTCGTTTGCGTAGTATCAAACGGGAAGTAATTATCCACTTTCCCATTGATATGTGTGTGCTTACCTGTTAATATTGTTGCGCGCGAAGGTGCACAAATAGAGTTGGTAACGCTGGCATTGGTAAATAGCATACCTTCTTTTGCTAGACGATCAATATTAGGTGTTTGCAGCAATTTATCATCATACGCACTAATTGCTTGGTACGCATGATCATCTGACATGATAAAAATGATATTGGGCTTTTTAGCATTGCTTTTTTGCGCCTCAGAAGTAACTGGCAACAGGAATAGTATACCTGCAATGGTTAAGATTAGATTTTTCATTTTGGTGGTTGTTTGATGAATTTTAAAAATAGGGATATTTCACTGATTTATCCCGATCAAAATAACTAAATGGACTATTTAATTTACTGGAAATAATTCAGCCAGAAGACGCCACTTATATAAATCCATAGTATTGAAAAAGTGATATGAACCATGGTTTCAAACTTTTTACCTTTCCATAATAAAGAAGAATATCCGAAGAATTGAATCAATAATCTTATTGTCCAAAAAAAAGCCAAGCCCAGAGACACGGTTTTACCTAAATTAGTCTCTATCAAATCATTTGAAGAAGTCAAACATAACAGCCCCATTAACAATACTGTCAAAGCGATAAAAATGGTATGCACTTTCATCATTTGTCCATTAACAAGACTAAGCTTTTGTAACTCATTTTTCCAATTAAAATAAACGGGAAAGATGATATGAGCAAAAGCTAAAATAATTAGAATAGCCCCAATAATATTAATATGTATTTCCATTTTTCTTTAAAACAAAGGTTGAAATAAAAGGAGTTGTCTTAATCTCCCTTACTAGATATAAATCTGATTTCTCAAAAACTTTCAGCCAATTGATTTTAGAGTAAAAATGTAAAAAGCCAATATTATAAGCCACAAAATTATTTAAATCTCTTAAATGCTCAGTAACATAAATATGTCCATTTAATTCTGTAATTCTATTTAACTCCTTAAAAAAAAGAATACGCTCATCTTTTTTTCTAATTTCATGGGCAGAAAGAATTGTAATCACGCGAGAGAATGTAGCATTTTCAAAAGGCAACATACTAGAATCAACGCTTATTGTATTCTCATAGTACGGATAAGCTTTTCTTGCTCTTTCAATTGATATTTCAGTATGTTTATCTGGATTATAAAAATCGCAAATAGTCAAATCTGACTTAGGAAAAATTCGCTTTATAATTGCACTTGTCTCATCAAAGCCTGCATTTATATTTAATACTTTTTTATCATTTAAATCTGACAACCAATAAAGTTTGTATAAATCTGAATAGTCATACACATAAAATGAAGTTAATACCGAAACTGTAATAGATATTAGAATTAGAAAACCCAACCATATTATAATTGATTGGAGAAAAACTGGCACAAAAGAATTTATGACAAACAAGACAATTAATACGGCACCTGCAATGACGTAAAAATGCCAATTGAAACGAATAATATTGAATACGCCTTGAAAAGGCTTTCTTTCTAATCCCATTTTTCAATCTTACCTTTTTTCCAATAATACGGGACATCTGTTATTTCAAAAGCACTGGCCAATATTACCTTCTTAAAGTTGAAATTATTTAGAAAACCAAAATGATAATTTTCAACTGTAATTGGTTTTGGAGTCCAATTTTGACGTATCCCTTGAATTATTAATACTGAATTATCAATACTATCATATGTGAAGGTATGCGGTAATGGACCAGCAAATTTTCGAGCATCTTTCCAATTTTCAAAAGGTGAATCGCCAGGTATTTCATTGCTTTCATTTGAATCTGAAATAACCACCTCAAAATCTGATTTATCTGATTTTATTACTCGAAAATTATCCTTTTTAAAATCGTTGATATCTGTTTTAGAATATTTGTAATGAGTAAAAACATTACCCAACAATTCCATTTTTATTTTATCTGTTTCCGATTTAATTATATAAAGACCTCGTAAACTTTTACCTTCTTTATTTCTATACCGCACAAAAATTCTATACCCTAAAAGGAAAAAATCATTTCCCAACATCTTTGGAAAACCTTTTGGACGAAGATTCTTTGTTTTCACCATAGCAACAGCTATAAATGCCCATTCATCCTGAAACGTATCTAATTCTAAACAGTTTGGTATATATTCAATTAGTTCTTCCTTTGGCACTGCAAAAGTCAACACAACCGAACTTTCAAAATAGGCTTCTACCGCAAAAGGATGATTTTTTAAAAACTTCATATTGAAACTTCTATCTATGAGTGTTCTTTTAGGATGAATTCACTATAATATACTAACGCAACAAAGAACAAAGCAAATACAATATTCATTTTTCCCCACAACAATAAATCTGGCGCTATATAATACTCTAATAGATTCATTGTTAAAACAATAACCATTTGTGCAATCGCATTGAACTTAGATTTGTATTTCGACAAAACCCAAACAGCCATCATAATTTCTGAAATACCAATCAAAACTGTTATTTTTCTAGCATACTCATCACCAAGAATTCTTGCAACAATTTCCTGATGTCTAGGAACTAGATTCAACACTTTGAATACCAACCCATTTAAGAACCAAACCATGGTAATTAAAAGAGTTAAAATTGCTTTTATATTTTTTTTGATAGCTGCATTTTAAAATTAAGATAAATAACATCAATTTTCATTTATTTACTTCAAGACCGAAAACTCAATTCTAGAATCTGTAAACACTGTATGTGTTTGAGTTTTAAAATCAGATTCATCTGCCTCGAAGATATTATCTACATAAGTCTGAGGATTTAAATCTATTAACGGAAACCACGTGCTCTGTACTTGCACCTGTAATTTGTGCCCTTTCTTAATAGTATGGAATACATCTTGCAACTTAATGGTTACATCTGTTTTTTCATTTGGCACAAACGGTTCTGGGTTGGCAAAACTATTTCTAAAACGCCCACGCAATACTTCGCTACGTACCATTAAATGATAGTTACTCATTTTTAAGTGGTCTTGCATGTCTTCATAAGCAGGTTCATCTGCTGGGTGTACGTCAATGATTTTTACGATCCAATCTGCGGCTGTACCTGTAGTGGCTACTTTTAGCTTCGCTAGAATATCTCCGGCCAAGGTCATATCTTCTTCCATAACCTCGGTCTCAAATACCAAAACATCACCACGGCGAGCCGCAAAACGCTGATCATCTGTCATGTATTTTCTTGGGGTAAATACCGTTTTAATATCTTCTGAATACGGGACTGGTTTTTTAATGTCACTAATAAACTTCACTTCTTCAACCGCTTTTGGCTCAAAAGTAAGTTCTTGATCCGGCGATAAATACATGTCTTTTTTCACTACACCTGCTGGTGGCCAAGTATCGTAAGTTTTCCAATCTTTTCTACCGGAATCGAAAACGTAGGCTTCCGGTAATCCGCTATTATTATCTCCGTTTCCTTTTAAGAAGTGATCAAAGAATTTCGTTTCTATATTCTCTTGAAAAAACTCTGAAATACTATCACCGAAGTAATAATTACCCACAATACTCTGACCTTTTCTTCGTGCCCATCCGCCGTGATCCCATGGTCCGAATACCAAAGTGTTGTAATTATCGGCATTGTACTTTTCAATATTCTTGTAAGTTTCTAATGGTCCGTATAAATCTTCGGCATCAAACTCACCCGCAACGACCATTGTTGCTACTGTTGGTTTTACATTTTTTAAATGCTGAATTAAACCCTTACTCTGCCACATTTCATCATAATTAGGATGCTCTTTTAGCTCGTTCCAGAAATAATCGTCAGTTACCCCTTCTTTTGCCATACGTGGCGTATCGGTAGTTTCATATTCAAAGAAACGGTCTAAGTTTTTCAGCGGACCTTCATCTAAAAAGAATTGGTACTGATCCTCCGTCGGTAATTCTGGTAAAACGTACCATGCAGTATCTATTGGTTTATCGCCATCTGGTCTCGGAGTACCAAAAAGTGAAGTTGCTCTAAAATAACTCAGTAAATAGGCTCCGTTATGGTGAAAATCATCAAAAAAGAAATCGGCAATACTTGCCTGTGGGGAAGCTGCTTTTAATGCTGGGTGTGCATCTACCACCGCGTAAGTAGAATAGTAACCAGGATACGAAATCCCCCAAATACCTACATTACCGTTATTGTTTTCAACATTGTTTACCAGCCATTCAATCGTATCATAGGTATCTGAACTTTCGTCAATATCTTTCTCCGTTTTTTTGTTCGGATTATAAGCGCGCATGTTCTCATAATGACCTTCGCTTAACCAACGGCCACGAACATCTTGATACACCACAATATAACCATCTTGCATCATATGAATATTCGGTGCAATTTTCGATTTAAATTTATCAGCTCCATAGGGTTGAGAACTATAAGGAGTTCGTTGCATGATAATCGGATATTCTTTTGAAGTGTCTTTTGGCGAATACACCGTAGTGTGCAGTCTAATACCATCACGCATGGTGATATCGACTTCCTTTTTAGTGTAGTTGTCTGCAACGTAGGTGTCAGAAACTTCTGCGCCTGCTACTTTAGGTGCTGTTTTTCTACAAGAAACAAGCACTGTAGCTAGTAAAATAAAGGTGAAAAAGTTTTTGATGGTAATCTTCGGCATGTCTTAAGAATTTGAATTCTTAAAGCTAAGAAAGTTTACTCGATTTTTGAAGATTTATGAATAGGTAGACGCATTAAAACTTTAACCTATCGAATACCTAAGTTGAAGCTTACCAAATTACGTCATAGTCTATCAACTAGGCAATACCGATTACTAGGCACACTCCATATATTTTAAAAAATAAAAAGTGTTATTTAGAATGGGAAAATGTTTCATAAATGCTATCAGACGATAGCATTTATGAAACATTTATGAACAAGATTATACCATGAACAACTTTCTAACAAGCATAATTATACCCGAAAAAAAATCTCCTTTGTATTCTTGAACAGTAGTTTCTTGGAGTAATTGTTTTTTCATTAAGTTAATGTTTAGTGTGCTGGAATTTAATCAGAAAAAGGAGTCAATGCAACTGTTTCTTTATTTTTTTTAATTTGAAAATCCGGATTGATTTTCACCGAACGATATTCGGTTTTGGCAGTATCTAAAACAACATACTCAGAAATTAGGTCGGTTTCTTTTGAGCAAGATTGTAATACTATGCATGCCAAAATGGCTAGCACAATTCTTTGGGGTTTTGACATGGCATTCGTAGGTTAAGTTTTTATTTTATTAGGTTTTTTAAAGATTCAACACCTTTAAACAGTAAAGAAATCAAGTCGACTTTTGGGGCTTCAACTTGAACTTGTTTCTGTCCGTTTTTTGTTTGTACTACTAGTATATATTTCATCTTTGTAGGTGGCGAGATTTGGGATTCTCTAATTATTACATTTCAAATATATGTAATCTTTTTCCTACAAAATAGTTTTTGTGGTCAAACCATCTTAAGTTGTTGTGAAGAGGTGTTAATTAGTTTGTGAGGTAATTTTGAGGCAAAAAAAATGCCCCGTGTTTCACGAGGCATTTATATTCTAATCATTTGAAAAACAAAACTTATACTACTTTGAACAAACTTTCTAACAGCCATGTATTTCGACTGCACTTAATATGACAGAGAAATACGAACTTACTATAAACATAGCGCTTCGCTTTGCTCGCAATGATGTTACAAACTAAACGCTGACTTTATCTCTGCTACTTTATCTAATTTTTCCCAAGTGAATAATTCGACTTCCCTTTCGATGCGACCATTATATGGCGATTCAAAAACCTTAGTAACTGTTACGGGAGTTTTACCCATGTGTCCGTATGCAGCGGTTTCTAAATAAATTGGGTTTCTTAATTTTAAACGTTCTTCAATAGCAAAAGGTCTCATGTCAAATAACTGCGCTACTTTCTTGGCAATATCACCATCGCTCAACCCTACTTTAGATGTACCGTAAGTATCCACATAAATAGATGTTGGCTCTACAACACCAATCGCATAACTGACTTGAACCAAAATCTCAGTTGCTACACCGGCAGCCACTAAATTCTTTGCTGCATGACGTGCCGCATAAGCTGCACTACGGTCTACCTTGCTTGGATCTTTACCACTGAAAGCACCACCACCGTGAGCTCCTTTACCACCATACGTATCAACAATAATCTTACGACCTGTTAAACCGGTATCGCCATGGGGACCACCGATTACAAACTTACCTGTTGGGTTAATATGATACTTGATCTGATCATCAAACAATTTCTGAGTATCTGCAGGTAATTGTGCTTTTACTCTAGGTATTAATATGGATATAATGTCGGACTTAATCTTTGTCAACATTTTTTCATCATCTGCATCAAAAGCATCGTGCTGTGTAGAAACCACGATAGTATCGATACGCTGCGGCTCATTAGCATCTGAATATTCTATAGTAACCTGTGCCTTAGCATCTGGTCTTAAATAGGTAATCTCTTTATTTTCACGACGCATTTCTGCCAAAGTATGGAGAATTTTGTGAGAAATATCTAAAGCTAACGGCATGTAGTTTTCGGTCTCGCTAGTTGCATAACCGAACATCATACCTTGATCACCGGCACCTTGCTCTTCTTTTGAACCACGGTCTACACCCTGGTTAATGTCTTGAGACTGCTCGTGTATCAACGAAATCACTCCACAAGAATCGCCGCTGAACTGGTATTCTCCTTTTGTATATCCTATTTTATTGATGACTTCACGGGCAATGTTCTGTACATCTAAATAGGTATCACTTTTAACTTCTCCCGCTAATACAACTTGACCAGTAGTTACTAAAGTTTCACAAGCAACTTTACTTTCTGGATCAAAGGCAAGAAAATTATCTAATAATGCGTCACTGATTTGATCCGCAACTTTATCCGGATGTCCTTCGCTAACAGATTCTGATGTAAATAAATATGGCATAACAATCTTTTTTTTTAAAGGATTTGAATGAATGCCGAAAAGAAGTGTGATGTGATATAGTATCAACATCAACTGCTTTAGCATTTTTTTCGCTTTATACCCTAAGGCTAAAACAGAGGTTGCAATCAGTCAAATCCCTCCTCACTTTTTTAATTCAGATGCAAAAATAGAAAAAATGTTCTGTTCAATTCTTAATATGATGTTATTTATTGACTCAATTAAATGAATCGATAATTCTCGTATCTGAATTATCAGCATAATTATAGTATTCATAATGCACCAGAGTTATTACATTCTTTTAAAACTGGCATCTAAACGAATATTTAATTTAATCGAACTTGATAAATGAATCGACTTCGGTAATTATTTTTATGCCATACAACAAATATGTTTTTACTTCCTGTTGTTATCTTGTATCTTGTACCATCGAAATTTTATGAGATTAACAACACAACCATTAATCAAAATAATTCTATGCACATAGCAGTTGCCGGAAATATCGGTGCAGGAAAAACAACCCTAACTAGATTACTTGCTAAACATTATAAATGGGAAGCTCATTATGAAGATGTAGTGGAGAACCCGTATTTAGATGATTTTTACAATCAGATGGAACGTTGGAGTTTTAACCTACAGATTTACTTTTTAAATAGTAGGTATCGTCAAATTCTTCAGATCAAGGAAAGCGGTAAAGAAATTATACAAGATAGAACCATTTATGAGGATGCGCATATTTTTGCGCCCAACCTTCATGCGATGGGTTTAATGACTAATCGTGATTTTCAGAATTACTCTAGCTTATTCGACCTTATGGAAAGCTTGGTGCAACCGCCAGACCTTCTTATATACTTGCGTAGCTCTATACCCAATCTGGTAAAACAAATTCATAAAAGAGGTCGCGAATATGAAAACTCTATTTCAATTGACTACCTAAGCCGATTGAACGAACGCTACGAGGCATGGATTCATGGATATGAAAAAGGGAATTTATTGATCATCGATGTTGATGATCTAGATTTCGTTGACAACCCCGAAGATTTAGGTAGTATACTTAATAAAATTGACGCTCAAATTAACGGTCTATTTTAAACGCACCTTTCAAAAACCCGAAAGCATTGGAAGATTTTGAAAAAAAAGTTACACACTTTCTTCAAGATGGAATTCCATTTTTATTTATCATCGATTTTGAAAAATCGGTAAAACAGGTTTTTACATATGAAGAAGCTGCCAAAGAAAACATCTTCTTTTCTATTAAAGGTAATAGAAATGACCAACAACTTGCCAATACGAAACTTGAAGGTTTAAATTTTGATTTAAAGCCAACATTGCTTTCTAAAGAAATTTACGAGAAAGCCTTTAACATAGTTAAACAAGAACTCAATAATGGCAATAGCTTTTTACTAAATCTTACTTTCCCTACAGCGCTTAAAACAGCGGTAGATTTAAATGAGATTTATCAAAAGGCTCATGCCCCTTACAAGCTTTTATACAAAGATAAATTCGTTGTTTTTTCGCCTGAATGCTATTTAAAAGTCAAGAATGGGAATATTTTCTCATACCCTATGAAAGGCACGATAAATAGCGACATACCTAATGCACAAGAATTATTGCTTTCTAATAAAAAGGAGCTCTACGAGCATAATACCATCGTTGACCTTATACGCAACGACCTTTCTATGATTGCTAAAAAAGTAAAGGTCAATAAATTTAGGTTCGTAGATAAGATTAAAAAAGGTAATCAAGAATTACTACAGACCAGTACCGAAATACAAGGAGAATTACCAGAGAGCTGGAAAGATAACTTCGCCTCATTATTACTAAAAACATTGCCGGCAGGATCAATAAGTGGAGCACCTAAAAAGAAAACTTTAGAAATAATTTCTAAAGCGGAAATTGAACCACGTGGTTTCTATACCGGAATCTTTGGCGTATTCGACGGACAACAAATTGATAGCGCCGTAAGCATACGGTTTATTGAAAAAATTAATGACACCCTTTTTTACAAAAGCGGCGGTGGTATTACTCACTTGAGCGAAATGGAAGAGGAATACCAAGAACTTTTAGAAAAAATTTATGTACCCATTATTTGAATCTGTTTGCATTGAAAATAGCCAAATTAAGAATGAAGAATTTCATGAAGCTAGATTCAATAGGTCTTATATTCAACACTTTAAAACCCAACCAACCTACTCGTTATTCGACGGAATACATCTTACTAATTTAGACAACACCTTAAAATATAAGTTGCGCATTGGTTACAAGCAACATGGTACTCGATTCTCAATTTCTGAGTATAAAAACAGCATACCGAAATCCCTAAAACTGGTTACCGATAACAGTATTTCTTATGCCTTAAAAAAGAACAATCGTAAAAAATTAGACGAGCTCTTTCTTCAAAGAGGCGAAGCCGATGATGTTTTGATTATTAAAAACGGACTAGTAACAGACGCATCTTACTCGAATATACTTTTCTTTGACGGTAAACAAATAGTTACGCCTTCTACCCCCCTACTTGAAGGCACTTGCAGAGCAAGACTTTTAGCTAAAAATAGTATTGTAGAGAAGTCAATTTCGGTAGATGAGCTACAAAACTTTGAAAGCTTTCAATTGGTAAATGCCCTCAATGATTTTGATGAAAGCAGGTGGATTTCAATTCAAAAAATCAAAAAGTACTAAGGCTTAGATGAATCCGTTTTTTTTTGCATGGTCTATAGCTTCAGATGTTTTATTTACCATCAAGAAGGGAATATCTTTGAAATCTATAAATAGATTTTCTATTCTCTTCATTCGTTTGGAGTGATTTACACTTCGTAAATAAATGGCTTTTATTCTACCAGGAAAAAGTGTAGAAATTTCTTGATAAATATCCCCATCTTTTTCACCACTATCACCAATTAATATAAATTTTAGATTAGGATAAGATTTTAATAAATTTGATATCTCTTTCTGTTTCTGAGGCTTTTCATCACTCTTCTTCCTCATCTTAAAGCTTGCCATGCTGCGCAAAAGAATAGGACCTTTAGGGAAATTATTCGTTTTTAAGAAGAGCTCAAGATATCTGTATAAATTCCACGGACTATGACTTACGTAGAATATTGGGTTTGCTTCATTACCCGTTTTCCCTTGGTGTAGTTTTGTGTAAAAATCTGAAGTCCCTTCTAATTGCAATCGCTTGGTCGCTCGTTTGAACATGGTATTCAATATCACTTTCCATTTAAGTGAGGATACTACACCAGTATGCAAAATAGTATCATCAATATCGCTGATAACCCCAAACCTTGCATTTTCACTAGGGATCAACATCTCCCCCGGAAAACGGTTCTGCAAAATTATCTCTCGTTTTAAATTGGCATTAGTAAATGATAACTCGAAGGTAACCCAACCTTCTTCATTTGCTAATTTTTGGAGTCCCTCTATATTTTCATCAATCAGGTAATAACCGTCTTCATCTGTAGTGCCGTTAACCGTTTCTCCATTAGAGAAGCTGATTTTTAAAGGAGCATTTTTAATTTCATCGGTTTCAAAACGCTTCCAAGTATTTTTCATCAGATTGAAAATGCCCTTCTGATCTAAATCGATATTTTCATCTTCAATAGCTCTACCTCTTACATACAGTCGACTAGTGCTTCCGTATGACTGAAAGTTGATTATTTGAAGTTTATCTTTCTTAAAAATACCCATGGGCATAAAATTACGGTCTTTCAACAACCTTTAAAATTTTTATTTAAATAATTATTGATTTTACCATTCTAAAATATTATTTACTGATGTAGATAAAAAATTAAAGTGCTTTCACTCACCCAAAAGCAGCGTTAACTCATTACCCGTTTCACAGCCTTTAGGTTTGCCATAGTTTTAAACAAGTAAATAAATAATAACCCTACTTGTTTATGCAAGTCTAAAATTCAAACATTATGAGACCAAAAAAAAATCCACAGAATGACCTGAATAAAAAGAGCGGAATGTTCTTTGTAGTCGGACTATTATTAGTATTAGGTATGGTATACACCGCCTTAGAATGGAAATCGTTTGAACCAGAAATTGATTACACAAGTATGCTAAATGTTCCTGAAAACGAGATACAAGAAGATGCACCAATTGTTCAATTTCAAGTTACACCACCACCAAAACCACCAGTTTTACCAACTGAAATTGAAATTATTGAAGATGATGACCCAACTGAAGAAACAGAAGTTATCGCTATTGAGGTAAATACTGAAACCGAGGTGTTGGACACATCAGATTTTGAGGTTGAAGAAGTAGAGGAAGAGGTAAAAGTAAACTGGATTACCATTGAAGAGGTGCCCGTATTCCCGGGTTGTGAAAATGAAAAAGACAAAAGAGCTTGCTTTAATGACATGATGCAAAAGCATATTCGTAAAAACTTTCGTTATCCAGAACTAGCACAAGAAATGAACATTCAAGGTAGAGTAAATACTACGTTCATGATAAATAGTGATGGTACTATCGGTACTATTCAGAAAAGAGGTCCGCACGATGTATTAGAAAATGAAGCCGTAAGAATTTTGTCTAAACTGCCAAAAATGACCCCTGGCAAACAAAGAGGTTCAGCAGTAAAAGTATCTTTTGCCATACCGATAACATTTAAACTACAATAATTTTAAAAACAAAAAACCATCAGCTAGGCTGATGGTTTTTTTATAATGTAAGCGTGAAATTACTGTTTATTAATCTCCACTTTTTCTATTGTAATTTCTGTAGCGGTTCCTTTTTTGGCTATTGTTGCATTTTCAAATGCTTGCAACTGTGCCTCTACTTCTGCTTTGGTACCGTTATAAACTACTTCTTCAGTAATAGATTCACCATTTACCGTTGTAGAATACGTAACAATAGCTTCCGCCAAGTCTGCACTTTGTACATTCATTTCAATAGTAACATCTTTGGTGTCATTTAATAATGCAACACCTTCTTCTGAATGACCACCTAATATTGGTGCAATTACCAAACCGATCAAGCAAGTCAATTTAATTAAGATGTTCATTGAAGGACCTGAAGTATCTTTAAAAGGATCACCAACCGTATCACCAGTTACGGCTGCCTTATGAGCTTCTGAACCTTTATACGTCATTTCACCATTAATTTCAACCCCTGCTTCAAATGATTTCTTGGCATTATCCCAAGCACCACCAGCATTGTTCTGGAAGATTGCCCATAACACACCAGACACAGTAACACCAGCCATATAACCACCTAACATTTCTGCAATTGCCAATTTGTTCATTCCGAATAAAATTGGAACGAATGCGATTACCAAAGGAAAACCGATAGTTAATAAACCTGGCAACATCATTTCTTTCAAAGAAGCTTGCGTAGAGATAGCTACACATTTATCATATTCTGGCTTTCCAGTACCTTCCATAATTCCAGGAATTTCTTTAAACTGACGTCTAACTTCCTGTACCATTTCCATCGCCGCTTTACCAACAGCATTCATTGCCAATGCAGAGAATACCACTGGCACCATACCACCTACAAAAAGCATCGCCAATACCGGAGCTTTAAAAATGTTGATACCATCAATACCAGTAAAAGTTACATATGCTGCAAATAGTGCCAATGATGTCAACGCTGCAGAAGCAATTGCAAAACCTTTACCTGTAGCGGCAGTTGTGTTACCGACAGAATCTAATATATCTGTTCTTTCTCTTACGATAGGCTCTTGCTCACTCATTTCAGCGATACCACCTGCGTTATCAGAAATTGGTCCGAAGGCATCAATCGCCAATTGCATAGCTGTAGTCGCCATCATTGCAGATGCTGCTAAAGCCACACCATAAAAACCTGCAAATGCATAAGATGCCCAAATTGCACCCGCGAACAATAAAACCGATGGAAATGTAGAAATCATACCCGTAGCTAGACCTGCTATAATATTTGTACCTGCACCTGTTGAAGATTGCTGTACAATTTTTAAGATTGGAGGTTTCCCTAATCCTGTATAATATTCTGTTACCGAAGAAATAACTGCACCTACTACTAAACCTACCAAAGTAGCATAGAATACACGCATTGCAGATATTTCTATTAGTCCTTCGCCGAAGAATTCCATTTTCATGGTCTCAGGTAACATCCACGTAACTAATCCAAAACATGAGATTGCAACCAAAACTATTGATGTCCAGTTACCAATATTTAAAGCACCCATTACCTCAGCTTCTTTAGCATCGTTGCTTTTTATTTTCACCAACATGGTACCGATGATAGATATAATTATACCTGCACCTGCAATTGCCATAGGCAATAATATAGGACCAATACCACCAAAGGCATCAGAAATACTGCCACCCATATCTTTAATTACATAGTTACCCAAAACCATAGCAGCCAGAACCGTTGCTACATACGAACCAAATAAATCTGCGCCCATACCTGCAACGTCACCTACGTTATCACCAACGTTATCAGCAATTGTAGCCGGATTTCGAGGGTCATCTTCTGGTATACCTGCTTCTACTTTACCTACTAAATCTGCACCTACATCTGCTGCTTTTGTATAAATACCACCACCTACACGTGCAAACAATGCAATAGACTCAGCACCTAAAGAAAATCCTGCAAGGGTTTCTAAAACAATTGTCATATCCATAGTAGATGTCCAAACACCTCCCATAAAGAATTGAAAGAAGGCTATAAAAAATATCGTAAGCCCCAATACCGCCAAACCAGCAACACCAAGTCCCATTACGGTACCACCACCAAAAGAGATTTTCAACGCATTAGGCAAACTTGTTCGTGCTGCCTGTGTAGTCCTTACATTGGTTTTAGTAGCGATTTTCATGCCTATATTACCTGCATAGGCAGAAAATATAGCGCCAAAGATAAATGCTATTACAATTAGCCAATGTGTTGTTGGCACTACAAAAGAAACGATTGCAAGTAAAACACTTACCACTACTACGAATATGGCCAAAAGCCTATATTCTGCACTTAAGAAGGCAAGGGCGCCCTCATAAATGTAATCTGATATTTCTTTCATTTTCCCATCTCCGGCATGTTGTTTCAATACCCAAGATCTTTTAATGCCCATATAAATTAGGCCTAGTACTGCCATAAGAATTGGCATGTAAATCATCAATGACTCCATTTAATCTGTTGTTAGTTAGTTATTCTATTAGTCCGACTAATGTAGTAAAATAGAATAGAATAAAAAAAGCCACTTTTTATTAAAAAAAGTGGCTTAAATAAAGTCAAAAATTATTTATATCATAAAAGTGCGCTTTGCTTTGTGCTCACTCTCATCATATCGCTTGACACATTCGTGGTAGATTTCTATTGCTTTTTCAGCATTACTCCATCCACCTGTATCCACTTTTTTCTCTTCTAAATCTTTATATACCTGAAAGAAATGTTCGATTTCTTTCAATCTATGCGGATTCAAATCACTTATATCATTGTTATTGCTCCAAATTGGATCTGAAACCGGTACACAGATAATTTTCTCATCTGGACCTTTTTCATCAGTCATGTGAAATACGCCAATTGGCTTCACTTCCATTACCGTCATTGGGTAAGTTGGTTCTGTACCCATAACTAAAACATCTAAAGGATCTTTATCCAACGCTAAAGTTTCAGGTATGAATCCATAATCACCAGGGTACATCATTGAAGAAAATAACATACGGTCAAAACGAATTTTATGTAGATCAAAATCGTATTCGTACTTGTTTCTGCTTCCTTTCGGAATTTCTATTAAAACATCAAAGGTTAAGCCTTTTGCTGCTGCCATATTAAAAATTGTTTAATTTATAGTTACTTATGAAACGTTACTAAGTTGTTATAATTGTAAAAAATAATCGAATTAAAAGACAAATCCAAACGTACCTGTTACACCGAATTTTCTCGCATCTGGATTTTCTAAATAATTTCCTCTAAAGTTAAAATCTAATCTAAATACCTTAAAGATATTTCCAATACCGAAAGAATACTCGTAGTATATTTTATCTGATGGAGCTCTTAATGGCGTATTTACTGTCGCTGGCGCACTTAAAGCAATATTTTCATCAGACAAATCTCCCCAAACCCCTCGAACAGCTACTATTTCTCTTAAATTATATTTCCTTAAAAACGGAATTCTAGAGAAAAATCGACCATTAAAATTATGCTGTAAATGAACTGCCGCATACGTATCGGTTACAAATTCATAAAAATCTAAATTTGGAAATGTACCATAATTAGAGAAGAAGGTTTGGTTACCAGGCACTACACTCAATAGCCCTAACGGCACTTCACCAAATGTTTTACCAAGCTCAACCGTACTCATCAATCTGCCAAAACCACCCAATTGCCAAGGCTGACTATATGAAAACTGAAGCTTGCTATAATCAAAATCGCTATCTAGCACTCCCTTTGTCCCTTTGGTGTAATTTAATAATATAGTACTATACGTGTCATTTACATCTCTACGTTCAACACCAAAACCTATGGTTTTCTTACCTGGTGTATACAATACCAATGCATTAAAATCGAATTGTCGAATTTCTGATGAAACCCCTGTAGGAGATTCTAGATCTACATAATCTAAACTAAAATCGCCTGGTAACGCAGAACTCAAAGTTCTAAATGTACCACCCACTGATAATTTTATATTGGTTAATGGCTCAACTTCAAAATTAAGCGCACTTAAATTAATATTCGTTAAACGATTATTGGCCCCTACAGTCAATAAAGAAGATGATGCAATACTGCGGCCTAAAACGTCATTCGTTGCCGTTAGACTAACACCAAGTTGCTCTATGTCTCTACGGTTACCGCCAGATATGATTAATCTACTGTTTTTATCAACCAGCATTTTACCTGCCAACCCGTGTTTAAATTTATGATCTTTAAAGCCGTATGCCGTATACCCTTCTATTCGCCAAAGGTCATTTTGCCCATAATAGGTTCTTGCCCCCAGTCGTACTCGTGCACCTTCTGCAGTATTGTATCCGAAGAAATCATAAACAGACCCTAAATCTAAGTTCCATTTATCTACCTCAACATAACCTGATCCTAAAATACTTACGAAATTGTAATACGTTTTAAACTTAGGTACGGTCTTAAGGGTGTCGAGCAATTTGTAAATACCCTGCTCGTCTTTATTTAAACTTTCTAACCTGTTCTGTTCCCAAAATTCATCGCTTTTAATGATTTGGGTAACATCTAAAGGATTTCTGTCTTTTTTATAAACATCTCTGGGCTTCACCTTATTGAACTCGTAGTTATCATAAACACTTGTTCGTTTGCCATATAAACCTTTTGATTCTTCTTTTTTATTAAAGCTGAAATCACTCAACATATAATCGCGCTTCAGAAGAAAAACTGAGTCGTTTACCACCTCAAAATCCTGCTCAATGTAGATATCTTTTACCCAGTTGATATTAGCACTTTTGGTAACCTGAAGATTAATATTTTTTACCGCCCAAGTAGAATCATTTACCCAAAAATCTCCTTTAAAGGTCAATTCGTTTTTACGACGCGGGTAGTATACGATATTATAACACCACTTATTATCTATAAAAGCACTGTCTCGAAGTGCATAATTATATACATCTACTCCAGTTTTTGATAGCGGACTTGTAAAGCTTTTATCAAAGAACTTCAAGTAGTTATTATACACATCGTACTCTTGGTACAAATCTTTTACAAAGGCAATAATAGCTTGATTGTTTTCAAAACCAGAGTTCTTGTTACCAAGTATCTCTTCTTTCTCCTCTTTAATTTTATTATCACCGTAAACTTTTGAAAAAGTTTCGTTTAAGAAAATTGGCAAATAGGTTTTACCCGTAATACGAGAGGTATCTAAATCTTGAAAAACAAATTCCAGTCCTTTAAATATCTTACTTTTAATTAGCGAGCTATCAATGGTATTGAGATCGAATTCGACTTTTTCATACTTATCAAACGCATATTGATTAAACTGTCGAACACCGTTTTGCCTCTTTTTCGCCCATATTTTTCTCAATATATCTATCGCAGGGTTATTTTTTTTAGATTGTTTACCCGCAATTAAAACCACTTCGTTCAACTGCTCGGCAGCTTCAATAAGTGTGATTTTTAAATCAAATGCAACTTTAGCATCTAACCGCAATTCATAATCTGTATAACCGATAAAAGATATGATTACAGTTGGGTACTCATTTTCAGACTCTAGGTAAAACCTACCATCATCATTTGTAATGGTACCTTCTGTAGAATTCTTAAAGAAGACATTCGCAAAAGATACGGGTTCACCTTGTTCATCGATGACAATACCACCAACCTTAGTCTGACCCTGAGCTATGAAAAAACATAGACTTAAGAATGTAAAAAATAATACCCTCATTAAAATTAGTCGTTCAAGATATTTTTGTCGCAAATAGCATACCAATAAAAAAAGCTTCTCCAGACTTGGTCGGAGAAGCTAAAGTACTTTACAAAAGTATATCTTTTATTTGTATAAAACTCTTTTAACAGCTTCAACAACATCTTTATAATTTGGCAACCACTCTTCTAATAGAACAGGAGAATAAGGTGCCGGTGTATCTGCAGTGTTAATTTTAACAATAGGCGCATCTAAATAATCGAATGCATGTGCCTGTACATGGTAGGTGATTTCTGTTGCAACGTTACCAAATGGCCACGCTTCTTCTAAGATTACCAAACGGTTCGTCTTTTTAACAGATTTTAAAACAGCTTCGTAATCTAGTGGTTTTACAGTACGCAAATCGATAATCTCGCAGCTAATACCTTCTTTTTCTAATTCATCGGCTGCTTTATCTGCTTCCTTTATAATTTTACCAAAAGAAACAATAGTAACATCTTTACCTGCTCTACGAATGTCTGCAACACCTAATGGAATAGTGTAGTCACCTTCCGGCACTTCACCTTTATCACCATACATTTGCTCAGACTCCATGAATATTACAGGATCATTATCGCGTATTGCAGCTTTTAATAACCCTTTTGCATCTGCCGGATTAGATGGAACAACTACTTTCAACCCCGGACAGTTGGCATACCAACTCTCAAAAGCTTGTGAATGCGTTGCAGCCAATTGACCTGCTGACGCCGTAGGACCTCTAAATACTATAGGACAAGGAAATTGCCCACCTGACATTTGTCTGATCTTAGCAGCGTTATTAATAATTTGATCTATACCTACCAACGCAAAGTTGAAGGTCATGAATTCTATAATAGGTCTATTGCCCGTCATAGTAGAACCAACTCCTATACCAGCAAAACCAAGTTCGGAAATCGGAGTATCAATAACCCTTTTAGGACCAAATTCGTCCAACATACCTTTGGAAGCTTTATAAGCGCCATTGTACTCAGCTACCTCTTCACCCATCAAATAGATAGATTCATCCCTCCTCATTTCTTCGGACATGGCCTCGGCTATTGCTTGCCTAAATTGTAGTGTTTTCATGTATGGTAAATATTATTCTTTGTTATATGCTAGAAAGCAAGCAAAAATAGGAAATATAATATCAAAAAATAGAATGCCATATTTAAAAAAAGTTATAAAATTTACTATGCATGCATAGTAAATTAGGATTTAAATAGCTATCTTCGTCACCATTGATATAAAGTTTTTTAAACATGAAGATATTAGTTTGCATAAGTAATGTTCCAGACACTACGTCTAAGATAAATTTCACAGATGGCGATACAAAATTCGACACTAACGGTGTACAGTTTGTAATTAATCCGAATGATGAATTTGGATTGACCAGAGCTATGTGGTTTAAAGAAAAACAAGGTGCTACAGTACATATAGCTACTGTTGGCGGCCCAACCGTTGAACCAACAATGCGTAAGGCCCTTGCCATTGGCGCAGATGAAGCTTTCAGAGTAAACGCAGAACCTACCGACGGATTTTTCGTTGCACAACAACTTGCAGAAGTTGTTAAGAACGGAGGTTACGATTTGGTTATAGGCGGTAGAGAATCTATTGATTATAATGGCGGAATGGTACCAGGTATTTTAGCCTCTTTAACGAATATGAATTTCATCAATTCTTGTATAAATCTTGAAATTGACGGAAACAACGTTACCGCAATTAGAGAAATCGATGGTGGGAAAGAAAAATTAAACAGCTCATTACCTTTAGTAGTAGGCGGACAAAAAGGTCTTGTCGAAGAAAGTGATCTTCGTATACCTAACATGCGAGGTATTATGATGGCAAGAAAGAAAACACTTTCTGTTCTTGAACCGGTTGATGGGCTTAAAGCAACTGAAGATAAAAAATTCGACAAACCTGCTGCAAAAGGTCAAGTTAAACTTGCCAAAAGTGTAGATCAATTAATTGACCTACTACACAACGAAGCAAAAGTCATTTAATAACCTATGTATTAGGTAATCATTAAAAATAAAAAAGATGTCAGTTTTAGTATATACAGAATCAGAAAAAGGGAAATTAAAAAAGAATGCGTTTGAGGTTGCCTCATATGCCTCTGCAGTTGCCAAAATGATGGGTACAACTGTTACAGCAATCGCTTTCAACACTACAGATGGCGAATCTCTTGGCGAATACGGAGTTTCAAAAGTAATGAACGTTAAAGACGGCTCGTTAGAAACTTTTAACGCAGGTGCTTTTGCAGCATCTATTGCAGAAGCGGTAAAAAGCATAGATGCAAAAGTGGTGATACTTAGCTCAAGTACCGATACAAAATATTTAGCACCGTTATTATCTGCCAAATTATCTGCCGGTTATGCACCAAATGTAGTTCAGGCCCCAGATAGCACTTCTCCATTTTTGGTTAAAAGAACAGCTTTCAGTAATAAAGGGTTTGCACACACTCAAATAGATACAGATATTAAAATAGTAGGGGTATCCAACAATGCTTTCGGTGCTCACGAAAACAAAACAGCTATTTCTGTTGAAGAAATAAGCAGCGCTACCGATGCTGCCACTAATGATACCAAATCTGTTGAAATAGATAAAGTTTTAGGTAAAGCCACCATAGCCGATGCCGATATTGTTGTTTCTGCAGGTAGAGGAATGAAAGGACCAGAAAACTGGGGAATGATAGAAGAACTTGCCGATATTTTGGGTGCTGCGACAGCTTGCTCTAAACCGGTTTCCGACCTTGGCTGGAGACCTCACGGCGAACATGTTGGTCAAACAGGAAAACCTGTAGCGAGTAATCTTTACATTGCTATCGGTATTTCTGGAGCGATCCAACACTTAGCTGGTGTAAGTGCCTCTAAAACAAAAGTTGTCATCAATAACGACCCTGAAGCACCTTTCTTTAAAGCTGCTGATTACGGTATTGTTGGAGACGCCTTTGAAGTAGTTCCACAATTGATTGAAAAATTAAAGGATTTTAAAGCACAAAACGGGTAATTTTTTGTTATTTTGTGCCCCTTAAAGGGCTGTTCGTATAGTTGGAGCCCCAAGTATTCGAACAGCCTTTTTTAGTTAAAAATCTATGAGTCTAGTACGATTAAAAATAAAAGGAATCTCTTACAGCCAAACTCAAAATGGTGCATATGCACTTATTTTGAACGAGGTTGAAGGCGACAGAAAGCTACCAATTGTTATTGGCGCTTTTGAAGCACAATCTATTGCAATCGCTTTAGAAAAGGAGATCAAACCGCCAAGACCACTTACACACGATCTTTTTAAAAACTTCTCTGATAGGTTTGATATCGTGATAAAACAGGTGATCATACATAAACTCGTTGATGGTGTATTTTACTCTAGCATTATTTGCGAAAGAGATGGTATCGAAGAAATCATAGATGCAAGAACGAGTGATGCTATTGCCTTAGCATTGCGTTTCAACGCTCCTATTTTTACCTATAAAACTATATTGGACAAAGCGGGTATTTTCTTGAAATTCTCTTCTAAAGAGAAAGACAAAAAAGAGAACGATGACAGTATAATGGTCGATGAAATTTTGCAAGAAGGTGAAACTATAGAAATAGAATCTGGTGCTAGCGATGGCTATACAGAACTTACTATAGATGAACTGGAAGCTGAATTAAAAAAGGCAGTTACCAACGAAGACTACGAAAAGGCAGCAAAATTGAGAGATGAAATCTCTAAACGCAACTAAACATTAAATAATAGTTTATGAAAAAGGGCAAATGGTTGCTATTTTTTGCACTAATTCTTACCACAATTACTTTTGCTCAAGACGTAGACGTAACCCAAACCATACAAAGTACCACTGATACCACCCTGGCTGATAACGTAGCCACTGCAAGCGTTATGGGCATGGAACCAAATGAAGGCTTTTCATTTAATAGTCTTGGTAGAGGTATTATAGGCATGGCCGTGTTGTTACTGTTGGCATTTTTATTCAGTTCGAACCGAAGAGCCATTAATTGGAAAACTGTTGGTATTGGTCTGGCGCTTCAATTGGTTATTGCCATTGGCGTACTTAAAATACCTTTCGTACAATTGGTTTTTGAACAAATAGGAAGAATCTTCGTCAGTATACTAGAATTTACACGCGCAGGCAGTAAATTTCTTTTTGAAGGTTTAGTAGTGGATACTGGTACTTTCGGGTACATTTTTGCTTTTCAAGTGCTACCTACCATCATATTTTTCTCAGCTTTAACATCTCTTTTATTTTACTTAGGATTGATACAAAAAGTAGTAAAATGGCTTGCTTGGGCTCTTTCTAAAACCTTAGGTATTTCAGGACCAGAAAGTCTTTCAGTAGCTGGAAACATTTTTCTTGGACAAACTGAAGCTCCCTTATTGATAAAAGCATATCTAGAAAAAATGACCAAATCAGAGATTTTATTGGTCATGATCGGTGGTATGGCTACTGTTGCCGGTGCAGTTTTAGCTGCCTATATTGGGTTTTTAGGTGGTGAAGATGAATTGTTACAGCTGGTTTTTGCCAAACATTTATTAGCAGCTTCTGTAATGGCAGCTCCTGGAGCTATTGTTATATCTAAAATACTTTATCCACAGACCGAAGAAGTAAATAGTGATGTTCATGTTTCTTCTGAAAAAATCGGTGCCAATGTACTAGATGCTATTGCAAACGGTACTACCGAAGGACTAAGACTAGCGGTTAATGTCGGTGCTATGCTTTTAGTTTTCGTAGCTATTATTGCTATGGTCAACGGTATTTTAGAGTGGACAGGAGATTTTACCCATTTAAACAGCTGGATAGCTGAAAATACCTCGTATTCTAAATTTTCTCTTGAAGCAATTTTAGGTACCATATTCGCTCCTTTAATGTGGCTTATTGGTGTAGCCGACGAAGACATTATGTTAATGGGGCAATTGTTAGGTATTAAATTAGTTGCAAGTGAATTTGTCGGTTATATACAATTGGCAGAGCTAAAGGACATTGCCACAATGCCACATTTAAAGTTCAATAAGTCTGTAATTATGGCTACCTATATGTTATGCGGCTTTGCAAACTTTGCTTCTATCGGTATACAAATAGGCGGTATTGGATCTCTTGCTCCAGGCCAAAGAAAAACGTTATCTGAATTCGGAATGAAAGCTGTTCTTGGCGGTTCTTTAGCATCACTACTTTCTGCAACTATTGCAGGTATGATTTTAGGGTAACTTACATATTCAACTTTAATTTAGTTAATAAGATCTTCATAACCCATACTTTAAATTCCACTCAAAAATTCATCTAAATAGTATTTTTGCAATACGTCGATGAATCAATTTGGCGTATACATAATTCTATTTCTATGAAACAATACCACGACCTTTTAAAACATGTTCTTAAAGAAGGAAACCAAAAAGGTGACCGCACAGGAACCGGAACTAAAAGTGTTTTTGGGTATCAGATGAGATTTGACCTCAGCGAAGGTTTCCCTATGGTTACTACCAAAAAATTACATTTAAAATCTATAGTATATGAGCTACTTTGGTTTTTAAAAGGTGATACCAATATTAAGTATTTACAAGAAAACGGTGTTCGAATTTGGAACGAATGGGCAGATGAAAACGGAAATTTAGGTCCTGTTTATGGTCATCAATGGCGTAACTGGAACGATGATGAAATCGATCAAATTAAAGAAGTAGTACACTCTTTAAAAACCAACCCTAATAGTAGAAGAATGTTAGTGTCGGCTTGGAATCCTAGTGTATTGCCAGACACTTCTAAATCATTTTGTGAGAATGTTTCTAATGGTAAAGCTGCTTTACCGCCTTGCCACGCCTTCTTTCAGTTTTATGTCGCCGATGGTAAATTATCTTGCCAACTGTACCAACGTAGTGCAGATATCTTTTTAGGCGTACCGTTCAATATTGCATCTTATGCATTGTTCACCATGATGATGGCTCAGGTTTGTGGCTACGAAGCTGGAGATTTTATTCATACTTTCGGTGATGCGCATATCTACAATAATCACATGGAGCAGGTTGAATTACAACTAAGCAGAGAGCCTAGAGCATTGCCAAAAATGAAAATGAATCCGAATGTGAAAGATATTTTTGATTTCAAATTTGAAGATTTTGAATTAGTAGATTATAATCCGCATCCTCATATTAAAGGGAAAGTAGCTATTTAGAATCAATTTCTTAATTTATCAAGTTAAACCCAATTGTTCATTTTTATTTAACTTTCCATAAAAATTGTTTTCATGGTTAGTACTGATACGCTCTTAAATTTCTTTTTAGAAACCAGAGAGCACACCGAGGCTATTTGCATGCCTTTAGAAATTGAAGATTATGTGGTACAACCTATCATAGAGGTCTCTCCTCCAAAATGGCACTTAGGTCATACGACTTGGTTTTTTGAGGAATTTATTCTAAAAACATACGATAAATCTTATACGGTTTTTGATGAAGATTTCTCGTTCGTATTTAATAGTTATTACGAAACTGTAGGTAAACGCGTTGTGCGTGCCGAACGCGGTAATCTATCTAGACCTGTTGTACAAAAGGTTTATGAATACAGACATTATGTAACTCAAGCAATGAAGAGGCTGTTAGAATCTAATGAAGAAGAAACATTATTAGCCGTTCTTGAAATCGGTATACATCACGAAAAACAACATCAAGAATTACTACTTACAGATATTAAATATATTCTCGGGAACAACCCGCTATTACCTAAATACTCAGACAATTTCAAAGAATTTACTATTGAGAAAGAAGCTCAAAGCTGGATACCTCTGAGTGAAGGAATTTATGAAATAGGTCATAATTCTACAGACTTTTGTTTTGATAATGAATTAGGAAGACATAAAGTATACCTACATGATTATGAAATTTCGAACAAACTAGTTACCAATGCCGAATATCTTGAATTTATACAAGCAGACGGGTATAAGCGTTTCGACCTTTGGCATGCCACTGGATGGGATTGGGTACAGCAAAACCAAATAACATCACCATTATATTGGCACGAGATTGATGGAATATGGCATTACTATAGCCTTAACGGATTAACTGAGGTTGATTTAGACGCACCTGTTACACACATATCATATTTTGAAGCATTTGCCTTTGCCCAGTTTAAAAGTTGCAGATTGCCTACTGAATTTGAGTGGGAAGCTGCTCAAAACCAATTTAATTGGGGACAACGTTGGGAATGGACAGAGAGTGCATACTTACCCTACCCTAATTATAAAAAAGTAGACGGCGCTTTAGGTGAATACAATGGTAAATTTATGGTAAACCAGAAAGTACTTAGAGGTAGTTCTATTGCAACCCCGAACAAACACGCAAGACATACCTATCGCAACTTTTTTCCAACCGATTTAAAATGGCAGTTTACCGGAATAAGGTTAGCAAAATAAATACGACAGATTACGTATGCAAGACACAAAAACTAAGCTCACCAATACAAGTGAATTTGAAAAAGAAGTTTCCCAAGGCTTGATCGACAAGCCTAAGCACTTATCTTCAATGTATTTTTACGACAAAAAAGGAGATAAGCTTTTTCAAGATATTATGGCAATGCCTACTTATTATCTAACCGATTCTGAGTACGAAATTCTTGAAAGCAATAAAGAAGAAATCTCAAATCTATTTACCGGATTTGGATCATTTGACTTAATTGAACTTGGTGCTGGAGATGGTAAAAAGACTAAAATTCTATTAAAACAATTTAGCGACAAAAAAATCGACTTCACTTATGTACCTATTGATATTAGTGACAACGCATTAAATCAATTACAGAATTCTATTGAACAAGAACTGCCAGAAGTACAAGTTCAACCTTTTCAAGGCACATATTTTGAAGCACTTAAAGAAATAAACAATCGCGAGAACAGAAAAATAATTTTGTTTTTAGGTTCTAATATTGGTAACTTAATGCATGAACAGGCAGTTGTTTTTATGAATAAGATTCAACAGCTAATGCAACCTGAAGATTTACTGTTTATGGGGTTTGATCAAAAGAAAAATCCGCAAACCATATTAGATGCCTATAATGACAAAGAAGGCATTACTGCTGCATTCAATAAAAATGTTCTTGCAAGAATAAACACCGAATTAAATGCAAATTTTGATTTAAATCAGTTTTTACATTGGGAGGTGTATAACCCCGAAACAGGCACTGCAAAGAGCTATTTAGTTTCGAAAATTGAACAGACTGTACAAATTGAAAATTTAGAATTAACCGTAGATTTTAAGCAATGGGAGACTATACACACCGAAATTTCACAAAAATATGATGATGAAATAATTACTTGGCTTGCGAAAGAATCTGGTTTAAAAATGACCACTTCTTATGAATCAACAACATATGGTTATAAAAACTGTGTCTTTAAAAAAGCTTAGATTCTACTGCTAAATAGAATAAAAAAAGCCTGCTATATCAAATAGCAGGCTTTCTATATTTTAGTATTATTTCTATTTACAATTCTAATACAGCATTCTCAGAACCTGCGAAATCATTCCATTGATAACGATCTGCCTCACCATCGTTTACATATTCTCCATCAACGATGTATTTGAATTCAAATGAATTCTCTTTTGGAAGATCAAAAGTTCCTGTAAACGAGCCATTCTTTTGTTTCTTCAATGCGCTCTTTTTTGCGTTCCAGTTATTGAAATCGCCTACAACAGCTACTTTTTTTGCATCGTCTGTAGGTACTGTAAAAGTAACCTTACATACTGGCTTAGTTTTTAAATATTTTTTTGCAATTGCCATGATATTAAATTTAATATTTGAAGCAAAACTAGTACAATAAAATACTCATTTACAACACTTAACAGATTTTTATCAAATCCTTAATATTTAGGCATTTTATAGATGTACAACGGAATTTAATCCTACAAAATTACTTTATTGTGAATAGCTACTTTTCTGCTTTTAAGATTTTTACAATTGCATCTATTTCTGCTTCGGTATTATAAAAATGAAAACTTAAACGTACACCATCGCCTCTTTGAGCACAAAACACATCATTGTCTATTAGTTTTTGATAAGTAGCTTCGTTTGCTTTAATATTAAAAATGGTACTGTGTTGTTTTCTTCCCGAAACCGCATCAGATAGTAGCCCTAGCTTTTGAAATTCTGCCTTTGCCTTCTCAGATAATTTTCGATTCTGCTCGGTAATTTTATCTACTCCGATTTTTTCAAAAAATTCCATTGAAAACTTCATGCTTCCAAAAATAAGCGATGACAGATGACCTGGCTCAAACTGTTTTGCAAACCTTATTTCATCTCTTTTATCTAATTCGCCATTGGCAGCATTAAAGCCAATGTTATGCAATGAAAATTTTTCTTTTATCTGATCAGAGAATAGCATGAATCCGTTTCCATAACCTGCCAATAGCCATTTGTATGCACTTGCTCCTAAGGCGTCGATACCAGAATTATCGAAATCAAATGTAGTACTGCCACAAAACTGAGTGCCGTCGGCAATTATAATCAAATCAGGATGTTGTTTTTTTAAATCTTTCAAAAAATCTAAATCAATGGTAAATCCGTCTAACCACTGCACAAGACTTAATGCTAGTACATCAATTTTTTTCTCTGACACCACTTTTTGAATTTGATCTTCTATGTCAACCGACATTTTCAAATACTCGATATCAAATTCTCTCTTTTCAAAACACCAGTTTAGTGATGGGTAGTCATTTTCCACTAAGAGTATTTTTTTATTTGAATTTAATCCTTCAAGTAAGACATTTAATCCTGTAGAAAAATTACTGACCAATGCGACATTCTCTCTTTTACAATTAAAAAATCTACCAACAGTAGATCTCGTATCAGCAATAACTTTTAAGGCTTTGTCGCGCATATCGCTGCCATATATAATAAAGTCTAAATCGTGCTCTTGTCGCCAATCTAGCAAAGAATCATACAACAGACCATATACCGCTGTGTTAGCATAAATACCTTTTTTTAAAACTGGGAATTCCTTTCTAAATTTTTCCATTGATTATAGCGTATACTACATTTCCTGTATCTTTATACCAAATATAGGAAGAGTATGTTTTCTAGAAATAAAAATACCTCCAAATTAGATTTAGAGCAGCATGAACTTTTAGAGAATGCTCAAAAGAGGGTTCGTCAAAAGAAGCGCTTATACACCCATTTTGTAATTTTTTTGATAGGTAGTGTATTTTTGGTGCTTATCAATAAAATATTAAAATACGGACAAGAATATAACTGGTTCATATGGGCAATTACCTTTTGGGGATTTTTGTTTGTACTTCATATTTTCAATGTTTTTATTACCAATAAATTTATGGGTCAAGATTGGGAACGCGCCCAAAGAGAAAGATTAGTAGCTAAGCAAAAGAAACGCATTGCAGAAATGGAAAAAGAGATTGAACAGGATTTAAAATTTCCTACCTCAATTGAACCTGAACCTAAAAAAAAACTACTTTGAGCACACTTATAATGATAGCTGCTGCTGCAGAAAACAATGCACTTGGCAAAGACAACGATTTGCTATGGCATTTACCAGATGATTTTAAAAGATTTAAAAAATTAACGTCTGGTCATAAAATTATCATGGGCAGAAAAACATATGAAAGTTTCCCTAAACCCTTACCGAACAGAACTCACATCATCATTACCAGGGATAAAGATTACTCGGTAGACTTTGATGAATGTATTGTAGTGCACTCTCTTGATGATGCTATAGATTTGGTTGACAATGAAATTGCCTTTATAATTGGTGGTGGAGAAATTTATAAGCAGGGTGAAAAGCGTTCTGATAAAATAGAACTTACCCGTGTACATGCCAATTTTGAAGAGGCAGATACTTTCTTCCCTGAAATTGACGAAAACTATTGGATGTTAACGCAACAAGAATTTCACCCAACAGACGAAAAACATAAATTATCTTTCACTTATTTGACTTACGTTAAAAAAGAAAATACGCTTAAAAGTCTTTAAAAAATACGCTCAAATTTGACTGTGGCATATTTAAAATACTAGCCAGCACTTTTTCATCGCCATTGGTATAAAATTGGTGCAAACCCTGCTGTTTAGAGCTGGTCAACAACTCATTTTTCTCTAAAACAGTTTTCGTTTGTCGCGCCACTGCCTGACCAGAGTCTATAATAGTTACATTCTCAGGCAACATTCTTTTCAATAACGGAATTAAATATGGGTAATGGGTACAGCCCAAAACCAAATAATCCATCCCCTTTTCAAGCATAGGTTTTATATAACCTTCTAATAACTGGTATAATTCATCGCTTCGAAGGTTTCCGTTTTCGATCATCTCGACCAAACCGGTGCCTCGTTGTTCTAACACGGTTATACCGGCAGCATGATTTTTTGAAGTACTGTGAAACAGACTACTCGACAAGGTACCTTTGGTCGCCAACACACCTACAATCTTAGATTTGGTATTTATAGCCGCAGGTTTTAATGCAGGCTCAATACCTATAAAAGGTATCGCATAGTGGGCCCTTAAATAATCAATGGCGTTGGTTGTTGCCGTATTACAGGCAACAACTATAATTTTACAACCTTGGTGTAATAAATATTCGGTATTTTTTATACTTAGCTCTAGAATTCGCTCTTCAGATTTTTCACCATAAGGCGCATTTTTACTATCTGCCAAATAAATACAATTTTCATTTGGCAAAAGTTCTTGTATTTCGCCCCATATAGATGTGCCGCCAATACCAGAATCAAAAATACCTATCTGCCTATCATCCATATTATTTAAACACCTCTGTTATGGGTTTACCGGTTGTACCGTTCGGAAAAGATATTCCTAACAATGCCGATATTGTAGGAGCGATATCAGGAATCTCTGTTCTGTTAATAGTTGATCCTGGCTTTATACCCATACCATAAAACAATAATGGTGCATGTGTATCGTAGATTTGTGGCGAACCATGTGTTGAGCCTGTAGAACCGTAAGAAATAAAACCTGGTTTCAACACTACCAATACATCACCTGATCGCTTTTGGTTATAACCGTTCTGTAATATATAAGGTATGCCAGTAGTATAGTTAGTACTCCACATTTGATTAGCAGTATACACTCTAGCAATAGCATCGTAATCTAAAATTTCTTGCGCTATTTCAACTTGAACTTCTGCCAGACTTAAATCTAGATTTTTTATAATTTTATGATCTAAGAATATTTGATCGTTAGAATAGTTTTTAACTATATCTTCTGCACCATACTTATACTGCAAAAACTCGGCTAACCTTTTTTTATTCGCTGCTGTTTCTATATAACCAGATGGTATTTTTACACTCTTTAAATACGTTGGTACTTCAATAGCCGCATGATCTGCTGTTAAAAACAATGTGTACTGCCCTTCACCTACATTCTTATCTAATGCTTTAAATAATCTTTCTAAATCTGCATCTAACCTTAAATAAGTATCTTGAACTTCTTTAGAATTTACCCCATACATATGCCCAACATAATCGGTACTTGAAAAACTTACCGCAAGGAAATCTGTAATATCATCTTTACCCAGACCTTCTTGCTTTAATGCTTCTATAGCAAAATCTGCAGTCAATGAATTACCAAATGGCGTTGCTTTAATAATATCAAGATCTTTGGTCTTGTCTAATAATGCAGAAGTATTGTGAGGGAATGAGGTGGTAGATTCTCCTTCAAATTTACCTTCAAAAAGGTTATTATCGCTTCCACTCTCTTTATATTCTTTAATATCTTTTAACGTATTCCACTCTCTTTTATATGATTGTGCTGTACCAGATGAATTAAAATCATTAACCCATTTCGGTAGTTCGTTCATGTAATAAGAACTTGTTATCCAATTCCCTTCATTTGCACCATGAAACCAATAAGCTGCATTTGCCGTATGACCACCAGGTAAAACCGCTCCTCTGTCTTTTAAAGCAATGGCAATAGTCTTACCTTGCATTTGGTTATTTAAGCGTAATTCGTCTGTTATTGTAGTTACCCCCATTCGGTGCGGTGACATTTGCCCTGCATCTGAAGTTGTACCTACAGATGTGTAAGAATCATCACCGGCACAATACACACTTTTATCTATTTCTTTATCGTACCAATTGTTTCCGATAATGCCATGTACTGCAGGCGTTGTGCCTGTATATACCGAAGTATGCCCAGGTCCTGTGCTTGTAGGCGCATAATTAAAATGATTGTTCTTGCAATTAAAGCCTTGCTCTACAAGTCTTTTAAATCCGTCATTTCCAAAATGATCATAAAAACGAGTTAGATAATCATATCGCATTTGGTCTACCACAATACCAACCACCAATTTTGGCTTTACGCGTAATAAATCGTCGGTCGTATTATCTTTGTTTTTCTTTTGCGCTGTTAAACTACTTGTCAACAACAATGTTACCATCAATAATGATGCACTTAAATATTTTTTCATTTTGATACTGGTGAGATTGAAACGCAAAAGTAAATAATTTCAACGTTTAAAGATTAAACGGAGGTTAAATCAAGTCCTTTATTGTTATTTTTACGATAAGAAATTTATTTGTAACGAATGAACTATTTAGCATCTGTAGGAAGCTATACAATTATGATCCGCGAGGTTTTTAAAAAACCTACGAAATGGAGAATAATGAAATCACTTATTTTTAAGGAAATAGATGAGCTAATCTTTAGCTCATTGGGTATTATTATATTCATCTCCTTTTTTATAGGTGCCGTTGTAGCTATCCAAACTGCCCTTAACCTTACCAACCCATTAATACCGAGAAACCTTATTGGTTTCGCGACACGGCAATCTGTAATATTAGAGTTTGCACCTACGTTCGTTTCTATTATTATGGCTGGTAAAGTGGGATCATATATCACATCTAGTATTGGTACCATGCGGGTTACCGAACAAATCGATGCGCTTGAGGTAATGGGTGTAAACTCATTAAATTACTTAGTATTCCCAAAAATAATTGCAATGCTTTTTTATCCTTTTGCAATTGCAATTTCTATGTACGTCGGAATATTCGGTGGATGGATGGCCGGAGTTTTCGGCGGATTCTTAACTAGTGAAGATTTTATAACCGGACTTCAAACAGATTTTGTACCCTTTCATATTGCATATGCATTTTTAAAAACATTGATTTTTGCCTTTGTGATTGCTACCATACCATCATTTCATGGCTTTTATATGCGTGGCGGTGCTCTAGAGGTTGGTAAGGCTAGTACGACCGCGTTCGTTTGGACGAGTGTTGTAATAATTATACTCAACTACATATTAACGCAACTTTTACTAGGATAATGATAGAAGTACGAGACATACATAAATCTTTTGGCGATGCTCATATTCTTAAAGGGATTACCACCACATTCGAAAAAGGCAAAACCAATTTGATCATTGGACAAAGTGGATCGGGTAAAACTGTATTCCTTAAATGTCTTTTAGGATTATTCATTCCTGAAGAAGGTGGTATCGTCTATGACGGAAAATTATATGCCGACCTTTCAAACGACGAGAAACGCGATTTAAGACAAGAAATGGGCATGGTATTTCAAGGTAGTGCCTTGTTTGATAGTATGACGGTTGAGGGTAATGTAATGTTCCCTTTAGAAATGTTTACCAAACAGTCTAAATCTGAAATGAAAGACCGTGTAGATGCTGTTCTAAAAAGAGTTAATCTAATTGATGCGCATCATAAATTTCCTTCCGAGATTTCTGGTGGTATGCAAAAGCGTGTAGCTATTGCTCGTGCGATAGTTATGAATCCGAAATATCTTTTTTGTGACGAACCAAATTCTGGTCTAGATCCTAAGACAGCTATTCTTATTGATGACCTTATCAAAGAAATTACCGAAGAGTACAATATCACCACGGTTATAAACACCCATGATATGAACTCGGTAATGCAAATAGGGGAAAAAATAATATTCCTTAAAGACGGACTCTTAGAATGGGAAGGAACCAAAAATGAAATCTTTAAGACCGAAAATGAAGCGGTAACTAATTTTGTATATTCATCTGACCTTTTCAAAAAAGTACGTCAAATGTATATTCAAGAACAGAACTAGTCTTTCGCTATTTCCTTTATTTGAATGTTTTTATTATTCAATCTAAGACGCAGCCAATCTTGTAGCTTGCCCATGTCTTTAACCGTTTCTGCCCTTTTAGCTTCCTTCTTCCAAGTTACCTCAAATAATGGTATACTATCAGTTTTAGCAAAATCTGTTGAAATTAAATAAGCATAGCCTATTCGTTCTAAATTTTCATAATTCGTTTTCGCCTCTAGACTAATTTCTTTGAAAGGAATCTGATTTGATGATATTTGATTTAAACGAACCAATTCACTTTCTAAAAGCTGAATTTTCTCGTCTTTAGTGGTAAGAATACTTTTCTGTGACTCATAAAGCTCATTAACATATTTCAGCTCATTTGCTTCGTCACTTTTAGAACCCTGAACAACGCTGAGCTCAGTTCCTTGTAGTTGTTTGTATTCTGCCATTTGGGCACGCCAGGTAGCAATTACATTGTCCGGTATGCCATCATTACCCATGAAAACCAATTCAATTTTAGACTTACCTTCAGCATCATAGTCTACCTCACTAAAATCTTTCAAAAATTTACCTTCACCCGAAAATTGGTATTGCACTATTTTCTCTGTTATAAAAGTTTCGGCATCTCTATTAAATAACGATTTTTTGAAAACGCTGTAAAAAGTAAATCCCGCAGGTATCATTACTAGTATAGCTAATAAAGACGCTAATCTACCTATTAATTTTCTTCGCTGCGAATTCACATAGCGAACCATAGGAAATTTTAATAGCTTAATAACCAAGAAGGTTGCAAGGGCTATAAATATGGTATTAATAATAAAGAGGTACATCGCACCTGATGCATAATTCCAATTACCAATTGCCAGACCAAAACCTACGGTACATAATGGCGGCATTAACGCTGTTGCAATCGCCACACCGAAAATAACACTAGCTATTGTTCCTTTCTTAGCACGAGCAATAACCAATGCCAAACCACCAAAAAATGCAATTAAAACATCTCTAATATCAGGTTCGGTTCTTGCTAAAAGTTCTGAAGACTCATCTCTAAGCGGAAAAAACCTATAGAACAAATAGGCTGTTATTACACTTAAAACTACCATTACGGCAAAGTTCTTCAATGATCTTTTTAGCGTATCAATGTCATTTATTGCCACAGACATGCCAATACCTAAAATAGGCCCCATTAATGGAGAAATTAACATCGCACCAATAACAACAGCTGTAGAATTGGCATTAAGACCAATTGATGCAATAAAAATAGAACAAATCAAAATCCAAGAAGTATGACCCTTAAAAGGTATATCGGCAATAATAGCTTCTTTCGTTGCCTGCTGATCAGTATTCGTTCTAATGTCCAACAACTCAGAAAGAAACGTTTTAACACTACCTAAAAGACCTTGAAAATCTTTTTTTACTTCTTCACTACCACTACCCTCATTACTATTAGGGGTAATATTATCTTGATTAAGATTGTTCTCCATATTTAAGCGAATTCATCACCAAAGGTATCTTTTACCTTATTTAAAACTTGTTTAATGTCTTGTTCTTTTGTCTTTGGGTAAATCAAAAGTACTTCATCTTTATCAACTATTATATAATCACTTAGACCATCTACTACAACAACTTTACCTGCTTTAGACCTAATCATGTTACCATTAGCATCTTGGGCTATCACTTTTGCATTTACTATGGCATTTTCATTCTTATCTTTATCTAACTTATCATACAATGAGCCCCAAGTACCTAAATCATTCCAATCAAATGTTGCTTCTTTTACGTAAATAGCTTCCGAATTTTCTAATATGGCATAATCGATTGAGATATTTTCTGCCTTAGGATAGTTTTCAGATATAAATTTCTTCTCATCATCGGTATTATAACACACTAAACCATCTCTAAACAATGCATATTGTTTCGGTTGAAAATTTTGAAATGCGTTTACAATTGTCTTTGCACTCCACATGAAGATTCCCGCATTCCATAAAAAATTCCCTTGTGCTAAAAAATCTTTTGCAGTCTCGTAGTCTGGCTTCTCTCTAAACTGATTTACCTTTTTAATTTGTGCTTTATCTGCCTTGTTATATTCTATGTACCCAAAACCAGTGTTTGGAAAAGATGGCTTAATACCTAGCGTACATAACACATCTTCAGTTTCGCATTTCTTAAAACAAGCTATAACATCTTTTGCAAATGCATCTTCATCTTCGATCCAATGATCACTTGGTGCCACTATCATTACGGCATCTTTGTTCATCTTCTGAATTTTCATTGCAGCATATAAAATACAAGGCGCCGTATTTCTCATGGCTGGCTCAAGAACGACTTGCTCTTGTTTTACCATCGGCAATTGCTCTAATACTAAATCATTATAGCGTTCATTGGTAAGAATCAAAATATTTTCGGTAGGTACAAATTTGTTCAACCTCTGAAACGTTTTTTGAATAAGGGTATCACCTGTACCCAACATATCATGAAATTGTTTCGGATTGTCACTTGTACTTATTGGCCAGAATCTAGACCCTACTCCTCCTGCCATTAAAACGGCGTAATAATTTTTATTCATGTCAGCTTTTTATTAATTCCACTTCAGCATTAGGTTGAAACAGAAACATCCTACCTGAGGATAATTCTACACATTCATAACGCTTAGTTCGTTTATTTCCTTTTTTAAATAATTTGCCATTATAGATGCGAAACACACACCCAATCGGTAATTCGTAAACGTAAGTTTTTTCCGATTGTTGTTCATCGAATTGCTTTAAAGCAATAGATAATTGAGCATCTGTACTACTGCTTGCCTTCGGATTCTTAAAATGTCTAGCCAATAAAGGTAAAAGTTGCGAAGGAAATATCTCTGGTCGTATAAATGGTAGCATTAAATGCTGAAAGGTTTTTTTCCATTCTAACCCATGTGGTTTAATATGTCGACCATATTTCTCAAACGCCATTAAATGGGCGATCTCATGAATTAAAGTAATCAAAAACCGGTACTTATTTAAAGACGCATTGACCGTTATTTGATGATTACCATCTTTTCGCCTTCTATAATCGCCATGCCTAGTAACCCGCTCATTCACGATTTTTAAATGCACCTGACTTACTTTAATTAGCTCATAACATGGACTAACCGCTAATTCTGGAAGATATTTAGCTAACGTTTGTTGCATTTTTACGGTGTACTACTGCTTACCTGTAATATTTTACCATTATAAAGCTTTTGGCCTTTCAAGGCAAATTCCATTATATATTCAGCTATTTCTAATGCAGTAACAGGAGCTTTATAACCCGGAAAAGCTTCTTCTAACATTTCTGTCTGTACCGCACCTAATGCGAGTGCATTGAATGCCGGACCTGTTTCTTTGAATTCCTCAGCTAGTAATTCTGTTAGTGTAAGAACAGCTCCCTTACTCGAACTATATGCAGAAAGACCTGGAAATTTTGCGCTCCCCTGAATACCACCCATAGAACTAATAGTAAGTACGTGACCATTAGTATTCATGAATGGCACCACCAATCTTGTCATAGCCGCAACCCCAAAAACATTCACATCATATACCGACTTAAACTCTTCTTCTGTCAATTCTAAAAAAGGTTTGTTGATCAGCTTGCCCGCATTATTTATAAGTGCTATTACATTACCCTTTTTATCTTTTAAATAATCAGATAATTTGGCTCTATCTGGTACCGAAGACACGTCAAAGGAAAATGTCTCAATATTTTTATGGTTAAGGTTCTTAATCGGCTTTTCATTTCTGGATAGCGCCAAGACTTTATAACCGTTATCGGCTAGTAGCTTACTCAATTCAAAACCAATTCCCCTACTGGTACCTGTTACAATTACGTATTCCATTAATTATATTTTACTTCTTTTATCGGTGCGTTAATTATACCTTCTAGCATAGGCATGGCTTCATTTACAACTGTAGACATGAAATTATAATCCATCAACGATGCTTCATCGCCTACTTTATGATATTCACCAAAATTTGTAAAGTCAAAAGAGCTATATGTTTGCGAAGGCACATTAAACTCATCGTGAAAAGGAGCATTATCTGACCTTCTAAACAAATTAAACTCTTTTGCTTTCGGAAGAAAACCTACTAAATTTTTGTGCGCGTACGAATTACTGATGTCTGCTAAATTTGACAACTCATATCCTGTTAAATACAGACTATGATCTTTATCGACCATAGGTACACCTACCATTTCAAAGTTTAGCATGGCATATAAATCAATATTTTCAGCCTTTAATTTTGAAGCCAAATGCTTAGAACCTAACAAACCCTTTTCCTCAGCCGTAAACAGTGCGAAAATTATACTTCTCTTATTGCCTTTCAACTTGCCAAAGTATTTCGCCAATTCTAAAACTGTGGTTGTACCAGATGCATTATCATTTGCTCCATTCGCAATTGAATCATCACCACCGCCACTTATTAAACCGATATGGTCATAATGCGCACCTATAATAACAAACTCGTTTTTCAACTTATCATCTGTACCTGATAAAAAACCAACTATGTTATAAGCTACACCATCGTTATAATTTTCTAAAGTATCTCTGTATGAGGTAAAATAAGGTGCGATTCTATTCTCTTCAAATATATTTTCAATATAATCGGCTGCCATTACAATACCTTCACTGCCTGTATCTCGACCCTGTAGCTTATCTGAAGTTAAAAACGTCATAATTTTTTCAATTTCACCTGGTGTGGTATGCGCCTTCAGCTTTGAGGATTCCATATCTACTTTACCTTCAGAACTTTCAACTGTACTGCTAGGTAAAACCGTTCCTTTTACTCCCTTCGGATTTGTAAGATTCAAGACTGTTGATTGATCAACTTTCGCCCCACCACAACTAAGAATTAGTGTACTGAGAAGTACTAAGCTTAAATATTTCATAACAAGATTACATTTAGAATATAAAGATAAAAAAAAGCATCCCGACGAAAGGATGCTTTTCTAATTCTATTTTTAAAATTAATTTTCTATGCTAACATAGTAACCGGATTTTCAACAAAATATCTTAATGTCTGAAGAAACTGAGCTCCTACAGCACCATCAACAGTTCTGTGATCACAGGCAAGCGTCAATTTCATTGTATTGCCTATTACGATTTCACCATTTTTAACAACCGGCTTTTCAACAATTGCACCAACTGAAAGTATTGCTGAATTTGGCTGGTTGATAATACTAGTAAATTCAAGTATACCGAACATACCTAGGTTTGACACCGTAAACGTACTGCCTTCCATTTCTGAAGGAGCAATTTTCTTATTACGTGCTTTACCTGCTAAATCTTTTACGGCACTACCTATTTGCGTTAAACCTAATAGATCGGCGTGTTTTATAACTGGCACAACTAAACCTTCATCAACAGCAACAGCAACACCCATATGAATGTGTTTGTGGTACTTTGTAGTTTCGGCACTCCACGAAGTATTAACCTGAGGGTGCTTTCTAAGCGCCATTGCACATGCCTTTAATATCATATCATTAAATGACACTTTGGTATCTGGCAAGCTATTGATCTGTGCTCGAGATTCTTTTGCATTATCCATATCTACCTCAATTGTAAGATAGAAATGTGGTGCATTAAATTTAGAATTACCTAATGCCTTAGCTATTGCCTTACGCATATTAGAGTTCTTAACCTCTTCTGTACCTTCCTCACCAGATGGCAATGCCATTGATACAGGCTGGGCAGCGATTGCGTTATCAGCTTTTACACTTGCAGTAGCTGCTGGAGCAGAAATAGCAGCGGCACTTGGAGTATAATTTTCTATATCTTTCTTTGTAATTCTTCCATTATCACCAGAGCCAGAAACTTTTGCTAAATCGATACCTTTATCGGCAGCGATTTTTTTAGCTAACGGCGAAGCAAAAATTCTTTCACCATCGGCTACCGAAATTGAAGCCTCTTTAGTATCAAAAGTATCATCTGATTTTTTATCTTCTTTCTTAGTTTCGTTTGCAGCACTCTTTTTACTTCCGCCAGATTTGTTATTTAAAACAGCATCGACATCAGTTCCTTCTGGACCTATAACCGCTAACACAGCGTCTACGGGTGAAGACTCACCTTCTTGTATACCAATATATAACAGTTTTCCATTATAGAAAGATTCAAACTCCATCGTAGCCTTATCGGTTTCGATTTCTGCTAATATGTCACCTTCCTCAACATCGTCACCAACCTTCTTTAACCATGTTGCCACAGTACCTTCTTCCATGGTATCACTTAAACGAGGCATTTTTACGATTTCAACTCCCTCAGGAATTTCACCAGCACCATTCGCTTCTTCAGCTGAATCTTCAGTAACAACTTGCGCTTCAGATGATTTCTCTTCTGCAACAGCCGCACCGCCACCTAACAAAGTTGAAATATCTTCACCTTCATCACCGATAATAGCCAATAGACTATCTACAGGGGCAGTATCACCTTCTTGAATACCAATATGCAATAAAGTTCCCTCATTAAATGATTCGAATTCCATCGTTGCCTTATCAGTTTCGATTTCGGCTAATATATCTCCTTCTTGAATTTTATCTCCAACGCTTTTTAACCATTTAGCTACGGTACCCTCTTCCATGGTATCGCTTAAACGGGGCATATTTACTACTATAGCCATCTAATTAAAATTTATGTTCAACAAATGGAAAATCCTCTTGTTCGTAAACCATGTCGTATAATTGGTTTATAGGTGGATAATCTGATTCTTCTGCGAACTTCTCGCACTCCTTAACCATTGATTTGACATTTTTATCAATTTCCTTGATTTCGGCTTCAGTTGCGTAATTATTTTCTTTAATAATATCCAATACTTGAGTAATCGGATCTATTTTCTTATACTCTTCAACTTCATCTTTCGTTCTGTAATGCTGAGCATCTGACATGGAGTGACCTCTATATCTGTATGTTTTCATTTCCAGAAAAGTTGGCCCGCCACCACTACGAGCTCTATCAATAGCTTTACTCATTTCTTGTGCAACTGTCACAGGGTTCATTCCATCAACTGGTCCACAAGGCATTTCGTAACCTAAACCTAACTTCCAGATTTCTGTAGAAAAAGATGTCCTAGCCACCGAAGTACCCATTGCATAACCATTATTTTCGCAAATGAAAACAACTGGCAATTGCCATAGCATTGCTAAATTGAATGTTTCATGTAATGCTCCTTGTCTAACAGCACCATCACCCATATAACATAGGGTAACATTATCTCTACCAGCGTACTTATCACCAAAAGCCATACCTGCGCCTAATGGAATTTGCCCACCAACAATACCATGACCACCATGAAAACGGTGCTCTTTCGAAAAGATATGCATCGATCCACCCATACCTTTAGAAGTACCAGTGACTTTGCCATAAAGCTCTGCCATAACCATTTTAGGATCCACACCCATACCAATTGGCTGAACGTGATTTCTATAAGCCGTTATCATACGGTCTTTGGTTAAATCCATTGCATGCAGTGCACCAGCCAAAACAGCTTCTTGCCCATTATACAAATGTAAAAACCCTCTTACCTTTTGCTGAATATATACAGCAGCCAATTTATCCTCAAATTTTCTCCAAAATAGCATGTCTGCATACCATTTCAAATACGTTTCCTTGGTGATTTTTTTCATCAATTTTAACTAAAGGTTTAAAATTCTATATTGATAACAGAGGTATTATGACCTATGTATACTAGAGCAGCAAAAATACACATATTAATGAATCGATAAAAATATTAGAAGCAAATCCATTCAGAAATTATATGCTTAACAAATAAAGCATATAACGTGTTTATTTACAATACTTTTTGCGTGAAAGATTAATTTAAAAAATCACTATTAAACCCGAGTGGTAGTAGATCCGCTAAAGAATTGCACTCTATAACACTACCTATCTCTCCCATTAATAAAATTTTAATCGGTTCGCCCTGCCTAAATTCATACTCAGAAATTGCCTGTCTGCAATTACCACAAGGGGCAGCAGGTTCACTTACTTCATGATTTAAAGACGCAGCCGTAATCGCAATTGCTTTAATTTTCATTCCTGGATATTTCGCACCTGCATAAAACACAGCTACCCTTTCTGCACACAAACCTGAGGGATAAGATGCATTTTCTTGATTATTACCCTCTATAACTTCACCATTTTCCAATAAAACGGAAGCACCAACATTAAAACTTGAATAAGGCGCATAAGCTCGCTGCCTTGCACTGACAGCGGCTGACATTAAATTTTGGTCATCACTTTTCAGTTCATTGAACGAATCATATACCGTAATGTCAAAACTTATCTTCTTTTTATTGACCATATTTTATCTTTATGTTTCAATCTACAAATATATGTCTGGTGACTATATAAATTTACCTTTAAAAAAATTACCGCATAAAAAAACCTGCAATTGCAGGTTTTTTTATATTCTTAAAATCTATTTTTAAGCCTAATCGTTGTAAAATTCTTCTCCTAAATTAAAGGTAAGGGAAAAACGTAGCGTATTCTCTAAAGGATTTCTAACCTGAGAAGTAGAGAACAAATAAGATAAATCTACTTGTGCAGCCTTAAATTTAAAGCCAGCACCTAGTGTAAAAAACTTTCTAGACCCTTTCTCTTCACTTTCATTAAAATAACCTGTTCTAATCATAAAGGCATCTTGATATACATATTCTGCACCTAAAGCCCAAGTGAATTCTTTTAACTCTTCACTAAAACCATCCGGTGCATCAGAGAATGAATTGAAAATACCACTGAACCCACTTTCGTTCTGGTATATATCATTATCAGCAGCATCTACATCGCCATCACCATCATAATCTTGTGGTGTAGGCACTAGTAACTTGGTAAATTCTGTTGTAATACCAATAACATTGTCTTGATCTAATATAAAATCAAAACCACCACCAAAACTTAACTTACTTGGCAAGAAGTTTTCTTGTCCGCCAGCATCATACTGAATTTTACCCCCAATATTAGAAAGGTTGAAACCTGCCCTCCATCTACCATCAAAATTATTATAAGCTATTTCGTCAGACCTATAGTAACCTGCTACATCTACTGCAAACGATCCCGCAGCTTGAGAATCTTCGGTACCGTTTTGAGGCAATCTTAAATTAGACCTAATATATCTACCACCAACGGCCATAGAGAAAGTCGGACTCAATTTTAGAGAGTACGAACCATCTAGCGCTAATTCATTTGGTTTAGCAATAGTACCAGGGTCATTTGCAAATTGTCTTAATTCTATTTCACCTAAAGTAAAATATCGTAAACTTAAAGCAAACGCACTCTGGTCATCTAGTTTATTATAAAAACTAGCGTTTAACAATGAAATATCGGTAATTATACTTTCTAAGTAAGGAGTATAACTAACACCTATACCCATTTTGCGTTCTGCAAAAGCAAACTTAGCAGGATTCCATTGTTGGGAAAATGCATCCGTAGACGTTGCCACACCCATATCGCCCATACCTGCAGACCTTGCATCTGCTGCAATTGTCAGAAAAGGTACAGCTGTGGTAATAACACGTTGATTATCTTGTGCAAATACTTTACCTACAATTAATACAAAGAAAATTATAGAAATTTTTCTCATTTTAAAATGGTTCTTTAAATTTTTAAAGGTGAAATATAGTGAATACCCTATTTCAAGCTTTAATATTTTACATGAAAACGCACATTTTCCCGTTATCTTGCATGAATCTTAAGTTTTTTATAAGATTTTATTTTTTCATCACGCGCTAAAGGTTCTTTCCTTAATAAGAATACCAAATAATAACAGTTTTCAAAGCTTTCAAAAAGAAATATTCAAAACCATACTAATTAATCGTTTTAAGCGTTTACCTAATTAAACGAGCCTAAATTTATTGACAGTTCGATATGAGATTTTTAAAATTATTTTTAAATGTAAAATAATCTCACAAAAACACCGTTCTATTGAGCGAAAGTGACAAACAAATTAAAAGAAATTATAGTATCATATTCTGTAGCGACCAAACTACTATAGTATATGTAAATTGAACTCAAGTCCTAATTATGAAAAAACATTTAATAAAAGTTGTACTCTCATGCACGGTATTAGTAGGAGGTTTTACAGTAAGTAGCTGTTCGAAATCCTCATCTGGAAAAAATACCTCTAGAGCTACAGGTTGGAAGATAAATGCCAAAGAAGGTGGTTTTCAATACAATACCGACTTTAAAGAGCAAGAAACCGCTCCTGGATTGGTATTTGTTGAAGGTGGTACATTTACTAAAGGTAAAGTACAAGATGATGTGATGCATGATTGGAACAATACTCCAACTGCACAACATGTACAATCTTTTTATATGGATGAGACCGAGGTAACTAATGTTATGTATCTAGAATATCTTGACTATTTAAAAAGTGTTTACCCTCCAGAAAATCCTAAATACACTAACATATATGTAGGTGCATTGCCAGATACTTTAGTATGGAGAAACAGATTAGGTTTCAACGAAACTATGACGAACAATTACCTGAGACACCCAGCTTATGCAGAATACCCTGTGGTTGGAGTTAACTGGATTCAGGCTACACAATTTGCAGAATGGAGAACCGACCGTGTAAACGAGGTTATGCTAGAAAGAGAAGGTTACTTATCTGAAGATGCAAAATATCAAGCATCTACAGGTGAGGTTCAAGGTACCTTTAGTACTGAAGCTTACTTAAACAGACCAGAATCTGTTTATAACGGTCAAATTGATTCGCTTCAAGGAAAAATGAAAAAAGATAGTACATCTACTTTCGCAAAAAGAAGTAGTGGTATTATTATGCCAGAATATAGATTACCTACTGAAACTGAATGGGAATATGCCGCTCAGGCACAGGTTGGTCAAAGAGAATACAATAACTATAGAGGTAGAAAAAAATACCCATGGGAAGGTGATTATACTCGTAACGGACAACGTGTAGGTAGAGGTGATCAATTAGCTAATTTTAAGCAAGGTAAAGGTGATTATGGCGGAATCGCAGGTTGGTCTGATGATGGTGCCGATATTACCGCTCAAGTAATGTCTTACAAGCCTAACGATTTAGGTCTTTATGATATGGCTGGTAACGTTGCCGAATGGACAGCCGATGTTTATCGACCAATAGTTGATGACGAAGTAAGTGATTTCAACTACTACAGAGGTAACATTTACATGAAGAGCGCTATAGGCGAAGATGGTAAAGTAAACATCTTAAGAGATACTATTGTTTTTGACACTTTACCAAACGGAAAAGTAGTTGCAGTAAATTTACCAGGTGAAATTAAAATGGTACCTGTTGATGAAGAAGAAACTTATTTAAGAACAAATTTCTCTTCAAGTGATAACAGAGGGTATAGAGATGGTGATTCTGGATCTTCAAGATTTTACGATAGATTTAATGACGGCGAAGAAGAAGACCCAAACAAAAAAATGTACAACTCTCCTAAGCATTCAGTTGAAAGAGATTCATTAGGTAATCTTGTTAAAGGTTTTGACGTATCAAACAACAGAACTACATTAATTAATGATGAAGTTAGAGTATTCAAAGGTGGTTCTTGGAGAGATAGAGCGTATTGGTTAGATCCAGCACAAAGAAGATACTTACCAGAATATATGGCGACTGATTACATTGGCTTTAGATGTGCAATGTCTAGAGTTGGTTCTAAGTCAAAAACAAAGAACAAAACAGTTAGAGGGAAAAAAGCTAAATAATTTTTCTCTTAACCAACTAAAAAAAGCTCCTTTCTTAAGGGGCTTTTTTTTATCTTCGATTTTATGAAAATTCAAGATTTACATTCCGCTTTTTTAGCAAACCCTTCTATCAGTACCGATACCAGAAAAATTAAAGCGAACGACATATTCTTTGCTTTAAAAGGAGATAATTTTAATGGCAATACGTATGCTCAAAAAGCTCTTGATAGCGGAGCAAGCATTGTCATTATCGATGAAGAAGAATATCTAATTGACGATAGAACAATTCTTGTTAAAGATGTATTGACGACACTACAACATCTTGCAAATTTTCATAGAAAACAATCTAAAGCGCAAGTTATAAGTCTAACCGGCAGCAATGGTAAAACCACCACAAAAGAACTAATTAATGCCGTTTTAAGTACCACTTTCAAAACTATAGCTACCAAGGGAAATCTCAATAACCATATAGGTGTTCCATTGACATTATTGACTATTGAACCCGATACTGAAATTGCCATTATTGAAATGGGCGCAAATCACATTAAAGAAATCGAATTTCTTTGCAAAATTGCTGAACCAGATTTTGGGTATATCACAAATTTTGGAAAAGCACATTTAGAAGGTTTTGGCGGTGTTGAAGGCGTTATTAAAGGAAAAAGCGAATTATATGAATATCTCACCTCTCATAAAAAGGGAATTTTTTTAAATGCTGACGACCCTATTCAAAAAACTAAGCTAAGCACTTACACGAAAAAATTTGGTTTTAGTTCTGAGGATTCTAAATACTATATTATTAAATTACTGGAGGCTCAACCATTTGTTCACCTATTAGTAGAAGACATTCGTATGGAGACTAATTTAATTGGTGCGTATAACTTCTCGAACTGTTGTGCAGCAATTATAATGGCTAAATATTTCAATGTTGAGTTAAATGATATAAAAAAGGCACTTGAAAAATATACCCCGGATAATAATAGATCCCAGATATTAAATAATAGCGGACACTATATTGTCTTAGATGCCTATAATGCCAACCCCTCTAGCATGACTGTCGCATTAGAAAACTTTAATTCTTTAAATAAACAACGTAAAGTTTTAATTCTCGGTGATATGTTCGAATTAGGCGAGTCTGCAAAAGAAGAACATCAAAATATTTCAGACTTAGCAGCGGGCTTAAATTTTGAAGAAGTGATATTGGTTGGAGAGAATTTTTACCTAACAGACTCAATCGCTACTAAACTAAAGAATTTTGAAGAATTGAAATCTTACCTAAGTAAAAATCCTTTACAAACTAAATCTTCTATATTGATAAAAGGTTCTAGGGGAATGGCTTTAGAGCGTGTTTTAGATTTGATTTAAAAATATAAATTTTATTGTGGGATATACTGGATTCGAACCGGTGACCTCTGCCCTGTCAAGGCAGCGCTCTAAACCAACTGAGCTAATATCCCTTTAAAATTTGATATAAGGGGATAAAGATACTACATATCCTATTTTAAAATGAAGTGATAAAAGTAAAATTATTCGATTTGATTTTATCTTGATTAAAAATAATCAAATAAGGCAACTATACCATTATAAGAAATTACGCAAGAAAAGAAAAGTGCCGCGAATAGACCAATATTTAGCCACGCACCTGCCTTATATATGGTCATTAATCCTTTATTATTAATTAAGAGAATTATAACTATTATTACCAAGGGCAATACAAATACATTAAAAACTTGCGATAGTATCTGCATTTCAATAGGGTTTGCCCCATAAACAGGTACAATTAAAGCAAATACGCAGGCAATCGCCGTTATAATTCTAAATTGCTTTGAATTGGTATCTAATTCACCAGATTGATAATCTGCCAACAATATAGGTGCAATTAATAAACAAGGAAATATTGAAGATAAGCCCGCACTTAATGTACCAAAAAAGAAAAGTGTAAGCGCAAATTTACCGGCTACTGGCTCTAATGTATTGACCATATCTAATACCTGAGTTACCGGTTGCCCTTGGTGAAATAATGCTCCGCATGCCACAGCCATTACAGATGCACTTATGAAGAACACTAACGTTGCCGCAATTATCGCATCTTTCTTTTGTTGCGAACGATTTTTTATCGTCCATCCTTTTCCTTTTACAAAAAGTGGACGCGACAGAAAAGTTGCTGCCGCCATTGTGGTACCCACAAAAGCAGCTACCATCATTTGACCTCCTTCCACTTTCGGAATTGCTGGTATCAAACCCTTCGCTACCTCAACAGGTAAAGGATATACCATAAACAAAGAAATGATAAATGAGAGCCCCATAATCGTGACAAAAATGACAAGTATTTTCTCAAAGAAGGCATATTTACCGACCATTAAGAACCCATAAAACACCACTATTACCACAATGGCTATTGACAATACCGCTTCATATTTAAGGTCTGCTAAACTTGGAAAATATATTAGAAAAATCTCGTAAATGATATTGGCAGAAATACCTAAAATACCCATTAAGGAATTCCACTGACCAAATGATATACCCAAAATTATAAGAATCGCAATTAACTTACCCCACTTTAAATGTTTCTTAAATGCATACAGTGCTGTTTCGCCCGTAACTAATGCGAAATTTCCGTATGCATACATTAACAACCCCGAAAAAATACAACTGAGAAGAAGCACCCATAAAAGTTGCATGCCATATGTACTACCAGCTACAATCATTGAAGTTACGCTACCGGTACCTATGGTATAGCCTATAGCAAAAATACCTGGTCCAAAAGCGAGAACTACCGCCAATATTTTTTTCCAGATTGATAGTTTAATTGGCTTGCTCATCCATTTGTTCTTTAAGTTTGGTGGTAGGTATCGTAATTGACTGGGGTTCAGTTTAGGTGTTCAGCTCGTGTGAACACTTATTGTAATAATTATTTGAATCTTTACTTTTTCATTGAAATAGACCACGTATTTCTAATTTTAAGCGAAGCTTATTTTGAACCATCGCATAAATGTTAGGTGAGTTTTTTTTAGCAATGCTTATCTAAAAGTCCTCCGTTAGAAAATATTTTAAATATTATAACAATATTGGTAAAGGTTTTTGAAATGCACTTTCATTTTTTCTCTTGCTAATTGCGGATTTTGTTCATTGATAGCATCAAAAATATCTTGATGTTCTTGAATACCTTTAAACGCCATGTCTTTATCGCAAACATGGTATTTTTCAAAATTGGTCAATATCTCTGGTATAATAATAAGCATGAAAGTGTTTAAGGTACTATTTCCACTTGCCTTTGCTATGCCCAAATGAAATAATAAATCTTCTTGAACTGCATCTTCTGCATTTTCAACTTTTTGTTTATACGCATCTAACGAGTTTTTTAATCGTTTCAAATCCTCTTTGGTTCTTCTTCTAGCTGCCAGTCTAACCGTTTTAAGTTCTAACAATATTCTTGTTTCTACTAAAGATTTAAAATCTGGCTCTTCCAATCTTAAAATTTCATTAACCATACCATTCATAGCGATCTGCCCAATATCTGCTACAAAGGTTCCGCTTTGTGGTTTTGAAATTAAAATTCCGTAAAACTCTAATTTTTGAATCGCCTCACGAACACTTGTTCTACTAACCCCAAATTTATCTGAAAGGGATCTCTCGGAAGGCAATTTATCACCGGGTTCGAGATTTTTATGATTCATTAAATCTCGAATCTGAATTACAATATCATTTTGTATTTCTTGGTTTTCGGTCCTTGTGAGGATTTCTATTTTCATATATAGCTTGTCATTAATAGAAAAATGATTAGTAAAACAGTTTGCTGAAAATTAGTTACACAGATGAACAATTGTGTAAAATTAGCTTTCAACGTATTATTATTCAGTTCTAAACCCTAAGGTTAAATGAAGTTTACCGGCCTAAAAAAGACCAGTAAATTCATTTCAACAAATCTAACTCAAACAACTTTCTTATTTACACTAAGTATATTAATCGTAAAACACTAATGTGTTACTTCTAATTCGTAATATTTAACCTTAGCAGAAGCCCCAGCATCTAGGGTTTGCAAATAGTTCCCTGCTTTAAAATAATTTTCAAAAACACCCCATTTTTCCATATGAATGTCTTCATAAACTACAGATTCGGTTTCATTTAAAATAACCTCCATTTTACCATTAGAGGCTATAATTTCGAATGTAAAAATATCTGTACCTATTTCATCAGGGAATGTGTAACCTTCATCATCGCCCCAAGCATCGGTATGTAATATTTCTTCATCTGATGCATTAATATTCTTTAGCACTTTTGTTTTAACCCTAATTTTTCCATTTTGCCAATATATTTTTAATATCGGTGGAGCATTATTATCATTCTCACCAATTAAATCTCGTTGAGCATTGGTTAACCTACCATGAATTTGCATAACCATAGTTCTATGATAATCTCCACTTGCATCTGTTGTTATTTCTGGTACTGACAAAGTACCTTTCATTCTGCCACCTTCTGCAAAAGTCCAATTTGTACTATTACTACCCGGTACCATTTGTTCTCTTAGCTCTGTTCTAGAATATGAAGAGTTCGCTGTAGAAGAACCTGGGGAGGTATAAAAAACTAATGAGCCATCTGTAGAATCATTATACATATAAGGCATTAACTTTTCATTTGTAGCATAATCTAAAATCTGGGGTGGCTCAACCTCATCAGGACTACCGATAGGTAATGTCACTTTCCAATTGCTTAAATTAATATTTGGCAAAAAGAAATCAACCCCTTCTACCCTTACTTCTTCTTCAACCTCTTCTTCTACCTCAGCCTCGGGAGTTTCTTCAACTTCTTCTTCTACTATTACTTCTGGAATAACTACTGGCTCATTTACATCAGAATCGTTACTACAACTATACATAGAAATTACAACAGAAAAAACTATAATGAATTGATAGTTCATCTGTTTACTTACTTCTATTATTTTATTTAATATCATATTTCTAATTATTTATGCTCAACCTCAAGTTCATAAAAACTAACTTTCGCAAATGAGCCTTCATCTCTACTTTGAAAATAATTACCTGCTTTAAAGTAGTTTTCAAATATGCCCCATCGTTTCATATTAGCATCTTCATAGACGGCAAATTCAGAATTATTGAGGGATACTACCATTTTACCATCGGTAACTTTAATTTCAACTTGAAACTTACCGAAGCCTACTTCTTCTTCAAAATTAAATCCTTCATCATCTGTCCACGCTTCTTCATGTAAAATACCTAAAGCGTTTACGCCTGAAAATTTGAGCTTTTTTGTTTTAACTCTAATCTTACCATTCTGCCAATAAATCTTTAATACTGGAGGTGCGTTATTATCTTTTTGACCTATTAATTCTTTTTGCTCGTTGGTTAATCTACCATGTATTTGTAAAATAATTATTTTATGATATTTACCATTACTATCTCTAGAAACCTCATCAACGGAAAGTTTTGCTTTTAAAGTACCGCCTTGACTAAATGTCCAATTGATGTTATCATTACCCGGCACCATTTGCTCTCTAAGTTCTGACCTTGAATATTTAGTATTTGCTGTGGTCGCTGTAGTTGGGTAAGCGTAAAATGTAATTGCTCCTTTCGTTGAATCATTGTACATATAAGGCTTTAAAGTCTCATTTGTACCATAGTTCAAAATCTCGGGCGGTTCAACACTAATTGCGCCTCCTTTTCCTTTTCCTTCAGGTATGGTAACTTTCCAATTACTTAAATCAATTTCTGGTAGTTTTACTTTCTTTTTCTTCTCCTTTTTTTTCTTAACTTTTTCAACTTTAACATTAGCTTCTTCTAAACCATCTGTCTTATTTTGGCCAGACAAACTAAAGGATATAAACGCTATTATTAAAACGGATAGGAATTTTTTCTTAATTCTTTTCATCTTACAAATTATACACATTAAATAGTCTTCAACTTTATCATCTTCATTACTATTGTTATATAACCACCCATACTGTTTTATTAGTATGAGTGGTTTTTATAATTGCTAAAACAATTTGCTTTTAGTATTATTCTGTAATCATAATATTATCAAAGAAAGCTTCGGCAGTGTTATCTATAACCTCTACATTTCTAACATAAATAACAATTTGATTTGTTGAAGCGGTGAACTGGAATGTGTTTGTTGCATAAGCATCACCATCTGTATCATAAATATTTGGTATTGCATAATACGCATCTATTGCCGCATCTGATGTTGACGAATTTATACCCACTTCATCTTCTATTTGTGTATTCAATATAAATACCTCAGATGTAATACCACCTGCGGTAGTTCTTGCATCAATAGAGAACGTATATGTAGAACCTTGCTGAACAGTTACTACTTGATATAATCGACGACCAGTCTCATCTAACTTAGCACCTCTTGTACCGTTATTACCGTCACTAGTAGATCCTGCTTGCTCGCTATTATCACCATAAAAACCTTCTAACCAAGAATCTAAAGCTCCGTTATCCCATAATGGATCGTAAGGACTATCTACCGTATTACCATCATTGTCTACAACTGTGCTGTTAGGCGTCATATCCCAAGCATCGGCATTGTCTCCTGTGTTAACGGTGTACTCATCAAAAGTTCCATTAAGTACTTGCACTACGAAACCTTCTGAAACTACTAACTGTTCGGTAGCAATATGCGTATTACCTGTAATACTATACGCAGTTAAAACAACATCATAGATCCCATCTTCTTCATAAGTGTGCGAAGGATTCATACCAGTAAATTGGTAACCATCCCCAAATTCCCATAGAAGCATAACAGCATCTATTGAAGCATCCATAAAATTAAATGTTCTATAATCATCTGGATCAACTTCAGATGTAAAAGCAGCCGTTACTGGAGCTAATATATTTATGGTCTTACTTAACTCAGTAGAAAGGTTTGAATCATTTATAGCATTTAACGTTACAACATATTCTGCCGCTGTCGAGTAAACATGTGTTGGCGATTCGTCTGTAGATGTATTACCATCTCCAAAATCCCACTCATACGTTACTGCATTTACCGATGAATTATTAAATGTATATTCTAAGTAATTTGTCTCACTCTGTGCAACAGCAAACCCTGCAGACGGAGGCACAGCACCTGCAACACCAATTTCAATAGTGAAATCATCTAATCTTGCTTCAACTTCGCCATTTGTAAAATAAATCGCTACCGTATTATTGATACCAGAATTAAAAGACAATTTCTGTTGTATATAAACATCTGGTTCTGAATCATCTGTCACTGTTACCGAAGCTATAGTTGCCTCTGCCGCTTCTTCTTTTGTTGCAAATGGTCCGTTTTCGGTAACCCCTAATACAGATATTGTCAACGAAGGATCAGAAGAACCACTCAACATTGTATACCAAAAACTTAAATCATAATTCATGTCTGGCTCTACCGTTATTTCTTGATAACCTACACGATCACCTGCAGGCACTGGTAATTTAGCACCTTGATCGCCGAATGTTACTGGACTTCCTGTAATTTGAATTACTCCGCCCAAATCATTATTTCTCCAAGAATCTCTACCATCTCCACCACCTTCAGGCAAGGTATCATCTTCAAAACCCGGTTCTAATATTATAGGTTGAAATGGACCTTCTACAACTATGACATCTACAGTTGTTGTACCAACAACGGAATTTCCATCAGAAGCCGTTAATGTAACAGCATAAGTTCCTTCGCCTTCAAATGTAAAGGAAGGGTCTTGATCAGTTGATGTATTACCATCTCCAAAATCCCATACATAGGTAGAAGCTTGTGTAGCAAGATTGGTGAAATTTATTATTCTAAAATCATCTGATGAACTCGCATAAGAAAAATTAGCCTCAGGAAAAACCGTGTCAACCTTAGAGTTTGTACCCGGTAATTCATCTCTGAACATTTCATCACCAACACAACTTACGAAAACAATAGCCGAAACCATTGTTAGAAGTACCAGTTTTGTTTTACTGCATATATTTATTTTTTGTTTCATAATTTTTTATATTAAGAATATTAATATCCTGGATTTTGTGTCAATAGACCACCACTAATATTGATTTCTCTCGCCGGTATCGGCAACAACAATGCCCTTGAAGTATAGACATAACCCATTTCAGTTGCGTGCGCACTAAGAATAGCGTCAGCTACGCCAAACCTAATTATATCGTACCAACGTTGATTTTCAAATGCCAATTCAACACGTCTTTCAACCAAAAGTTCTGTTTTAGAAACGCTTGAAATACTGTTAGGTGCTGTTTCAGGAAAAGCTCTATCCCTTATCTTCTGAAAAGATGCTAGGGCATCTATATTGGTAGTACTTGTACCATCGCCTATAGCCGCTTCTACATGCATTAAAAGAACATCTGCGTAACGCAATGCTATATAATCATTACCAGCATCGCGAGCACTTAAACCATAATCTGGCGGACTGATACTAATATCTGTGCCTTCTGGTAAAAACTTAGTTACCTCTGATGTTGTGTTGAAAGTAATATAAGAAACCTCAGATCTAGCACCACCATATGCAGTAAAGTCTGCAATTAGATTCGCATTTACAATATTCTGACCATCTTCTCTACCTTGACGAAATGTTGATGTGAACTCAGAAGAAAAACTTTGGCTTTCAGCACTGTTACCTGCAGTATATTGAATCGCAAAAATTATCTCATCATTTAATTCATCATAGAACACATCTGAGTAGTTGCTCTCTAAATCAAATTGACCACTATTAATAATAGCTTCGCATAATTGTAGCGCACCAGAATAATTTCTGTTTGGTTGTGTTAAATACACTTTTGCCAATATACCTTGAGCTGCAGCCTTAGAAGCTCTAGATTTAGATGAATTATCTAAAACATTTACTGCTTCTTGTAAATCTTCTACTATTTGAGCGTAAATCTGTGCTTCTGGAATTCTAGTAAAAAGCGCTTCATTATCTGTAGCCCCAACAACTTCTGTTACAAGCGGCACATCGCTAAATAAACGAACCAAATTAAAGTAAGCATAAGCTCTTAAAAACTTAGCCTCCGCAGCATATTTTGCCTGATTGCCAGCATCAGCTACATCAATATAATTTAATATGTTATTAGCTCTAAAAATAACCTCGTACATAGATTGGTAGTAATCTTCAGATTCTACATTGTTAGCATTAACTATATATCTGTGAAAATCTGATTTTGAACCTTCTAAGGTTGCATTTCTAGTATTATCCGATCTATGCTCAGTTAAAAGATGCTCAAATTGAACCCCTCTATTTGCGTCGCCGATATTGGTCGTGGTATTTTCATTGACACCTTGTAAAGCATCATAAATACCTATAACCCCAGATTGTACATCTGCATCAGATTGAAAAAATGATTCGACTGCCACTGCTGTCTCTGGCAATGGGTTTAAAAAATCATCACTACAAGATAGAAAAGCTATTCCTGCTATAGTAAAGATCAAATATTTTATATGTTTCATAATATGTATCTTTTAAATTTAAAAATCAATGTTAAGACCCAATGTCATCGTCTTGAAAATAGGAGTACCAGCTCTTTGAGAACCATATGCTCTTGGGTTTGACCCGTCTACATGTTCTGGATTAAAACCATGATAATCGTCTGCAGTGATATATAACAAATTTTGAGCTGTAGCATAAATTCGTAAACCATTTATACCAATTTTAGACGTTACCTCATCTGAGAAATTGTAGCCAACATTTACATTTCTTAAAGAGAAGTAGTCTGCACTAGCAATTACTTCGCTGGTTAACACCTTTTCTTGAATAAATGAAACATGTGGTACAAGACCATCGGCTACCGCTTGGGCTTCGCCTCCACTTCTAGTTCTATTACCAAACCAGTTGTAGAAATATTGATCACCAATATTATTGACCTGACCTCCTAAGCTACCTTGAACCATGAAGGATAAATCGAAGTTGCCGATTTGAAATTCATTGGTAAAACTGTATACCAAATCTGGGTATGGATCACCTAAAATTGTCTTATCCTCCTCAGTAATAATTCCATCTCCATTTAAATCTTTTACAACGGTATCGTCTGCTTGACCATTAATTCTGTTCCATGGATTATCAACATAAGTTGTTCTAAACTGTGTGTCATCATATACATCTGTATCTACCACATAACCCCAAAAAGAAGATATTGGCTCTCCAATGCGATTGATCCATTGAGAATTTCTACCATAATCATCCTCAATTAATGCGTTGTTAGAATCACCAAAACTTAACAACTCGTTTTGGTTGGTCGATGCTATAATTGTAGAGTTCCATCTGAATTTTTCACTAACAATGTTTTTAGTTCTTAATTCAACCTCTATACCCTTGTTTTGTACTTCTCCTAAATTTACAATACCACTTGTAAACCCTGTGATATAAGAAACAGGATTTTCTAAAAGTAACTCATCACTAGTTCTTTGGTAATAATCAACAGATCCTGATATTCTATTACCTAAAAAACCATAATCTAAACCAATTGTTAGTTCTTCTGAAGCTTCCCACTGCAATAATGCATTTGCAATGTTACGTGGCGATACACCAGCAGCAATACTACCATCTGTAATTGCATTTGAGTTTTGCAATAAAGCCAGGTAAGGATATAAGTTCACATTATCATCACCTACATTAAAGTTCTCTGCACCGGTAAGACCGTAACTAGCTCTGAACTTTAAATTACTTACAACATCGCTATTCAATAAGAAGTTTTCTTTAGCAACATTCCACCCAACAGATACTGCCGGGAAATTACCGTACTTAGAATCTACACCGAAAACAGAACTGCCATCTCGTCTAAAAGATGCATTCACTAAGTATTTATCTTTATATGCATAATTAACTCTAGCGAAATAACCTACTTTTTTAAGCTCTGTATTAATTTCTGTTGGATTATCGATTAAGGTAGCTCCTTGAAAGTTTTTCAATAAATCATTAGAAAACCCGCCACCTGAACTGATACTTTCTTCCGATTTTCTTTGTTGAACGGTCATACCCGCCAATAAGTTTAAATCATGATTATCGCCAAATGTTTTAGAATAATTCAATGTATTATCTAAGACCAATCTAGTTCTTGACCTGTTAGAAAGATAATATGCCGCTCTACTGTTACCAGCTGCATGATGTAATGTACCATCATATCTTGTTCTCTTTCTCTGCTCCAGAGTAACCCCTAGAGAAGTTTTTGCAGTAAGACCATCTAATAATTCATAGCTTAAGTACGTAGAACCAAACAACTTTGTATTGTATTCATAATGTTCTCTTTCTACATATTGCGCATATGGGTTAGAATCACCAGATGTACGAGGGCGCTCATTATTACCATCATTATCCAAATCTAAATTCTTTAAATGGTTTTCATAAAAATAATCTCCAACACCAACATCTGGGTAAACATCTCTATCAATAAATTGTAAAGATGATTCTGTATGATATATTGGCAACCAAGGCGATTGACGAATTGGATTGTGTATTGATGTGGGTAATCTTCTCTGAAAAGTATAAGAAGGTGTAGCACTTAAGCCAAATCTTACTTTATCTCCAAATTTAGAATCCATTTTTAAATTTGCCGTATACAATTTATAATCATCAGTGATTACTACACCCTCATCATGTAACGCTCTTAAAGATGCGCTGAATTTTGTATCTTCCGTACCACCTCTTGCTGAAAAAGAATGACTTGTTACATTACCACCATCAAAGAAAACATCTTGCCAATCTCTATCGACAACTGTCGTAGAAACTAATAATTGAGCATATAGTGTTTCTCCAGAAAGTGTACCGGTAGCAGCCTGTTCTCTCTTTGCCCAGTCTGCAACACTTTTCTTATAATCATCGCTACCGTGTGCCTGCTTATAACCAGTATAAGTCTGGTAACTAAATTTTGTTTTACCAGCTTTACCACTTTTTGTTGTAATCAATATTACCCCGTTAGAACCTTCACTACCATAAATAGCAGCAGATGCAGCATCTTTTAAAACTTCAAAAGATTCTACATCGTTCATATTAATATTTCCAAGAAATTCAGAACTTACAACTATACCATCAACTACTAAAGCCGGGCCTGAATCTGCAGTTACAGAACCTACACCCCTAATTGTAATCGTTGGCGCCCCACCTGCCTCGGCATTGGTAGCTTGTATATTTACACCCGATACTTGACCGATTAAAGCATCATCTACTCTAGATACCGCTATTTGATCTAATGTTTCGTTCGTAACTTTTGATATCGAACCAGTTAAGGTCGATTTCTTTTGTGTACCATAACCAACTACTACAACTTCATCTAGTTGACTGGCATCTTCCTTTAAAGTTACACTAACTGTTTTTTGAGCAACAATAGCTACTGTTTGCGTACTATACCCTATATAAGAAAACCGCAAAATATCTCCACTCTTAACTTGAATGGAAAAGTTACCATCAAAATCTGTTTGGGTTCCTCTTGTTGTATTTGCTACAACTATATTTGAACCTGGTATCGGTACATTGTTTGCATCGATCACTGTACCTGTTAGGTCATAAGTGTCTTGTGCAAATAATTGAATGTTGACAAGCAACATTGCAACCATAAAAATTTTCAATTTAAAATTCATCTGTGTTAAATTAAGTTAGTTCTGTTGAATAGGCTAACACGCCATCTTTTTGATCTACTTAAAATGCGATTACTTTTGTCGCATCATAATCTTCAATTTACCAATACACACATTTCATAAAAACCAATGAAATTCCGTATTTTTACAGGAAATATGTCTATCGTAGTATTTACATGTTTGGTATTACTTCCCTTCTAAATGAAGTAAATTTTTTAATTAAAAGGATGGGCGAGCACCCGTCCTTTTTTATGCCACTTTCTTTTAAGGTTTCATGTCTATTTTTTTAGTTAATAATAGTTTGTTTATAATCATATTTTAACTGGTTTACCAAATTGGTTCATCAAACTGGTTTACCAAATATATGTTATTATATTGTTAAAAAAAATTACTTCAATTAATAAAGCCTTAAAATTTTAAGATTTAACATAATTAAATCTTCTTAAATTAGATATTTCATAATTATATATGCTAATTAATCTGTGCTATACAATTTTAAAGTAAACAGCTACATTATTGGGCTACGGGAGATTGAGCCACTATTAGAATGAAAGTTATTGAAAAGAATTACAGTGAATAAAATAATGTACCACATGATAGAAACTTGATTATCATTTAAACCTAATTTCTTGATATTACCCAGAATTATACTTGATTTTTTTAACTACACCCTATATAATAGGTTGGGTGAAATTAATGGATGGTTCTGTGATGACGGAATAATGATTACAAGAAATAATTGATAATTACCAAATCTAATTACCTATCAGGTGCAGAGATTATATGCGAAATAACACCTACTTTTTTTTGCACCTAAAAAAGTGATTCAGAATCGATTTAAAATAACAGAAGTATAACTATTAGGAAAGTGCTAAAAATAAAAAAAGGCTTTCATTTTCATGAAAGCCTATTAACCTGTGGGCCCTACTGGATTCGAACCAGTGACCCCCTGCTTGTAAGGCAGGTGCTCTGAACCAACTGAGCTAAGAGCCCCAAAAGGAGTGCAAATATATAATACTTTTACATTCCACAAAAGAAAAATCAATAAAAATTTAAAGAACTTCTGCTACAACAAAATTACTACCGCCAACATATATAAAATCATTCTTTTTAGCATGTTTTTTCGCCGATTTAAATGCCTTATTTACAGACTTATAAACCTTACCCTTAAAATTAAGGTCATAAAATAGCTCTGCCAAAATATTTTCATCTAGCCCTCTAAATATTTTCGGTTTGCAAAAATAATATGTTGCGTTTTTAGGAAATAAAGGTATAATTTGACTAATATCTTTGTCTTTTACGAAACCTACTACTATATGAAGATTTTCATATTGCTGGGTTTTTAGTTGGTCTAAAACTATAGATATACCTTCTTTGTTATGGGCAGTATCACAAATTATCGTTGGTTCTTCACCAATTTGTTGCCAACGCCCCATCAATTTGGTATTTTCAATTACTCGCTTTAATCCTAAAACAATATCGTTTTCTTCAACTTTAAAATTAGACAATACGTTTAAAGTCGCTAAAACGCCTTTTATATTTTTCTTTTGATAAGAACCTATTAAGCCAATTTCATAAGGAGGATACACATTATCTTCTGCAAATATTATAGGTGAATTTACCTCTTTTGCTTTCGCCTTAAATACCGGCGCTGTCTCATCATTATATTCACTTATAACCACAGGCACATGAGACTTTATAATACCAGCTTTCTCTTTGGCGATTAGTGGAATGGTATGACCAAGCATATCAACATGGTCTAAGCCAATATTTGTAATTAAAGCAACCTCTGGTAAAATAATATTGGTAGAATCAAGCCTACCGCCTAAACCAACCTCTATTACCGCTATATCTACTTTCTCATATTCAAAATATGAGAACGCCATACCTACGGTCATTTCAAAGAATGAAAGTTTGTTAGAAACAAAATAAGATTGATTTTGAGCAATAAAATCTACCACCCAGCTCTTTCCTATTTTTTTTCCATTAATACGAATACGCTCTCTAAAATCTTTTAAATGAGGTGAAGTATAAAGTCCGACCTTATAGCCTGCTTCTTGCAAAACAGACGCTAGTAAGTGACTGCTTGAGCCTTTACCGTTAGTACCGGCAACATGAATACTCTTAAATTTTGTATGTGGATTATCTAAATGTTCGGCAAATGAAGTAATGCCATCTAGTTTCGAATTAAAGGCTACTTTACCTTTATTCTGATACATTGGAAGTTGTGCAAACATCCAATCTAATGCTTCTTTATAGGTCACTCTCCAAGCTTAAAGTTAACAACTACGAAACCAACTTGTTGATTTGGGGCATTGCTATCTAAATTCCATTTATGCATGAATGCCGTCTTTTTAGCTGGTTCCAATAAACACGGATTATTGTTTGTAGTACCACGAACGCCTGGCTCAGCACTAATTACTTTTCCATTTCTGTCAACAACAATTTTCACTACTACTCTACCAGATTCATTGCATTCTTGCTGCACTTTTCCCTTATTTACTAACGAACGACCATTTAATCCGTATCCCCCAGTTCCACTTCCACTACCAGGACTTCCATAATAACTAGTTGCGTACGGGTCACCATCTGGTTGACCTTTATCTCCTGCTTTGTTATCATCGCCTTCGCTACCCGATGCCGTACCCTCAGACTTATTGAGTCCACCCATCATAGCATCTAAGGCTCTCTTTTTAGCTTCTTGTTCTTGTCGAGCCTTATCTTCAGCATCTTTCTTTTGTTTCGCAATTTTAGCCGCCTCTGCCTTTTTCTTATTTTCAACTGCTTCTGCCTTTCTCTTGGCATCTGCAGCTGCCTCATCAGCCTTTCTTTTAGCTTCTTTAGCTTGATTTATTTTTATTGCCTCTTCGTTTTCTTGAGTCAATAATTTTTCTGCTGGGGCATCTTTCTCAGCCGTTGCTTCCCCTACTTCTTCTTCAGGCAATTCTACAGCCTCTTCCACCTCTTGTTTTGTAGGTTCTACTGGCGGAGTATCTAATGGCTCTGATTGTATTTTTTCTTTTGGCTGCACTTTACCGCTACCAAATTCCATAGTTCCAAAATTGACCGAGATTCCATTCTCTTCTGGCGGATCCATGTATGTTAGACCAATATAAAATAAAACCAATAACAGTGTACTCAACAACAATGTGGTAAGTGTCAACGATTTCTTTTTATGTTTTGTGTCTAAAAATGCCATTAATTTGGACGTACCGCTAAAATAACTTTAAAATTATTTCTATTCGCGATATCCATAACATTTACGGCTTCTTTAATCGCGACACTTTCTTCTGCTCTTAAAATTATAGTAGGATTATCTTGACCTGCTAATGCTTTCTTAAGCTCTATCTCAATATATTCTCCATTGATACGTTCATCATTAACGAAATATTGAAGATTCTTATCGATGCTGACCGAAACGTTCTGGGTATTTGTAGATTTTCCTTTAGCCTTTGGCAACAACAAATCTAAAGCGTTCGGTGAATTAGCCGTTAGCATGAAAAATATCAACAACAAGAATACAATATCTGTCATTGAAGACATGCTAAAGTCTGGACTGACTTTATTTCTTCCTTTTAATTTCATATTATAAAATTAAAGAGGTTCGTTTAATAGATCTAAGAATTCTACCGCGTTAGCTTCCATTTTATGAACCACCTTATCGGTTCTGTTCACCAAATGGTTATACCCAACGTAAGCAATAATACCTACTATTAGACCCGCTACCGTCGTAGTCATCGCAGTATAAATACCTGAAGCCAAAGACCCCATCTCTGCTTGACCGCCACTACTGGCCATTTCATGAAAGGCAAGTATCATACCTATTACCGTACCCAAGAAACCAATCATTGGTGCCGCACCTGCTACCGTAGCAAGTATACTTACATTTTTCTCTAGCTTGTATACCTCTAAAGTACCAGCATTTTCAATTGCGGTATTTATATCGTCTAATGGCTTACCAATTCTAGATACACCTTTCTCGGTTAATCTAGCTACTGGCGAATCAGTTTGCGCACAAAGAAGTTTTGCAGCATCTAATTTACCCGAAGTAACATAATCACGAATTTGATTCATGAAATTCTTATCTATTTTAGATGCCGCATTTACAGCAAGCAAACGCTCAAAATAGATATACAACGCTACACCTAACATTATAAATAGTACTGAAATAATGATGACACTACCCGTACCCCCATTAAATATTAAATCTATAACCGAAAGAGTTTTCTCTTCAGACAATAATTCGTCGCTCGCATTTTGAGCCAAATCCTGGAATAATAACATAGTATTCTTTAAGTATTGAATTTGCCTTTATAACGATGAATTGCGAATTAAATTATACGTTAAGTACAAAATCTCTTAACAATATAAAAACTATGGCTCCACTAATAAAACCTGCGAATGCCAACCATGCAATTTTTTTAAGATACCAGAAAAAATCAATTTTTTCCATACCCATTGCAACAACACCTGCTGCCGAACCAATAATCAACATACTACCACCTGTACCAGCAGAATATGCGATAAAATGCCATAGTGGATTATCTAAAGGCTCGCTAAACATACCCATACTTGCCGCAACTAATGGTACGTTATCAATAACCGCCGATCCCAAACCAAATAATAATACTACAATATCAGTATTTGGTATTGCTTCATTAAGTGCACCTGCAGCATTAAAAAGTATTCCTAATGACTCTAAAGCAGCAACCGCTAATAAAATTCCTAAGAAGAATAATATACTTGGCAATTCTATTTTAGATAAAGAGTGGTGAACAGGGCTATGGTGACCTTCACTATCTTGTCCTTCTTGATCCACTGAAGAGATGCTAAACTTCTTATTACTATATATTTCAGCGAAAGTCGCTACAACAGCCAATGATAACATCATACCAACATATGGTGGTAAATGTGTAACTGTTTTAAAAATAGGCACGAACAAAATAGCACCTAGACCTAAATATAACATTACTCCACTATACTTAGATTTAGATTTTTCTTCGTCTAATTCCCCATCGATCAAACCTTTGAAAACTTTAAACCTACTTGCAATCACCACAGGTACAATCATACAAACTAATGAAGGTAAAAGAACATGAAGCACTAACTGACCGGCACTTACTCTATTCGCAATCCACAACATTGTTGTTGTAACATCGCCAATTGGTGACCAAGCACCACCAGCATTAGCCGTTATAACAATCATACCTGCAAACCATAATTTTGTTTCTCTATCCTTAATAACTTTTTGCAGTATAGTTATTAAAACTATAGTAGCTGTAAGGTTATCAATAATAGCGGACAATATGAATGCTAATATTGAAAATAACCAAAGTAACTTTCCTTTATTTTTGGTTTTAATAAAGCCTTTTATAGTAGCGAAACCATCGAAATAATCAATTATCTCCACAATAGTCATAGCACCTAACAAGAAGAACAGTATTTCAGCAGTTTTACCCAAATGATGTAAAAGAGATTCCTCCATCATATGCATTCGATCCAAATGACCGAATTTATCAAATCCATCAACAAGACTTTGATGAGCTGAATCAAACCAGTTTTCATAACCATCTATTCCAAGAGCAATCAGAGCCCAAAGTATAGCCATCATAGCTAATGCTGGAATTAATTTATCTATTTTAAGATTGTGTTCTAAGGTAATGGCAAGGTATCCTGCCAAAAAAACAATAACAATGATGGTTTCCATATTAGTTGGTTTTTTTGAGTAACTAGTTAGTAGTTGTAAATATAGGTTCTAATTCTAAAAAATAAATCTTCCAAATATATTTAAAATTGTCTGTGAATTCCTAATGAATTGACAATAATACCGAAGTTATTTGACTTCCAAATACTTAAATCGATACTATTCTAAATTTAACAAGTTTTTAGTGACCACATTTTAACATCTAAGAAAATGTTAAATAGTCATCTCTAAAAAATTTACAACCACATTTGTTATAAAATCGATTAAAAGAGACTTTTTAAGTTGAATATTTAACGAGTATATCTTTATCTTTGAGAAGATAACTTTTATAAAATTTACATGGATTTTTCTTTAACTGAAGAACAACAACTTATTCAACAAGCTGCGCGCGATTTTGCACAAAGCGAATTACTACCTGAGGTAGTGGAACGTGATGATGCACAAAGGTTTCCTAAAGAAGAGGTCAAAAAATTAGGCGAACTCGGATTTTTAGGAATGATGGTAGATCCAGCTTATGGCGGTAGTGGTTTAGATACCTTATCATATGTATTGGCCATGGAAGAAATTTCTAAGATTGATGCCTCTACTTCTGTAATTATGTCAGTAAATAATTCTTTGGTTTGCTGGGGATTAGAAAAATTTGGTTCTGAAGCTCAAAAAGAAAAATATCTTACCAAGCTTTCAACCGGCGAACAAATTGGCGCATTCTGTCTTTCTGAACCTGAAGCTGGTAGCGACGCTACTTCTCAAACAACAACAGCAATAGATATGGGCGACCATTATATTGTTAACGGTACTAAAAACTGGATTACCAATGGCGGCACAGCTAGCACATATATTGTTATAGCCCAAACCGATAAAGAGAAAAAACACAGGGGAATAAATGCTTTAATTATTGAAAAAGGTGCTCCAGGATTTGAAATTGGTCCTAAAGAGAACAAATTAGGGATTAGAGGTAGCGACACTCATTCTTTGATTTTCAACGATGTAAAAGTACCTAAAGAAAATAGAATTGGTGAAGATGGCTTCGGTTTCAAGTTCGCCATGAAAACTTTGGCCGGTGGTCGTATTGGTATTGCTGCACAAGCATTAGGCATTGCTGCAGGTGCTTACGAATTAGCTTTAAAATACTCTAAAGAACGAAAAGCGTTCGGTACCGAGATTAGCAATCATCAAGCCATAGCTTTTAAACTTGCAGATATGCATACCGAGATTCAAGCAGCAAGGTTACTTGTATATCAATCTGCTATGGATAAGGATAATGGTAATGATTATGACCTTTCTGGCGCTATGGCTAAATTATATGCTTCAAAAGTTGCGATGGAAACAACCGTTGAAGCCGTTCAAATTCATGGCGGAAACGGATTTGTAAAAGATTACCACGTAGAAAGATTAATGAGAGATGCAAAAATCACTCAGATATACGAAGGTACTTCCGAAATACAAAAAATCGTAATTTCAAGAAGTATTCTGAAGTAAAGAAGTGCTTTTATAATAAACACCCCTATAATTTATAGGGGTGTTTTTATTTTAAGTCAACACTAACTTTGTTACCCTCTCAATAAAGTTAGACTTAATTGTTAGAAAGTTGTATAAACTGCAACTTACCCCCTTAGTCAACCCTTCATTTACGTAATATTAACTTAAATTTATCAATCTGATAAATTGAAGGTTTTAAAAATCCATAATTATCGATTTTTTAAGCTTTTATTTATTCTGTTGAGTTTTTTACTAGAATTTGTTCAAATCATTGAATATAATTCAATTAAATTGATATTTTTGAAGAAATACCACAAAGGATGACACTGAAAAAGCAAGGATTATATCTACCGGAATTTGAACATGATAACTGTGGGGCTGGATTTATTTGTAGCCTTAAAGGAAAAAAGTCCAACGACATTATACATAAAGCGTTGGAAATCCTTGAACGATTAGAACATAGAGGTGCTGTAAGTGCTGATGGTAAAACAGGTGATGGAGCGGGTATATTAATAGATATACCTCATGATTTTTTTCAGGCTGTTTGTAGTTTTGAATTACCAAAAGCTGGTGATTATGCTGTTGGTAATATATTCTTTCCTCGTAAAGCTAATCAGCGAGATTTTTGTATTTCGGTATTTGAAGAAAATATTAAAAAACAGGGGTTAAAATTATTAGGATGGAGAGATGTACCTGTTAATAGATCAATACCTGGCAGAATTGCTTCTGAAACAGAACCTTTTGTAAAGCAGATTTTTGTTGCGAAAGAAAACGAAGAACAAGACTTTTTTAATTTTAACCTAAAATTGTTCATTGCTAGAAAAGTAACGGAACATACAATTATAAAATCAAAATTATCTGAAAATAAGTTTTTTTACGTACCTAGTCTTTCTACTAAAATAATTATTTTCAAAGGATTATTGATGCCATTAGATATAAGTCTTTATTACTCAGACTTAATGGATTCTAGAGTTGTAACTAGACTGGCATTGGTACATCAAAGATTTTCAACAAATACTTTCCCTACTTGGGATCTGGCTCAACCATTTAGATATATGTGCCACAATGGTGAAATCAACACCTTAAGAGGAAATGTAACTCGAATGTTCTCTAGAGAAGAGCTGTTAAAGAGTGATGTATTCGGTGATGAAATTAAAAACATACTTCCTGTAATTTTACCTGGCAAATCAGATTCTGCGACTATGGATATGGTTGTTGAGCTATTACTTATGACCGGTAGATCATTACCAGAAGTAATGATGATCCTAGTTCCTGAAGCTTGGGAGAAAAATGCAGAGATGTCTGATGCTAAAAGAGCATTCTACGAATATCATTCTTGTATGATGGAACCATGGGACGGACCAGCGTCTATTCCATTCACAGATGGTAATTTTATTGGTGCCGTTTTAGACAGAAACGGACTAAGACCTTCTCGATATACTGTAACGAAAGATGACTATGTCGTTATGTCTTCAGAAACTGGTGTTGTAGATATTACTCCAGAAAATGTAGAATTTCATGGTCGATTACAACCAGGTAAGATGTTCTTGGTGAATATGGAAGAGGGCAGAATTATTAACGATGAAGAAATTAAAGAGAACATTGCTAAAAAATTCCCTTACCAGAAATGGCTAGATGATAACCTTGTTCATTTAAAAGACATACCTTATAATGATTGCCCTTTATTTTTAGGGGAAGAGACTTTAGAAAAAAGGAAATCTGTTTTCGGCTATACATTAGAAGACATTAACACCATAGTGTTACCAATGGCTAAAGCTGGTAAAGAACCTATTGGATCAATGGGTTCAGACACACCAATTGCTGTTTTATCTCAACGCCCTCAATTAATATATAATTACTTTAAACAATTATTCGCCCAAGTTACGAATCCGCCTTTAGATGGTATTCGTGAAGAATTGATTACAGATATCAGTTTAACTTTAGGTAGCGACCATAATATTTTTGAATTTACAGAATTACACTGTAGAAAGCTTAAAATTCAAAACCCGGTTATTTCTAAAGAAGATTTAGATAAAATTAAAAATTACGATGTTAGTCCAGATTACAAAGTAGTTTCAATACCTATGCTATATCCTATTAAACAAGGGCATAATGGATTAGAAGATGCACTTCAAGCTCTTTTAGAACAAGCACGTAAATCAGTAGAAGAAGGCGCTAACATTATCATACTTTCCGATAGAAATGTTACCGAAGAAATGGCTCCTATTCCTGCATTATTAGCTTGTTCATTTGTTAATAGCGGATTGCAAAGGCTCGGCAAACGTTCTAAACTAAGTGTTATAATAGAATCTGCAGAACCGCGAGAAGTACATCATTTTGCCTTATTATTTGGCTTCGGCGCAAGTGCTATTAATCCATATTTGGTTAATGAAATTATCGCTGAGCAAATAGAAGAACATGATATTACAGAAATATCATTTGACGATGCTATTAAAAATTACAATAAAGCTGTAGGCAAAGGTATTTTGAAAGTAATGAACAAAATCGGTATTTCAACATTGAACTCATACCGAGGTTCTCAACTTTTTGAATGTATCGGCATTAATACTAAGGTGGTTGATAAATATTTTCCGAATACACCAACCCGTATTCAAGGTATTGGTCTATATCAAATAGAAAAAGAAATTGCTTTACGTCACCATAAGACTTTTAGCAAAAAACATATTGATGCTACTTTAGATTTAGAAATTGGTGGTGAATATAGATGGAGAAGAGATGGTGAAAAACACATGTTTAATCCATTATCCATTGCCAAACTACAAAAGTCTGTTCGTAATAATGAACCAGATACTTATAAGGAGTACTCTAATATGGTTAACGAGCAATCTAAAAACCTGATGACTATTAGGGGTCTTTTTGAATTCTCTAATTATGACCCAATTCCCTTAGAAGATGTTGAACCATGGACAGAAATTGTAAAAAGGTTTAAAACCGGTGCAATGTCTTACGGATCTATCAGTAAAGAAGCACATGAGAATTTAGCGATTGCCATGAACCGTATAGGTGGCAAAAGTAATTCAGGCGAAGGTGGTGAAGATGAAAATAGATTCTATAAGAATTCTACTGGTGATTGGAGAAATAGTGCCATAAAACAAGTTGCCTCTGGTAGATTCGGAGTTACTTCTAATTATTTGACCAACGCCAAGGAAATTCAAATAAAAATGGCTCAAGGTGCCAAGCCTGGTGAAGGAGGTCAATTACCTGGACCAAAAGTAAATCCTGAAATTGCGAAAACAAGAAATTCAACACCTTATGTTGGTTTAATTTCCCCGCCACCGCATCATGATATTTATTCTATTGAAGATTTATCTCAACTTATATATGATTTAAAATCTGCTAATAGAAAAGCTAGAATAAATGTTAAATTAGTTTCTGAAGTTGGTGTAGGCACCGTTGCAGCCGGGGTTGCAAAGGCAAAAGCCGACGTAGTATTAATATCAGGTTTTGATGGTGGTACTGGAGCATCCCCTTTAACCTCATTAAAACATTGTGGTTTACCTTGGGAGCTTGGTATTGCCGAAGCCCAACAAACACTTGTTTTAAATGATTTAAGAAATAGAATTGTTCTTGAATGTGACGGACAATTAAAAACTGGTAGAGATGTTGCCATAGCTTGCCTTTTAGGTGCCGAAGAATTCGGTTTTGCTACTGCTCCATTAGTAGCGTCTGGTTGTATAATGATGCGTGTATGTCATTTAAATACCTGCCCAGTGGGTATCGCAACTCAAAATCCTGAACTAAGAAAGAAATTTAAAGGTAAGCCAGAACACGTTGTTAACTATATGTATTTTGTAGCACAAGAACTACGAGAAATCATGGCGCAATTAGGCTTTAAGTCTATTAACGAAATGGTGGGTCAGGTTCAAAAACTAGATCGTAAAAAAGCAATTGATCACTATAAAGCAGCAGGTATTGATTTAACTCCGATATTACATCAAGTAGATGTACCAAAAGGAACTAAATTCTACAATACAGAAAAACAAAAACACGATATAGACAAGTCTATAGAGTTCGATATTATAGCTAAGGCTAATCCGTCGCTATTTAGAAAAGAGAAATTAACTTTAGATTACCCAATTTGTAATACTGACCGTGCCGTAGGAGCAATAATAAGTAATGAAATTTCTAAAACTTATGGTGCAGAAGGCTTACCAATAAACACACTGCGACTTAATTTTACCGGCTCTGCAGGACAAAGTTTCGGTGCATTCGCAACAAGAGGACTTACTATGATTGTTAATGGAAACACTAATGATTATTTAGGAAAAGGGCTTTCAGGTGCCAAACTTGTTATTAAAGTACCAGAAAAATCAACTATAGTACCTGAAGACAATGTAATTACAGGAAATGTTACTTTATATGGAGCTACTGCAGGTAGAGCATACATTAATGGAAAAGCCGGCGAGCGTTTTTGTGTTCGAAATTCAGGAGCTAAGGCGGTAGTTGAAGGTATAGGAGATCACGGTTGTGAATATATGACAGGTGGTGTTGCCGTTATTCTTGGTGAAGTAGGTAGAAACTTCGGAGCAGGTATGAGTGGTGGTATCGCATTTGTTTTAGATGACAACAAAACATTTAAAAAGAGATGTAGCACAGAAGGACTTAACCTTCTAGAAGTAACAGAGACCAATGATATAAAGCAATTAAGAGATTTAATTGAAAGCCATTACAACGCTACATCAAGTCCATTAGCACAACGTATTTTAGAAAACTGGGAATCGTATTTACCTAAATTCGTTAAGGTCTTACCTGAAGAATACAGACAAGCTTTAATCAGATTAGAAGAAGAAAATTTACAAACTATTTAAAATCGGAATATGGGAAAGATTACAGGGTTTTTAGAATTCGATAGAAAAATTGAAGCATACGAACCGGTTGAGGAACGTTTAAAAGATTATAAAGAATTTACAATACCATTACCTGAAAAGGAAATGAAAGAGCAAGGTGCTCGTTGCATGGATTGTGGTATACCTTTTTGCCATAGTGGTTGTCCTTTAGGGAATTTAATTCCTGACTTCAACGATGCAGTATACCGCTCTAAATGGGAGAAAGCGAGTGAAATTTTACATTCTACAAACAATTTTCCAGAGTTTACAGGCAGATTATGCCCAGCACCATGCGAAGAAGCTTGTGTACTTGGTATTAATGAAGATCCCGTAACTATTGAAAATATTGAAAAAAATATTGTTGAAACTGCTTTTAAGAAAGGATGGATTACCGCAAAACCACCTTTAAATAAAACGGGCAAGAAAGTTGCAGTTGTTGGTTCAGGACCTGCTGGTCTTGCAACTGCACAACAATTGAACAGAGCAGGTCATGATGTAACCGTATTTGAACGAGATGAAAAACCTGGCGGATTAATGCGTTATGGTATTCCAGATTTTAAAATGGAGAAAAACGTTATTGACAGACGTTTAGATGTTCTTAAAGAAGAAGGAATAACTTTCAAATGCGGAGTTCATATAGGTTTAGATATTAAAGCGGATACGCTAAAAGAAGAATATGATGCAATAGTATTAACTGGTGGAGCTACCATTAGAAGAAATTTACCCATTGAAGGTTCAGATTTAAAAGGTGTTGTTCAGGCAATGGATTTTCTAGGTCAAAATAATAGACGTGTAGATGGAATTAAAAATTTAGGAGAAGAAATCAAAGCTACAGGAAAAGATGTAGTTGTTATAGGCGGTGGTGATACAGGTTCAGATTGTATCGGTACTTCTTTTCGTCATGGGGCTACTTCTGTATCCAATTTCGAAATTATGCCAATGGCTACAACTGAAAGACCAGAAGGTCAACCTTGGCCATTTTGGCCAATGAGACTAAGAACTAGTTCATCCCATAAAGAAGGTGCTGAACGTTTCTTCAGTATATCTACAAAGAAATTTATTGGTGATGCCGATGGGAATTTAAAGGGATTAATAACTTCAGAAGTAGAATGGGTTAGCACTCCGGGACAACGACCACAATTAAAAGAAGTTCCTGGTTCAGAAAAAGAATGGAAATGTGAATTAGCACTTTTAGCTTTAGGTTTTACTGGATCTGAAAACACAGTTGCTAGTCAATTAGGTTTACAAATGGATGCCAGAACAAACATTAAAGCATCTGAAAATGATTATAAAACAAATGTTGCAGGTGTATTTGCTGCAGGCGACCAAAGAAGAGGGCAATCTCTTATTGTCTGGGCTATATCTGAAGGTCGACAAGCTGCACATCATGTAGATAAATATTTAATGGGAGAAAGTGCTTTACCTCTTAAAGGTGAAGGAGACCTACCAAGAGTTTAATACTCCAACAAATAATATTGAAAAGCCTCAACTAGTTAAATAGTTGGGGCTTTTCAATTTACAACAAGATCTAGCTTACATCTGAATTCACAGGTTATACATACTTCAGTTTTATTGACTACTTCTCACAGTTGAATAAATAATACTCTATTCAAGATTTATTATCAGTTAATATTTTTGAAGATAAACCCATACATGATACATTCTAAGAATATATACACTTATATAGGTACTTCAGCCATAATTATCAATCTGTTATAAAGATTGGAAGAATATCGACTATACTATAACAGCCTTATAACTTTAATTAGTAGTAGTAGTAGTAGTATCGGTAATAGGGACCGTGACAGTTGAGTTGGTATTGCTATTACCCCTTTGCTATAGGGGCGTATATGCAGTATAGTTTGTTGACTTTATGGTATAAAAAAAGCCCTTTACATTGCTGTAAAGGGCTTTCGAAAAAGGCGGCTACCTACTCTCCCACTTGATATAGCAGTACCATCGGCGCAAACGGTCTTA
>NZ_JBGQOO010000008.1:0-157779 GCF_052119685.1 Maribacter spongiicola | reverse complement strand
GCGCCCGCGACCCAATCGGGACCGTTATCGCTAGAGACTACCGATGGACCGGCAGCGTTCAATCGATAATGATAGGCATTTGTTGTAGGTGTACTTTCTGTACCTTCAAATCTCCATTTCATTCTATCAGAACCATCATTTAGTGCAACAATTACGTTGCCATCTGCCAAAGCTGTTAGAAATTTAGAAGTTCTCTTGTTTACAATAAAGAAAGAATCATCACCTGCATCTAGAACTTCCCATAATTGGGCATCAGAACCATTGCCGTCATACTGCCATACATTACTTCCGGTCATTGGACCAAAACCTGCTACATCTAAAGCTCTACCGCTATGAGCCGCTTTAAATTCATAATAACCAACATCGGCAATGTCAAATTGAAATTGCTGCCATAGTTCTTCTTGATACCCTTGGTGAACAATATTTACAGAATTCCCCACTGCCCCGGCCAATGCTTGTAACGTGTTATTAGATGATACGTTTACTAAACGATATATTCCTGATTTAGGAGGTTTTACACTTGGCACAAGACTATTAATCCAACTTTCAATAAGCGCTACCCCAGCTTCATCAACTTGATTTTTAGCTAATGGCGGCATCATAACACCTGGTTGGACGCTGGCGGCACGATGATAAATTATAGATTTTAATGCTTCACCTTCGAATAAAATCTTTTCATCTGGGTCAATATTTAGAGATTCATTTACACCGGCAGTCAATAACCCAGTCTGTGCCAAAGTTCGGTCTAATCTTAAATCGAAATTTGCCCTATTCGCTGCGGCAGGATTATGGCAGTAAGCACAATTTAAATCTAGATATGATCTAGCTCTAGCATCTAAGCTACTATTTGTGTCAAGTATTGAGGTATGAGTTATATAGCCCGGAGTATCAAGGTCAGTTATCGACGCATCTAATATGCCTAAGGCACTTAAAGTGACCAATTGATTACCAACAGTACCCCCTACATCACTATAATTATAATTTTTATTTAAATATCTAGTTCTCGGACCCAATGTACCGCCACTCGAAGGATTGTGACAGGTTAGACATTCACCCTCAGAAGGAAAATGCCATTTAATTTGACGTGATGTTCCACCAACCCCAGTTACTTGTATAATTTCATCAATACCACTTTCTACCAAATAAGCTTCAGTTTGTTGCTCGTTCCATTTATAAGTTAAGAAGTAAAAGTTACCCTCGGTATCTTTAATAGAAAATCTAGTTTCAATTTTTTTAGTAATAGAAATATCATTATCATTAACAGGATAGTCAAAATGCTTTATTAAAACTGTACCAGTAGGAAAATTCCAATTACCGTTTTCTGAAAAGTTAATTTTCTCAGCTGGGGTATCATGAGAACCATTATTAGGTATGGCCATCCATCTCTTTTTAATAGCACCGTCTGAGTAAAAAGAATCAATTAAATCATAAGGCACGAATCCGTCTCTTACATTTAAATTAGCTACATCGCCTATGAATACTCCTGTTTCAGTCAATGTTTGAGGTGCAGATTGAATATCTGAGCTAGACTTCATTTTGTATAACTTAACTCCATCACCTTGTTTTAACAGATACAGTTCACCGTCTTTGTCTTGACCGAAAGAGACAATAGTTGTGGGTGAAAAATTCCCTACAAGACTATAACTTCCATTAGAGGTATCCACTGCCCAAATTTCACTCCCAATACCATAATCTGCACAAATATATTTACCTGTTAACTCAGGTATATCGCTACCTCTATACACATAGCCACCAATAATGGCATTAGCATCGGATCTTGGAAAAGAAACTAACGGTCTAGTATGTGCCATATTATTATATAATGATGGCAAACAATTCAACTTAGGTCCCGCAAAGCCTTCATAAAGTGGCCAACCATAGTTTTTACCTGCAGACAAAACATTAATTTCTTCATGAGTATCTTCCCCTACTTCACCAATATAAAAAACTCCTGTTTGTTTATCTTTAGTTAATCGATGAGGATTTCGGTGCCCAATAGAAAAATATTCTTCGAAAACGGTTCCATCAGCATTTACAAAAGGATTAGTATTTGGTATGGTATAAAATCTACCTGAAAATTCATCGGGATCACCTGCATCTACTCCTAAGCTACGAATAGGCATATGACTTGTATTGAGGTTCATATCAACATCTAATCGTAGTACCCCACCATCTAAATTTTCTGAGATTTGTTGCGCGTTCACATATGCTGCTTGATCACCTGTAGATACATATAGATAACCATCATTACCAAATTCCATTCCACCTCCTCTGTGGGTGGTGTTGAACATTCTTCTTTTAATTAATGTTACCCGCCTATTGTTTACGAACTGAAGCGTAGAAGTATTTACTTCGAAACGCTCTAAAACTAAATAATTACCATGAAATCTTTCTAACCCACATGAAAACGCCAAAGGACCTTCTAATGTTTTATCATTGGATTGTGTGGTATAATAAACATAAATGAAATTTTTACCGGCTACTGACCCAAATTGAGGATGTATACTTAGACCTAAGAAGCCACCATCCCAAACTTTACCCCCAACTTCTGAAGATAAATCAATTAACAAATTTTTCTGAAGTACATTAGGGTTATCATCAAACCAAAAAACTTTACCATCTCTTTGCCCTACAATTATCTTATTTGAGTTCGGCACCACATTAAAATTTAAGGGTGTATCGAATTCTAAGTTAAAAAAAGCAACATCATACGGTTGTGTTCCAGTAGGTAATGGATCAAATGAGGTATCAGATACTAAGTTGAATGCCTTTGAAGTGGTAAGGCCCGAACCAAAGAATAATGGAACAAAACTTGTCAGTAATATAAAAGTAAAAATCAATAAAATTAAACCCCTGTAATTCTTCTTCATAGCGTTGAAATCCTTATAATAGTATAGGGGAATATCAAAATTATACTATTTAAATCAACTAGAATTTAAGAGGTTTAAAATTCGATAAAAGACAAATTTAATACGTTCAAACGCACATTAAACCATAAAAATCTTCTTTTAAGTTAAATTACAGCTAATTAATATTAAGTAATTTAAACTCGTTTGTAATCCAAACGCCCTTTTGAAATCACCATTTTACTACATCGTTTCTACCCTAAAGATTACCTTAAACTTTTTTTGCCCCCTTTTGAACGAATATTTTTAATTGTACAAGAATTCATTTCTTTCTTTGTTACTGCGTAATTTTACGCGTTAAATAATATGAAATGAAAATTGACCTGCGTAAATCCGCATTTTTGAAATTCCTAGTAGTTGGTGGTTTTGGAACTATCATCAATATTAGCTTTTATACTATTTTTGTAAAATATGGATTACACTTTATTATAGCCTCATTACTTGCTTTTGTTATAGCAGTTACAAGCAACTATTATTTTAATTCTATTTGGACGTTTAAAAATAGAGCCACCCATAAAACAAAAATCAAAAAGTACTTTGAATTCATAAGTATAAGTGGTCTGAATTTAGTAACTAACTTAATTATACTAACTATCTCACTTTGGTTCTTAAATAAAAATATGACCTTTGGTGAGTTTCTATCAAATAATTTAAATTTTTTACTAGAAGGTGATGCTGTTTTTTATAACAAAATAGTATCGCAAATTATTGGAATTGGATTTGCTACAATTTTAAATTACTTAGGTAATAAATTCATAACCTTTAAAGAAGACCCCCAAAATACATTCATAAAGCCCTAAACCATGAAAAATAAAGTTTTAATCATTGTACCAACCTACAACGAAATAGATAATATACCTGTTATCTTAAAGCAAATATATGCTCAACAAGAATTTATTGACCAAAACAAAACGATTCATGTTTTAGTTGTTGATGATAATTCGCCAGACGGAACCGCAGGTTTAGTAAAAAAGCTACAATCGGAGCTTTACAGTGACAAACTGTATCTTTTACAACGTGAAGGCAAACAAGGGTTAGGTACTGCTTATATAGCTGGTTTTAAATGGGCTATTAGTAATAATTATGACTATGTATTTGAAATGGATGCAGATTTGTCTCATAACCCTAAATATTTACCTGAATTTCTTGAAAAAATAAAAACTTCAGATTTGGTTTTAGGAACCAGATATATGAAAGGTGGAGGTGTTGTAAACTGGGGAAAACACAGAATTTTAATTAGTAAAGGTGGAAATCTATATTCTAAAGTTATATTAGGTTTACCATTTAGAGATTTAACAGGAGGCTACAAATGTTTTTCAATTGAAGTTTTAAAGACCATAGACTTAGATTCTATTATCTCGAACGGATATGCTTTTCAGATCGAATTAACTTATAGAGCTTACTTAAGAGGATTTAAGATTAGTGAAACACCTATTATATTTCACGATCGCGTTGCAGGGAAGTCAAAATTATCTAACAATGTTTTTACCGAAGCCGTGAAAAATATTATTCTTCTTCGATTAAAAAAGAACTCACTTTTAAAAGAATTCAATAGTACTTCAAAATCTTTCAATACCGTTGAATCTGTAAAAGGATAATTAAAATTAGAAATTACCAAACATGTATTGACTCAATAATTATTGAAGGAAAATTAAAAGGTTTGGTACTAATTTATAAATCCTCTTTTACCATAGGAATATGGTGAAGGAGGATTTTATTTTTATAAGAAAATAAAGAAAGTTTTTTATTGAATTTTACTTGTTCAAATCATTTAGCTTATAAAGCATAAACCTATGAATCTCTTCTTCGTAGTATTGATTCTTCTCCATCACCAAGGTATAATTTGCCTCTAACAATTCATTTGAATACGGTTTGTCGACATTCGCCCGTAATACAACAAAATCAATTTCTTTATTTCTTACATACGAATTAAGGGCATCTACATCAAAAGGGTACACATCATAGTCAAAATTATGTTTCATGTAATAAAAGGTAGTAGGCTCAATGTTAGCCGTGTTATAAACACCCATATCAAGAAACATATAATTCAATAAAGTGGGATTTTTATACTCTTTTATATAATCTGCGAATTGATATTGAAATAAATCAGCTTTACTATAATCCCTCATATACGCATTATGATGCATAAAATTCATTATAACACATAAGATGACGATTGTACCTATTGTAAGATAGTTTGCCTTACTTTGAATTATACTTAATAGATTACTTGGTACTAATTTAAAAGCCAATAAAATACCTAAGAATATAAAGGGTGTGAATATTTGAAAATAATAATCTAATCGAATTCCGCCACCATAAACTGATAGAAAAAGAAAAACGAAGGGTACTAAAATACCCAACTTCACCATTTTACTAGTCTCTACTTTTTTGGTCATCAAATACCCAATAAGACCCCCGAGAAATAAAACACCAAATACCGGATTTTGTCTAAAATAGACAAGTATAATTTTACCAATTATAGTTACTAGATTCATTAACATTCCGTTAGAACTAGCATAATATTTGATATTCGTAATAAAATACACATCAATAAAATTAGAAAGGCCATCAACAGAATAAAAGTAAATTAACCAGGGTATACCTGATAACACCATTCCTAAGAGGAATAGTATACTGGCTTGAAAAGCCCTAATTATTTTGTTATTAATTAGTAGCGTAAATAGTATAACTAGCATCCATCCAAACCAGAAGCCTATCATTGAATATTTGATCCAAATTACAGATCCAGCTAAGACACCATTAAGCAATAATAATTTAAATGTCATTTCGCTCTTACCATCATTTTTTAAATGGCGAATTAGGTAAAACAAACTTGCACCTAATAATGGTATACAGTATTCTTCTGCACTATCACCATGAACAAAATTAGATACATTAACCATAAAAAATGCCAACAAAATGGTAGCAAAATTTGATAGTTGCCCATTTAGGTATAATCTGAAAATTCTTCTAGCAAAAAAGAGAAAAACTGAAAAAGAAATAACCTCCATCACATAAATACCAAAGAAGGTGTTATGTGATATCAAAGAACCCACACCATGAATTAAGTATAAGGTTGGACCTTTCTGTTCAAATATATCTTTATAAACCACCTTACCATCCATCATACTTTTACCGACCGTAAAAATAGCATTAGCATCTACCCAATCATTTAAAGGGTAGATTGGCGATGATTTAGAAGCAAACAAAAGAAATAGAAACGATACTAATATGGTAAAGCCTATTGTTTTGAGGAAATCAGTTTTAAAATTCATAAACTATTATAAAAAGTAAAAGTGACTATATTACGAGATATAGCCACTTTTATTGTGTTATGTTAATAATTATATTATTTATTAATAACCAACCTTTTAGAAATTGGTTCTTGACTATTCATTACCAATGTTATTACATACACTTCGTTATTAAAAATTGCAGTTGAAATTCTAAATTTATTATCATCTGCTATTTCTTCTGGCATGTATCTTCTTATTAATCTACCACTCATATCATGAATCATTAATCCGATTACATCATCCATATTAAAATCTCCAGAGAACGAAACCTCTACATAGTCAACAGATGGATTTGGTGATAAAACAACTTCGAAATCATCATTTTCAAGTACCGTTTTTTCATCTAGCACCTGTAACGCTATGCTACTCTCGCCAACTAAACCTCCATTATCTGTAACTATCAACGTGATGGTATAGGTACCAGGCTCAGCAAAAGTATGAACTGGGTTAACTTCAACTGAAGTACTACCATCTCCAAAACTCCAAGCATAAGACACAATCTCAGTATCATCACTAGACTGATCACCTGTAAAATTAATTTCAACTAAAGCCTCTCCAATTTCAACACTGGAAGAAATTACAGCAATTGGTGCTAAATTAACACCACCCGTAACAGTAATTTCTATAGTAGATGTACCAGTTAACCCTTCGCTATCGGTAACAATTAAAGTAGCCATGAAGGTACCTGGTGTATTATAAATATAAGTTGGGTTAGCTTCAGTGGATGTTTCACCATCTCCAAAATCCCATGCATAAGATACAATTTCATTAACACCTGTAGATTGATTTCCAACAAATGACACAACTAACGGAGCTTCTCCACTAGTAACATCAGCTGTAGCCACAGCTGTAGGATTTTCTACTGCAACACCATCAACGGTAATCTCTATTGTAGATGTTCCGGTTAACCCTTCACTATCCGTTACAATTAATGTTGCTATATACGTACCAGGTGTATTATAAATATAAGTTGGGTTAGCTTCAGTTGATGTTTCACCATCACCAAAATCCCATTCATATGAAACAATATCATTAACACCTGTAGACTGATCACCGGTAAACTGAACCGCTAAAGGCGCATCACCTTGTGTCACGCTAGCTGAAGCCACAGCTGTAGGATTATCTCCAACAACACCATTAACACTAATCTCTATGGAAGATGTTCCGGTTAAGCCTTCACTATCCGTTACAATTAACGTTGCAATAAACATCCCAGGAGTATTGTAAGTATATGTTGGGTTTGCCTCTGTCGATGTATCACCATTACCAAAATCCCAAGCATATGAAACAATATCATTTACACCTGCAGACTGATCACCGGTAAACTGAACCTCTAAAGGCGCATCACCTTGTGTCACGCTAGCTGAGGCAACGGCAACAGGAGTTTCATCTACTGTTACTATAATTTCAACAGTCATAGTATCTTCCAAACCACCAGCATCAGTTACTACCATAGTAACGATATAAGTACCTTCTGTAGTAAACGTATACGTTGGGTTAGCCTCGATTGATGTTTGTCCCAATTCAAATGTCCATAAATAAGATACTACACCTACATCATCAGTTGACTGATCACCAGTAAATTGCACTTCTAAAGGTGCATCACCTGTCATTACATTAGAAGAGGCAACAGCAACTGGAGCTTGATTATCTGCTGTTACTGTAATATCAATTGTCGTTGTACTCTCTAGTCCTTCTATATCGGTAACTGTTAATTCTACCGTATAGACACCTATATCATTAAAGGTATAAGTTGGATTAGCTTCTGTGGATGTTTCTCCTGGCTCAAACGTCCATAAGTATGTTTCAACCCCTACATCATCAGTAGACTGATCTCCTGTGAAATTAACTTCTAAAGGCACAATACCACTTGCAACATTAGAAGTTGCAACCGCAACAGGAGCCTGATTAGGAGCTGTAATTGTAATCTGTAAACTCATCGTATCTTCTAAACCTCCCTCATCAGTAACCGTTAAGGTAACATCATAAGTTCCTTCTGTGGTAAATGTGTAAGTAGGATTGGCAGCAATAGATGTCTCTCCAGGTTCAAATGTCCATAAATAAGTTTCGACACCTACATCATCTGTAGACTGATCACCTGTAAAAGCAATGTCAATTGTAGCTTCACCACCATTCAAATTAGAAGATGCCATAGCAACAGGTGCTCCATTAACATCAATGATTATAGTATCGGCGACATCTGTATAACCGTCACCATCTTCAATTGTTAAAATAACATCGTATGAACCACCATCTTCAAATGTGTATTCTGGATTAGCCTCATTCGAAGTATCACCATTGCCAAAATCCCATAGATAAGATACTATATCATTTTTGTCATCGGTAGAACCAGCACTAGAAAATTGTACTGTAAGGTCCTCATTACCTGTTAGCACATCTGCAGTTGCATTTGCAACAGGGGCAAAACCTGTACTTAAGAATTGCCATCTATAAATGTCACCTCCATTATCAGCATCAATATTAATATTACCGTTCGCTGCTTCTGTCAAGTAAAAACCACTCAATTTACTAATTATGTGATATGTATTATTACCCGCATCAACAATTTGCCATAACTGCGCATTGGAACCATTATATGTATACTGCCAAACATTCGCACCAGCAGCTGTATTTGAAGACTGCACATCTAAATATTGATCATTGGTATGTAATGTTCTTAATATAAAATAACCATCACCTGCATCTTCTAAAGCAAACTCTTGATAATCTGAACCATCATAAGCACCAGTAACTAAATTAGTACCTTGTATTAATTCGCCATTTGCAGCTCTAATAGTATTCTGTGTCTGCACGTTTACTAGTCTATACTCACCAACTACCGGAGCACCATTATCACCACCATCATTGTCATAGTTCAGACCTTTAATAGTAGCACCAAGTCCTTCGTAATTTGTATCGTTTATAGGGTCAACTACAAGCACATCAAATATAAAATCTTGTACCCCATCTGCAATAGCATCATCAACACCAGTTACTACAACGGTTTGTGGCGTATCCCAGTTTGTTGCATCGAAAATCAATTGCGTTTTATCTAGTGTAAATTCATCAGCACCAAGTAGCACATTAAATTCAAGAATAACTTGACCAGTAGGCACAGTATTCAAGGTTACATTAAATGAATCTGTATCTAAATCTTCATCAACAACTACAATATCTTTACTTACATTAACACCAGCACTAGCAGGAGTACCGATAGGCAAAAATGTCCATTTGAAAATATCTGTATTTAGATTAGCTACAACTTCAATATTGCCTTCTGGAGAAATTCGAAGATAGTTACCAGTAGATTTACTGATTATAAAATAAGTATCATCACCATCACCGGTATCAACTATTTCCCAAAGTTGTGCGTTAGTACCATTAAAATCATATTGCCAAACATTAACACCAACTCCAGCTCCTATACCAGCAACATCCATTGCTTTCAAACTATGTTGCGCGATGAATGAATAGTAGCCAGCTCCATCATAGTCAATTTCAAAATGCTCATTATTCGCACTTTGGTAAGGACCTTGCTGAACGTTAGCTTCATTATCTAGACTAGATGCCAAAACTTCTAAAGTTTGTCCGCTATTTTTATTTATAATTCTATATATACCTGGATTTGGTGGTGCTACACCACCACCATCGTTATCAGAATTAACTCCGTCTAATATAATCGTAGTACCAATATAATCAGCATCTATAGAATTTTCATTCGCTCTAATTTGAATTTGAAAATCTTGAGGACCATCTACATCTACATCGTCTACCCCAGTAACATCAACAGTTTGTGGAATGTTCCAATTTAAATTAGTAAAAACCAATACCGCATCAGACAACAAAATTTCATCCGCATTTAGAATAGCAGTTACATCTAATTCAACATCACCTGTTGGCTCAGCACCTAGAGAAACCTGAAACTGTGCGATATCTTCATCTTCACTTGTTGTAATAATATCAACATCAAGAACGATTTCTCTTTCTACAACAGCACCAATATCATCAAATCTCCATTTAAAAATATCTGTACCATCATCATCTAAAACCGCCACATTTCCATCGACTTGAATTCCTAAATATTTACCAGTACGGGAGTTTACAATATGAAATTCGTCATTACCAACCCCTAGTACTTCCCATTGTTGTGCATCACTACCATTGCCGTCATACTGCCAAACATTTACGTTTTGTGCAGCTCCAAACCCAGCAACATCTAAATATTTATTACTATGTACTGCGCGAAACTCAAAATACCCCGCATATGCATCTTCTAAGATAAAATGTTGGTTATCGGCACCTTGGTACCCACCCTGAAGTACATTAGCAGTATTGTTATTTGATGCATTTGCAACTTGTAATGTCTGTCCTGAGCTAACATTAACAATTCTATAAGTACCAGTATTTGGTGCAGGTAAAGGAGCTTGCAATCCATTGATCCAAGCTTGTAGCATAGCCACACCTTCTACATCTACTCGGTTTTTAGCTAACGGAGGCATTGCCTCACCAGGCGTAACACTATTGGTTCTGTGCCATAACACCGATTTGTTTGCATCACCAGCAAATACAATTTTCTCATCTGGCGTAATTCCCAAAGGTTCATTTACGCCTGCAGTTAACAATCCTGTTTGACTTAAAGTTTTAAATAATCTCAAATCAAAATCACCACGATTATTTGTACCCTCTTGATGACAATAAGCGCAGTTCAAATCTAAATAAGACCTTGCTTTATCATCTAATGAGCCATTTAAATCATTAATTGAAGTATGAGTCAATATACCAGGCGTATCTGTATCAGTAATAGTAGCGTCTAAAATACCTAGCTCACTTAGTGTTACTAATTGATTACCTACAAAACCACCTTTATCGGAATAGTCATAATCACTATTTAAATATCTTGAACGGGCTCCAAGAGTTCCCTGAGAAATATCATTATGGCAAGTAACACACTCACCATTATTTGGAAAATGCCAAGTATCTGTTCTTGTACCACCACCTACTAATGTAACTTGAACTGGCTCATCTAATCCATCTTCTTGTAAAATAGCATCAGTTTGGGCGTCATTCCAATTATATGTAACAAAGTAAAAGTTTCCATCACCACCTTTAATAGAAAACCTGGTTTCCATTCTTTTGACAATATTCGGGTTATTCTCATCAATTGGATAATCAAAATGCTTGATTAATACACTACCTATAGGAAAATCCCAAACACCATCTTCTGAATATGCGATTTGTTCTGCCGGAGTATCATGTGTTCCATCATTTGGTACTGCCAACCATCTCTTTTTAAGAGCACCGTCTGACCAGAAAGGATCTATACCTTCGTAAGGTATAACACCATCTCTAACCGTTAAATTTATCATATCGGTAAAGATGCCTGTATCACTTAAATTTTGAGGCAGATTGCTATAGTTCGTAGCTTCTGGTGATCTAAGTTTATATAACTTAACACCAGCCCCTTGACTAAGAATATACAATTCACCATCATAATCTTGACCCCAAGATACCATATTACCAGGAGCAAAATTTCCTAAAGAAGTATAGGTATTATTTGCTCCTATATCAACCTTCCAAATTTCTCCACCTACACCATAATCACCACAGATATATGAACCAGTAAGGTCATTATAATCTTGACCTCTATATACATAACCACCAATTATTGCATTTGCCTCTGCCCTAGGAAACTGCACTAAAGGCCCGGTATGCGCCATGTTATTATATAACTGAGTTAAACATACATCGCCTGCTCTTGTTCTAGGTGTGTAGGGAACATTTGCCTCGAATAAAGGCCAACCATAATTTAAACCAGGTGTAGCCGGGTTTACGACATTTATTTCTTCATGTCTATCTTCACCCACTTCACCAATATAAAAGATGCCGGTAGCACTATCTTTAGTCATTCTATGTGGATTTCTATGACCCAAAGTGAAGTATTCTTCAAAAACTGCCCCTGAATTATCATTAAAAGGGTTATCATTAGGAATAAAATATCCTAAACCAGAAAATTCATCAGCCTCCCCTGCTTGATTACCTAGAGTACGAATAGGTGCATGGCTAGTTGTACCACCTATCATATCTACATCAATTCTTAATACACCACCATCTAAATTTTCATCTATTTGTTGTGCATTGATATAAGCTGCCTGATCACCCGTTGTTACCCATAAATACCCATCATTACCAAACTCCATACCACCACCTCGGTGCGTAGTATTATATAGTTGACGCTGAATCATCGTCATTTTAGAATTAGGAACAGCCACCATTGTAACCGGGTTCACTTCAAATCTCTCTAAAACTAAGTAGTTTCCATGAAATTTTTCTTCACTACAATAAAAGCCTAATGGTCGTTCTAAAGCAGTATCATTAGATGCTGTACTATAATATACGTAGAAGTAGTTGTGCAATCCATCACCAAAATCTGGGTGAATTGACAATCCTAAAAATCCCCCATCCCAAACTTGTCCTCCGACAACATTTGATAAATCGATCACCGTATTTTTAACTGCAGTATTATCTGCATCGTCAAACCAAAATACCTTACCATCTCTTTGGCCAACAATAATCTTATTTTGACCCGGTACAACATTAAAATTTAAAGGGGTATCGAAATCGAGATTTGGATAAGCAACAACATAAGGATCTTGTGTAAAACCTGTATTAGGAAATACACCATCCAAATAATTACCAATAGGTTCTGCATCAGTTAAACCTGGGCCAAAAAACATAGGACCAAAACTCATTCCAACTGCAGACATTACTATTACCAAAGAAGTTAGGGCAACATTCTTTTTGTTCTGTAACATATTCTTGTAAGAAACTTTTCTCATTTTAAAGACTTCTAGGTTAATTCAAACAACAAAAAAAAGCTATTTAAGCTGTTTGAAGTATTAATATCGTCCAAAGGGATTTATTTACGATATAGTTCAATTCTGCAAATTTACCGCAACCCATAATCATTAAGAACTTTTTTCTGAGAAAAATAAAACATAATGCAATAAAAGAAAGAATAGGTCGTTTTTTCTAAAACTTGGAGGAATGGCAGAGTGGTCTATTGTAGCAAGTAATGAATTTTATTTGTAAGGTTAACGCCTTCGAGGGTTCGAATCCCTTCTTCCTCCGCAATTAAAAAGCCTGATTCTTTCAGGCTTTTTTTTATTAAAATTATTTTAGAGTTTAAATAAATTGCAACATGTCGAATTTATTTACTAGTTAAACCAATTGTCAAGAAAAAGTATTCTTTTCTCTTAAATAATGTTCATTTTTGAGTAAATATTCATTTTAAGTATATGTCAGAAAAAATTTCCTTTATTGGTGCGGGAATCGCTACAAGTTATACCTTAATTCCATTAATTGAGAAATTATTAATGGACACTAAGAGAGTTGACCTATATGTTATAGATAAAACTGATAGTTTCTATAGCGGAGTACCTTATGGCAAAAGTTCTGGAGAAACCGTTTTACTTATAAATGATTTAAAAAATTTCATCCCTTTAGATGATCATAGAACACGTTTAAAAAATTGGCTAGATAAAAATTTAGACGAATTATTACAGACATTTATGCTAAAAGGTGGAGAACTTTCAAAAGCATGGATAACAAACAATAAAGAGGATATTTATAGTGGTAAATGGGATGATTTATATATACCACGATTCTTTTTTGGAAGATATATCAAAGAACAAGTTGGTAACCAAATTGAAAAGGCTAAAAAAAGTAGTCACATCACCATTAAAGAAATAAAAAAGGAAGCTATAAACATTGATTCTACTGAAAATGGATTTGAAATAAAATTTAGTGATGAATCTACCTTAACATGTGACAAAGTAGTAATTTCAGCGGGGTCGTTACCAAATAAGAAGTTGTTTGAAGCTAATAAAAAAATTGCATCTAGCTTAAAATACGTCAACAATTTATATCAACCCACAATTGATGAAAATATAATTGATATTGTAGATGTAATTACTTTAAGAAATAAGAAAAAACTTATTACAAACATCTTAGTATTAGGTGCAAACGCAAGTGGTTTAGAAGCAATTTATAGAATTTTCGACCAACAATCTTTTAAAGATTCACAAAACTCGTTTACTTGTCTTTCAACTCATGGTACTATGCCAGACGGCAAAATAAATCACGATAAACTGACCGCCTTCAATACCCTAAACCTCGATAAGTTAAAGAAATTAGAGAACATTACTGCAGACCAAATTGCTGAAGCTGTAAATAAAGACCTAGACCTTGCCGAAGGCTTAAAACTAGGAGCCGCTTCTACTGTAGGTATCATCTCAAAAGGCTTTGGCAGCTTATTACCAAAGTTGAATAAAGAACAATTAATAAAGTTTGCATGTAATCATGGAAATCAAATCGGCAGAAGACAACGATGTGCAGGCGCTCATTATTTATCTGTCGTTAATAGGTTAGTCGAAGAAGCAAAATTTGCTCAAATTAAAGGTAGATTTGAAAATTTAAAACTTCAAGACGATTCATTTAAATTGAATTATTACTCGCCAGAGGTAAATGCTTCTAAAAGTTTAGAGAATTTTCATGTTGTAATTAATTGCCTAGGAAGCATTAATTTAGAAAGTGAATATATACCAGAACTATTTAAAAATCTATTCGACAAAAAGTTAGCCTTTATAAATGATTCTAAAATTGGATTAAAAATTGACGACCAATTACAAGCTTCTAAAAATGTTTATGTTGCGGGACCAATGCTAGCTGGGAATCTAATTGAGGATCGTGCACTATGGCATTTAGAACATTGTGGCAGAATCATTTGGAGTAGTGACATTTTAGCCAATAAAATCTTCGAAAACATTTAACAAGTCTCCAAATCATTTAAATTAATATAATTGCATTTACAATTAATTTAAGATTTAATTGAGCTAAAATCTGGCTTGACATTATCTATCTTTAGCGCGTAATTTTAACATGCGCCATCTATAAATGAACATTAATCCTAAATTAAATTTTTGGGTCTTTTTACTTTTTATTTTTTTTAACAACCCAATATTCGCACAGGTTTCTTATCAAGAAGCCTTCCCAAACCTTTCATTCAATTTCCCTACCGAAATACAACCTAGTGTAGACGGTACTAACCGCATGTTCGTCGTAGAACAGCCTGGGGTAATAAAAGTATTTCCGAACAAAGAAAATGTTACTGCGCAAGAGCAAAGTACATTCTTAGATATTTCTTCCATAGTTTCTTATAGTGCTGGTCAAGAAATCGGACTTTTAGGTTTGGCCTTTCACCCCAATTACAATACTAATGGATATATTTTTGTTTACTATATAGATCAGCCCAGTAATTATAGAATTAATATTGCTCGATATACTGTTAACAGCGCTAACCCTAATTTAATTGATGCTGATTCAAGAACAATTATAGCGCAATTCACTAAAAACCAATCAGATTCGAACCATAACGGTGGCAAAATTGCTTTTGGTCCAGATGGTTATCTGTACATCTCTATTGGTGATGGCGGCGGCGGCGGCGATCCACAAGGTAATGGACAAAATTTAAATACCGTTTTTGGTAGTTTACTTAGAATCGACATTGACCTTGATGGTAATAATCCGGTAGAAACAAACACTGAACTACCAAATGGAAATTATGAAATACCTTCAGATAATCCAAGACTAGGTCAATTGGGATTAGATGAGCTCTATGCCTGGGGTATTAGAAACACCTGGAAATTCTCTTTTGACCCCACTGGTAACCTTTGGGGATCAGATGTAGGTCAAAATTCATACGAAGAAATAAATATAATTACCAGAGGCGGTAACTATGGTTGGAACAGATTTGAGGCTAATACAGAACCAAGTTATGGTAGCGAAACATTACTCTCTACTTCACCTGATATTAAACCAATTTTCTTTTATGATCATAGTGCATCCGATGTTTCAATAACAGGAGGCTACACCTATAGAGGATCGCTAACAAGTAATAGCTTAAAGAATAAATATATTTATGGTGACTATGTTTCTGGTCGTGTATGGGCTTTAACATATAATTCAGCCAACGGAAGTGCATCTAATGAATTACTCTTTAAAACTAACGGAGAGTTCATTTCCTCATTTGGTGAAGATGAAGCTGGTGAATTATATTTTTCTGATTATAGGGCGAATGCTAAATTATTTAAATTAACAGAAACGATAATAGGTCCCGTAACCACTCCCGTAAACGGAATCGGAGAATGGAAAGCACTATCCTCAGGTATAGATGGTATTGTACAATCTATTACATCATCTACCAATGGCACGAGTTACATTGCTGGATCTTTTAATTCTGCTGGTGATATTAGTGCATCAAACTTAGCTACTTTGAGTATTACTGAAGTTTGGTCATCACTTGGTAGTGATATAGAAGGTTCTGTTCTAGCAAAAGCTTTAGCCCCCGACGGAACACTTTACATTGCTGGTGATTTCACCATAGTAAACGGCATTGAAGCTAATAATATAGCGAAGTGGAACGGTACTTCTTGGTCAGCCTTGAGCTCTGGTACTAACGGACCAATCTCAACCATGGCTTTTAACAAAAACGGAACTTTATTCGTGGGCGGTGTATTTACAACTGCCGGTGGCTTGAATGCCAATAATATCGCTAAATGGGAAAATGAATCTTGGAACTTACTTTCCGATCCTACGACTAATATTTCAGGAACAAACAATGAGGTCCGATCTATACATATAGACAATGACAATAGGGTCTATATTGGTGGAAATTTTGATACAGCTGGTGGAATAGCAGCTGCAAGAATTGCCTTATGGAACGGCTCTAATTGGTCTGCTCTTGGTTCTGGTACAAGTGGATTTGTACAAGCCATGGATTCTGCGGGTGACTATTTATATGTTGGAGGTAATTTTGCCATTGCCGGAGATAAAACAGTAAATAGAATAGCCCGATACCATAAAAATAATAACACTTGGGAAGCTTTAGGTACTGGAGTAAGTGGAAATGTAAACGCAATTACTAACAGTGGAACGTATATATACGTTGGTGGTACATTTGATACTGCAAGTGATAACGGTACAGTTGACAAAGTAGTGAACAATATTTCTCGTTGGAGTACGCAAAATGGTTGGCAGGCTTTGGGCACAGCAACAAATGTTGGGGTAAATACTAGAGTTAATGCTTTACAGTTTATTAAAAATGATACCGAACTTTTGGTTGGTGGTAATTTTAGTACTGCAGGAAATATCAATGCGAATAACATTGCAAAATGGGGAGCGGTTTTTTGCACTAACGAAAGTGTAATACCTGAATATTTGATTGGTGGCACTTGGGATAGTGGCAGCAACAACGTAACTATAACTGAAGGAGAGGACATAACATTAAGCATTTTACCTAATGACATTTCTTTTACCATCACTTTACCTGGAGGTTCTGTGGTAAATAATGATCATCTAATAGAGAACACAAATACCTCACAATCTGGTACATATACTTTCACAACGTCAGAAGGCTGCACTACAGATTTTATATTGACAATAGCTGCCGCTAGTAATGAATCAGATGATGATGGTGACGGAGTACCTAATACCAATGATTTATGTCAGAATACCGCAGCTGGAGCAATTACAGACACCAATGGCTGTTCTAGTGCACAATCAAATAATGATGGAGATGATGATGACGACGGTGTATTAAATATAAATGACATTTGCCCAAATACTCCTGATGGTGAAATAGTAGATGAAAATGGGTGTACAGCAACGTCATATCCTGCTAATCAGTTTAAAATTACTTCAACGGGTGCTTCTTGTATTAGCTCCGATAATGGATCAATATTCATTGAATCTTTAACTGATGAAGAATTTAATGCTACTATTACTGGCGAGGGTGAAAATAGAACTATTACCTTCACTGAAACGCTTACTATTATTGACTTAGCCAAAGGGGAATATAATTTATGTATATCTTCTAGCATCTATACCAATTATCAAAATTGTTCTAAAATCATTATTACCGAGCCTTTACCGTTAAGTGTATTGTTAGACTTCGATACTTTGACCAACAGCGTCAATTTAAAAATGAGTGGTGCCGATGAATATACCGTGCAAGTAAACGGTAAAAGTTTTCAAACTAGAAAAGAACAAATCAGCATTCCATTGTTAGATGAAACCAATACGATAAGTGTTAATACAAATCAATTATGCCAAGGGGAATTTAAAGAAACGATATACTTGGGAACGACTCCAATAATTTATCCTAATCCGGTTGGTAATAGTCTATCAATAGATTTAAAAACTCTTACCCTTGATAACATTGAAATAGCTATTTTTACAGAAGCAGGAGTTTTAGTACATTCTGACAACTATAAAGTTGAACAATCAATCATTGAAATTAATACTAGCTTATTAAGCTCAGGTATTTATTTTATAAGATTGAAGAATGATAACTTCAATAAATCCTTCAAACTTTTAAAACAGTGAAAAAAAGCGGATTTTTAGTTTTACTATTATTAATACTTCAATCGTGCGGTGTAGATTCAGATGTTTTGGAATACGCCAAAGATCAAATAAACATCACGCTTATCTTCCCTGAAGATGACTCTGAATGTACCGAAGGAATCATCGTTTCCGAAACACAAAGCGAGCTCGTTTTTGAATGGTCTGATGAAAATGATAATAGTCCGTATATCGTTCATTTAACGAAAGTTGAAAGTTCACAGACAGAATTAATTGAAAGTGATGACACGGACGTCGCCATTACTCTTGATCGAGGTGTAGCCTATTCATGGTTCGTAACAGGAAAAATTAATAGTAGTAGCGAAATTTGGAATTTCTATAATGAAGGACCAGGTTTAGAATCTTCTATACCCTACCCTGCTACAGCTATTTCCCCTGTTTCAGGAGCCTCAATATCGCAAACTAGCACATCGGTTAATCTAATCTGGAAATCAGAAGATCCTGATGACGACATTGTTTCTTATGATTTATTTTTTGGTGAAGCAAAAGACCCTCAGCTTTATGGAACAGATGTCACAGAAACAAGATTTAATGATATCCCAGTTGAGGCTGGAAAAACCTATTATTGGAAAATTATTACCAAAGATAGTATCGGTAATGAATCTACCTCAGAAGTATTTACATTTTCTGTAGGTTAACGTATTTTAAAAACTACATTAAATTTCTCCATTAGTTATAAAAAAAAGCCACTTTAGTAATAACTAAAGGGGCTTTATATATGATGTATTCTTATTAAAATTCTAATATCACAAACTCAGAACGTCTGTTAACTGCATGCTTTTCTTCTGGACAATAAGTATTGTCATCACACTCGTTTAATAGCTGGGTTTCACCATAAGCTTCTGTTGTCAACTTATCGGCAGATACTCCTTTAGACACTAGGTAGTCTTTTGTTTTATCGACTCTTCGCTGTGATAGCCAGTCATTATATTTCGAGGTTCCTCGAGAATCGGTATGGGAAGTAATTTTTAAAGTTAATGTTGGTATTTCTTCTAAAACCTGCGCTAAAGAGTCTAACACCTTTTTAGATGAAGAAGTAACAACTGATGAATTTAATCCAAAATATACATTTCCTAAATTCTCAATTCTCGACTTAATTTCTGTCTTACGCTTATTTATCGCATCTACTTTAGCTTTCTCAGCAGCAGCCAATGCATCTTCCTCCTGTTGTTTTTTAAGTCGCTCTGCCAATAACAGTTCGTCCTTTAAACGGTTAACTTCATTAATAGAATCTCTTTGACGTTGCTTTTCTTTTTCGATAGCTGCTAAAAGCTCTAGTTTTTCCTCTCCTCGTTTAGAAAGCCCTTTTTCAATACCGAATTGGTAAACAACTCCCGCTGCATGTTGTATATGGTTGGTGGCGCCTTCACCTTGGCTCATAGCCCATTTACCTGTAGAGTTAAAATCTAATCCCCAACGATCCGAAAACCATGTTCTAAAGCCGACAACTGCATTATAAGTACCTCTACCTTTACTATTTGCATCTGTATACCCAGCACCAATACCTACATAGGGATCAAACCAACCTGTCTGACCAATAATCTTATTAATATCATAAGTTACTCTACCATCGATTCCAAAATAACTGATATTTTCAGTAATAACAGCAGCATCAATAATATTACCTTCTTTATATTGGTTATAGGTTCCAATAGCTTCTAGACCAAGTCCACTTTTAAAATATCTACCAATACTTACTCTCGATGGAAAAGGAACAATATTCCATTCTTCACCTACATTAAAAATACCGTCAAAAACATTACCTGAATCATCTACAGCGTTTAAACCGACACCGAAAATCCAAGAGCTCTGTACAATACTATCTTTTGCCGTGATTTGAAGTTCATCTTGAGCAAAGGTTATAGAAGATACCATGAGAATTAATAATAAACTAAAAATTTTAGCCGTTTTCATAATATAAAATTTGGGTTTATAAAATGTAAAATTAGTTGTAGATCAGGAAGTTGACAAATAATTACCATGTACAGCAATTAAAATCGTTCGTTAGTTGAATGTAGAATAATAATCGACTAATTACTTTATAATTTTAAGAGTTTTTATACTTAAAGGCAGCTTGTACATACTGAAAGGACTCACAATAAAAGTATTTTCTTCTTTTGATGCTGTAGCCTTCAACTTATGCACTTCCAAGTAATCACCTTTTTCGTTCAACTGAAAATCAGCATAATTAGAAGCTGTACTATCGCCACACCAAATAAGAATCATATCGGTGTTAAAATCTATTGAAGGCGGAGTCAATCCAGGTTTTCTGGTCCGGTTTATTTTACCGTAAAAAGCGTTTAATTCTTTTTGATTTTTAATTAAAAGATACTCCTCTTGCTCAAAGCCACTATAATTCTCATTTAAAATAAGTTCCATATCCGTATCATTAGATTCTTGCAAGCTACTTTGAGCAGCGCTCTTACAAGAATTCAGTTGAATTATAGCTAATAGAAAAAAACAAGTAAAATATTTAAACATTTTTGAATCTTCCTTTATAAGCCCTTTCATATACTTCTTCGTAAAGCGGAACCACTTTTTGAATATCAAAACGCTGTGCTTCTTTTAAGGCATTAAGTTTGAATCTTTCTAAGACGCTATCATTCTTTAAAATGGTAATTGCTTTTGCGGCCATATCGTTGATATCACCAACATCACTTAAAAATCCACTTACGCCTTCGGTATTTACCTCTGGTATACCACCAGCATTACTAGAAATAACTGGAACTTTATTTATCATTGCCTCAAGAGCCGCTAGTCCGAAACTTTCTGATTCTGATGGTAATAGAAATAAATCTGAAAAGCATAAAATCTTATCGATCTCATTACTATTCCCTAAAAATATCACCTTATCTGATATACCTAATTCTTCGCATAAACGCTCAGCACCTTCTTTCTCAGGTCCTTCACCTACCATAATAAGTTTTGAAGGAATTTGAAGTTGAATTTTACTGAAAATTTTAATTACATCAGGTATACGTTTTACTTTTCTAAAGTTACTTATATGCGTCACTATGCGCTCGCCTTCAGTTGCCATGTTAGACCTTTGGCAATCGGTAAAAGAAGTACTGTATTTTTTGGCATCGATAAAGTTGGGTATAACTTCAATTTCACCTTTGATGTCAAAAGTATCTAAAGTACCTTTTTTCAAACTTTCAGAAACTGAAGTAACCACATCAGACTGATTAATACTAAAAGTAACTGCAGGTTTGTAGAAAGGATGTTTACCCACCAAAGTGATATCGGTACCATGTAATGTTGTAATCATTGGCACATAGATACCTTCTTCTTCTAACATTTTCTTTGCCATATAGCCAGCATACGCATGAGGTATAGCATAATGAACATGTAAAAGATCGATCTTATGAAGCTTTATGGTATCAACCAACTTACTAGATAATGCAAGTTCATAAGGCTGATAATGAAATAGTGGATATTCTGGCACATGAACTTCATGAAAGAATATTTTATTACTTAACAACTCTAAACGAACAGGTTGCTTGTAGGTAATAAAATGAATCTCATGACCTCTATTCGCCAATGCAATTCCTAATTCTGTTGCGACTACACCACTACCACCAAAGGTAGGGTAACATACTATTGCTATTTTCATTACAACAAAACTACCTTTTTTAATTCAGAATTGAATCGTAAATAGCCTGTTGAATTCTAGTTCTTAACCCAGATTTAACTAAAAGTGTGTTCGATGCAGATGGATATGTTCTGTTAGATAAAAATACGTAGACAATTTCTTCTTCTGGATCTGCCCAAGTATATGTTCCGGTAAAACCACTATGTCCGAAACTTTTTCTTGATACACAACCACAAGTCGGACCGCTATGTTGTAACTGTGGCTTATCGAAACCTACTCCCCTACGCACATTATTGTCACAGAAATAACAAGTGTTAAATTTTTTTACTGTTCGCGAATCGAAAAATTTAGTGCCGCCATAATACCCGTCTTGAAGATACATTTGCATAATCTTGGCGACATCATTAGAGTTACTAAAAAGTCCGGCATGACCGCCTACACCAGCTTGCATAGCTGCACCCATATCATGAACATAACCTTGTACGGTACCATATCTATAATAATCATCTTCCTCTGAAGGAACAATCATGTTCTTATCAAATTTATCTAAAGGATTATATGAGGTATGGTTTGCCCCAATTCTATTGTACAGAAAATTGTTTGACAAAGCGTCTAACCTTTGCCCGTAACTCTCTTCAACAACCTTTTTCATTACATAATAAGGAACGTCGCTATAACGGTATCTATTTGACTTTAAATCTTGTCTCCCTATTCTATTGTAAATAGAATCTTTGTATGCATCTGCTAAGTACAGATTATCATACACTTTTGTGGAAAAATCTGGTAATGGCGAATTTCTATAAAATTCACCAGATGGCTTTTTATTTTCATCTAGCGTATTGATGTAAAAAGGAATCCATGCAGGCAAACGCCCATAATGTGAAAGTGCTTTTAATACCGTAACATTTTTAATTTCGGTATTAGAATAATTAGGCACCAACTCTTCAAAAGTATTATTCAAGCCAATTCTACCCTCTTCCTCCATTTTCATTACCATTGGCAATGTGGCTAATATTTTAGTCAAAGAAGCCAAGTCATATATGTAATCGTTGGTTATTTTTTCTTTACTATCGTATGTTGGTTTACCGAAACTTTTCTGATAGATTACCTTTCCTTTTCGAGCAACAAGAACCTGACCACCAGGAAACATTAAACTATCTAACCCGTCGTTCATTAACTCGTCAATCCGTCTTAGTCCCTTAGAACTCATTCCAACACGTTCTGGTATACTATAGCCCAACCTACTTAAAGATTTAACTTGCACCCCGATATTCACGGGAAAGTTTTTGTGGGCACTAACAGGTAATTTACCAGTTGCACTTACGGCACCAAACAAAATTTCAGCTGTTTTTTCTTGTGCAATATCGCTATTCTGATAAGACATTACCACTGCATCGATATCGTTAAAGTTATCAATATCTGTTAATGCATAAGGTTTTGCGAATACACATAAAACAAGGTTAGAAGTTCGTTCGCTTGCTATTTCTTGTAGCCAGTTTAATTCTTTAATTGAAAATTTATAAGATTTCCACGGACTTTCATTACTCATGTGATGTCCTACAATTATTAAATTGAAATCTTTAAGTTTTGTTTTTAACGTATTAATATCACTAGCTTCGACCACGGTGATATCTGCATAGTTTTTCAATCCTTTTACAAATGCCTCATTATGTGAATCACCCATTTTTACATAAGCGATTTTTTTATTATCGAGATTTTTAATTGAAAGTAAGTCTAACTTATTCTTAACAACAGTAATAGCATTCTCAATAGCTTGCTCATAAATAATATCATCTTCAAGACCATTTAAATCTTTATACAAATTGTCTAAACGAATTGGCTTGTAGCTATTAAGACCTGCCTTATATTTTGCCTGTAATATTTTTTTGACCGAATAAGCTAATCGCTCTTCAGATAACCTACCTTTTTCGTAAGCTTTGGTTAATTTCTCTTTTGCGCTAACAATATTTTCTGGCATTAGTAACATGTCGTTACCTGCCATAAAAGCATCTAATTCAACACTACCATCTTTACCCTTTGTAGAGACCCCTTTCATATTTAGGGCATCGGTAAAAATTAATCCTTCGTAACCTAATTCTTCTTTTAAAATTCCGGATATGATTTGTTCCGATAAAGAAGAAGGCATCCCTTTTTTCATTTCAAGTGCAGGTACCTCTAAGTGTGCGACCATTATACTGCTTAACCCTGAACTGATTAATTTTTTAAACGGATACAATTCTAAGCTATCCAGTCTTTGTCTTGAGAACGGAATTACCGGCAAATTGTGATGAGAATCTACTTCTGTATCACCATGACCGGGAAAATGTTTTCCATTTGCCAAAACCCCTGCGCTTTCCATACCTCGGGCGAAAGCGGTTCCTTTATCAACCACATTATCTCTATCCTCCCCAAAAGAACGATTGCCGATAATCGGATTTTTCGGGTTTGTATTGATATCTAAATCCGGAGCAAAATTGATATGCACCCCTAATCGTTTAGCATGCTTACCAATTTGATGACCGACGTTTTCTACAATTGAATTATCTTGAATAGCACCCAAGGTCATATTCCAAGGGAAAGCATAGGTAGAATCTAGTCTCATGGAAAGTCCCCACTCGGCATCCATTCCAATTAATAACGGAATTTTTGAAGCAGCCTGATAATCATTCGTAAGTTTGGCCTGTTTTACCGGACCACCTTTTGAAAAAATTACACCGCCTAAGCTCTCTTGAACTATTAATTTTTTGATTTGATCAGTAGCCTGCTTACTTTGGTTAGAAGCTACACTTACCATAAAAAGTTGACCCAATTTTTGATCTAAGCTCATTTGAGCGTATTGGGTATCTACCCACCTCTGTTGAGCAGTACTGTCTTTGGTTACCAAAGGGTTTTGAGCTAGTATACTTGAACAGCAAAACAACCCACAAATAAGAATAAAAATATAGCGCATAAAAATATATGTACTGAGATAACTATTATGGATTGAAATTATTGCATTTCATCGATAAAACCCAATAAAATCTGATACTTAAGAAGAAATTATGTTAAAGGAAACGAGCATGCCAACTCTCAGAAGCAGGTACTTCCCAATGTTCAAGATATTCGCCTTTATTAGTTACTAGGTTATTGAAGACAATGGTATTCTTTGAAACAGCTTTTTGCTTTGCCATAGCTTTAAAATCTAACAAGCTTTTGTAAGCTACAAATTCACCTTGTTTATAAGAAACGTTCATCTTATCTAATAGAAGTACATCATACTTCTTTTCTAGAGCCTGTATAAAACGAACAGAGGCGTCTATTGAACATCCAGTAGCACCTTGATCAGTTTGATCCAGAGCGATTACAATAAATCGCTTGTATTTTATTTCGTATCCAGCTTGTAAATCATTACCATGTGCGGTCCACGAGGTTAAAAAAGCATCTAAATCAGACCCAATTTCAGTAATTTCACTTTCAGAAAAAGACCTGCTACATTGGTAAATCCAAACTCTTGCAGTCTCTGGTAACGTATTAAATTCTACTAGCAAATTTTATTTTTTTAACTATTATAAGTCTTCGGCCGTTGCAATCATTTCAGCAATATCCATCACCTGAACCGAATCTTCTTTTTCTTTATTCTTTACACCATCGGTCATCATCGTATTACAGAAAGGACAACCTGCTGCAATAATTTCCGGTTTAGTTTCTAAAGCCTGCTCTGTACGTTCAATGTTGACATCCTTATCACCTTTTTCAGGTTCCTTGAACATTTGTGCACCACCGGCACCACAACAAAGACCTCTTTGCTTACAGCTTTTCATTTCTATTAGCTCGGCATCTAATTTGCGAATTAAATCTCTTGGTGCCTCATATACGCCGTTTGCTCTACCTAAATAGCATGGGTCATGAAAAGTAATACGTTTACCCTTAAAGTTACCGCCTTCCATAGAAATTCTACCTTCGGTCAATAAATCTTTTAGAAATTGGGTATGATGAACTACTTCATAATTACCACCTAAACCTGGGTATTCATTTTTTATCGTATTAAAACAATGCGGACACGCTGTTACTATTTTCTTTATTTCATAAGCGTTTAGCACTTCTATATTCGTAACTGCTTGCATCTGAAACAAAAACTCATTACCTGCGCGTTTGGCAGGATCACCAGTACAACTTTCTTCTGTACCAAGTACTGCAAAAGAAACGTTTGCCTTGTTCAAAATCTTTACGAAGGCTTTCGTTATTTTCTTTGCTCTATCATCAAAACTACCAGCACAACCTACCCAAAACAAAACTTCAGGCACGGTACCCGACGCAAAAAATTCTGCCATTGTAGGCACTTTTAATTCACTTGCCATATCTATCTTTAAGATTCTTTACTCCAATTTAAACGGTCCATTTGGTTAAATGGCCAAGGTGCTCCATTATTCTCAATATTACCCATCATATTATTCAAATCTGTAGGAGCAGCAGATTCTTCCATAACCAAATATTGTCTCATATCCATAATAATAGATAATGGATCAATACTTATTGGGCAAGCTTCAACACAAGCATTACAAGATGTACATGCCCATAATTCTTCTGGTGTAATAAAATTATTAAGTAATTGCTTACCGTCATCTTTAAACACACCATTATTAGCATCAATATTCTTACCCACTTCCTCTAAACGATCACGGGTATCCATCATAATCTTACGAGGAGATAATTTTTTACCTGTTTGATTAGCAGGACATTCGCTAGTGCAACGACCACACTCTGTACATGTGTATGCATTTAGCAATTGTACCCAACTTAAATCTTGCACGTCTGATGCCCCGAACTTATCTGGAACTGCAGCATCTTCAGCCGGTTCTGCATAAGGGTCAGCATCTGGATCCATCATCATACGAACTTCATCTGTAACAGACTGTAAATTTCTAAATTGTCCCTTTGGTGTCAATTTACCAAAATAGGTATTTGGGAAAGCCAAAAGAATATGCAGGTGTTTTGAGTAGTATAAGTAATTAAGGAAAAACAAAATTCCCGCAATATGCATCCACCAAGCAGTACGTTCTATTAAAACTAATGTAGAAATAGACATCCCTTCAAATAAAGGAGCGATAAAACTACTAATGGGAAAAGACCCAGCAGCGGCATAATGCTCTGCGCCCATTTGTTGTAATTGGTAATCTGCCCCGTTCATGATCAAAAACAAAAACATTAAAACAAGCTCTATATAAAGAATTAGGTTACCATCTTTTTTAGGCCATCCTTCCATTTCTGGCTTAAAGAACCTTTTTAGTTTTATGACATTTCTTCTAATCCAGAATACAACAACCGCTATTATAACTAGTAATGCCAGAACTTCAAACGATCCTATTAAGAAATCATAAAGAGGTCCCAATACCGCAAACATTCTGTGTGTACCAAAAATGCCATCTAAAATAATTTCTAGAACTTCGATGTTAATGATAACAAAACCAACATAAACTATAATATGTAAGGCACCTGCAATAGGTCGCACGACCATTTTTGACTGCCCGAGAGCAATCTTAGCCATATTTTTCCAACGTTGTGGCTTATTGTCTGTTACCAAAGCTTCTTTACCTAAAAAAATGTTTCGTTTCAACCTTGAAACATTTTTCACAAAGAAACCAATACCCACTATCAGCAGGATTATAAAAATAATATTAGGGAGATATTGCATATAACTTAATCTTCTTTACTTCTCTATTGAATTTGCTGCTGGATCATCTTCAGGTACTTCATAATCTTTCTGCTTTTTACCAAAAACAGAAACATTCACATACCTCTTGGGGTTTAAACGAAAATCTTGTAATAATAAATCTAGTTCGCGAGACGCATTATTTAAGTTACCATACAATTCTTTGTCGTTCATAAGTAACCCAAGTGAACCATCGCCATTCTCAATTCTTTCTGTGACTTTATCTAAACTAGCCATTGTAGATTCTAGACTCGCCAAAGTTCTACCCAGACCCGCAGAATTTAAAGAATCTGAAAGCTTTGCAAAATTAGCAGTTAACTGCTCAAAATTTTCGAAAGAGCTATTCAGCTTTTCTTTATTACCATCTAAAACAGAATTAATTTGAGTAGCACTCGTATTCAAGTTAGTAATCAAAACATTTAACCCTCCGATAACTTCTTTTAATTCTCTTTTGGTCTTTTCGTCTAAAACAGAGTTAACATTGACCAGAACAGAATCTGCACCAGATATTGCCGATTCTACTTTTCGTACCAAAGGAGTTAGTTTTTGCTGCGCCAAGTCTGTAATACCCGGTCTAGTCTCTGTACGTAGTGTATCGCCAGATTTTGCAAACTCATTATCAAAAATGGTTCTGATTTGAAGCCCCTTTCCACCTATGATACCGGTGTCATATAATTCAACGATACTATTTTTAGAGAATTTGAATTCATTGCCTACTGTAAAGGTCACTAACAAATTACCTTTCTCATCTAAAAATTTGATATCGTTTACCTTACCAACACCGAAGCCGTTAATAGAAACGTTGGTACCAGATTGCAACCCGCCCACATTTGGGTAGACGGCGTAAAATGTTTTACTGTTATCAAAAATTGGGGTTGACTTTAAATAGCTGAATCCCATGATGAACAGTAATATGCCACCAATAACAATAATTCCTGTTTTTAATTCTCTAGATAGTTTCAAGCAATTATATTTTTAGTACTCTCAAAATTATGAATAATATTTACACTTTAGGGTGTTAAATTAGAAACCTCGTCAATCGCATCTTGAATCGGAATTCTCTCACCTAGTTTATACGCAACAATATATGCGCTTGAATACCCTTTTTCTTGAGCCTGGGTCTGCATCATTTTTGCCTCTCTATACGATCTGGTTTCACCATACATATAACGATACAAGTTTTTAAATGGCTCTTGAGAAAGATTTGAAAGCCCTTTAAAATTACTAGAATTAAGTACTACGTTTTTACTACTAGCCATCAATTGAATTTTAAATACAATAGATTCTGCAACTTCTTTTTCGTTAATTGCTTCTTTGATTTTTACCGCTGGTACTTCTGCCACTTCTTTTACCTCTTCAATTTTAGGTGAAGTAATAATTTCTTTTGGCTTTTCTACTTCGGCAACCACTTCTTTAAGAGGCTCTATAATAACTTCTTTCTTTTCTTCAACCTTTTCAACAACGACCTCTTTTACTGGTGGCGCCTTAGGTTTCTCTACAGTAGTGGCTACAGAGCGAACAGTTGGTTGTACGCCCTCTTTATAATGCAAAATCGCCTTCGCGATTGCATCACCCATATCATTTTGACCTTTGGTTGAATTTAAATAAGCTCCTTCATCTTTATTAGTTAAGAAGCCGGTTTCTACCAAAACACTGGGCATAAAAGTTTGGTGCAATACAATAAAACCTGCTTGCTTTACCTTTCTATCCGTTCTTTTCAATTTAGAAGAAAAATTCTCTTGAATCATAGTGGCCAAAGCTACACTTTGATCTAAAAATTCTTCTTGCATAATAGTTAATCCGATAACAGATTCTGGAGAATTAATATCATAATCGGCATATCTATTCTCGTAATTATCCTCTAGGTAAATAACGGAGTTTTCTTTCTTCGCTATTTCAAAGTTCTGCTTATTGGCATGAAGACCCAATACAAACGTACCTGCCCCATGTGCATCTGAAGTGTGAGAATCGCAGTGAACAGACACAAACAAATCAGCATTTGCTTTATTGGCAACCTCGCCTCTAACATAAAGATCAATAAACGTATCATCTTTTCGTGTGTAAATAACTTTTATGTCTTTATTGGTCGAGAGAATTTCGCCCACCTTTAATACAATGTTCAATGCTATTTTTTTCTCTAAATAACCATTTCCCAAGTTACCTGGATCATGACCACCATGCCCTGCATCTAGAACAACAATAAAAGGATCATCAGATTTAATTTCTTCATCTGATACCGTAAAAGATAGAAGTAATAACGCTGAAGTTAAAACTAATGAAATGCTTAAGAATTTTGTTTTCATATGTGTTGGGGATTATATCGCCCTTATAATGGTTAAATTTATTGTAAGACCCTACATAGGGATTAAAAAATATATGTAAGTTTGACATCTTAAATAACGGCTCACTAGACCGCTAAACCTTTACAAAAATAGGATATATAGCCTTGCAATCAAACAAACAATACTTACTTTTCCTATTCATGGTTTTTGCCGGTGCATTTTTTGCTATTGGTCAAGAAGGTAAAATTATACCGTTAACTATTAAAGTTGATAGAGATTCAATAATCGCGCCGTTATTACCACCTACCGCTGTAAATGACTCAATTGCAAATGATTCTATCGCCGCAGACTCCGTTAACAAGAATCCGCCTTTACTACTTGACAAGATAAAATATAAGGCAAAAGATTATGTAAAGCTAAGTCAAAAAGAAAATAAAATTTACCTCTACAACGAAGCAGAAATTTATTATCAAGATACCGAACTTAAAGCAGGTGTTATTATAATGGATTATATAAAGAACGAAGTTTATGCCGGTAGAATGGTCGATTCTTTGGGCAATTATACGCAACTACCCTATTTTAAACAGGGTGACAACATTGTAATACCAGATTCTATTCGCTTCAATTTTGATACTCAAAAGGCATTAATCTGGAATTCGAGAACAGAACATCAAGCGGCAGCAGGTGCTTTAGGCAGCGATGCTATGAAAGTTTATGCTGAAATCACAAAAAAAGAGAATGACTCGGTCTATTTTTTAAGCGAAGGAAAGCTAACTACATCTACAGACACTATAAACCCAGATTATTACATAAGGGTAAGAAAAGCAAAATTTGTACCTAAAAAGAAGGTAATTGCCGGTTTCAGTAATTTATATATTGCGGATGTACCCACACCTATAGCTATGCCTTTTGCCTATTTCCCTCTTTCGCAGGGTCGATCTGCAGGTATTTTAATGCCCTCTTTTGGTAATGACCCCAATACAGGATACTTTCTTCAAGACATGGGATACTATGTTCCTTTAGGAGATTATGCAGATGTCACCCTTTCTGGAGATTTTTATACGAATGGTAGTTATGCCTTCAGGACGGCATCAATTTACACAAAACGATATAAATACCGAGGAAATGTAAACCTGAGATATGAAAATCAAGTTAATAGTCAAAAAGGATTTAGCGACTACAGTTTGTTAGAAAATTATAACATTCAATTTTCACATTCGCAGGATACGAAATCTAGTCCGAATTCACGATTTTCAGCATCTGTAAACTTGGGTAGTAGTGAGTATTATAGAAATTCATTACAACAACGAAATTTACCCAACACACAGAACAACACATTATCATCTTCCATTTCATATTCAAAAACGTTTCCCAATTATCCGTCGGTGAATATGAGTTTAACGGCTACACATTCGCAATTAACTTCAGCAACAGCTACTGAATCTGACACAGATAACATTACTATGACCCTGCCAACATTTCAAGCAAGTGTAGAGCGTATTTACCCTTTTGTAAAACGAGACGGTATAAAAAAGGGAATTATCGATAATATCAATTTTCAGTATAGTGTAAACGCACAAAACAGATTGACCACCAACGATACAGATTTTTTAACAACAAAAATGTTCGACAATGCTCGTGCAGGTGTTAGTCATAGTATACCTATTGCTACCAATTTTAAGGTAGCTAAATTTTTCAGTGTTAGTGTTGGCGGTAATTACGAAGATGTATGGTCTTTAGAAACCTACAATCAGCGTTTTGATGCAGATACAGGGTCAGTAGTGAGAGATACAATAAGCGGTTTTGATCGCTATAACACTTACAACTTTAGTGCGAGTGTAGGTACCACCCTTTATGGAACTTTTAATTTAGGTGAAGACAAAAAAATACAGGCAATTAGACATACTTTAAGACCATCTTTAAGCTATGGCTATGCACCATCATTTGAACAGTTTTATGATGAATATCTTATTGGTGATGATGTTGAAGTTCAATACAGCCGCTTTCAAGGAACACTAAACGGAGCTCCGTCTTTAGGTAAATCTAACAGCTTAAGCTTCTCTTTAGCGAATACATTAGAAGCAAAGGTAAGAGATAAGGATTCTACCAAAATTGAACCTAAAAAAATATCATTACTAAGCAACTTCAATATTTCTACGGGATATAATTTTGAATCGGATTCACTTCGACTTAATCCATTAAGTATAAATGGAGGTACAAACATTCTAGACAACAAGATGTCTATTAACTTCTCTGCTGGCTTAGATCCTTATGCAATTGATAACAACGGAACAAGAATAAATACTTTTAATATCGATAATGGCGGAAGCCTTTTTAGACTTACCAGAGCAAATGCCAACGTTTCATATTCCATTAGTAGCGAGATGTTCGGTAAGAAAGATGACAAGGATAGAGATGAAGACGAAGATGATGACCCTTTCGATTATGTAGCGCAAAGTGGCGGTAGAGATGATGATCTTTTTGGTAGAGCCGATGATTTCAATTCTAACCCAGTTAGAAAAGATGAAAAGAACTCTGATGTAGAAAACCCCATATTCGGCACCAAAATACCTTGGAATTTTAGACTGGCCTATTCCGCCAATTACAGCAATTCGGCACGCCAAAATGAATTTAGCAGTCACTCATTAATGTTTTCGGGAGATATAGAACTTGCACCAAGATGGTCTGTCGGAGGCTCGTCTGGTTACGATTTTAAAAACCAAGGGTTCACATTAACTCAATTACGTTTTCAGAGAGATTTAAAAAGTTTTACCATGCGCTTTAACTGGACTCCCTTCGGAACCTATAAAAGATGGTATTTCTTTATCGGTATAGACTCTTCGATACTTAAAGACCTTAAGTGGGAGAATAGAAGCCAAAACTAACATCTAAATTTTATCGAACATGAAAAAAATTATCAATACCGAGAATGCTCCATCACCTATAGGACCATACAATCAAGCAATTTTAAGCAACGGAACTTTATATATTTCTGGTCAAATTCCATTAAATCCTAAAAACGGAGAATTGATTTCTGGAGATATTAAATTAGAAACTAAGCAGTCTATGGAAAATTTAAAGGCCATTTTAACCGAAGCTGAAATGACCTTTGAACATGTTGTGAAGTCGTCTATATTTCTTAGTGACATGAACCAGTTCACTGAAGTAAACGAAGTATATGCTTCTTATTTTAATGCGGAAACCGCACCGGCTAGAGAAACTGTAGAAGTTGCAAATTTACCTAAGTTTGTAAATGTTGAAATCTCTATGATCGCCGTAAAATAAGATATTACATATTAGATCGGTGAAAATCGACTAAACCTTCAATAGGTCTTTGTCTAATAACACCAACGATTAAGTCATTTCTAAGTAGTACTGAAGTTAATTCATCTCTTAGATAATGTGCAATACTACCTACAAAATTAATTGGCACCTTTGTCGCCAATTCAAATTGCATTACGTAGTTATTAATAAATTGTTGAAAGCCTTTGTCAATTACTCCTTTAGAATACGGGTGATCTTTGTTCTCGATTAAAAAACGAGCAAAGGTCGCCAAGTATGTATTCGGGTTCGGCTGCTTGTACAAATTCTCTTTAATAACATCGGCATCCAAATCATGAGAAGCAGCAAATTTATGCGCTAGATCTGCAGGCATTTTATGAAAATAGTAGTCACGAATTAATTTACGACCAAAGAAATTTCCGCTACCATCATCCATAGGTATATACCCTAGTGAAGTTACTTTTTGAAACAACTGGTTACCATCGTAGTAACTACAATTAGAACCTGTACCCAAAATGCACACGATACCTTGTTGACCCACTTTTGTTGTTGCAAATATGGCAGCATAGGTATCTTCTTTGACATCCGCCTTGGCTTTCGGGAAAAAATCTTTGAAAATATTCTTCAAGAATAATTTCATGCGATCGGTTCCACAACCTGCTCCATAAAAATAAAGATGCGAAACATTATCACGGTTTTTAGAAAGTTCGAAATTATTAGCCAAACGGTCTTCAATTACATCTTTAGTTAATACCTCTGGACTAAGACCTAGAGTTTGCGTAAAAAAAAGTTGTTCACCATTTTCATCTAAGGCGATCCAATCTGACTTGGTTGCACCACTATCTACTATTAAAATCATATGCCTAATGTCTTTAAAAAATAAACCTGAAAATAAGGAAAAACGGCCTCATTTTCAGGATATATCTTTATTATACTAAAATGAAGGTTATAAAGTATTAACGTGTTGCATTAAATCTACCATTTTATTGGAAAAACCAGCTTCGTTATCATACCAAGATATTAACTTGAAGAAAGTAGAGTTTAATTCGATACAAGCACCAGCATCAAAAATGCTAGTTCTAGGATCACCAATAAAATCCTGAGAAACAACATTCTCTTCAGTATATCCTAAAACACCTTTTAATTCACCTTCAGAAGCTGCTTTAAAAGCTTTTTTAATCTCTTCTAAAGAAGTTGCTTTTTTAACTTTCACGGTTAAATCTACAACAGAAACATCGGCAGTTGGCACTCTAAAAGCCATACCAGTAAGTTTTCCTATCAATGCTGGTATTACCTTCGTTACCGCTACAGCAGCACCTGTAGATGCAGGTATAATATTTAACATTGCGCTTCTACCACCTCTCCAGTCTTTTCTAGAAGGACCATCAACAGTCATTTGTGTTGCAGTAGTTGCATGAACCGTAGTCATTAAAGCTTCTTCGATACCAAAATTATCATTAACAACTTTAGCTAAAGGCGCTAAACAGTTTGTAGTACAAGACGCATTAGAAACTATAGTATCAGTTGCTTTAACATCTTTGTGGTTTACACCTACTACAAACATTGGAGCATCTTTAGAAGGAGCAGAAATTACAACCTTTTTGGTACCACCATCAATATGATATTGAGCAGTTTCTAAAGTTGTAAAAATACCAGTACATTCAGCAACCGTATCAGCACCTACTTCATCCCACTTACAATTCTTAGGATCTCTCTCTGCAGTAATACGTACTGTTTTACCGTTTACGATTAAGTGACCATCTTTTACTTCAACAGTACCGTCGAATTTTCCGTGAACCGAATCATACTTCAACAAATAAGCTAAGTGCTCAACATCTAATAAATCGTTGATAGCCACTACATCAACATCACCACGTTTTACAGTTGTTCTGAAGACCAATCTACCTATTCTACCAAAACCGTTTATTCCTATTTTCAAATTTGACATTTTCTCTATTTTTATTATTTAATATTATGTAGTCATTATTTCTGAAACTCTAATAAGTTCCTTATCAATCTTAGTATGTCCTTTGATTGCTTTATTAATAGGCGTCAATGTCAGTTTGTTGTCTTGAATACCAACCATTAGGTTAGTTTTCCCCTCTAACAAAGCTTCCACAGCCTTTACTCCCATTCTACTAGCTAGTACGCGATCATAACAAGATGGCGCACCACCTCTTTGCATATGCCCCAAAACAGATACACGAACATCATAAATTGGTAAATGTTCTTCAACGTATTCTTTAAGTTCAAATACGTTCTTACCAGACTTATCACCTTCAGCTACTATTACGATACTAGAAGATTTGCCCGATTCTTTACTTCTTTTTAAAGACTCAAGCAATCTATCTAATCCTAAATTCTCTTCAGGAATTAGAATTTCTTCTGCACCAGCACCTACACCTGCATTCAAGGCAATATGCCCAACATCTCTCCCCATTACTTCAACGAAGAAAAGTCTGTTATGCGAACTGGCCGTATCTCTAATTTTATCAATACATTCTACCACCGTATTTAAAGCGGTGTCAAAACCTAGTGTAAATGTTGTACCGAAAATATCGTTATCTATAGTACCAGGTATACCAATAACAGGAAAATTATATTCCCTATTAAAAATCATGGCACCTGTAAAACTACCGTCACCTCCAATTACTACAAATGCGTCTATACCTGCTTTAAGTAAATTCTCGTGCGCTGTTTTTCTACCTTCTGGGGTTCTAAAATCATCGCAACGGGCAGACTTAAGTATAGTGCCACCTTTATTGATAATGTTGTTTACACTACGGGCATCCATAGATTTAAAATCTCCCTCTATCATACCTTGATACCCTCTATAGATTCCTACACAATCTACCTTCAAGTAGGCACAAGTACGAACAACTGATCTTATGGCTGCATTCATACCTGGTGAATCACCTCCTGAAGTCAGTACCGCTATTTTTTTTATTTCTGAAGACATTGAACAATTTAAGCCAACGAAAGTAAGAAATCTTATGCAAAAAGAGAATAGAGATCAGTCGCATTTTAAGAAAAAATCAACGAAAAGGATTTCGCAATAGCATATTACCAGTCTTATTCTTAAAATTCGTTATTTATTTACAATAATGCATTTGATTGCTTACTGATTTAATGATTTTGGCTTATCGTAAAAACGAATTAAACTATCATTACCCATGACAGAAGATGGGGTTTCAGCTTTTTTTACAGGTTCTTCTTTCTTAAGTGGCTTCGTAGCCAGAATTTTCTGAAAAAGTTCTTTGAAATTATTAAAATCTACTTCATAAGATAAACCGGCCCCTTGGGTCGAACCTTGCTGATCAGACAAATAAGCCTGTATTTCGCTCTGTCTACTAAAGAAATTGGCGCTTAGAGTACCTTGTTCATTTAATAATACCTGTATTTCAAAATCGCCTGCTACCAAAGTTTCACTAGATGCACCGACCGGCACACCTACTTTGCCATTAAATAATATTCTATCGGATATCTGAGTAGATACCGTTACACCGATGCGATCATCGGTTTCTATATCTGATGATCTATCTAAAATACCTTGTTCATAAGATAGCCCTAAGTTAAATTTATCATTACCACCACTTAGAATCGAGTTTAAAATACTTGAGGCACTTTGAACCAAGTTACCGGTTATGGCTTGCTGATTAATACCACTTTGAGAATTAACGAATGTACCCTGTGCCAATAAAAATATGGCATTCTTCTCTTCTACCGTTGGATCCTGTAATCGATATTCTAATTCAGACTTTACAATAGAACTTGTACCCGGAAAATCGATGCCGAAATCTATATCTGGTTTTTGAAGTTGCCCTGTTAAACTGATAATAACGTCTGTGGGTATTCTACGTGTAAATCCGGCATCATCAAGCAAAGGTGCAGGGTTTGCATTTAATGAATATACCGCCTCCATATCTAAAAGCGCCTCCAATGGCTTTTGATCCCAGTTGATGGTTCCACCAGGTTCCACATTAAATTTTTTGTCTATTATACCGCCGAATTTATAATTAAACTCCCCCGTCACTACAACATAATCACCATACATTTCAAATTTACCATTGGTATTGATCTGTATCAAAATAATACCAACTCCCGTACCTTTTAAAGAGCTTCCTGTTTTGGTATCTGTAACAATTTCAATCTCGGCATCAGGTGTAACATCTAAGTTAAATTCTAGCTCTAGCCCCTGATAATCTTTTAATTGACGCTGACTTTCTAATCTTTTTTTATCGTTTTTCTCTATAAAATTGATGAACGAATAATCGCCCACACTAGCAACGTCGCTTAAAGGAATTTTCAACGAAGTACCTTTTGCCGTAGCCCCGTCTACGGTGATATTGAGTGCAGTTGTAGGTCCAAAAATTCGCCCTGTTCCATTTAAATATCCCGTACCGTAATATAGATCACCTTCTTTAAATTCGGTATTTAGAATTAAAAATCTGTCGTTTTTAGTATCGACATATAAATCTAACACCCAATCTTTAAAGAAACTATGGGTAATGGTACCATCTAAATTTGCTCTGGTACCTTTTGCAACATCTTCTAAGGCTATATTATCAAAATCAAAAGTCTGATCTTTAAGTAATACTCTTGATTGCGGGGCAAAGCTATAATCGACGTTTAAATAAGGCACAGCAATTCCAGCATTGTCTAAAGTTAATAGTCCGTTGAAAATAGGGTTATCCACATTGCCTTCAATCTTGACCCTACCATCGATATCGCCTCGTATATTATCGATTACGCCTTCACCTAAGGGACTAAAGGGTTCTAATCCGAAATTATTAAAGTTGGCAATAAGATTTGCTTTCGGTACATCACCTTTATTATCAATACTACCTACAACACTGAATTTTTCGACTTTATTATCTGATAATTGAGAATTGACTTGAAACTCTGATAAATCTTTATTACCAATAATATTGATAACCAGGTCACCAAGAGGGATATCATTAATACCGAAATTATCGATATTCAGATTCGACGATGGCAAATAGATGCCGTCTTTCTGTAATACATTTAAGGTACCGTTAACCTCGCCTTGCAATTTAAGACTGTCAATAACTGGTGTAATCTTATCTAAGGATACTATTTTGAATTGAAGCTGAAGATCCTTGTATGTAGAATCTGCCAGCTGCCCTTTTAACCTAATTTGCTCTTTCTCTTCATTGTTCATTACAATTTCTTGAATTGTAATACTATCAAGAGCTCTATTTAAGATGACCTTATTTTTAGAGTCACCATCTTTGTTCAACACCCATTTGTTACCTTTAAAATTGACATCGGATGTTTTAAGACCAATAACAGACTTATTGTCCTTATTAAAGGTGTGGTAAAAATTCAGATTATAAGAATCATTAAAATCACTACCTCCTTTAAACTCAGACCTAAAGAATAAGGTATCTTTTAAGGTGGTGTTGATCAGATTAAAATCTTTAAAATTATAATAAGGTGTATCTAGCTCACCTACAGAAACGAATGTATTGAATAGCGGATTCTTATTATCAATTCTGACTTCTATATTTTCGGCAGCGGTACCAAAAGCTTCTATACTTGGCGACTCAAAATTTAATTTAAAATCACCTTCATCTGCAACAATATTACCTTTTATAAAAGTGTTGGGATCGAAACGCACCTCTGGAAAAAATACATCTACAATTTTATTATAAATTTTAAAATTGAAAGAAAGATTCTGTCCGTCAGAAATTTGAAAAGGTCTATAGTTTGTATAAATACTACCTAATGAGTTTTGCACAAGTTTACCCAATTCTCGCACCTTAAAATTACCCTTCATAAAGCCGGTAATAATATCTGGGGAATTTATATTTATGGTACGATCCTGATCTTCATCGAAACTTGAGGTCACCTCAAAATCTTCAAAATAATACGTGTCATTTACATTTTGATAGCTTGTTTGGGTAAAATTGATATCACCGATGATGTTGTCTAATGTTGTACCGGTAATATCCATACTAACATTTCCTTTAAATACAGAAACACTATCATTTATAAAATTTAATTTTTTTAGATCTGCGTAGTCAACAGATGCAATAAAGTTGAAATTATTTCTAGTTTCTGCTACATTGGCAAGACCTTTGAAGTCAAATTTCAAGTTTTCGTCATTACTTACCAATGACCCATCGAATAATTGGTCTTTAATTACACCTGAAACCCTTAAATCTTGATAATTATAATTATTGAATTCAATAGAATATATCTGCCCAATAACTTCGGTATTCAATTTCTCTTTTACGAAACCTTTTCCTTCCACATTAAAATCTAACGTTGTTTTCCCTAAATTTTTATTTTCAGCAAAATCACCTAAATCAAAATCGATCAAAGAGATAAAACCTTTATAAGTTGCATTATCGATGCTATTAAAATCACTTAAAACAATATCAACATAGCTACTACCCACGGCAGTATTTAAATTGACCTTAGTATCTATAGAAGAATTAGTAATAAAGGCATTTCCCCTTATAGTAAACTGCCCTAATTTACTAAAGGTAGACGGTAACGAATTTCCAATTAAATTAGGCAATAAGGCATTTAATTGATAGTAACTGCTCGTTACATTCTTCATTTGAGCATTTAAGCTAAATGGTTTTTGCTTACTGAATAAATTTTTAAAATTAAAGTCGCCACGAATACCCGTATCATCAGATAATAAGAATAGATTATCGGTATTCAAATCATTTAGAACGCCGTTAACATTAGCATTAAAAGTTACTTCTTTTCCCTTGCCAAATTCATTGTACAGTAAGTTGATTTCATCAAAAGCCACTTTAGACTCTTTAAATTCTGCTACAACATTTACTTTATTCAAGAAGTCGGCAAAATCTTCGCGGTTATAATTAAATATCAAATTACCATCTATAGCAGAAAGTGGCGTTTTTATTTTCAAAGAATCGAAGCGCATTTGCTGCTTCGTGTACTTAAAATTAGTGGCCAACCTATCTACTTTTAAACCCCTATTACTATAGAAAGACATTTCTTGAATATCGGTAGAAACCTCGGGCCCGAGAATTAAAAAATCGCCAGCACTAATATTAAGGCTATCAAAATTTAAAACGGTCGTATTCTCTAAATTTTCGTCAATGTATTTAAACTTGCTTTTTAAGATGTCAATATGAGACGAAGACAACCTAAAAGGCGGCGTGCCTGGCTCCCTCGGCTTACCATCATCAAGCTTATCTACAAAAACCTCAAGATTCGTATTCCTTTCGCCGAAATAGGTTTTAAGATTAAAGTTTAGCTCATCGACAGAAATGTCGCCAAACTCCAATATACCCTGCGCTAAATTATTTATACTTAAAATTGAAGTTTTCAGTTCATTAACATAAAATAAAGTATCTTGTTTATAATCTTCTATAAAAACTCCTTCAAGAGATGTATTCCAAGAAATTAGTGAAACTTTTAGGCGTTCTATGTTTATGTGAGTGCCATATTGTTTGTTAATTTTTTTCGTAGCAAACTGTGCCAGTAAGGTCTGAACCACTGGCAATGAAAAAATGATGGTACCCAAAACACATATCAGCAAAAGCACCAATAATGTTCTAACCAATATTTTTCTCAGTTTTTTGATAGGTCTTTATGTTTTACCTTTGTTATTCAAATTTTATTCCAAATATGTTGGATCACGAAACAATTTATATACTTGCAATAGAATCTTCTTGTGATGACACTTCTGCGGCAGTTTTAATGAACGATAAAGTGCTCAGTAATGTTGTGGCAACCCAGGCTATTCATAACGAATATGGTGGGGTTGTACCTGAACTTGCATCAAGAGCGCATCAACAAAATATCGTCCCCGTTGTTCATCAAGCCATAGCCAAAGCAAATATCGATAAAAAACAATTATCAGCCATAGCATTTACACGCGGACCTGGACTAATGGGATCTTTACTTGTAGGTACCTCATTTGCAAAATCTTTATCGTTAGGTTTACAAATTCCACTTATCGAAGTTAACCACATGAAAGCCCATATTTTAGCTCATTTTATTGATGAGGAAACTATGAAAGCACCTTCATTTCCGTTTTTAGCGCTGACTATAAGTGGCGGTCATACGCAGATTGTTCAAGTGAATGATTACTTTGATATGAAAATCATTGGACAAACTTTAGATGATGCCGTAGGGGAAGCATTTGATAAGAGTGCCAAAATTTTAGGTCTACCCTACCCTGGCGGACCTTTAATTGATAAATATGCTGCAACAGGTGATCCGCATAAATTTGAATTTACCATACCCAATGTAAAAAATTTAGATTTTAGTTTCAGCGGATTAAAAACGAACATACTCTATTTCATTCAGAAACAAACGAAAGAGAATCCTGATTTTATTAAAAACAACTTAGAGGACATCTGCGCATCAATACAATATACTATAATTACCATATTGATGAAAAAGCTGAAAAAGGCCGTAAAGCAAACTGGTATAAAAGAAATTGCTATTGGCGGCGGAGTGTCAGCAAATTCAGGTATTCGCAAAGTTTTGACCGAAGCACAAACCAAATACGGGTGGAAAACCTATATACCCAAATTTGAATATTGTACCGATAATGCCGCCATGATAGGTATTGTTGGATACTATAAATATAAGAACGAGCAATTCTCTCAGCAAGATGTAACGGCAAAAGCTAGATATGTAATATCTTAATTCAAACAAAAGTATAGATGCAACTTTTTTACAATCCGAATATAAAATCTGAAGACACCGCTTTTACTTTTGATAGCAATGAAAGTAAGCATATTATAAAGGTGCTAAGAAAGAAGATTGGTGACGAATTATGGATCACCAATGGCGAAGGCATTTTATTCGAAGCTAAAATTGTTGACGATAATATAAAAAAATGTGCGGTTGAGCTTATCTCATCTAAAAAAACACATTCAAAATCGCATTGGTTGCATATGGCGGTTGCACCTACCAAAATGAATGATCGTTTTGAGTGGTTTTTAGAAAAAGCTACAGAAATAGGTGTAGATGAAATAACACCTATAATTTGCGACCGCTCTGAACGTAAAATAATAAAGTTAGACCGTATGTATAGAGTTTTAGAATCTGCAATGAAGCAATCTTTGCAAACACTCTTACCCAAACTGAACGAACCAATAACTTTAAAGGAATTTCTAGATCAACCTGTATCGGGCTTACAGTTTATTGCACATTGCGAAGAGAGTGAACGTCACGAGCTAAAAAGAAGAGTTGCAGCTGACCAAGATATTACCATATTAATTGGCCCTGAAGGTGATTTTTCTCCAGAGGAAATTAAAAAGGCAATGGATAGTGGTTATGCACCGGTTGCTATGGGCAAAACAAGATTAAGAACCGAAACAGCCGCAATTGTAGCCTGTACTATTGTAGCTTCTATCAATAACGGATAATTATAACCGTAAAAAATCATCCCTTCATTTTATCACAGCCGATTTTTGTAGATTTGAATATGAAAATAATCCTTTCTACCTACCTCTTTTTTATTTTCGTTTCTAGTGTGTCTGTCAATGCTCAAGAAATAGCCATCTTAAAATATCAAGGTGGTGGCGATTGGTATGCTAACCCAACTGCCCTACCCAACTTAATTAAGTACTGCAACAATAACATTGGTACAGCCCTAAATAATAAGCCAGAAACAGTTGAAGTTGGCAGCAGCTCAATATATCAATATCCATTTTTACATATGACAGGGCATGGTAATGTGGTTTTTTCAGATGAGGAACTAGAGAACTTAAGAAATTATTTATTGTCAGGTGGTTTTTTACATATTGATGATAATTATGGCATGAAACCATATATAAGTCGAGAGATAAAAAGACTTTTCCCAGATACAGCATTGGAAGAACTAGGTGCTGATCATGCTATTTTTTCAAATGCGTATTCTTTTCCGAAGGGTTTACCAAAAATACACGAACATGACGGACAGCGACCACAGGCATTTGCCATTTTTCATAAAAATAGAATAGTCTTGCTATTTACTTCAGAATCTGATTTAGGTGATGGTTGGGAAGACCCTACTGTGCATAATGACACCGCAGAGATTAGAGAAAAAGCTTTACAAATGGGAGCCAATATTATAACTTATGTTTTTAAAAATTAAACAATGACCTCAAAAACCATTTCGCAAGGTATACTAAGAGCCATAGGTGCTATAGTAGGTATAGCACTTTTACTCTATTTTCTTTACACTATACAATCTGTAATCGCCTATTTGGCCATTGCTGCAGTTGTCGCGTTAATTGGTAGCCCTTTGGTACGTTTTTTTAGATTGCGTCTTAAACTACCTAATATACTTGCCGTAATCATAACCATGCTCTTAATGGTTGGTTTATTGGTCGGTATTGTTGCCTTATTCATTCCTTTATTATCAGAGCAAGGCAAAAATTTATCTTTACTTAATATTAATGATTTACAAACAAGCCTAAATACATTGTACCATCAAATTACCAATTACTTGGGGCTTTCTTCCCATATAGTAGAAGATGTCATTGATGACACAGGTTTAGAAAAAAATATTTTACAAGGTCTCGATATTGGCTTTATACCCAACTTTTTAAATTCCTTTTTAAATGTTTTGAGTACGGCAAGTATTGGCTTGTTTTCAGTTCTTTTTATATCTTTTTTCTTTTTGAAGGACAGCAAATTGTTCGAACATGGTTTATTGATATTTATTCCTATAGATAAAAAAAAAGGCACTACAAATTCTATTGGCAAAATCAATGGACTATTATCAAGATACTTTGTTGGCCTGCTACTTCAAATATTTATTCTATTCGTAATTTACACTATAGTTTTACTTATAGTAGGTATTGAAAATGCAGTAGTTATAGCATTTCTTTGTGCCTTATTCAACATTATACCTTATTTAGGACCAATTATTGGTGGTGTAATTATGCTGACATTGACCATGACCAGTAATTTAGGTTCTGATTTTAGTGCAGTGATATTACCAAAAACAGGATATGTCTTTATAGGATTATTAATTGGTCAGCTGGTAGACAACTTTTTCTCTCAACCATTTATATTTTCTAATAGTGTAAAATCTCACCCGTTAGAGATATTTTTGGTAATTATCATTGCAGGATTATTATTCGGCACTGTAGGAATGATAGTTGCCGTGCCTGGTTATACGGCTATTAAGGTTATTCTCAAAGAATTTCTTTCTGACAATCAAATTGTAAAATCTTTGACCCATAATCTCTAAGCATTCGTGAATTCTGAAATACTAGCTAGCGAAGTACAGCAGTTTATCAATGATAATCTAAGTAGTGATATTCATAAAATACTTTTATCTAAGTCAAAATTTCTTGAGGTTTCTTCAAAAGAATTGGTCGAACAAATAGAATCGAAATTTAAAGCAAAAACAAAATTACCTACTTGGTTTGGATCAGATAATATTTACTACCCTAACAAATTAAATCTTTCACAAACCTCTTCAGAGATTGCGGCGAACTATAAAGCCACGTTAGTGAACGGCAATACTATTGTAGACCTAACTGCTGGGTTCGGTGTAGATTCTTTTGCTTTTAGCAAGAAAATGAACCATGTCATCCATTTGGATAGAAATGAGGAGTTATCAAAAATTGCACATCATAATTTTAAACAACTAAATGTTGTCAATATAGAATGTATTGCAGTTGACGGATTAAAATACCTTAAAGAAGCTAATACCCCTATTGAATGGATTTACATTGACCCATCAAGAAGAGATAAGGATAATAAAAAAGTTTATTATTTATCTGATTGCGAGCCCAATGTTATTTTTAACATGGAACTTTTATTAGAGAAATCATCCAATATATTAATCAAAACCGGTCCGTTACTAGACCTTAAAAGCGGATTGAAAGAATTGTCGCATGTAAAAGAAATACATGTTGTGGCAGTAAATAATGATGTAAAAGAAATTCTTTGGTTGATTGAGAAAGATTACAAAAATGAACCATTGATTAAAACACTTAACTATAAAACAGATTCGGTTCAAGAATTTCAATTTTACTTGAGCAAAGAACATTATAGTGCATCGCATTATTCTAAGCCGCTTAATTACATTTACGAACCAAACGCAGCACTATTAAAATCTGGAGCGTTTAAATTATTAGGCGAGCATTTCGATCTTAGAAAACTACACTCCAATTCTCATTTGTATACCTCAGATCAATTAATTACGTTTCCTGGTCGAATATTCAAGGTACAGGGCGTTTATGATTATTCTAAAAAATCATTAAAAAAAGAGGGTATCACTAAAGCAAATATTACCATAAGAAACTTCCCAGATTCGGTCATCAAAATCAGAAAAAAATTAGGAATTAAAGATGGCGGAGAAATCTATCTTTTTTGCACAACGGATTTTGAGGAAAATCTAATCATAATTTCGTGTTTACAGATCTTTCAAGATCATTAGAAGGCAAAAAATAGCTTCAAAATCATAGCATTTAACACAAATTAAAAATAGCTAAAATTGCCAAACTACAACGTTGTATATTACCATTTGACGTAATTTTATCTACATAATAAATTGAAAATGTTAAAATTTTAACGTGTTAAATTCCAAATTTCACAAGTGCTAAATTGCTGATACCTTAATAATTACGCCTATTAATACAGATTATTACAATAACAATAGCCATATATACGATTACAATGCTCGCAAAATTTTATAAATGAAATAACGGTTATTGAAGTAAAATTGCTATTATTATACCAGATTTTGATTTTTTTAACATTTAAACACTTCAATAAATAATTTTAAAAAGTCAAATTCTACACAATTTATTTAAACTAACAAACAACAACAATTATGAATCAAAAACGTGATTATCCGTTGATGAAATCCAGAAAAAGGTCTTCCTTTATTAAGACTGGAGTTTTATCAATGCTTGTTTGCTTAGGAGCCCAATTGGCCCAGGCAAATGAAAACACTAGTACTTCTAACGAAGTTGAAGTGAAAACACTTCAATCTACCATTACAGGAACCGTTCTTGATGACACTGGTCAACCATTACCTGGTGCCAACGTCGTAGAAAAAGGAACTACTAATGGTACACAAACAGATTTCGATGGTAACTATAGCTTAAATGTATCTGATGGTGCTACATTAGTATTTAGCTATATAGGATTTAAAAGCACACAAATTGCAGTAAATGGTCAGTCTACTGTTAACGCAACATTAGCTGAAGATGCTGCGGCATTAGACGAAGTAGTTGTAACTGGTTATCAAGTAATGACCAAACGTGAAACTACAGCTGCTGTTTCGATAGTAGCGGCAGAAGATTTGGCAGCCGTTCCATCAGGTAACATTGAGCAACAATTACAAGGTAGGGTTGCCGGTGTAACTGTTCTTACAAATGGACAGCCCGGAACAACAAGTCAAATTAGAGTACGTGGATTTAATTCATTTGGAAATAATGCTCCTTTATATGTTGTAGATGGGGTACCAACAACAAATGTAGATTTTATTAATCCTGATGATGTACAAACAGCTACAGTTCTTAAAGATGCTGCAGCAGCATCCATTTATGGAGCAAGAGCGGCAAATGGTGTAATAGTATATACTACTAAACAAGGTTCTAGATCTAAAAGAAAAACCTCTATGACTCTAAATGTTAATAGTGGTGTAGTTGATCCTAACGTAGCCGGATCTCCACAGATGTTGAATCCATTAGAAATGGCAAGATACACTCACATTGGATACGAGAATAATGCTGCAGTAAATGGCACAGCTGTTCAATATACTCACCCACAATACGGTACCAATGCCACACCTACAATACCTGATTATTTACATGCTAATGGTCAGAACGGTGTAAGTGCAGGAAATGTTGACTTAGCTGCGGTTAGAGCTGCTTATGAAGCTGATCCAGAAAACACTTTCTTAATAAGACCAAATTTACAAGGAACTAACTGGTATAAGGAAATCACTAGAATTGCTCCTCAAAGTAGAGTTTCATTAGGTTTTGATGGAGGTAATGAAAATGGGCGGTTTTACATGGGTGTTTCTGCACAAAATCAAGACGGTATTGTTTTAGCTCAAGAATTCTCAAGATATGCAGCACGTTTTAATTCTGAATGGGACGTAAACCCATGGTTGACCATTGGTGAAAACTTTCAGGTAACCTACAGATCAGCAGTTGGTATTGCAGGTGGCGGAGGTGGTGTTGAAGTTGCTGATGATGAATCTGAAGTATTATCTGCATTTAGAATGCCGACAATTATACCAGTTTATGATGAATTTGGGAATTTCGCAAGTACAAAAGCAGCAGGATTCAACAACCCTCGTAACCCTGTAAGAAGACTAAAATTAAACAACGGCGATGATAAAACTTATAGTGTCGGTGGTTTCGGTAATATGTATGCCGCTATAAAACCTCTTGAAGGTTTAACGCTTAGATCAAGTATAGGTGGTGGCTATAGTAACTATCATTATGTAGATTATAACTATAAGTATTTAGGAGATTCTGAGCCAGAAGCAAGTAATTCTTTTGGAGAAGGTAGTGGATATGGATTTTCATGGACATTTACAAATACTATTAACTATGAGAAACTTTTTGGAGAACACAAAATAACTGCATTTGGAGGTATAGAAGCTTTAAATACAGGTAGTGGAAGAAACATTTCTGGTGGTGGTATCAATCCATTTTCTACAGATTTAGACTTTCAAAGTTTGTCTGTAGTACAAAGCCCTGTGGTAAATAGTAATCAATATAAGGGTGCAACTTACTTCTCAACTTTTGGTAAGTTAGATTATAACTTTAACGAAAAATATTATTTAACAGGTGTTATACGTAGAGATGGTTCTTCGCGTTTCGGTGAAAACAATAGATATGGTACATTCCCAGCAGTTTCTGCAGCTTGGAGAGTAATTGATGAACCATTCATGCAAAATCAAGAGATCGTTTCAGATTTAAAGATTAGAGGTGGCTGGGGTCAAATGGGTAGTGATACTAACGTATCTCCAAACAATCAATATTCTTTATTTGCATCTGACAGAGGTAGTACATTTTATCCAATAGCTGGTCAAAATGGCGGCGCAGATGAAGGTTTTGCTGCTAGTAGAATTGGTAACCCAAATGCACAGTGGGAAACTTCTGAGACAACTAACATTGGTTTTGACCTTTCCTTATTTGATAATAAGCTAGAATTCATTCTTGATTGGTGGAAAAAAGATACCAAAGATTTATTATACCAAGTACCACTACCTGGTGTTGCTGGCAACTATGCAGCTGCTCCGTCAGTAAACATTGGTGGTATGAGCAACAAAGGTGTTGATTTTCAGATAATAGGAAGAGGTAACATTACTGAAGACCTTTCTTTCGAAGTAACAAGTACAAATTCATTCTTAAAGAATGAAATTACAGCTCTAGCGCCAGGTATTGAATCATTCGGTGACAATATTTCTTATAGAGGTATTGCACCTGTACGTAACTCAGTTGGCGAATCTATATCTACATTCTTTGGCTATAATGTAATTGGCTATTTCAATTCGGCTGATGAAGTAACAAATTCTCCTGCTCAAGCAGATAAAGCAATCGGTCGTTTTAGATATGAAGATGTAAATGGTGATGGTGAAATAACTCCTGATGACAGAACAGTCCTTGGTAGTGCTGTACCAGATTTTACAGGAGGTTTAGATTTAATTCTTCGTTATAAAAACATCGAATTCCAAACCTACTGGTATGGTTCTGTGGGTAATGAAATATTTAATCAATCTAAATGGTTTACTGATTTCTTTGGAACTTTTGAAGGTTCAGCTAAAGGCGTTGCAGCTTTTGGTTCTTGGACACCTGAATTGGGTAATAATGCTACAGCCCCAATTTGGGAAAGTGCTTCTAACTTAAGCACAAGTGCAGCAGCTAATTCATGGTATGTCGAAGATGGTAGTTATTTAAGATTAGTTCAGTTACGAATTGGATATAACTTTAATGACAACTTAGTAGAAACTTTAGGTTTGAGCAAATTCAGCATAGGCTTATCTGCAAACAACATTTGGACATTAACTAATTACAGTGGTTTAGATCCTCAAGTTGCTGGTCCTGATACCAATTTCGGTATTGATGTAGGTAACTTCCCTGTAACTCCTAGTTATGCTATAACCTTAGAAATAGGAATATAAATAACTATAAATCATAATATTATACAATAATTAGTAACTTTAATAAAAAGTAAACTATGAAAACATTTAAATTTAAAAAAACCTCATTTCTATTAGGCACGTTGCTCTTGGCGTCGATGTCATGTAGTGATGAATTTTTACAAGTAGCCCCAACAGACTCCCTTGCTGACGCTCAAGTTAGCACTAAGGCAGGTATTGATGGGCTATTAATTGGAACTTACGCTGCTCTAAATGGAGTATTCGGTAATCGATTTGAAGGACCTAACCATTGGGCAACAGGTTCAATAGTAGGTGGTGAAGCAAACAAAGGAACAGATGCAGGAGATTATGGTTCTTTGAATCCTATTCAACGTTACGAAGCTAGTCCTATTGACCCGAACAATGATTTCAACAATCTTTGGAGAGGTCGATATGAAGGAATCAGTAGAGCAAATAAGGTGCTTTCGGCAATCGCTATTTCAACAGAATTATCAGCTGCAGATGCGGCTAGACTTTCTGGTGAAGCCCGTATGCTAAGAGGTCATTTTTACTTCGATCTTAAAAAACACTTTAACAACATCGTAGTATTTGATGAAACTGTTCTTCCTGAAGATTTAAAATTACTTCCTAATAACGGTGACGCTTGGGGAATAATAGAGGCAGATTTACAATTTGCATACGACAACTTACCTTCTGAAAATGGAGCTGGTCGCGTAAACAAATGGGCAGCTGCAGCATTGATGGGTAAAGCCAAATTGTTTCAGCAAAAGTTTGGTGAAGCTAAAGATTGGTTCGATGACGTAATAGATAATGGCGTTACATCTAATGGAATCAAATACGCTTTATTAGATGATTATTCCCAAATTTATAATGCTGAAAATGACAACCATTCTGAAGCTGTATTTGATGTTGAATCTGCCAACAATACTGGTAGTGTAAACAATGCTAACTGGTTTGATGATTTAAATTACCCATACAACACAGGTCCTGATGGTCCTGGTAACTGCTGTGGTTTCTTTCAACCTAGTTTTGAAATGGCAAATTCATACAGAACTGGAGCAGATGGTCTACCATTGTTAGACGGGTCTTACAATAGTGCAGCAAATTCGGTTAAAAATGATTACGGTATCGAAGCAGATGAACCATTTGTAGAAGATGCTGATCCATTAGACCCTAGAATTGACCATGTAATTGGTAGAAGAGGTATTCCTTATTTAGATTGGATCGAGCACCCAGGAAAAGCTTGGATTCGTGATCAAGTTTATGGTGGTCCATATTCACCAAAAAAATACATCTATTACAGAAGCCAAGAAAATAGCTTTACCGATGGTAGTTCTTGGACTCGTGGTTACGCACTAATGAATTATACAATCATAAGATATGCCGATGTATTACTGATGGCTGCAGAAGCAGAAATTGAAGCTCCTGGAGGATCTTTAGCTACAGCCTTAGATTATGTTAATCAAGTAAGAAGAAGAGCAGCGAACTCAGAACACTGGGTTAAGGAATATGATTCTGGCGAGAATGCCGCTAACTATGTAATTTCAGAGTATACGGCATTTCCAAATGCTGATTTTGCTAGAGATGCTGTTCGTTTCGAAAGAAAATTAGAACTTGGAGAGGAAGGTCATCGTTTCTTTGATTTAGTAAGATGGGGTGTAGCAGCTGATGATTTGAATGCATATTTAGGCTATGAATCAACATTGTTAGTTACTAAATTTGGTGGAGCTAGCTTTACTGCCGGTAAAAATGAATATTTCCCAATTCCACAAGCACAAATCGATATTACCGGTGCTGATATATTACAACAGAATCCTGGATATTAATTTTTTGAAAAGCATAACTTTTTATTTAAAAATGGCTACCAATTATGGTAGCCATTTTTTTGTTTCTTCAGGTTGGTTCATGCATATTTGTAAAGAGTAATGACAACAACAAAAATGAAAAATACCATTAGTACCTTAAAAGTAATATTCGCAATAATTTTATTCGTGGGATGTAATAATAGTGAGTCCAAAAAATTATATTATTCAATTAACTATAAGACATCTGGACTTGATTTTAATAATCAATTAATTGAAAATGACTCTATTAATATTTTAGATAATGAATTTGTTTATAATGGTGCCGGGGTTGCTATTGCTGATGTCAATGCAGATGGCTTAGATGATATCTTTCTCACGGGAAATCAAGTAAATAACAGGCTATATTTAAATCAAGGAAATCTTAAATTTAAAGATATAAGTATAGAAGCTCAAATTAGTAAAAAAGATACCCTACAATGGTCTTCTGGGGTAACGATACTTGATATTAATTTAGATGGATTACAAGATATTTATATCTGTAACACTTTTAGAAAAGATAGTACTCTTAGAAAAAATCTTTTATACATTAACCAAGGTAATAACGATAACAATATTCCACTATTTATAGAAGAAGCTGCAAAATATGGTTTGGATGACCCTACCTATTCATCTCACGCCCAATTTTTTGATTATGACAATGATGGTGATTTGGATGTATTCATAGGTGTTAATCGAATTGAAGGTATCAATCCAAATGAATTTAGCCCCTTGACTGACGATGGAACATCAAAAAGTAAAGATGTTCTCTATGAAAACGTTTTCATAGATAGCCTCAACCAAAGAAAATTTATTGATGTTTCTGAAAAAGCAGGAATAAGATATCATGGATATAGCCATAGTACTTTAATAAATGACTTTAACAATGATGGGTATGCAGATATTTATGTTGCCAATGATTTTTTAAGTAATGATTTAATTTACATTAATAATCAAGATGGTACTTTTTCGAATAAAGCAGGTGAAATTTTCAAACACTTTAGTCTATCTTCTATGGGTAGTGATATTGCAGATGTCAACAATGACGGTCTAATGGATATTTTTACCACAGAGATGCAGCCTTATTATAATAAAAGAAAAAAACTATTTCAAGGTCCAAGTAATTATCAGAAAGAAATATTTACAAAGAAATTTCAGTACGAGCATCAGTATACCAGAAATACACTACAGCAAAACTTAGGAATAAATCCTGAAAATGGTTTACCGATTTTCAGTGAAATAGGTATGTTTGCTGGCGTTCAAGAAACAGATTGGAGTTGGGCCCCTTTATTCGCAGATGTCGATAATGATGGATGGAAAGATTTACTAATTACAAACGGATTCCCAAAAGATGTAACTGATCGTGATTTTGGAGACTTTAGAATTACTGCCAGTAGACTAGTACCAAAAGAACAGTTAATAGAGGCTATTCCAGAAATTAAAATACCCAACTTTATTTTTAAGAATAATAATGGAAACGGATTTATAGACCAAACTAAAGCTTGGGGTCTTGACTATGGAACGTTTAGTAATGGTGCTGCTTATGGAGATTTAGACAATGATGGCGATTTAGATTTGGTAATAAATAATATTAATGACAAAGTACTCTTGTTACAAAATCGTTTAAATGAAATTAATCCCAATCAAAACTATTTAAGAGTTAAGTTAAAAGGAATCGATAAAAATAAAGAAGCTATTGGCAGCTCTATAATTGTGTATTATGGATCTCAACAACAACGACAATCTTTACTTTCTGGTAGGGGTTATTTATCACAACCTGAAAAAATGTTTCATGTTGGTCTTGGAACGGTAGATAAAATTGATAGTTTAAAAATAATCTGGCCCAATGGCAAAGAGCAAATAGAATTAAAACCAGAAATTAATAAAGACATTGAAGTTACTTACAACCCAACCACTACGAAAGTCCTAAAAAATAATATAGCACTTTTTAAGAAGTCAGACGATAATTTAGGTTTAAACCACTTTAGTAAAGATTTAGATTTTATAGATTTTAATTTTCAAACCACCATACCTCATAAATTTTCCCAATATGGTCCTTCAATTTCGGTTGGCGACATAAATGGTGATAATCTAGAAGACATGTTTATTGTTGGTAGTAGAGGAGAAAGCGAAACGTGGTTCATACAAACGGAACAAAGTACTTTTATTCAAAAAAATGTCGCCTACAAAAGCAATGAAAAACTAGAAGAAGATTCGAGTTCACTTTTATTTGATGTCGATAACGACGGCGATTTAGATTTATATATAGCTAGAGGAAGCGCCCAATACCCTAGTGGTAATATATTATACAAAGATCAACTTTTACTAAATGATGGTAAAGGAAATTTTACAGATTTTTCTCAAGCTATTCCTGATTTGAATACAAATACTACTTGTGTAAAAGCGGCCGATTTTGACAATGATGGAGATTTAGATCTTTTTGTTGGCGGTAGAGTTTTACCATTTGCGTACCCATCATCAGATAGATCTTATATTTTCGAGAACCAATCTGAAGGCGATAATATTAAATTTGTTGATGTTACAGTTAAAATGAATCCGAAATTTGAATTCGCTGGCTTAGTCAGTGATGCTATTTGGACCGATTTTAATAATGACTTTTGGCCAGATTTAATTATAGCAAGTGAATGGATGCCGCTACGTTTCTTCGCGAATCGAAATGGCAAATTAGTTGAAATTACAGAAGATACCGGTATACAAAATCATTTAGGATGGTGGAATAGTTTGACAGCAGGTGATTTTGATAACGATGGCGATATCGATTATATAGCGGGTAATTTTGGAAGAAATATAAACTTTCAAGGAGACACTGCCCAACCTATTCGATTATATGCTAAAGACCTTGATGGAAACGGATCAATTGACCCCTTACTTTCTTATTATTTAAGAGATAGTTTAGGAACGAAAAAAGAATATCTATACCATCCTTGGCAAGATGTAACAAAGCAATATGTTGGTATAAGGAAAAAATTCAATTCATTTGGTGAATTTGGATCCACTACTCTTCCAGAAATGTTCAATGATGGTCTATTAGACGATGCTACAAAATTAACTTTTAATGAAATGGAGACTTCCCTAATAGAAAATATTGGAAATGGAAAATTCGTTATGCGTAAACTACCTTCAAATGTTCAACATGCGCCGATTTATGGAATGTTATCACAAGATATAGATGAAGACAATTTATTGGATATTGTTCTTGTTGGCAATGACTTTGGAATGGAGGTTCAACAAGGAATGGCCGATGCACTTGTTGGCTTAATTTTAAAGAATACAGGTAACTTAAATATGAAAAGTCTAAATTTAGCGGAATCCAATTTTTATGTTTCTGGGGATGCTAAAGCATTAGTCAACATAAATTTAAAAAATGGAAAAGAATTAATTATTGCATCGCAAAATAATGATTCTATAAAAGTACATGAATATAATACTCCTAGTTATTTTGCTATTGAAAAATTTCTTAAAAATGAGGTTAAAGCAATTATTACTTTTAAAGATGGAAAGAAAAGAATTCAAGAAGTCTATTGGGGAGATAGTTTTAATTCTCAATCAAACTCAACTATTTCTATCACCAAAAATATTACAGAGATAAATTTCTACAATAATAATGGAGAAAAAACAAGAACTTTAAAAATGTAATACGCTCAAATTAATCTACTTCAACTCCTGATTCATAAACCAATCATACAGTGCTTCTGTTTCGTAAGCTTTGATCCAGGCACTATGTCCGACATTGGGGTATTTAGTGAAGATGACTTCGTACCCCATTTCTTTTAATCTGGCTACCATGGTTTCAGATTCTTCTATTGGTATAGACTTATCTTTCTCGCCGTGAAAAACCCAGATGGGCATGTCCCTATTAATCCAAGAAGCATAAGGTAAGGGCGTCATACCACAAACTACTGCCATCGCAGCGAAGGTATCAGGATATTGTACTGCCATTTCCCAAGCAGCTCCGCCCCCTCGGCTTAATCCGGTTAAATAAATTCTACGTTTGTCAATTCTATTATTATCTACAATGGAGTCCAACAATTGCTTTACAGCCCTTGTATTCCACCACTTTTTCTCGTTTGGGTTCTGGGGTGCCAATATTAAAAACGGAAATTTTTTTCCCTGAACTATCAATTTAGGCGGACCATTTCTTTTCACCGTAACCAAGCTATCGCCAGATTCGCCACCGCCATGTAAAAATAATAGTATTGGGAAATCTTTATCAGGCTCCTCCTCATAATCTTCTGGGTAATACAAGTAATAGGCTAGATTTTCTTTCACATTCGTTTCCATTTCTGAATCTATCAGAATAGGTTTTGCTTGAGATGCACAACTTTGAAAAATAACCAGTAAAACAATATATAAAATTGACCTCATCTGTAAATTCGAAATTTCTATCAAATGTACCCCAAAAAGAAACTCTTTTAAAGTTAAAGTGGTTTTAGGTCCATTTGTACTCTAAAAGTTAGACGAACAAGAATTCAAAAACTTATTTAAAATTTTGCGAAACAAAAAAAGAGGATGCTCAATGCATCCTCCTTTTTAAATCTATGTTCTCTCTTTTATTTATCTGTATAAGGTAAAGTGACCTACATACTTAATTGCATCACTATTTGCATTAACTACATACCAATAATCGCCTGTTGGCACTTCTTTACCTTCATATTTACCATCCCAGCCGCTTACCTCATCTAATACAGCCACTACTCTACCATAACGGTCATAAATTCGAACCTCAACACCATCAAAAAGTTCTCTATTATTCGGCGACCAAATATCATTGAGGTTATCTCCATCGGGAGTGAAGAAATTAGGGAATTCTAACATACCTGTAAATTCAAATGGTACACTAAGCTCTAATTCACAACCTCTTGCATCTCTTACACGAACATTTACTATTCCACTTTCATTGGTTGTAAAGGTAGTTTCCTCACCAAAGGATTGTCCGTTGAAAAAGAACTCATATTCTCCATATCCACCAGCTGCAGTTGCAAGAACCTCATTTGGCCCGGTTTTATCTACTACTAGGCTCAAAGGCTCATATCCATCAATACTAAACTCCACCATATTGGTACAACCATTTTCATGATAAATGTGTACGATATGATCACCAGCAGGTAAATCACCCCAAACATACTCGTCGGTTGCATTTGCTGTTATAGCATCTGTAGGATCAATTGGGTCAAGAGCAAACATCAGCTCAGACAATAAGTTATTATTTTCTAATTGAATAGTTGTTGTACTTGTTGGGAATATACCATCACAGCCATATTGTACTAATGGCTCTGCCGTTAGATCTACCCCTATATTTATGGTAAACAATTCAGAAACGGAACAAAGATTAACATCTTGAATGTAAATAACATAAGAAGCTCCACCTTGCAAATCTTCTACAATAGCACCTGTATAAGGTGCAAATACAGCTGTACCCGATTCATCTATTGGATCGACCATTTCAATTTTGTACTCAAAATACGGAGTAGGGTTTACAGTAACATCGTTGAACGGAGTACCGCCTATTACGTCAAAAACAACCGAACCGTTATTGGCACCAATACATAACTCAGGTGTAGTGTCGATATTAATTATCTGTAACTCATCTGGCTCTTCAACTGTGATAAAATCTTTTTCAAAACAACCGTTGTCATCCTTTATTAAAATCTCATATGTACCTGCTGCAAGCTCATCAAAAGTATATGTACCAGGATTATCAGAATCACTAAAGAATTCGTTAAAGTTCGGTGCAATTGCAAATTGAATTAAACCTACACCACCTGCACTAACAGAAACAGTAATCGAACCGTCTTCTTCACCATTACAAGATACATTTGTTGGTATAGCATCAAAAATTATAGGATCTGGCCTAACAATTTCAAACGGACCATCTACAGCCTCACAAGTTAAACCACTTGTAACGCCAATCCAATAATCTGTACCTTCAGGAAGTCCTTCAAAAGTACCTTCATCTTGTGGACCTCTGAATATTGTTGCTGTTCCAAGATTAAAACCATCTGTAGGTTGCCCTATGTATAATGTAAATATATTATTACCTACACCGCCACTTGCAAAAGATTCTATTCTACCATCTAATTCAGATGCACAAGAAATTGGATCTACTGGAGAATTTGGTAAAAATTCAAGATCAGAAGCATCTGTCATGGTAATACCATTAGAACGTATTGCCGGGCAAGCACCTGCCGCGTTAACCTTTCTTACATCATATTGATATGTAATACCCTGTACACCTGTTGCATTAAAGGAATTACCTGTCATCGGCACATAAGTACCAATGGTTACTCCGTTTTCAACTCTTAAGTATTCGTACGTAAATAAAGGATCAGGATTCTCAACCGTCAATCTTATTTCACCATCTCCTCCACAACCTGGTACTCTTATTTGAACCAAAACTGGTTGAATTGGTGGTGGTGGATCAACATAGTAGGCATCAGTCACATACGAACATCCAAAACTAGAAGATACTTCTATTGCATACCAACCTGCACTAATATAACCGCCACTATCACCAATGAAAGTAGGTGTGTTCTGTAATCCACTTTGCGAAACAATAGCTGTGTTATCATCACCACTTAAATACAATAAAGTATAGTTGTAACCTGCCCCAGCAAAACCTCCACTTGCACCAGCCGTAGCTGTAATGGCGTCACCTGTTGTAGTGTCATAAGCTTCAAGCACCGCATTGTTACCATTAGGGCAATCTAGTGTTTGTGGCTCTCTAATACCTGCAAGAATTTGAGGCACTTCTTCTAATTCTATCTCTTCTGTATTTGTACAACCTTCTACATCTCTAACCTCAACTTCATAGAACCCGAAAGAAAGATTAGTAAATTCATTATCATTCGAAAAGGCTGCAATTTCAGTAGTATAGGTAGCACCGCCATCTGTGCTCATCAACAATCTATATTCATACGGAGTAGTATCCCAACCACCAATACCAGTAGCAATTATTTCACCTGTATCGTTCGTACAACTAACATTACCTATAGATTCTGCAGTTACTTGAAGTTCCCCATTGGGAGTTCTAATATTTGTAACATTACTTGTACCAGAACAGAATGGTATATCTGCAGAAACCACATCAACGATCAAGTTACCACCTGGTAAATTATCTATTCTCGCTTCGTCTCCATTAACATCAGGGTAGTTAGTTGTATCAAAAGTTTGAGAAGTTAAAAGTGTAGACCTTGTTACGTCTGTAGCTTCATAAACAAACACTTCAAACTCACCTGTGTAATTACCTACAGTTATGAATAACGCTCCATCATTGCCTGGCACTGCACAACTAACTGGTTTAGCCTCGCTAATTAAAACCGTTGGAATTTCTGGTGTATTAACCGTATGTACTGGCATAGGGTATGTACAACCCACTGTATTATCGGTTACTTCGAATAAATAATCTCCTACATCAGATAAGTAAACATCTACATAGTTATTACCCGATGTGTTGGTCACTGGAGCGACCGGAATTACCGATACCGTATTCACCGTAAAATCAGTTGTACCTATAACTTGTATACGTACACGTTCATCATCTCTACAGTTTAGAATATCGACCTCAATAATTGTTGGAACAACATCTGTAGGCGGATTAATTGTAGGTACATCAAAAGTTGTTTCACATCCATTACCATCTATGGCGTATACGGTAATATTCTGAGCACTACCATCATCAATGATTTCAAACGTATTAAGAGTTTGATAATTTTCAAAACCAGTGATACTATATTGATATCCTGAACCAACAGTACCTGCGTCTAACACATTTACCGTAATAATGGTTGAACTATATCTATTTGCACCAGGCTCACAAGCAAAATCTGCAGCACTGGCCGAAATACTAAATGCATCAGGATTTGTAATCGTATGTATTCCAGATAACACCTCACAATTGCGAGCCGTTACGACTTGAACTTGATAATCACCTGCAGGTAAATTTGAAAAAGCACCAGTATTATTTCTAGTTACTTCTGTAGTTCCTGAGGTTACATTATTTAATATATAAGTAATCGGAGTGTCTTGAGATGTGAATGGTACCAATGCATTTGCCGGACCAACTACTATCTCAATAGACCCGTCATTCTCATCTCTACAACTAATATCGATTGCTTCTTCTGAAACAATTACAGGTTGTGCTGCCTGATTTAAAATGATGTTTGATACCGTAGTTTCACAGAAACCAGCACCATCGTTCACAATTCGATCCGTAATTAATACTTCATATGTACCAGGAGCTAAACCTGTAAATATTGGATCATTTGTTTGTGTTATTGGACCTACTGCGCTAGAGGTATAATCGATACCCGTTAACTCATATGTAAAATCTCCACTACCACCAGTTGTTCCTATTGTTATTTCTCCATCTGCATCATTACACGTACTATCTGTTGAAAATCTACCTGTAGCTGACAAGAAATCATATACAATAGCAATACCTTCACTGGTACAACCGTTGGCATCTACTACATCTACAACATAATCACCAGGACTACTTACGATATATGTATACTCCCAAAAGGCACCAACTACTGTTGGTAGTTGCTCATCACCACCCAAAGTGAATCTTGGAGTGTTAACAGAACTAGGTACTCTTACTGTAATATCAAAGGCAGTTGAAGTAGGATCACATTGGTTTACTACAGCAAATGTTGGAATAGCTAAATCTGGATCTAATGAAATAATAGTAGCAATATCAAATGAAGTACAACCACTTGCGTCTCTTACGTATACATCATAAGTACCATCAGGTGCAGAGAATGTAGTATTTGTTGTCCAACCTGAAGGCGCTAAACCAGTATCCATAAAAGCAAATTCATATGGGCCACCAGAACCACCTCTACCTTGTACGGTAACTTGACCGAATGCATTACAATTTGCAGCAACTTCTTGTAAAATATCAATATCTGGTAAATTCTGAATTATAGTCACCGGAGCGGCATCTGTACAAGAGTCGGTTAAATTTTCAACCACTATCTGATAGTTACCTGGTAATTCAGGATACGAACCAGTATAAGGCAAGCCTATAGTTGTTACTGAGTTTTCAAGAATTGTACTTGATCCATCTGCATTATCAATTAATTCAATTCTTAAGGCATCGCCAATTACAAACCCTATTATATTATAAGTTATTTCACCATTTCTGTTGACATCACAAGCACCAGGTGTCGAACTTGCAGAAACATCTAATGTTGAAGGTCCGTCTACTGGAGATATTTCTTGTTCATAAGTACAACCCGTAACCACATCCAAAACAACAACAGTATAAGCCACTCCGTATTGTATACCATCTGTTGCATTACTAAACGTATGATCATTAACTGCCGGTGTATTATTTAAATTATAAAAACCTGGCTGATCTATTAATCTTATTTGATATGACCCAGAACCTCCACTTACAGTTACTGCATACGTAAAAGCGGTATCATCACAAGTTGCTGGTGCTGGTGGAGGTATTGGTGCAATCACTACTTCGTTTGAAGTAATTGTAACCGTATCAATATCCGTACAACCATTAGCATCAATAGTAATAACAGTATAATCTCCCGTTACTAAAAGTGGATCTAAAATTTGTATTGGAAAAGCACTTTGATTTTCTACACGCGTAATTTCTACTCCTGTATTGTCCTCAATTATAAATGTATAGTCAGGGGTTCCATCGGTTACGGCGTCAATATTGATTCCGCCACTAACTGGTCCGCTACCACCACAAACTGCCTGAACTTCAGAAACTGTTGTAGCTGGCGGTGCAGTTGTATCTAATACGATATCAAACGTATCGACTACAGTTTCACAACCTCTAGCATCTCTTACTAAATAAGAGTAAGTACCTACGGTTAAACTAGAAAATACAGTTTCGGTACCCCAGCCAGTTCCATTAAAATTTACTTCATATGGTGGTACTCCACTGGTAGCATCTGGTATAATAGTAACCGCTCCGTTATTTGTTGAACTACAACTTACCGGTCTCGCAACGTAAGATGCAGCTGCAATATTTTGAGGCGGATTTAAGGTGATTGAAACAGACTGTGCTACGCAACCACTACTTGTTGTATTATTATCGGTAATTCTGAAAACATAATCACCAGGCACATTTGTATCATAATCAAAAGTATTGGTAGTAAGTGAAAATGCCGCACCAAAAGTAGCACCTCCATCAGCACTAACTTCATATTGCTTTGTACCTGCACCAGAAGTATAACCACCATTAACACTTACGCTAATTCTACCATCAGCTCCTCCACAAGGTATTTCAGCTACAATGCTTGTATTCACTCTTAATTGAGGTGCAATAGTTATGGGAAGACTATCTGAACAGTCATTACCATCTACCACTTCAATTGTGTAATTACCAGGAGAAAGTCCTGCAAAACTTGGAGTTGGTTGTAACGTACCACCATTAATTCTATATTGATGTGTTCCAATAGCCGCTGTACCTGCCGTAGAAGTGACTGCAACCGTAGCACCAGTACCTGCAACGAAACAGAAATCTGACGACGGACCATCTAACACTATACTTGGCGCATCGATAGGGTTTAAATCGAATGAAAAAGTATCTGTACAACCTTCAGCATCTTCAACAGTTAATGTGTATGTTCCCGATGCAGAAAGATTACTAAAGGTTCTTCCAGATTTTGGTCCTATTTGTGGTCCTACAGGCTGTGTTAAGGTATATCTAAAAGTACCCCAACCACCAGTTGCATTTGCTCTAACGGCTCCTAAATTTCCATTTGCACAGCTCATATCAGTAACTGTACTCGTTGATAAATCTAAAACCGGAGCATCTTGAATATCGAAAGAAGAAGTATCGGTACAACCAGTATCAGCATCAGTTACGGTAATCGTATATGTACCTGCACCTGATAATGGTAAGATTACTTCATTAGCACTTTGAGGTCCGCCAGAGAATAATCCTCCATTAATATCATATGTATAGTTATTCGCAAATCCGTCAATAATGAAAGTACCCGTACCATCGGTTTCTCCATTACAAACTCTTAAATCTCCGCCAGATTTTACTCTAACACGAATAGAACTAATAACTACAGGTCTAAAACCTTCAGTATACGAACAACCGTTTACATCTGTAATTTGAAAAATATATGCTTGAGAAGTTAGTAAACCTGTAAAAGTTGCGTTATTTCCATTATCAAAATAAGCGGGACTAATAATTTCATATCTATTGATAGCCGCATTGCTTGTTGGTGTCAACTGCACATCTGTAGTACCAGCAGCACAACTAATATTACTTTGGGCAAAATCTAAATTTGTAGGTGGATCAACATCTAAAATATCAATTGCTGTAAGATCTAAACGACAACCACCTGCATCTTTAATAATAGGTGTATAGGTACCCGCAGCTAAATCGGTATAAGAAGTCGTTGCTGAGAAATTAACCCCATCAATACTAAAAACATATCCACTACCTGACCCACCAGAAAACGGACCAACAAAATCAATTTGTCCGCCAGTTGTTCCAGCTCCTGTACAAGTAACATCAGAAACTTTAGTTGCACTACCGGTTAATGAGCCTACAGTTATTACTGTTTGAGAAGCTAGGTCTAATGTACATTCGAATCCACCTTGTTGGTATCTTACTTCAATATCATTATAAGTACCCGCAGCTACCGAAATTTGTGGTGTACTTACCCACGGTGCAGTAGCACTTTCTCGATAAGAAATATTGTACCCTCTACCATTATTTATAGTAAACTCTAATTTAGCCCCACCGTTACTACATGTACCGTCGATACCTGCAACAGTTACATCTGGTGGCAATAAATCTTCAACATCAGAAGATGCGTTTATAATACAACCATTGGTATCGGTAATGACAAAATCATAGGTACCTGCAGTAGTTACTGTATATATTGTAGTACCAGAATCTGTAGCAGCATTACCAAATGAAGGTTGTACCGGTCCGCCATTTACGGTAAATGTATATGGAGCAGAACCTCCTGTAGTATTTAATGTAATGTCTACGCTAGAAATATTTGAACAACCAAAACTACTATTTACTTCGGTAGAAGCATCTAAAGCAGAAGCCCCAGCACCTATAGTTAAAGGGTTACCGCTTGTATCTACATTTTGTCTTGGAGCAGTAATTCCGTTTAAAGGATCTCCTTTACATTGTTGTGTTTCTACCTGTACCGTATATGTACCAAAACCTACTGCAGAAAATGTATAAGGGTTGGTTGGTATAAAAGCGGTAAATTCTTGGGCAACACCACTAGAATTCAACAAAGTGTATTTATAAGGACCAGGAACATTAGAAGCGGTAACAGTAATACTACCTGTATCGACACTACATAGTGCATCTGTAAAAGTTGCGGCTATTTCAATTTCCTTTTCCTCTATTGTAATAGGCTCATAAGGATATTCACAAGTATTGGCCGTATTTCTTAATCTTGCTAGAATATTATAAGTACCAGGTGTTAGGTTAGAAAATATAGCTCCTTGCCAAATAGTACCACCATCGATACTAAATTCGTAGGCACTCGATAAATTGGTAATCTGTATTCTACCATCAACACCACATATATAATCTTGTTTTACATATGTTTGGGTAATGGTACTTTTCTTTACTTTAAAATAATATGGTTGACCGTTTACAAGAACTCTGTATTCGGCACCTGAAGTAGCTGGTACAGAACTGGCATCTAAATTAAATGTTTGTCCAGAACTAATCGTAGAATAACAAGAAGCTGTAGTGCTCGGGCATTCTGTATTTACGTTCGCTGTGCAAGAGCCACCTAATACTTGCCATGAAACTGAACTATGCGGGCCACCAGACAAACTTATTGTACGATCATCAAAATCACCACATAGATTAAACCGTGCAATTGTAAATCCGTTATCATTACAAGTCTCTGTAGCATCTGCACCGACAATAAGTGTGGTAAACATTGCTGAGGTAGTAAAGTTAGACTTTTGTACAACTTGAACTTTCTTTTCTAAGACCGTGGTGTTTTTGGCAGAAACCGAAACAGCCTTTTTGATTACATGTGCCACCTCTTCGTACAAAGTGGTTACTTTAGAGTTGGCTAATGCCGTAGTACCAATTACTGAAATAACGATCAGAAGAAGTACATACAGCGCATACCGCTGTTGTTTTGGAAGCATAGGTTAAGTTTCGTTTTTAAGAACAAAGTTGATTTGGGATCTAATTAGTTCTTTGGTGTAATTTTTTGCTTATATTTTATCTTTTAAATAATCATGTGTTCTCTAACATAATTCTAACGCTCGTATATGAAAAATAGTATCATCTTCAACCTTTTATTCGTTATAACGCTTAATTTTTCTTGCGCACAAAATACTGATAACAAAGTAACTACACCAAAAGAGTCGGTTTTTACAACTGAGCTGTTCGTCGATGAGCTACATATTCCATGGGGGTTTACCTTCCTTCCTGACAATAGTATTTTAATCACTGAAAAAGAAGGTAAATTGATTCATTTTAAAAATGGAAAAAAAACGATAATCGGTAATTTACCTGAAGTATATAATAGAGGTCAAGGCGGATTATTAGATGTTGCCCTTCACCCTAAGTACAAAGAAAACGGATGGATCTACCTTACGTATGCATCAGTAGAAGGAGATGAAAAGGGCGGACATACCGCATTGATGAGAGCAAAATTGAAGAACAATTCTTTGACCGAAACACAAGTACTTTATAAGGCGGTACCGAATACTACAAAAGGGCAACATTTTGGATCTAGAATTGCTTTTGATAATGATGGATATCTTTTCTTTTCTATTGGAGAACGCGGCGATAGAGATATTAACCCGCAAGACATTAAAAGAGATGGTGGTAAAATTTACCGTTTACACGACGATGGGCGTATACCGAAAGACAATCCGTTTATAAGCGAAAAAGGCGCCAAGACTGCCATTTACAGTTACGGACACCGAAATCCGCAAGGGTTGATAAAGCATCCAGTTACAGGAGAAATTTGGGATAACGAACACGGACCAAGAGGTGGTGATGAAATTAATATCATTAAGAAAGGAGCTAACTACGGATGGCCTTTAGTCACCTACGGAATCAATTATGGCGGCACCCCTATTACCGATAAAACAGAGATGAGCGGCATGGAGCAACCTATACATTATTGGGTACCGTCTATTGCCCCTAGCGGAATGGAGTTTGTAACTACGGATAAATACAAAAATTGGAAAGGGAGCCTTTTAGTAGGATCCTTGGCTTTTCAATATTTAGAACGATTAGTAATGGATGGAAACAAAGTAACTACACGTGAAAAATTAATGGACGGACTAGGTAGAGTACGTGCCGTAAAACAAGGTCCAGATGGTTTTATTTATGTCGCCGTTGAAGGAAAAGGTATTTATAAACTAATTCCGAAAAAGTAGCATAATAGCAAGCACTCGAAATCAAAAAAGGTCTGTAATCAAACATGGTTACAGACCTTTTTTTATAGTATCATAAAATATAGAAGAGCTACTTACCCCCTACCGGCATCAATAGCCAGCTTAACGGAGCCATGCTTTTTCAATAAAGCTTCAGCGGCGGCGTATTCAATATTCAGCCCTTCCATAATATAGCGCGTACCACGATCAACCAACTTATCGTTGCTTAATTGCATATTCACCATCTTATTCCCTTTAACTCTACCAATTTTTATCATTAAAGCGGTAGATATCATATTTAATACCAGTTTTTGAGACGTACCACTTTTCATTCTTGTACTACCGGTAAGAAATTCCGGACCTACATTAATCTCAATAGGTATATCAGCAATTCTAGCAATTGGTGCACCAGGGTTGTTGGTAATTGCAGCCGTTAATATTCCGTTTTTCTTAGCATCTTCCAATCCGCCAATTACATAGGGTGTACTACCAGAGGCAGCTATACCGACTACCACATCATACGTATTAATATCATGAGCTTTTAAATCTATCCATGCCTGCTTGGTAGCATCTTCGGCATTTTCAACTGCTTTTCTAATGGCAGTATCACCACCAGCAATTAAACCGACCACACGTTCATGCGGCATACCAAAAGTTGGGGGAATCTCAGAAGCATCTAGAATTCCCAATCTACCACTGGTACCTGCACCTATGTAAAATAATCTTCCGCCTTTATTAAATCTTTCTGTTAAGGCATCTACAAGCTTCGTTACTTGCGGAATCGTTTTTTCTACTGCATCGGCAATCTTCTTATCCTCCTCATTCATTTTTTGAAGAATAGTAGTAGTATTCATCAACTCTAAATTGTCGTGGTTCGACGGAGTTTCGGTAATTTTCTTGTAATCCATATACTTATAAAATTTTTATATCGTGATTTCTAAATGCCTTTAGCAATGCATCATCGGGCTTTAATTCTGTGATCATGGTATTAATAGAATTAATATCACACGTTTTATAGCGGTGTTGAGAATTCAGTTTTTCAGAGATAGATAATAAGACCGTTTTCTTAGAAGCTTTAATCACCGCTTTTTTGATTTGTACAATATCCCAATCGAATTCTGTTAATCCGTAGGTTGCATCAACATATCCTGTACCGATAAAGCTATAATCAAATCGTATCTCAGATAGATGATGAATGGCATTTGCGCCAATAGCAATTTGTGCTTCCTTCGAAATTTGTCCCCCAATAGAAATTACATTAATATTTGCTTTATGAGACAATTCCATAGCAACCGGTAAACTAATCGTAAAACAAGTAAGGTTTAAATTCTCAGGTATAATTCTTGCAAGCTCCATACACGTAGTACCACCATCTAAAAAAATAACGGCACCATCTCGCAGCATACTAACTGCCTTCACCGCAATTGCCGCCTTATCTTCTATCTTATATATATTAGTGTTTCTTGCACTATTGGTCATGTAGCCCATAGAGATTGCACCACCATGAACTTTACGCAATTTATTTTCTGCATCAAGCTCTTTAACGTCACGCCTTATAGTATCAATTGATACGTCTAAAGCCTCGGCAATATCTGTTATAAGTATTCTATTATGTAAGTCAACTTCACTTAAAATGGTTTGTTGACGTTCTTCTTTTAGCATGTAATAGCAACTTTATGTACTTGTGATTATCACAAAGATAATGATTTTTAACACATGCTGTTTTATGTCGTTAATATTACCAAAACAAAAATTAATTATTAATTAACAGCAAAATACAGCAATATTTATTGCAAAAAACTGCATCTAATAAAAATAACGCATATATTTGCATGATTTAAAAATCTAAAAATCTACCACAACCTCATGAAAACAGCTATAAAAAATTCCAAGATCGACATCACCCACAAACCGATTGGTCAGTTCGAAGAAACCCGATTCGAAAAAATTCATAATGTCATTTTCGAAGACTCCAATGAAGCTTCGATAGTCGTAGCTCATGAAATTGCTGCTTTAATAAAAAAGAGACAGGGACAAAAGAGAAATTGCGTTTTAGGTTTAGCAACTGGTTCTTCTCCAATACGGGTTTATGAAGAATTGGTTCGTATGCACAAAGAAGAAGGTTTAAGTTTTAAAAATGTTATCACTTTCAACTTAGATGAATACTTACCGATGGAGCCGAATAACATACAGAGTTATTTTTACTTCATGCATGAGCATCTTTTTAATCATGTAGATATTCCTGAAAAAAATATTCATATACCAGATGGCACCGTAAGTAATGAAGAAACTACAGCATACTGCCTAAGCTACGATCGTAAAATAAAAGAGCATGGCGGTTTAGACTTTCAATTACTGGGTATTGGTAGAACGGGGCATGTAGGTTTCAATGAACCAGGATCACATTTTAATTCTGGAACACGGGTAATTACTTTAGATCACATCACAAGAGTAGATGCAGCACCTTCATTCTTAGGAATAGCCAATGTACCTAGAAAAGCAATTACCATGGGGATTGCCACAGTACGAAAAGCCAAAAGAATTGTTTTATTGGGCTGGGGAGAAAACAAAGCTGGTATCATTAAAAAAACTATAGAAGGCGATATTTCATCTCATGTACCGGCAACCTATCTGCAAGAACATGACAATTGTACTTTTGTTTTAGATACAGGTGCAGGTAGCCAATTAACTAGAAATAAGACACCTTGGTTAGTTGATGCTTGCGAATGGAACGAGGAGTTAAAGGCTAAAGCCATGGTTTGGCTTTGTGAAACTACAGGCAAAACTATTTTAAGTCTGACAGATAAAGATTATAATGATAACGGTATGGCCGATCTTTTAGCCTTAGCCGATTCTTATGATCTAAATATTGAAATGTTCAATAAATTACAACATACCATTACAGGTTGGCCAGGCGGCAAACCAAATGCTGATGATACCCACAGACCAGAACGAGCTATACCGGCTATAAAGCGAGTAATCATTTTTAGTCCGCACCCAGATGATGATGTTATTTCTATGGGCGGCACTTTTGACAGATTAGTCGAGCAAGGTCATGATGTACATATTGTATATCAAACTTCTGGCAACATTGCAGTTTCAGATACCGATGCTAGAAAATATGCTGAGATAGCCATGCAAATTAATCCGTCAGATGAGGCTAAAAATATTATAAAATCTATAGCAGAGAAAAACGAAACACGCATAGATGCTCCAGAAGTTAGAAATTTAAAGGGAAAAATAAGAAGAGGGGAATCATATGCCGCTACCAGATACATGGGGCTTGATGATAATAACGTACACTTTTTAGATCTTCCTTTTTATGAAACAGGTACGATAAAGAAGAAAAACTTATCTGATGAAGATATTAAGATTGTGGTAAATATTATCAAACAGATAAAACCTCATCAAATTTATGCCGCTGGCGATTTAGCCGATCCACATGGTACACACAAGGTTTGTTTAGATGCTGTATTTGCAGCATGCGAAGAATTGAAATCAGAGTCATTCATGAAAGATTGCTGGTTATGGTTATACAGAGGCGCTTGGCATGAGTGGGACATCAACGAAATTGAAATGGCAGTACCAATGAGTCCGGGGCAAGTATTGAAAAAGCGATATGCTATTTTCTGTCACCAATCTCAAAAAGACGGAGTGATGTTTCAAGGTGATGATTCAAGAGAATTCTGGATGCGTGCAGAAGAAAGAAATCGTGACACTGCCAATAAATACAAAGCAATGGGCTTATCATCATACGCCGCAATGGAAGCCTTTGTAAGACATAAATTCAACTAACAACTAAATTGAATTAAAAGGCCTATTTTTAGTTTTAAAATGGGCCTTTTTTACATTTATGACAAAACAATTAACACTACTCGTTCTACTTCTTTTACTTCTTAATTCTTGCGGAGTTTTTCAATCATACGAAAAACATCCGAAGAGAGAGTTTAGAGGCGTATGGATCGCTACGGTGGTCAATATAGATTGGCCAAAAAATGGCAATGATACTTCTGAGAAACAAAAAGCGGACTACCTTAAAATTCTAGATTTTTATGAAAAAGAAAATTACAATGCTGTAATCGTTCAAGTACGTGCTGCAGGAGATGCTTTTTATGAATCTGATTACGCGCCATATTCTCGATTTCTAACGGGTGATGAAGGCACAGCACCAAAATGGAATACAGATGTTCTTGAATGGATGATTAACGAAGCTCACCAACGTGGCATGGAGTTTCACGCATGGCTAAATCCGTACAGAGCAACTTTCGATGAAAATTTCGAAATACTTTCTGAAACCCATGATTACTGTAAACATCCAGAGTGGATCGTGCATTATGGCAAAAAAAACTATTACAACCCTGGGCTACCAGAGGTACGCAAGCATTTTTCTAATATCATTGCAGAATTGGTTGCTACCTATGATGTAGATGCTATTCATTTCGATGATTATTTCTATCCCTATAAAATAACCAATGAAGTTTTTAATGACTCTTTAGCATTTGCAACTTACGCACAGAAAGATCAGACTATTGATGACTGGCGACGTAGCAATATAGATTCTCTCGTACGTGAATCTCACAATACTATAAAATCGATTAAGCCATGGGTACAGTTCGGTATTAGTCCGTTCGGGGTTTGGAAAAACAATTCGACCGACCCAAAAGGATCAGATACTAAAGCAGGGCAAACCACCTATGAAGATTTATATGCAGACCCGCTACTTTGGATGGAAAAAGGGTGGATTGATTACCTAGCTCCCCAAGTTTATTGGAGTATGGATCTGCCAGTAGCATCGCACACCAAAATTGTAGACTGGTGGGCTAAAAACAATTATGGTACTAACCTATATGTTGGTAACGGTCCATATAAAATCAGAAACAACAGCGATAAAGCTTGGGATGATATTAAAGAGATTCCTAACCAATTAGTACTTGCACGAGAGACTCCGGAAATTCAGGGTAACATTATGTTCAGTGCCAAATCTCTAATGAACGACAACGATGATGTTGTTGAATATATTCACAAGAAGTATTACAAGTTACCTGCTTTGAACCCTATTTCTTCGTTGGCAAAAAATCATATTTCTACGACACCCAAACTTTTAGATGTTTCTATAAATGCTGATGAGGTCATTTTAGAATACGATGACTTAAGAGGCTTGCGTTATGCACTTCTGTACAAGGCTGGCAGAAAGGTAAAAGAGGAATATTCTATTAAAAAATTACTATCTAAAAATTTAGTGATAGCGAATTCTAATTCCATTCGCATATCAAAATCAGATTACCGTAGATCATTTTACAGTATCAGCTTTATTGATTTTTATGGTGCAGAAACGAAACCAACGGTCATCAACCTAAAGAACAATCTTAAAAATGATTCAAAAAGATAAGGGCGCCTGGGCATGGGTTCCAGTTTTATATTTCACACAAGGGTTGCCGTATGTTTTGGTAGTTACCGTTTCGGTAATTATGTATAAAAAATTAGGCGTTAGCAACGAAGACATTGGTCTATACACCAGTTTATTGTATCTACCATGGGTATTGAAACCATTATGGAGTCCGTTTGTAGATCTAAAAAGTACTAAGCGTAAATGGTTTTTAGCTATGCAACTGTTAATTGCTATTTCACTATTGGGCGTTGGGTTGACCTTACCGACTAACATGTTTTTTATATCATCATTAGCCTGTTTTTGGATGGCCGCTTTCGCCTCTGCAACCAATGATATAGCATCAGACGGGTATTATATGTTAGGTTTGACCGAAAAGAAACAATCTTTCTTTGTAGGTATGCGAAGTACTTTTTACAGACTAGCGATGGTCACCGGTGAAGGATTAATAGTTGTTTTAGCGGGATTTTTAGAGAACAAATATGGTGACAATACCAAAGCCTGGAGCGTAACCATGTCGGCAGCAGCATTTCTAATGTTGGTCATGACAGTTGCCAACTTCTTTGTCACACCAAAGTACGAATCTGAAAGCACCGAAGAAAAAGAAAAGCCTGCAGGGTTCTTAGAAGTATTTACTTCTTTTTTCAAAAAACCAGGTATCGGCATTGCGCTAGCGTTTATACTTACCTATCGTTTGGGTGAATCTCAATTGGTAAAAATGGCTTCTCCGTTTTTGTTGGATACCCCCGATAAAGGTGGATTAGGATATTCTACAGAACAACTAGGTACTATTTTCGGTACAGCGGGAGTTATCTTTCTTTCTATAGGTGGAATTTTAGGAGGAATTTTAATTTCTAGGGACGGACTAAAAAAATGGATGTTACCCATGGTTCTTTCGCTTAATTTACCAAATATTCTATACGCAGTGTTAGCAGTCACCGATACCACCAATATTTATGCAGTTACAGCAACCGTTATATTTGAAAAATTCGGCTACGGATTCGGTTTTGCTGCATTTTTAATGTACCTCATTTATATTGCAGACGGCAAGTCTAAAACATCACATTATGCCATTGCCACAGGCTTTATGGCGCTGGGCATGATGCTACCAGGCATGGTTAGTGGTTATATTCAACAATGGCTGGGTTATGACGGGTTTTTCGTTTGGGTAGTTATTGCTGCCTTACCTGCGCTATTCTTATTAAAGTTCATTTCTTATCCCGCAGATTTCGGTAAAAAAACAACAGCTCCCAATGAATAAAATAATACCTACAAAAGAAGCTATAGAAAAACTCTCTTTGACCGAGAAAGTCGGACAGCTTTTTATGCCCGCAGCTTTTATAAATGATACAGAAGAAGAAATACAGCAATTAGAAAAACTAATTTCTGAACACCACGTTGGCGGACTCTGCTTCTTTCACTCCAGAGCAAGTGCGGCGACTAATTTTGAAGGCAAGAAGAAGGTAGTTATAAACGAGAATAGTTTTAACACTTTAAAAAACCGGATCAAAAGATATCAAAAAGCAGCGACCTATCCCCTACTAATTTCCATTGATGCCGAATGGGGATTAGCCATGCGAATAGAAAATACTCCCCAATACCCATATGCAATTACTTTAGGAGCAAATACTGATAACGAAGCCTTAGTATTTGAAGTTGGTAAGCAGATTGCCAAAGATTGTAAAGCGGCTGGTATTCATTGGAATCTTTCGCCTGTGGTAGATGTCAATGTGAATCCGAATAATCCCGTAATTGGGTATCGATCTTTTGGTGATGACAAGAGTAATGTAGTTACGATGGCAACTGCTTTTGTAAAAGGTACCCAAAGCGAAAATATACTTACAAGTATTAAACATTTTCCGGGTCACGGCGATACCGCTACAGATTCGCATTTGGGTTTACCCGTTATTGATAAATCGAAAGAAGAACTTATTGAAAATGAATTGTATCCTTTTCAAAAATTAATAGACGAAGGTGTAGATTCTGTTATGGTAGGGCATTTATCCGTTCCCGCTTTAACCACTAGTCCAGAGTTACCTTCAACCATAAATAAAGATATTATTACAGGAGTATTACGTAATGAAATGGGTTTTGACGGTGTTGTTATTTCCGATGCGCTGAATATGCATGCGGTATCTAAAAATTATCCTACTAAAGGAGAATTAGAATGGCTCGCATTTGACGCTGGAAATGATATATTATGTTTTGCAGAACATATAGAAGAAGGCATTCAGCATATCTTAAAAAATGCCACTGAAGATCAGATTAATAAAAGCATTGAACGCATTTGGCAGCTGAAAGAAAAAGCTACTACAAAAGAAGATTCAACTCTTGAACTGACCGACCCAAGTTCTTTAAATAGAAAAATAGCAGAAAACTCACTGACTTTACATCATGGTACTGCTGCAGAGATCGCAGCATTTAAAACAACAAATTTCTGTACGTTGACCATAAAACGATTTGGCACCGACCAAACGAAGCAAGATATTTTAGATAATATCTTAGAAATGAAAAAAGAAGTTGAACAGGAAACCGAAATCTTACTTCTATTAACTCCGCCACAAATAAAACCGACTAACAACTTCGGATTCTTTGATGCCGAAATCGATTTTATAAACGAACTGTTAGCTTCTAAAAATGTTGTTCTGTATTACTTCGGTAATCCGTATGCATTGAAGTTTTTTAGTACCGAAAAAACCACTGCTACCGTAATTGCGTATCAGAATTTTAAAGAGTTCCAAGATGTGGCAACCGAACATTTTTTGGGCACTTTGGAAGCAAAAGGAAAATTGCCATTTAATATTGAAAAAAACCTATGAATCATAATGGATGGTTAAGAGTTTTAGCAATCATAATACCCTACTTTCTAATAGTAGGTTTATTTCAAGTTGCGGGTGCTTTACTTGCAGACGTGCCGATGGGCGATATAGACTATCAAGAAACAACCATTCAATACGTAATAACGACAGCTTTTTCTTTCTTAGGTACATTTCTACTCATATGGCTTTTTATGAAATTTGTAGACAAAGAAAAATTTATAGAAGTAGGACTTCAAATTAAAAACAGAAAAAAGGATATTGCGATAGGCATATTATTTGGGTTAATAATTATGACTATTGCCTATTTTGGCTTAGCAGCTTCAAAAGAGATTGTATTCTCTAAATTAAATTTTAATTTCCAAGAATTGTTTTTAACCACGGTGTTATTCACACTAGTAGCAATTTTAGAAGAAGTGCTGTTTAGAGGATATATTCAAAAAAACCTAATGCTCTCATTTAACAAATATGTTGCATTAATAGTTGCTTCTGCAATTTTCGCGTTAATGCATGGCGCCAACCCTAATATTAGCTTGTTTAGTTTACTTGGGCTTTTCTTGGCCGGCATGGCTTTGGGCGCAACATATATGTATACGAAAAATTTATGGTACCCAATAGCATTCCATTTTAGCTGGAATCTCTTTCAATCATTACTTGGTTTTAATGTTAGTGGGCAAGATATTTATAGTATTATTGAATTTACGGTTCCTGAAAACAATAAAATTAATGGAGGTCAATTTGGCTTTGAAGGCTCTATTTTTTCTCTAGTCACCGAATTAATTTTAGTGTTTTTAATCATCTATTATTATCAAAAAAAAACCAATTGATTGCAAATGAAAATATATAAAATTATTGGTCTCATGTCGGGCACATCATTAGATGGTCTTGACCTTGCCCATTGCCACATTTGGGAGAAAAATGGGGTGTGGGAGTTTGATATTAAAGAAACAAAAAGTGTTAAGTATTCATCAGAAATGTTGAACACCCTTAAAGATGCTATTAGTTTATCCGCAGAAAAACTTATAGAATTACATAACACTTATGGTACTTACCTTGGTGAGCAAACCTCAATATTTATAAACGAGAACAAGTTAGAAGTAGATTACATCGCTAGTCACGGTCATACCACCCATCACAGACCAGAAATGGGTCTTACTTTTCAAGTAGGTTCGGGACAACATTTAGCTAATGTTACAGGTATTAAAGTAATTGCAGATTTCAGAACAAATGACCTGGCACTTGGCGGGCAAGGCGCACCATTAGTACCTATAGGTGACCGCATGTTTTTCAATGAATATGATTATTGTCTAAATCTTGGTGGTATCAGTAATGTATCTTTTGAGGTAAAAGATAAAAGAATAGCTTATGATATCGGTTTGGCAAATATGATTTTAAATTATATCACCAGAAAGGAAGATTTAGAATATGATGAAGATGGTAAACTTGCGCGTTCGGGTAACATAAACCGTAAGATGTTAGAGCAGTTAAACAATTTAAAATACTACCTACTACCACATCCAAAATCCATCGGTTATGAATGGTTTTTAGCCGAAGTGGTTCCTATAGTTGAAGACACCCATGATACCATCGAAAATTTACTTCATACAGCTATTCACCATATATGTGATAAGGTAGCACAACAAATCAATCTGAATTTTAAACATCATAAGCAGCAATTACTGGTTACAGGTGGTGGCGCATTAAACTCCTTTTTAATAGAAACTTTACAGCAAAAATTAGGCGAGACGACAAAAGTAGTTGTGCCAGAAAAGATAATCATAGAATTCAAAGAAGCTTTGGTATTTGCGCTAATGGGCGTATTAAGGGTTGAGCAATTAACAAATGTACTCTCATCTGTCACTGGTGCAAAAAAAGATTCCTCAAGCGGAGTATTGTTCATACCCAATTAAACTTTTTTACCTAATTTACTCGGTAATCGAGATTTAAAGACCCGGCAATTAATCGCTGAAGCAAACTAATTTTTATTTGAAGTATCGTGTGATTAAATCAAGGTTATTCAATTCATAAAAACCGAAATAGACATGTCAGAAAAACAAAAGAAAGCAACCGCTTACTGGAAAGAAAATGTTAGGTACCTATTCATTTTATTGGCTATTTGGTTCGTTGTATCCTTTGGGGCGGGCATTCTATTTAAAGAAGCTTTAGACACTATTAAAATAGGTGGTTTCAAATTAGGCTTTTGGTTTGCGCAGCAAGGATCTATTTATGTATTTGTAATTCTAATTTTTGTTTATGTAAGACTCATGAACAAGTTGGATAAAAAATACGGCTACAACGAATAACAGCACAACCATCAACCACCAAAAAAACCACATTATGAGTGTTCAAACCTGGACGTATATTTTAGTAGGACTCACCTTCGCTCTTTACATAGGAATCGCAATATATTCAAGAGCCGGATCCACGAAAGACTTTTATGTTGCCGGTGGCGGAGTTTCACCACTTGCAAATGGTATGGCAACTGCAGCCGATTGGATGTCTGCAGCATCATTCATTTCCATGGCAGGAATTATATCTTTTGCTGGCTATGACGGCTCTGTTTATCTGATGGGCTGGACAGGTGGCTATGTATTACTAGCTTTACTTTTGGCTCCCTATTTACGTAAATTCGGGAAGTTCACAGTCCCTGATTTTATTGGTGATAGATACTACTCAAAAACAGCACGTATTGTGGCTGTAATTTGCGCGCTGATTGTATCATTTACTTACGTGGCAGGACAAATGCGTGGCGTTGGCGTAGTATTTTCAAGATTTCTACAAGTAGACATTGACACTGGGGTAATTATAGGTATGATTATCGTTCTTTTTTATGCTGTTTTAGGCGGAATGAAAGGCATCACCTATACACAAGTAGCTCAGTACTGTGTTCTGATTTTTGCCTTTATGGTTCCTGCCATTTTTATATCTATTCAAATGACCGGAAATCCTATTCCCCAATTAGGTATGGGATCAACTTTAACTGATGGCTCTGGCACATTTTTACTAGATAAATTAGACGGATTATCAACTGAACTAGGGTTCAACGAATATACCGACGGCTCTAAATCTTTAACCGATATTTTTGCCATCACCCTAGCATTAATGGTAGGTACCGCAGGGTTACCGCATGTAATCGTTCGCTTCTTTACCGTTAAAAAAGTAAAAGATGCACGCAAATCTGCCGGACTAGCATTACTGTTAATTGCTATTCTATACACTACGGCACCGGCTGTTGCTGTATTCGCGAAGACTAATCTTATTAATACCGTTAGTAACGAAGAATATACTAGTATGCCAGTTTGGTTTAAAAACTGGGAAGAAACCGGATTATTATCTTTTGACGATAAAAACAAAGATGGCAAAATTCAATATGTAGCCGACAAAGCTAAAAACGAGTTAACCATAGATAATGACATTATGGTACTGGCGAACCCTGAAATTGCAGATTTACCTGCATGGGTAATTGCTTTGGTAGCAGCTGGCGGATTGGCAGCAGCACTCTCAACAGCGGCGGGTCTATTGTTAGTTATTTCAGCTTCAGTTTCTCATGATTTAGTCAAGAAAGTATTTAAACCGAATATTTCTGACAAAGCAGAATTATGGGTAGCTAGAGGCGCAGCAACAGTTGCTGTAGTTATCGCAGGTTATTTTGGTATAAATCCGCCTGGATTTGTAGCTGCCGTGGTAGCACTGGCATTCGGTTTGGCAGCGGCATCATTCTTCCCGGCAATAGTTCTTGGTATATTTTATAAAAAAATGAATAAAGAAGGAGCCATTAGCGGAATGGTAGTCGGTATCGTTCTAATGCTTTACTATATGACCAAGTTTAAATTCGGCTGGTTTGGTGGCGGAACTCCTGAAGATTGGTGGTTCGGTATTTCACCAGAAGGGTTTGGTAGTATCGCTATGATTGCTAACTTTATTGTAGCAATTATTGTTTTACAATTTACCCCAGAGCCACCTGAAAATGTTCAAGAAATTGTAGAAAATATAAGAATACCCAGTGGTGCAGGTGAAGCCACAGGACATTAAATGAAACAAATCAACATTCAACAACAATCAAAGGTATTCAACACCCTTTGCATATCAAATTAACGCATACCATGAGTAATTACCACATTAAACATCTCGAGGAGTATTATCAAGTCTATCGAAAATCGGTCCGTAATCCTGAAGCGTTTTGGGAAGAAATTGCCGAAGAACATTTTGTTTGGCGTAAGCGCTGGGACAATGTGCTGAGTTGGGATTTCAAGAAGCCCGAAATCAAATGGTTCGAAGGTGCTAAATTGAATATTACCGAAAACTGTTTAGATCGTCATTTACCAACAAGAGGTGAAAAAACGGCAATCATATTCGAGCCCAACAATCCTGAGGAAGAAGCACTTCATATTACCTATAGGCAATTACACGAGCGCGTTTGCCGTATGGCAAATGTTTTATTGGATCATGGCGTTAAAAAAGGTGATCGGGTATGTATTTATTTACCGATGATTCCTGAATTGTCGGTAGCACTTTTAGCATGTGCACGTATTGGCGCAATACATTCGGTGGTATTCGCAGGTTTTTCATCGCATGCACTATCAACTCGTATTAATGATTCTGACTGTAAAATTATACTGACGTCAGACGGATCTTTTCGCGGTAATAAATCAATCGATTTAAAAGGTATTGTTGATAAAGCTCTAGAAGCTTGCCCTGGCGTAGCGAATGTTTTGGTCGTAAATCGTACAGGTTCTGATATTCATATGGAACCAACAAGAGATAAATGGCTACAACCATTACTTGATGAAGCATATGCAGATTGCGTAGCCGAAATTATGGACGCTGAAGACCCGTTATTTATTCTATATACTTCGGGATCAACAGGAACCCCAAAAGGGATGGTCCACACTACAGCTGGTTACATGGTGTATACAGCATATACTTTTAAAAATGTATTTCAATATAAAGAGAATGATGTGTATTGGTGTACTGCCGATATTGGATGGATTACAGGACACTCGTATATTGTTTATGGCCCGTTAGCAAACGGAGCAACGACTTTGATGTTTGAGGGCGTTCCCTCGTATCCAGATTTTGGTCGTTTTTGGGATGTGGTCCAAAAGCATAAAGTAAACCAATTTTATACAGCGCCAACTGCAATTAGAGCATTAGCAAAAGAGAACTTAGAATATGTTGAAAAATATGATCTATCGAGTCTTAAAGTATTAGGGTCAGTAGGTGAACCTATAAATGAGGAAGCTTGGCATTGGTACAATAATAATGTGGGTAAAAAGAACAGCCCTATTGTTGATACTTGGTGGCAAACTGAAACTGGCGGTATAATGATCACCCCTATTCCGTATGTAACCCCCACCACTCCGACTTACGCAACGCTACCATTTATTGGCATTCAACCCGCTTTGATGGATGAGAATGCCAAAGAGATAAAAGGAAATCAAGTTGAAGGTCGTTTATGTATTAAATTCCCCTGGCCATCGATCGCAAGAACTATTTGGGGAAATCATGATCGTTATAGAGACACCTATTTTTCAGCATATGAAAACATGTATTTTACAGGTGATGGGGCTTTAAGAGATGCCGTAGGATATTATAGAATTACAGGTCGTGTAGATGATGTCATCATTGTATCTGGTCATAATTTAGGGACTGCACCAATTGAAGATGCTATCAATGAGCACCCGGCAGTTGCGGAATCTGCTATTGTAGGTTTTCCACATGATGTAAAAGGAAATGCACTCTACGGATATGTTATTTTAAAGGAAACAGGTGAAAGTAGAGATCGCGATAATCTAAGAAAAGAAATTAATCAGCAGATTACAGAACATGTGGGTCCTATTGCTAAACTAGATAAAATTCAGTTTGTAAACGGACTACCTAAAACACGCAGCGGTAAAATTATGCGTAGAATTCTTCGAAAAATTGCCAGTAACGACACCAGTAATTTAGGAGATACAAGCACGTTACTAAATCCTGAAATTGTTCAGGAAATTATGGATAATTCGTTATAAAAGAACATTCAATTCTCAAGATGAATAATTATAAAATCCATCAGAATCATTTAACCGTGATTCTGATGGATTTTAATTCATTACATAAAACCTCGATTGTAAATAAAACTAAACTCAGAGATATATAAAAATAATCTATGATCAATTTGTAAATGCACGATTACTAGCAAAAAGAGGTCGTGTTTTAAAGGTCATAAACAGCACTACAGATATGAGTCCGCATACACCTAAGCCCGCAAAAAGTGCCCAAACCGAATCTTGAATAAAGCTACCCACGAATATGGATATCGGTATAGAAAGAATGGTAGAAATGAATCCGGTAATCGCAGCACCTATTCCGGCAATATGTCCAATAGGTTCCATTGCAATGGATCTCATATTTCCCCAAATAAATCCTAAGCATAAAAACAATAGCGAAAGAAATATTAACAAGACAGTAATGCTAGGATCTTTAGAACCGAAAAAAAACAAAGTATACAACAAGGCAATAGAAGTAAATGCTACCAAAGCTGCAAATGATAAATTTCGCATACCAAAACGCAGCACCAAAGTTCCGTTCATCAAGGTCGAAAATCCGACTGAAAGTGCCAACCCTGCAAACACATAAGGGAAAGTTTCGGTCAATCCGTAAAGCTCCTCAAAAACATGTTGAGCAGAACTTAAATACACCAAAAATGCGCCTGTAATAAATCCCGAAATCATGGTACAAGAAACGGTCTCTTTATATTTAAATATTTCTTTAGTACCCTTTATAAATACATTATACGAAAAAGGCACCTTATATTCCAGCTTCAATGTTTCCTCCTGTCTTTTATAAAACCAAATCCCCACTACCAATGCAAAAAACAACTGTAAATAAAAAATACCTTGCCAGCCAGTAAAACCCATAACCGCTTTACCTATAGCTGGTGCTACAACAGGTACGAGAATAAAAAAAGCCGTGACAAATGACATAATTTTTGCCATATAATCGCCGCGATAGGTATCTCGAATAATAGAAATACTTATAGTTCTTGGCGCTGATAAACCTACACCCTGCAGTATACGTCCAACCAGCATAATTTCGAGATTTGGGGCTAATAGACAAATGATACTTGCTACCAAAAAAACGGTAAAACCGAAGTAAACAATTGGTTTTCTACCCAGACTGTCTGATAGTGGACCAAAGAACAACTGCCCTACTCCCAAACCTAAAAAAATCATGGTAACCAATAATTGGTTCTGTGTGGGATCCAAACTATTTATAGATACACCAATATCGGCTATCGCCGGTAAAATTGCATCAATAGTTAACGCAACAATTGACATTAAGGAAGCCATTAATGCAACAAACTCAAAATTCGGTTTTACCTGTTCATTCTGCATCATGCAAAAATAAGGCTTAACAATTCATGCAATGTTATTAAAAGTTGATTTTTGAGTTTAGGGTTTTTTGAAATTCAAATATGTACTTTTGCAATAAATTGAATTGTATGCTGATTATAGGTATCGCCGGTGGAACGGGTTGTGGAAAAACTACTGTAGTAAATCAAATTATAAATGAATTACCAAATGAAGAAGTTGGGGTAATTTCACAAGATTCATACTATAACGATTTATCTCATTTATCGCTAGAAGAAAGAAGAAAAACCAACTTTGATCACCCAAGTTCAATAGATTTTGCACTTCTTGAACAGCATTTGATCGCCCTAAAAAACGGACAATCTATAGAGCAACCGGTATATTCATTTTTAGAATGCAATAGAACTGCAAAGACCATACTTACGCACCCTACCAAAGTTATCATCGTAGAAGGTATTTTAATAATGACCAACTCTGCCATTCGTAAAATGTTCGATATTAAAATATTCGTACATGCAGATACCGATGAAAGACTGATCAGAAGATTAAAGAGAGATGTAAACGAACGAGGCTGGAATTTAGATGAAACTATAGAAAAATACCAATCTGTAATTAAGCCAATGCACGAGCAGTTTATTGAGCCAACAAAAGAGTATGCAGATATTATAATTCCGAATAATAAATACAATACGGTTGCCGTTGAAATTGTAAAGAGTATCATCAACGAAAAAATCATGCAAGAATAATGGCATTCAAAGATTTAAAACAAAAAAAATGGTTCAAAATCATGACCAATATGTATGTATTGGTGCTGTCCGTTTTTGTTGTTTGGATGCTTTTTTTTGACACCAATTCACTTTTAATTCATCTAGAATTAAGAAAGGAAATAAAAAAATTAGAGAAAACCCAAGATTTCTTAAAGGATGAAATAGCTAGGGATAAAAAGATTATTGAAAAATTATCTGATGAAGATGAGCTTGAGCGCTTTGCTCGAGAGGAATACTACCTAAAGAAAAAGAACGAAGAAATTTACCTTATCGAATACGAGGATAGTCTAAAACTGAAGGATAAAGAATAGTTTTTAATATCATTTTAATAAGTTTTACACTTTCTACATACTACACAATAATCAGCGACTTAACCATTTCATAATTAAAAGTTTAACGCTTAATTAATGAAAACTCGGCGCTTATTCACTTAGTGTTAACAAAAAGCTTTCATTAGCCCCATAAATAATTGTATTTTTACCACCTAACTTACTTTGAACATGGGCAAGATTATTGCTATAGCCAATCAAAAAGGAGGCGTAGGTAAAACTACCACTACAGTTAACTTAGCTGCCTCTTTAGGTGTAATGGAAAAAAAGGTTTTATTAATCGATGCTGACCCCCAAGCAAATGCAACTTCTGGGTTAGGTATTGATGTAGATGGTGTTGAACTAGGTTCATACCAACTGATGGAACATACCAGAACCGCGAGGGAAACTATAATACCTACAACATCCCCAAATGTAGACCTTATTCCTGCACATATCGATCTTGTTGCCATTGAAATAGAATTGGTAGATAAAGAGGAGCGTGAGTACATGATGAAAAAGGCTATTATAGACCTTAAAAAAGATTATGATTATATATTAATTGACTGCGCACCATCATTAGGGTTACTGACCTTGAATGCGTTAACAGCTGCAGACTCGGTAATTATACCAATTCAATGCGAATACTTTGCATTAGAAGGTCTAGGTAAATTACTGAATACAATTAAGAGTGTTCAGAAATTGCACAATCCAGATTTGGATATTGAGGGCATGTTGTTGACCATGTACGATTCTAGATTACGATTATCGAACCAAGTAGTTGATGAAGTAAGAAAGCATTTCGGTGATATGGTTTTTGAAACTGTAATTCAACGTAATGTAAGATTAAGTGAAGCTCCTAGTTATGGAGAAAGTATAATCAAATATGATGCTGCAAGTAAAGGAGCAACAAACTATTTGAACATGGCTAACGAGATAGTCAAAAAAAATAAGCAGACGGTTTAAGTATGGCAAAAGCGACAAAGAAACAAGCTTTAGGCAGAGGCCTTTCGGCTCTTTTAAAAGACCCGGATAATGATATAAATACGGCATCAGATAAAAATGCAGATAAAGTAGTTGGTAATATCATTGAACTTGATTTAGAACACATTGAGGTGAATCCGTTTCAACCTCGTTCTAATTTTAATGATGAGTCTATAAAAGAATTAGCTGCCTCTATTAAAGAACTTGGTGTAATTCAACCTATTACCGTAAGAAAATTAGGTTTCAACGAGTATCAATTAGTATCTGGAGAACGAAGATATCGTGCATCTAAACTTTTAGGTCTAGAAACCATACCAGCATATATTCGTATTGCTAATGACCAAGAGTCATTAGAAATGGCGTTGGTCGAAAATATACAGCGACAAGATTTAGATCCCATTGAAATTGCACTTTCTTACCAACGTCTTATAGACGAAATTAATCTTACACAAGAAAGATTGAGTGAGCGTGTTGGTAAAAAACGGTCAACAATAGCCAATTACTTGCGGTTGTTGAAATTAGACCCGATTATACAAACAGGAATGCGAGATGGCTTTTTAAGTATGGGGCATGGTAGAGCTTTAGTTAATATTGACAAAAAGCAAGATCAAATTTCTCTTTACGAAAAAATAATATTTGACAATCTTTCTGTTAGAGAAACAGAGAGTGCCGTAAAAGCGTATCATGCTGATGATGTGCCTATGCAAGAAACAGCAAAGCCAGCTCAAAAAGAAGCTTCTGTTTTTGTACGTAAGGGTATTAAAGAACTTACTGATGCCTTATCGGTAAAAGTGGATATAAAATCTACTGATAACGAAAGAGGCAAAATAACCATACCATTTAAGTCTCAAGAGGAATTTGACCGTATCAAAAAATTGATAACAGGTGCGTAGCTATCTTTCATTATTTAGTACATTATTATTATTCATTAATTTCTCCTTTTCTCAAGAGGAGCAAGATTCTATAGCTAAAATTGAAATAGATAGTGTAAAGGGCGACCTTGCAAAAAAAGGTGTCGTTTTTAAAGATTCCGTTTCCTTCAAAAAAGCTAAAAAAGAATTCAATCCGTTAGCACCTAGTAAAGCTGCATTTTACTCTGCTATTTTACCAGGTGCCGGTCAAATTTATAACAAGCGCTATTGGAAAGCACCTATTGCTTGGGGACTTATTGGCGGTAGTGCATACATGTATAGTTGGAACAATGACCAATATCAACGTTTCAGAACAGCATTCATAAGAAGACAAGCCGGCTTTACCGATGATGAATTTAATGGTGAGGGCACATTACCTCTTTTCGATGTAGACAGATTAGAAAATCAGCAAGAGCGTTTTCAAAATGACCGCGACCTTTGGTTAGTGGCTGCAATTGGTATGTATGTATTAAATATAGTAGATGCCAATGTAGATGCACATTTAAAACAATTCAATATTGACGATGACCTAAGTATAGATTTTGAGCCTTATTTTGATTTCAACCAGATAACCAACAGTCCTAATTACGGAATGGCATTAATTATAAAATTTTAAGAATGAGAATCGCACTTTTCGGATACGGAAAAATGGGACATATGATAGAGCAGATAGCTCTAAATCGTGGTCATGAAATTGTCGCCAAAATTGACGAAAATTCTGAAAATATTGATTTTAGCACTATGGATGTTGCTATTGATTTCAGTATGCCAGAAGCTGCTTTCGGTAATATTACCAAATGTTTACATAACAATGTACCAATAATATCAGGTACCACTGGTTGGTTAAACAAATACGATGATGCTATTACACTTTGTAATGAAAAAAAAGGAGCATTTATATATGCTTCTAATTTTAGCTTAGGAGTAAACATTTTTTTCGAGCTGAATAATTACTTGGCAAAAATGATGCAAAATCTACGAGAGTATAATGTAGAATTAGAAGAAATACATCACACTCAAAAATTGGATGCCCCCAGCGGTACAGCCATAACATTAGCAGAAGGTGTAATTGCAAACTCTAATTATAAGCAATGGAAATTAGAAAGTGCAGCTAAAGAAACTCTAAAAATTACATCTAAAAGAATTGGCACTGTACCAGGTACACATACCGTAGCTTATGATAGTATTGTTGACAGTATTGAGATAAAACATACTGCTCACAACAGAGAAGGTTTTGCCTTAGGCGCAGTAACCGCAGCTGAATGGATCATTGGCAAAACAGGCGTTTTCTCTATGAGAGATGTGTTAAACCTAGGTTAAAAACGTAACAAAAAACAATCTTTAAGACTCATGAATTATTGATGACTTAATAGCATCAAAAAAATTCATACTATTTCAATAAAAATTAAAGAATATGAACGGCACTCAATGGATTATTTTTATTCTCATTGTACAAGTAATACATTTTTTAGGTACTTGGAAACTTTACGTCAAAGCAGGAAGAAAAGCTTGGGAAGCAGCAATACCTGTTTACAATGCTATAGTTTTAATGCAAATTATCAATAGACCAAAATGGTGGGTTATATTATTATTCATACCCATTATCAACTTATTGATGTTCCCGGTAATATGGGTAGAAACCATAAGAAGCTTTGGCAGAAATAGTAAATTAGAAACATGGATCGTTGTATTGACACTTGGTCTCTACATTTACTACGTAAACTACACACTAAATGTTAAATACGTTGAAGACCGTTCTTTACACCCGAAAACTGCTGCAGGAGAATGGGTCAGTTCCATTTTATTTGCTGTTGTTGCAGCCACACTAGTACATACCTATTTTATACAACCATATGTAATACCAACGGGATCATTGGAGCGCACCTTAAGAGTTGGTGATTTTCTTTTCGTAAGTAAGTTTCATTATGGTGCCAGAACGCCGATGACAACAGTTGCCGCACCAATGGTACATGATACATTACCAGGCTTAGGAATTCCTTCTTACTTGAAAAAACCGCAACTACCCTACTTTAGATTACCAGGGTTTACCAAAGTAGAAAGAAACGATATTGTCGTTTTCAGTTGGCCTGCCGATACCGTTCGTGTATTTTTCAAAAAAGAAAAAGGTGTTGACAAACCAATAGATAAAAAATCGAACTATGTAAAACGTTGTGTAGGCGTACCAGGCGATTCTTTAGAAGTTCGTAATGGTTACGTTTTTATAAATGGAAAGCAATTAGAATTACCAAAAAGCGCTAAACCACAGTTCGACTACGATATCTATAGCTCCAAAGGTGTATCGTCTAGAACACTTGATAATTTGGGCATTACCGATTTCACTAGAAAATATCAATCAAGTCCGCTGAATCAAGATCAAGTAAATGGATTAAGGTCTTATATAATGGGCTTTAATCAAACTGAGAACGGTCAACTAGAGTTATATACAAAAGGGTCTGGTATACCTGCGAATGTGATATCTAAATATAGATTAGCATTAAAAGAGATAACCGACAGAAAACGTACTGTGCCACTAACAGCTGATATGGTTTCTTCACTAGGTAAAAATCCTGATATAGATTCTGTAGTTCAAATAGTTGCAGAAAAAGGAAGAAGAGGCATCAACTTATTTCCTCAGAGTCCCGATTACCCTTGGAACTATAGTCAACTAGGACCTATTTACATTCCACAAAAAGGAGCTACAGTAGAACTGAACCTAAAAGTTCTTCCTCTATATAAAAAGATAATAAAGGAGTACGAAGAGAATGAGATTTCAGTATCTGGCAATCAAATAAGTATAAATGGCACCCCAGCTACCAGCTATACTTTCAAACAAGATTACTTTTGGATGATGGGTGACAATAGAGATCACTCTGAAGATAGTAGAGCTTGGGGATATGTACCAGAAAATCATATTGTCGGAACACCTATTTTCATATGGATGAGTTTCGATAATTTTACAGAAGGCATTGCCAATTGGAGACCAAGATGGGATCGTATTTTCACTACCGTTAATGGTGACGGAGAACCGCAATCTTATTTCAAATATTTCTTGATATTACTAGTAGCCTATTTTGTAGGTAATTGGTTTTGGAAACGTAAAAAGGATAAAAAGTGAAATTAATTCATCCCTCTTATTTTCCGAATATACTTACGTTCAGTTATATTATGCACCACCCAATTTGCTGGGAGGTGCATGACAATTACCAAAAACAGACATTTAGAAATAGAACTTATATTTCTAATGACAGAGGTAAACATATATTGAGCATACCAATCATTCATGCCGGTAGAGCAAATGGAAGGCAAAAATATAAGGATGTTTTAATAGACAATTCTTATCCATGGCAACGACAGCATTGGCGTACGTTAGAAACGACCTATAGAGCATCGCCTTTCTTTGAATTTTATGAAGATGAAATTAAGGCTCTTTATAACCAACCTTACGAAAGGCTGTTAGATTTCAATTTAAAGACGATAGAGACAATTTTTGATTGCCTACAACTAGAAATGCCACTAGCAAAATCAGATTCATTTGCAATTACCCCAGTAGACAATGAAGATTATAGATTTTTGATTAGCTCCAAGTTACAACACCAATTAGACATTAATTCGTATACTCAGGTTTTTGATGACCGACATGGTTTTCTACCCAATTTGAGCATATTAGATGCACTTTTCAATCTTGGTCCTAATACAGTAGACTATTTAAATGCCGAGTTTATAACTCCAGCTAATGATTAGGTTTTTAGCGCATTACGGAATCCATTTTATAGTACCCATTTTAATTGCTATTTATTTTTACAAGGAAAATAGGTTATGGGCAGCCGTTATACTTTTATCAGGTATTCTAATTGACATCGATCATGTATTAGCAACACCTATGTTCGACCCAAATCGATGTAGCATCAATTTTCACCCGTTACATACCTATTGGTCAATCGGCATATACACGCTGTTATTCGCGTATAAAAAGACACGAATTATAGGTTTAGCATTGCTCTTACATATTTTAGCTGATACAGTCGATTGCTATTTTATTCGCTAGGTGGTTTAAATGTTGCCATGATGGGCTCATGATCAGATAAATCTATATTATAATTTTTATGAGAAAGTACTTCAAATGAAGAATCCAATAACAGCATGTCAATTCTAAAAGGAAATTTCCAAAATTTTATAGTTTCACCATAACCGTGACCTCCTTCTAAAAAGCTATCATTTAAATCTCCTTTAATATCAAAATAACTTTTAGAGAATTGAGTATTATTAAAATCGCCCGCAACTATAACTTTATATGGACTTTTATTAACATGTTGTTTTACAATCAAAGCTTGCTTTTGTTGCTTTGCAAAAGAATCTCTTAAACGAACAAATAAACGATCAGACCGCTCATATTTTATACTATAAGGTCTTACTCCAAATGATTCCATATGAAGATTAAAAACTCTTAATGTATCATTCTTTACTAAAAGGTCAACAAAAAGCCCACCATTATAAGTATCAGGAAAGTCTAACGTTCCATTATTTATAATCTTATATTTAGAATAAACAGCTAAATTCTTACCTCCTTGTACTTCTTCCAAACTTTCTCTTTTAGAAACGTATGGGTAGTTCCGCAACATATCCTCTTTTATGTAAAAACTTTGAAATTCTTGAAATAAGAGAACATCTGGATTTTCATCTTCTATAAAATCCACAATTTCAGGAGCTGTGTTAATTTCATAATCATTATCACTATTATGAAAACTCAAAACATTATAACTCATCAAAGAGATAGTTTTAGAATCAGCAATATTTTTTGACCGCCCATTAAACGCGATAAAAGAACCTAAAGTAAAGTAACCGAAAACCAGTACCGAAAGAGACAGCAAAAGGTATATCTTCTTACCTAATAACCAATACAAGAAAAATAGCATATTGATTATAACCAAAGCTGGCACCGTTAAACTAATAAATGCTAAACTTGCAGAAGATGTGTAAGGTACTATACAAGCTAAAAATAAACTGAAAGCAACTATCACGTTTAAGAATAACATGAACTTTTTAAAAAAAGACATTTTCTTCATGCTTAATTCTCTTTACCAGCTTTAAACAAAAAGTCTTTTTCTGCCTTTGAAAGACTTTCATAACCAGACTTACTTATTTTATCTAGAATAGCATCAATTTTCTTTTGATGCGTTTTTTTATTATAATCGGCAGCAGATGTTGCATTTGCAGCAGTGGTTTTATTTTTATATACCGTTTTCATGGGTGCTTTCTTCTCTGATCCTCTAAACAGGTTGGCTATACTATCCATAAACCTAGAAAATCCGGATCCTATATCATTCCCTTTTAATAATTGACTAGCATATAAATAGCCCAGAAATGCACCTCCCAAATGTGCTAAATGTCCGCCAGAGTTACTAATAGGCAATTGAATTAAATCGCTTAAAACTAGCACAGCTCCAACCATCCAGAGTTTAATATTGAAAAATATGACCCTAACTTCTTGATTAGGCAAATAAGTACAAATGAATATCAATACAGCACTTGCACCTGCCGAAGCTCCTTTTAACGTGGCATTGACATTAAAAAAAGCAGGAAATACATTATAGCTCAGAACATAGAGAAGACCTCCCAAAATGACTCCCAGCAAATACACATTCAAAAAACGCTTTGGATCAAAGAGGTTTAAAAAGATACGACCAACGAAATAAATCATTAGCATATTAAAAAAAAGATGAAAAAAACCTCCATGAAAAAAGGAATAAGTAACAATAGACCATGGTTGCAAAGCGATATCAACAATATCATTGGGTAGCTCAAACCACTTCAAAATGATATTCTCTTGTAAACCTAATAAAAATGGGATTAAAGCATTTACAATAAAAACTACGACATTGACCGCAATTAGTTTCTCTGCAATATTTAACCTACTAAACTGATATTTTAAATCTGGTTGAGCCATAATCTAGTTCCACCTATTTTTATTAAATTGATTTTTCTTCCAGTACCACATCATTATAAATCCAGTTATAGCTCCTCCAATATGAGCAAAATGCGCTATGCCTTGACCGAATAAACTATAACCCGTAACTCCAGAAAACAAATCTAACCCAATTAAAACGGGAATGAAATATTTGGCTTTTATAGGAACCGGCAGAAACATTAAAAATAATTCACTATTCGGATAAGACATGCCGAATGCCACTAAAATACCATAAATAGCTCCTGATGCCCCAACCACTGGTGTATTGAAAGCTGCTAAAAAATTATCAATAGTATCTTTCCCAGCAATGGTGTACCACTCTGTATTATACTGTCCACTATTTATAATTTCTAAAATACTACTTTCAGAAATACCTGCATCTACCAAAGCACTCATCCCTGCATTGTAGTAATAATAATTAACCCCAATATGAATTAATGCTGCACCTAAACCCGCTGAAATGTAGAAAAACAAAAATTTATTTCTACCCCACATACGCTCTAATGGTGTACCAAATGCCCACAGCGCGTACATATTAAATAGAATATGCATAAACCCACCATGCATGAACATATGAGTTAATATCTGCCAAAGCTGAAAATGATCGTTCTTGGGAAAGTACAAAGAAAACCACTCGTACATTTGCTCGCCATACATTTGCGTAGCTATAAAAAACAGCACATTTATAATAAGTAAGTGCTTTATTGTTTCCGTTAATCTTCCCATTTATATAAATTTTCGTTCAATATCATTTTCTGTAATAGTAACATATACTCTTTTGTTAAACGGACTCAAAGTCGTTTCTTTACACGCGAATAAATCATTCACTAATTTCACCTGAGAAAACTCGTCTAAAGTCTCACCAGTTTTAACTGACAATGTTTTTGCCAATGTTTTTGCCAGCATATCACTTTGCGAGAAACTATCGCCTGGTATTTCTTGTTGAAAATCAGAAATTAGTTGCTCCATAATCATCTGCACTTCACTTTCAACAACTAGTACAGGTACACCAGAAATCTCTACTCCGTCTTCGGCAATTTCACCGAATACAAAACCGACAGTACATAAATTCTCTTTAATCTCTTTCAAAATGTTTATTTCCCCTGGCGAAAAAGACAACGACAACGGAAAAAGTAATTGCTGACTGACAGCCTCTTTTATGGTAATATTCTTTAAAAAATTCTCGTAAAGCACACGTTGATGTGCCCTACTTTGATTTATAACCACCATACCCGATTTTATGGTCGTTATAATATACTTTTTACGTAACTGAAATGTAGTAGTCGTATGTTCTACTGAATCTTTTTCATTATCAAAAATGCTACTATTTACAACCTCTGACTCAAATTCTAAATGACTCGCACTTGTATCGGTATTAGTTTCAATACCAGTATACAGACTCTCCCACCCATCTACTTTTGGCTTTGAATAACCACCACCAGAATTTCCTCTAGACGGCTGCACAGTTTCAAAAGGATTGAAAGTTGAATCTACCACAACCTGCGGTATGCCGACCTGTTTATTCTTATATGAATACGGAGTATCTAAATTTTGATTTTGTTCAAAATCTAGAGCTGGCACTACATTGAATTGCCCCAAACTATGTTTTACCGTAGACTTAAGCATAGCATATAGGGTATGTTCATCATCAAACTTAACCTCTGTTTTTGTTGGGTGTATGTTTATATCGATAGTACCCGGATCAACCTCTAAATTCAAAAAATAACCTGGGTGTGTACCTGGTCTAATGACCCCTTCAAAAGCACCTAAAATGGCATGATGCAAATACGGACTCTTTATAAACCTATTATTGGCAAAGAAAAACTGCTCTCCCCTGCTCTTTTTAGCAAATTCAGGTTTTTGAATATACCCTGAAATTTTAACAACATGAGTTTCCTCGTCAACAGGCACTAACTTCTCATCAGTTTTTCTACCGAAAATGTGTACGATACGTTTTCTGAAATCAGTAGCCGGTAATTGAAAAACATCGCTACCATTATTGTAAAAATTAAACGCTACCTGCGGATGCGCCAATGAAATTCGGTGAAACTCATCGGTTATATGCCTAAATTCTACTTGATCAGATTTTAAGAAATTTCGACGAGCAGGTATATTAAAAAAAAGATTCTTAACCAACATTGAGGTACCCTTAGGGGCTACGACAACTTCTTGACTTACAATTTTACTTCCTTCGATTTTAATCTTCGTACCAATATCATCATCTTCAGTTCTGGTAAGCATTTCTACATGCGCGATAGCAGCAATTGAAGCAAGAGCCTCGCCTCTAAAACCTTTGGTATGTAAATTAAAAAGATCTTCTGCTTTTTGAATTTTAGAAGTAGCATGGCGTTCAAAACTTAAACGTGCGTCTGTACCGCTCATGCCCTTACCATTATCAACCACTTGAATTAGTGTTTTACCACCATCTTTAATAATCAATTGTATTTCAGTAGCACCGGCATCAATGGCATTTTCCACCAATTCTTTCACCACTGAAGATGGGCGCTGTACAACTTCACCCGCAGCAATTTGATTTGCTACATGGTCAGGTAATAATCTAATAATATCTGCCATTATGTAGTAAAGAAGATTGTAAGATCAAAATCGATTATGTAAAGAAAAATAAGAAGTAAAACGGCAACTATAATTACCATTCTGATTTTTAAATTGCGATCCCCTTTTCTTTTGGAGTCCTCTATAGCACTATTTATTTTCCTTTTTAAGCCTCGAGATGTATTTAAAGTACTACGGAATTGGTCGAATTTAGGTTCCATTTTAAACGGATTGCCTTTTCCTTTACCATCATAATACCTAGGATTGTATTCAAATGACCTATTTTTTCGTAACCGCGTTATTTTGCTCAACATCCCCATAACTCCAAAGTTACTTAAAATAGAAAAATAGGGCATGTTACCAATGCCAAAATTTGTTAACATCTTACGACACTAACCTAATACTCTTAAAAATAAAAGAAAATAGAGCTGTTAAAAAGGCTACTAACTACCTAAAACTGCCATTTTTATTGCGGCAATAGCGGCTTCAGTACCTTTATTACCATGCTTACCACCACTACGGTCTATAGCTTGTTGCATATTATTATCTGTAAGTACACAAAAGATAACAGGCACATTGGTCGTTATATTTAAGTCTTTGATACCTTGAGCGGTAGCCTCACATACAAAATCGAAATGTTTGGTCTCCCCTTGTATAACACTACCAATAGCAATTACGGCATCAAGTTTATGGCTGTTGATCATTTTTTTTGAACCAAAAATGAGCTCAAAACTACCAGGCACATTCCATCGTATAATATCAGATTCTTGTGCACCACAATCAAGTAGCGCTTCAAAAGCACCAGAAAACAATCCTTCTGTAATTTCTGAATTCCATTCTGAAACAACAATCCCAAACCGAAGTCCGTTCGCGTTTGGGATTGTTGCCTTATCGTAAACCGATAAATTTTTATTTACTGTAGCCATTATTCTCCACTTTTAGCCATACCTATAAAAGCATCTATAGAAGCAGCATTTTCTGATTTTGGAAAATCGTCTTTAATTCTTTGGAAAAAACCTAAAGCTTTATCCTTATCTCCCATTTCTAAAGCAGTAATACCGGCTTTATATAAAAATCTAGGAGCAGTATATTCGTTACCACTATGTTTTACGGCAGCCTCGTAGTAACCTAAAGCATCAGAAGCTTGGTCTAATTGCATAAAAGCATCACCCAAACCACCTTTTGCCAAAGCACCTAAAACAGCATCATCAGAACTAAAATCTTCTAAATATGTAATAGCTTCTTGATAATTGTTCATATTCAAATATGACATACCTGCACCGTAATTTGCAAGGTTAGCAGCTTTAGTACCACTATATTCTTCAATAATATCTAAAAAACCATATTTACCTTCAGCACCTTCTAATGCTAAAGTAAACAATGAGTCTTTTGCAGTTGTTGCAACCAATGCTTGGTCGAAATATTGTTGCGGATAGTACATCTCATTAGCTGCACTAGACTCCTTCGGTTTCTCTACAAATTGGTTGTAAGCTAAATAGCCCAAAACACTGATAGCAATAACACCAATGGCACCTAAAATGAAATTCTGATTCTTAGAAACCCACTCTTCTGATCTAGAAGCTCCTTCATCTAAAGAACTAAAAACCTCAGCTGTTGTGCTTTCCTGTTCGTCAAATTCCTGTTGCTCAGCTTTTGTTTCAGGTTTATATCCTCTTTTCTTATATGTTGCCATCTATAAATTTATTGGTCGCGCAAAAATAATGGTTTTATTGAAATCGCAAAGTGTATTTATTCGTTATTTTTGGATATTTTAAGCAAGTTTACATTCTCCCAATTTTTAAATCCGATTTTATTAATGCTGCTGAGACAATTATCATTGATCAATTACAAAAATTTTGAAGCAAAAGAACTGACGTTCGATGCCAAAATAAATTGTTTTGTAGGTGATAACGGAATTGGAAAAACCAATATTCTCGATTCCATATATCACCTATCATTCGGCAAAAGTTACTTTAACCCGGTATCTTCTCAAAACATTCGTCACGGTTCAGATTTTTTTGTAATCGATGGTACTTTTGAAAAAGAAGGTAGGGAAGAGAAAATTGTTTGTAGCCTAAAAAAGAATAATAAGAAAATTATTAAACGTAACGGAAAAGCATATGATCGCTTTGCCGACCATATTGGTCTTCTACCGCTAGTTATTATTTCGCCCGCAGATAGAGACCTTATTATAGAAGGTAGCGATACCAGAAGAAAATTTATTGATGGTGTTATCTCTCAATCAGACAAAAGCTATTTACAAAACCTCATCAATTACAATAAGGTGGTTTCGCAAAGAAATGCGCTATTAAAGTATTTCGCTGCGAACAGAACATTCAATAAAGATACTTTAGCTGTCTACAATGAACAAATGAGTACCTATGGCACAGAAATCTTTAAAAAGAGAACATCGTTCTTAGAAGCTTTTATTCCTATTTTTCAAGAACAATATAAATCTATCACTGGAAATACAGAAGATGTCTCCCTTTCTTACGATAGTAAGTTGAAAGATTACGATTTAATTACACTGTTAAATAAAAATCTAGACAAAGACCGCGCCCTACAATATACAAGTGTCGGTATACATAAAGATGACCTTAACTTTGAAATCAGCAACCACCCCATTAAAAAGTTTGGTAGTCAAGGACAACAGAAATCTTTTTTAATAGCTTTAAAATTCGCACAGTTTCATTTTATGAAATCGCAAAATGACACTACCCCAATTTTAATTTTAGATGATATTTTTGATAAGTTGGATGAGCATCGTGTATCGCATATTATAACTTTAGTGAATGATGAAAATTTCGGACAGATTTTCATTAGTGACACCCATGCGGATAGAACGGAAAGTGTTGTTAAAAAAATTCATCAATCCTATAAAATCTTTAAATTGTAATGATGAAAAAATTACTGATTCTGAGCTTCCTAATTCTTGCTTCTTGTAGTTCTAAAGTTGATAAAAATCAATTACACCTATTAAATGGCTATTGGGAAATAAAAGAGGTTACCTTTAAAGACGGAGCAAAAAAAGAGTATTCTATTAATAGTACCGTTGACTATATACAATTAGATTCTCTCACAGGATTCAGAAAAAAAGTAGACCCAAAATTCAATGGTACTTTTGAAACCTCTAATGATGCAGAACCTTTTCATATTAGAATATCGCATGATTCTATTTTCATGAGCTATAATAACAATTCGAACACTTGGGAAGAGGTACTGACCAAACTATCTGAACAAAGTTTCTCAGTAAAAAACAAAGACGGACTCATTTACCAATATAACAGATTTGAACCTATAAATATAACCCCATAATGGCAAGCAGAGGCAACGATAATACTTCAATGAAAGACGCAATTTCTGCATTTATTCAAAAGAATAAATTGGAAAAAGGGATGGACAAAGTAGATGTAAGAACTGCATGGGCCAAACTTATGGGTAACGGCGTAAATAATTACACCACAGAAATTGAATTAAAGTTCGACACACTTTATGTGGCCTTAAGTTCTTCTGTATTACGCGAAGAATTAAGTTTAGGGAAATCAAAAATTGTACGAATGCTAAACGAAGAAATCGGAAAAGAGGTCGTGAAAAAATTAGTACTTAGATAGCTTTTGACTGTTGGTTGTTGGTTGTTGGTTGTTGGTTGTTGAAAATATCATAAAAAAAGCCAGTCCTATCGAACTGGCTTTTTTTTATATGTAAAAATTCTACTTAGTAAATTTCTCTACCTGCAAAATGGAATGACCCTTCAATAGCTGCATTCTCATCACTATCTGAACCATGTACTGCATTCTCACCAATACTAGTAGCAAACATTTTACGAATAGTACCTTCAGCTGCATCTGCAGGGTTGGTAGCACCGATCAGTGCTCTAAAATCTTCAACAGCATTTTCTTTTTCTAAGATAGCCGCTACAATTGTACCACTTGTCATGAACTCAACTAATTCACCAAAAAATGGACGCTCTCTATGTACACCATAAAATTCTTGTGCATCTCTTAAGCTCAATTGTGTATATTTCATCGCTACGATTTTAAAACCAGCAGCAGTAATTTTTTCTAAAATAGCCCCAATATGTCCGTTTTTAACGGCATCTGGTTTAATCATTGTAAACGTTCTATTCGTACTCATATCTTAATTTTTGCGCAAAAATACGTTTTTATACATATCTCACAACTATTCGTAGACTTGTTCTAGTTTCTCCAACACTATTCCGTTATCTGCAACTATTTTAAAATCAACCTTTTTGGCGGTAAAATCAAACTCTAATATTCCGAAACTTTCTGTAAATACAACTTCGCCTACTCTATATTTATTAGGCTCACCGGTAAAACCTCTATAAGCATGTGTAAGTCCGCTACTTGTAAAATCTATTAATGGATAGTTCATACCATCAATAACCGTTTTTGAAAATTCAGAAATATGTCGATCACCAGATAGTACAATTACTCCCGCTGCTTTAGAATCTGCTATCACCTTTGCCAACTTATCAACCTCATGCGGAAAATTACCCCAAGCTTCGAATCCGTGTTCATTGGACAAGTACTGAACACTGCTGACAATAATATTAAAATCAGATTTAGATGTATTCAGTTCATTTTCTAACCATGCCCACTGCACATCACCTAACACAGTACCGTCGCCATATTCGTTTGGTTTAACTCTTTTCGAAGTTTCAGTATCGGGCGTTAATGGTGTTCTAAAATAGCGTGTATCAAGCATGATAAAAGTGATAGAATGTTCACCTATATCATATTTCTTGGCATTATAGACTCCTTCCCGCTTTCGTAAAGGACTATTTTCTGGCACGTTCATAAAATTCAAAAACTCTTGCTGACTGGCATCTTTAGCCTCAAACTCTACTCCGCCATCATTTAATCCGTAATCATGATCATCCCAAGTACCTAAAATATCAGTGGTTTCTACTAGCTTTTTATATTCCGTTTGCTCCTTCTGCTTATTATACATCGCTCTTAAAGCCACCATATCATCGGTATCGGCATAAATATTATCGCCGCCCCATACCCATACATCGGGCTTGGTATTCAAAATATCATCCCAAAGAAGATTAGGCAAATCTATTCTATTACAAGAGCCGAAAGCCAAGGTAAAATCGGGCTTGGCAGATTCATTTTCAATTGGTATTTTATTTGAAGAACACCCCACCAATAAGAATGTAGCGATAAAAAAGTACGTAATTTTCATATGAGATAGTTAAGTCTGGGTAAAATTAAGGCTTTCGTTTTAAAGCCTATATTATTAAATTGTATCTTTGCCGCCATGAATTTAGAGCACCTAAACGAGCTTAAAAAGCTACTTTCTTCACCAAAGAAAATAGCGATTATACCACATAAGAATCCCGATGGAGATGCTATTGGATCAACATTGGCACTTTGGCATTATTTGGTTAATACCGGTCATACAGCTAGTATTGTTGCACCGAACGACTATCCGAAGTTTTTAAAATGGATGCCAGGCTCAGAGCAAATCTTGAATTTTGAAAAAGAAAATTCGCAGTCCAAAGCATGCATTAATAATGCTGATATCATATTTACATTAGATTTTAACCACCTAGGTCGTGTTGGTCAAATGAGCGAGATATTAGAATCTGCAAAGGCTACTTTTGTAATGGTAGACCATCACCAAGAGCCATCAGATTACGCTAAGATCATGTACTCAGATGTAAAAATGAGCTCTACTTGCGAGATGGTGTATGTACTGATCAATCAATTAGGCGATGAGAACAGTATTACCCCAGAAATGGCGAATTGTATATATACCGGTATTATGACCGACACTGGTTCTTTTAAATTTGCCGCTACAACAAGTAATACACATAGAGTCATTGCCAATCTTATGGATAAAGGTGCTGAAGGAACAGAAATTCATCACCGTATATATGACACTAATTCTCCGAGTAGACTACATTTATTGGGTTGCGCATTGAAGAATATGGTCATACTAGAAGAGTATTCTACGGCCTATATTACAATGAGTCAAGACGAATTAGACACCTATAACTATCAAAAAGGAGACACCGAAGGTTTTGTAAACTACGGGTTAACTTTAGATGGTATTAAATTTGCCGTCATATTTATAGAAAATAGAGAAGAAGGTATTTATAAAATTTCTTTTAGATCAGTCGGAGAATTTTCGGTAAATGATTTCGCAAGAAAACATTTTAGTGGCGGCGGACATACAAATGCCGCTGGCGGAAAAAGTGATGATAATTTAGAGGAAACTATTACCAAATTTACATCGCTACTACCTTTATATAAGAATCAATTACAATCATGAGATTAATTTCATTTTTATTTTTAGCTATTTTGGTCGTTAGTTGCGATGGACCTGAACCAAGAAAACCCATTCAAACAAAAAGCGGAAGTTTCTTTAAGGCTTCTATAGAAAGAAGCCGCAAACTATTGGAAGCCGAAGAAAATAAAATTCAAGAAGTTATAAAATTAGATTCTTTAAAACACTACTCGCACAGTAATTCTGGATCATGGTATCATTACTTAACGGTAAATGAAGAAAGCAATTACACACCTAAAACAGGAGATTTAGTAGCATTCAGCTATGATATATTAACCTTAGAAAACGACACCATCTACTCGAAAGAAGAAATTGGTGTAGTTACCTATAAAGTAGATAAGCAAGAGCTTTTTTTAGGTCTTAGGGATGCCGTAAAGATGTTAAAAGTTAATGAACGCGCCACTTTTCTTTTTCCGTCATCGATTGCTTATGGTTACCATGGCGATGAAAATAAAATAGGAAGCAATGTGCCTATTAAATCTACAATTACAATTTTACAAATAGAAAAACAAGAAGACAACACAGTAAATTAAAATGACCATTATGATTAAAAAAATGTACTTGCTTGCAGTTATAGCCTTAGTATTAGCCAGCTGCAAAACCGGAAAAAGAGCCGATTTAGGAGACGGTTTGTTTGCCGATATCAAAACATCTAAAGGCGATATTATTGTTCGTTTAGAGCAAGATAAAACTCCTGTTACAGTTGCTAACTTTATCTCTTTAGCAGAGGGAACAAATACCTTTGTTAGCGAAGAATATAAAGGCAAAAAATATTATGACGGACTAATATTTCACAGAATTATGAAAGATTTCATGATTCAAGGTGGAGACCCATTAGGTCAAGGAACCGGAAACCCAGGTTATAAATTTATGGATGAATTCAATGATTCATTAGTACATGATAAAAAAGGTATACTTTCAATGGCAAACTCTGGCCCAACAACTAACGGTAGCCAGTTTTTCATCACTCATAAAGAAACGCCTTGGTTAAATAACAAGCACACCGTTTTTGGTGAGGTTGTAGAAGGTATGGATGTGGTTGATTCTATTGCAAATGTTGCAGTAGGCGCTGGTAATAAGCCAGTAGAACCAGTTACGATGACTACAGTAGAAATCATTAGAAACGGTAAAGAAGCACGTAAGTTCGATGCTGTAAAAATCATGACCGATTATTTTGATGGTGAAGAAGATAGACTTGCTGCTATTGAAAAAGAGAAAGCTGAAAAATTAGCTGAAGTTCAAAAAATAAAAGCTGAATTCGCTTCTTCTACCGAAGCTCAAAAAGCAAAAGCTACTACCTTACCTTCTGGACTTAAAGTACTAACTTTAGAAAACGGAGACGGTGAAAAACCTAAGGTTGGTCAAAAAGTCAATGTTATGTATGCAGGCTATTTAATGGACGGTACTTTATTTGACAGTAACTATGAAGAAGTTGCTCAAAAATATGGTATGTTCGACATCAAAAGACAACAAGGTGGCGGCTACATGCCAGTACCAATGGATTACTCTCCCGAATCTCGTTTAATTGCAGGATTTAGAGAAGGACTTTTAACGATGAAAGTTGGCGATAAAGTTCGTTTATTCATTCCGTCTCATTTAGGATATGGTCCACAAGGTGGCGGTCCAATTCCACCAGATGCAGATTTAATTTTCGATTTAGAAATTACTGGAATAACCGAATAATATTCCCAAATAAAAAAAGCCCTTTAGTTTTCACTAAAGGGCTTTTTTTTTATACCTGTAATTCTAATTTGTATTCTTTAATATTTCTAAAAGTAGTTTCCAAAACTTCTGAACAGATGAAATACTCACTCTTTCATCTGGTGAATGAGCTCCAAGAATTGTAGGTCCAAAACTCACCATATCTACATCAGGATAATTCTGACCTAAAATTCCACATTCCAAACCTGCATGACAAGCAACAACTCTTGGTTGCTCTTTAAACAAATCTATATATGTAGCTTTCACAACAGAAAGTATTTCAGAATCCGGATTCGGATTCCACCCAGGGTATGATCCACTAAATGTTACATCAAAACCACTAATTTCAAAAACAGAACGTAAAGAATTCGCTAAATCTAACTTTGCAGTATCAACCGATGAACGAGTTAGACAACCAATCTTGATTTCTCCCTTTTCAACCTTTACAATGGCTATATTATTTGACGTCTCTACCAAATCAGCAATAGCACCACTCATCGCGTAAACTCCGTTATGTGCTGCATAAACAGCCTTAATCAATTTTTCTTGAGTACCTAGACCCATTACTTTTTTAGAAGGCTTAATATCAGCTAATTCTATTTGTAAGTTAGGCTCTTGAACACTCAACTCTGCCTTTATCGCTTCAGAAAGCTTACTAACTTTCTTTAAGAATTTATCAACGTGCTTTCTACCAACATTTAATTTACAAACACTTTCTCTTGGTATCGCGTTTCTTAGACTTCCGCCGTTTAATGAACTAATACGAACATTAAAATCAAGTCCTAAATAAAGTAATCGATTCATAATTTTATTGGCATTACCCAACCCTTTATGAATATCCATACCACTATGTCCGCCTTTCAAACCTTTTACCGTAATCTTTATACCGGCATCACCATGGGCTCCGTCTTTTTCATTATGGTTTCTCTTTGCCGTAACATCAATACCACCGGCACAACCTATGTCAATTTCATCATCTTCTTCCGTATCTAAATTCAAAAGAATTTGACCCTGTAAAACTCCGGCTTTCAACTCAAAAGCACCGGTCATACCAGTTTCCTCATCAATGGTAAATAAGGCTTCAAGCGCAGGGTGTTGAATATCTGTACTTTCTAAAAGTGCCATTATTGCAGCTACGCCCATACCATTATCAGCACCTAAAGTGGTACCCTTAGCTTTTACCCAATCTTGATCAATATACATTTCTATACCTTGGGTATCAAAATCAAATACGGTATCTGCATTTTTTTGGTGCACCATATCTAGATGACTCTGCAGCGTTATCATTTTCTTATTTTCCATGCCTTTGGTAGCAGGTTTTCTTATGATAACATTACCAATAGCATCAGAAAAAGTTTCTAAGCCAAGGGCATTCCCAAATTCTAACATAAAACTGATTACCTTTTCCTCTTTTTTAGAGGGCCTAGGTACTGCGTTTAATCTTGAAAAATTCTTCCAAACAGCCGTTGGCTCCAATTTTTTAATATCCATACATTATTTTTCACGGTTAGTGCCGACAAAAATACTGATAGAAAAAGGATTTCGCTATTTTTGAGATAATGAAGATATCTTTTAAGAATGCCATTGCAATTTCATTGATTCCCCAAATCATTATCGTCAAATGGCTAGGTACACGACCAGATTTAGTTGAACAGTATTACAGTACTGGGTTGTACCCCGTTATTTCTAAATTCTTTAGACTGCTCTTCGGGTGGCTGCCCTTTTCAGTTGGTGACATTCTCTACTTCGTTTTACTTATTCTTGCGCTTGTTTACCTTATTAAGAACAGAAATTATATTTGGCAACATAAGCTTCAGTTTCTACATAATATAGCTATGGTGCTCTCTGTTACTTATTTCACATTTCATGTAATGTGGGGTATGAATTATTATAGAGAACCGCTAGCTAAAAAATTAGAGTTAGTTCCTAATAAAGATTATCAAGATTTGTTAGAATTCACAGAACGATTAATTTGCAAAACCAACGAATCTCAATTTACAATTACAAAAGACTCCAGTTTAGCCGTTAAGATTCCGTATTCTCAGAAAGAAATTTTTAATAAAACAATACAGGGTTATGATCATTTAAAAACAATACATCCGTTTTTGGCATATGATAGACCTAGTATAAAAAAATCATCGTTCAGTACCGGATTAACATATATGGGCTACGCCGGATATTTAAATCCGTTTACGAACGAGGCTCAAGTAAATGACTTACTGCCTAACTTCAGATTTCCCTTTGTTGCAGGTCATGAAGTGGGTCATCAATTAGGATACTCCGCCGAAAACGAAACAAATTTTATCGGCTACTTGGTAACGTCGAATAATGAAGATGTATATTTCAAATATGCAGCATATGCCTATGCTTTAGGATATTGTTTAAATGATGTAAGACGCACTGATAACGAAGATTTTGATAGATTGATGTTACTATTAAATTCTGGTGTAAAAAACAATTTTCAAGAAATGTCCATATTCTGGAATTCTTACGAAAACCCTATGGAACCTGTTTTCAAATCAATATTCGATACTTTTCTAAAAGCTAATAATCAAACCGAAGGTATAAAAAGTTATAGTGCCGTTGTTTTATTTTTAGTTGCCTACCATAAAGATCATCCACTTTAAAACAAGGTTAGAACTTCGTATTCTAAATGTATTATCACTGCTCTTCCTATAATATTTTAAGAAAATAATAACTATTCGTAATAACGATCTGCTGAACTGTTAAACAAAAGTGAAAGAGACCAATTTTACTGCAGAATCCGAGTATTTTTAAAACACTAATTCAAACCAAACATAATGAAAAAACTAATTTTTGCGCTATGCCTACTCGGGTATGGCTCATTTTTAACTGCTCAAGATTATTTCCCAGAAAACGCCGGGGTAAAAGTCAATGAAAACAATTATACGGCTTTTACAAATGCGAAAATCTTTGTTACCCCTACACAAGTAATTGAGAAGGGAACTTTATTGATTCAACATGGCAAAGTTGTAAGTGCATCAAGTACTGTTACCATTCCGAAAAATGCTGTTGTAATTGACTTACAAGGCAAATCTATCTACCCATCTTTTATTGATGTATATTCTAAATTCGGAGTAGAACAAGCTAAGAAAAAACCGGGCAGAGGAAGATCTACCGAGTACGAACCATCGCGTGAAGGCTATTACTGGAACGACCATATTATGCCAGAGAATAAGGCAGTCGAAAAATTCACTTATGATGACAAAGAAGCAAAAGTGCTACGTGATGCAGGTTTTGGTGTCGTTAACTCTCACATTCAAGATGGTATCGCCAGAGGTACCGGTGTTCTAATCGCTTTAAACGGAAACGGAACTAATGCAAATAGAATTTTAGATGACCGTTCTGCACAGTATTTTTCATTGAGCAGAAGTATAGCTAAAGGGCAATCTTACCCTGGTTCATTAATGGGTACTTTAGCTTTATTAAGGCAAATGTATAGCGATGCAGACTGGTATGCAAAAGGCAATGCGACTACAAAAGATTTGTCGTTAGAAGCATTGAACAGTAATAAAAACTTAGTTCAAATTTTCGAAGCTAAAGATAAATCTAACGATTTACGTGCCGATAAGGTCGGTGATGCCAACGGAATACAATATACTATTTTAGGTGGTGGTAATGAATTTGAACGTATTGAAGAAATAAAGGCTACCAATGCCAAATATATTTTACCGCTAAACTTTCCAGAGGCGTACGATGTTTCTAACCCATATGCTGTTGGCTATATCTCTTTACAAGATATGCGTTATTGGAATCAGGCACCATCCAATCCGAAAGTATTAGCAGAGAACGGAATTCAATTTTCATTAACTACCCATGATTTAAAATCACCTGCTAATTTCAAAGAAAAGCTAATGAAAGCCATTGAATACGGACTTTCATCTACCAAAGCATTAGAAGCCTTAACGACTGTTCCTGCACAAATATTAGGAAAATCAAATGAAATTGGTTCTTTAAAAACTGGTGCACTTGCTAACTTCTTAATTACTTCTGGTGATGTCTTTGATACATCTACTACTCTTTACGAAAACTGGGTACAGGGTACAAAAAGTGTTGTCAATTCAATGGATTCAAAAGATATTCGTGGAGATTATAGTTTAACAGTTCAAGGCAAATCGTATAATGTTTCTATAACAGGTGAAATTTCAAAACCGGCTATCGAAGTAAAGCAAGACACGACCAAATTGACTTCTAAAATTGCATACGATGACAACTGGGTTACGATGTCATTTGCGACCGATAAAGGTGAAAAAACATATAGAATGATTGGTGCGGTTACTAAAGCATCAGACAATTTATCGGGTCGTTTGGTATTGCCAGATGGTACAGAATCTCAATTTACGGCCACAAAATCAAAATCATTTACAGAAAAGGAAGCTGAAAAAGATACAAAAGAAGACGTGATTAAAGTAATGCCAGTGACCTTCCCTAATGTAGGATACGGATTCGCATCTAAACCAAAGGCAATAAATACATTATTCAAAAACGCTACCGTATGGACAAGCGAAGAAGCTGGTATTCTAGAAAATACCGATGTACTTGTAAAAAATGGTAAATTAGTTAAGATAGGAAAAGATTTAAGTGCCAGCGGTGCAACCGTAGTCGACGCAACCGGAAAGCACTTAACTGCAGGTATTATTGACGAACATAGCCATATTGCAGCTTTGGCGGTAAACGAAGCCGGACAAAATAGTACTGCTGAAGTTAAAATGGAAGATGTAGTAGACCCAGAACACATGGGTATTTACCACTCACTTGCCGGTGGGGTAACTTCTTTACAGTTATTGCACGGATCTGCAAACCCAATTGGTGGTCGATCTGCCATATTGAAATTAAAATGGGGAGAAGAAGCAGACGGATTAATTTATGACAACTCGCCAAAGTTTATCAAATTCGCCCTTGGCGAAAATGTAAAACAAAGTAACTGGGGTAGCTTCTCTCGTTTTCCTCAAACACGTATGGGTGTTGAACAGATGTACATGAACTACTTTCAAAGAGCTAAAGAATATGACTCCAAAAAGAAAAATGGAGAGCCATATAGATATGATGAAGAAATGGAAGTATTGGCAGAAATCATAAACGGAGAGCGTTTTATTTCGTGCCACTCTTATGTACAAAGTGAGATCAATATGATGATGAAAGTAGCCGAACATTTCGGATTCAGAATTAATACATTCACACATATTTTAGAAGGTTACAAAGTTGCAGATAAAATGGCAGAACACGGTGTTGGCGCTGGTACCTTCAGCGACTGGTGGGCATACAAGTTTGAAGTGAACGATGCCATACCTTACAATGCTGCAATAATGCAACAGCAAGGTGTTGTTACTGCAATTAATAGTGATGACCGCGAAATGATCAGAAGGTTAAACCAAGAAGCTGCTAAAACTATTAAGTATGGTGGCATGACAGAATTGGAAGCTTGGAAGATGGTAACTATCAACCCTGCAAAACTTTTACATTTAGATAATCGTGTAGGTAGTATTAAAGAAGGCAAAGATGCCGATTTGGTATTATGGTCTGGCAGTCCGCTTTCAGTATACTCGAAAGCTGAAAAAACAATGATCGATGGTGTTACCTATTTCGATTTGGAAACCGATAAGAAAAATCGTGAAACCATTAAGAAGGAAAGAAACGAATTGGTTACGATGATGCTTAAAGAAAAAAGTGGCGGTAAAAAAACACAAGGTCCGAAACAAAGTGTGAAAAAAGATTTCACTTGCGATAGTCTATAATTCCACAAGCAATAGTTCAAAAATATAAAATAATACACATGAAAAAATTCATAATATTAATCATAGCCCTAGGTTTGGTCATACCGACTATGGCACAACAAACACCCGGTGCTAAACAGACCGAAGCTATTACTATTGAAGGTGCAACTGCACACTTGGGTAACGGCGAAGTAATTGAAAGTTCTTTAATTATGTTCGAAGACGGAAAAATTACTTTCGTAGGCGATTCAAAATTGAAGATTGCGAGAAAAGGAAAAGTAATCGATGCAACCGGTAAACATGTTTACCCAGGCTTCATTGCCCCCGCCAAAACATTAGGCTTAGTAGAAATAGATGCCGTTAGAGCATCGAACGATGAAGATGAAATAGGCGATTTTATTCCGCACGTACGAAGTTTAATCGCTTATAATGCGGAATCTAAAGTAGTAGAGAGTATGCGCCCAAATGGAGTTTTAATCGCACAAATCGCCCCAACTGGTGGTCGTATTTCTGGTACCTCCAGCATTGTACAGTTTGATGCTTGGAACTGGGAAGATGCTGCTATTAAAGTAGATGATGGTATTCATTTAAACTGGCCAACAACTTTTAAAGAAGGTCGTTGGTGGGCAGGTGAAGAACCAGGGTATCAACCAAATAAAGACTATGCTAAACAAATGGAAGAAGTAGTTACATTTTTCAAAAATGCTGAAGCTTATGGGAAATCTACTCCTAAAGAGGTAAATCCTGCTTACGCAGCAATGAAAGGTGTATTTGATGGCAGTCAAAAACTATATGTGCATGCAGATGATGAAAAACAGATTATAGATGCTATCAACACTTTAAAATCTAATGGCGCCAAAGAAGTGGTTTTAATTGGTGGCTACCAAGCTTATAAAATCCCCGAGTTTTTAAAAAGCAACAATATTCCTGTACTGGTTCAGTACACTCATAATCTCCCTACATTCGATGATGATGACTACGACTTACCTTATAAGCTCCCTAAATTATTGGTAGATGCAGGATTAATGGTAGCTATTCAAAATTCAGATGCAGAAAATTTTCAGACTAGAAACTTACCTTTCTATGCTGGGCAAGTTGTACAACAGGGTCTAGATAAAGAAGTAGCTGTTCAACTTTTAACCGGTAATACAGCTAAAATATTAGGTATCGATGACCTCTATGGAACGTTAGAGAATGGTAAAAGCGCAACCCTTTTTATATCTAAAGGTGATGCTTTAGATATGGCTGGAAATCAGGTAACACATGTGTTTATAGACGGTAGAACAGTTTCTTTAGAAACACACCAAACGGAGCTTTGGAAACGCTACATGGGCAAGTACGAAGGAAAATAAACTTTTTAAGTTGGTATAATAAAAGAGGCTGTCTAACATTTTAGACAGCCTCTTTTTATAAAATAAGTTAGCATTTATTTTTTAGCAAGCATATATCCTAGATATCCCATAGGCAAATAAGCTACTATAATATCTAAGGCAGTAAACCACATTGGTCCGCCGAGCATTGCAATATTTGCTGTACCACCTATTAAGAAAAACAAACCAACAAGTAATGCCATAGTCATTTTTCTTGTAGCAGCAATTTTTGTTGCTATAACTGCACCCACCAACGTTCCTAAGGCATGGGCAAGAAACGGAAAAATAAAATGTTTGGGTTCAAATAAGTGCATAGAAGCCTTTAGCCCTTCCATAGTTGTAATATCTCCGCCTTCTGGTGGCGGAATAATAGAACCACTGATCATAATAATTCCCATATTAACTATGCTACCAACAACAATTCCGGCTACGACCGCCAAAATATTCTTTAACACTGGACTCATATAAAAAAATTTAATTGGTTACTATCTGATCTTTACAAAGCGTACTACCTCACCTACTTCATAATCTTCATCTCTTGGTTCAAGACAAATAAAACCGTCTGCCTTTGCCAAGCTGGTTAAATCTCCCGAACCATTTTCAACAACGGGCGTAGCCCAAAATATTCCATCTTTTACTTCCGTACTAACCTGAATAAATCTGGTTAGCGGCTGTGTTATTTTAATTGCTGCACTTAGCTTAATATACGAATTATCTAATGGAAGTCCCCACGAGGTCTGTAGCCATGGTAAAAAATAGAGGTGATAATTAGCAAATGTAGAAACCGGATTTCCTGGAAAAGAAAAAATAACCGTTTTCAGTTTTGGGTGAATGCCGAACCAAAATGGCTTACCTGGTCGCTGTAGAACCCTATGAAACACTTTTACAACTCCCAGCGACTCCATTACTTCGGGTATAAAATCAAATTTCCCTTTTGATACTCCGCCACTCAATAACAGCACATTATTATTCTGTAAAGCTTTTTCTAGTTCTCGCTCAATTTTTATTTTATCATCTAACAAATGAAGAGAACTGGCGTCAATTTTAGAATTCATTAATGCCGCTTCAATAGTCACCATATTCGATTTTCGTATTTGGTGTGATTTAGGAGTTTCGTTAACGGCAACCAATTCATTACCCGTAGCTATGGTACAAACTTTAGGATTACCCATAACCTTTACTGTGGCTTTACCAACAGTAGCCATTACTCCTATTTCTGCCGGAGTAATTTTTTTTCCTTTGGATAAAAGAAGCGCACCTGCTTTTTCATCGCTACCTTGGTAATGAATATTCTGACCTTTTACTACATTCTCGTTAAGGGAAACCTTGCCATCTTCAATAGTGATGTGCTCATACATAATAACAGTATCGCAATTTTCTGGCACTACAGCACCCGTCATTACCTCTAAACAATTGTTTTTATCTGTTAAAACTTGTTGAACTACACCTGCAGCAGCTTCACCTTCAATTGTGAAAAGGTGACCATTATTAACGAGAGTTGAATACTGAATGGCAATACCATCTTTGGTGGCACGATCAAACGGAGGGAAATCTCTATCGGCATAAATATCTTCTGCCAATATTCTATTTAAGCTATCCATAAGCGAAACGATCTCTATACCTAAGTCCAGAGGATGATCTAATACTTTTTGAAATGCTTCTTTAAATGTTATCATAGATTTAAAGGTAAAACGATTATAAATTTTACTCTTGAAGAATTGATGCTATATTATTTGAAATTTTAAAACAAGCCTAAACCATTAACCAATAATACTCGTATACCTACTACAAATACTAATAAAGCTGTAACCCTTTTAATACCATTTGCCGATAGTTTTTTAAGACTGATGCGAATACCTAACTGTCCGCCAAGAAGCACCGCCATAACCAAGCAATTAGTTTCTCGCCATGGTAATGACAATGAATCGCTTGTTATCAATCCGAATAAACCGGAAACCGAATTCACTAAAATAAAGAAACTGGCAAGAGCAGCTATTTTTATAGCTTTATTCCATCGTAAATGGTTCAGAACGGGAGCTAAAAATATACCTCCACCGATGCCTACTAACCCTGATAAAAATCCGATTCCTGCACCAAGAACATAGCTCAAGTAATTTGGATAATCTTCCACTTCCTTTTTTGACTTATTAATTTCAAATGTCTGAACAGCCAAGAACAGGGCGGAAAGAATAAGTGAGCATCCTAAAATTATAAAGAACACACTTTCTTTTAATCGGAATGTTGCACCTATATATGCTAACGGAATACTCGCCAAAACAAAGGGAAGAAAATCTTTAAGCTTTGCATGACCATTTTTTAAATACAGATATGTACTGCCTGAAACTACCACCAAATTACAAACCAATGCAATAGATCGGATGGCAAAAAAACTAGTTAAAACAAGAGTCAATAATGCCAAATAGCTAGAGCCACCACCAAATCCCACAGAAGAATACAAGGTGGCAATGATGAAAAACCCGATGCATAAAAACACCAATTGCTCAATAGGTATCAACATAATTCTTCATCTGGTTCATACCACCGGTAACATTGACAAAATCTTTACCTGGGAATAATTCTTGTAACTGAACAATCGCCTTTCTACTTCGTACACCAGATTGGCAAATTATATAAACGGTAGTTTCTAAATCAACCTCAGCCACTCTATTGATTAATTCACCTAAAGGTATATGTTTGGCCTCTTTTAAATGTTGTCTTTGAAATTCTTTTACTGTACGCACATCAATTAGCTCAACAGCCTGTTCAATCAGAATAGTATTAAACTCTTCAGCTTCTACTGATTTCAAAGGAAGTTCACAGTCAAACTCATAACTTGTAGCAAGAGTTTTAAATTCGTTATTACCTGGCTGCAACTTGAACTTCATTTGTTGTGTTCGTTGAGTAAGCGTATCAAACAGCAATAGAACTCCCGACAGCACCTCTCCCATTTCTGCAATAATCTTTACTACTTCTAAGGCTTGAAAATTACCAACGATACCCGGCAAAATACCCAATACGCCATTCTCATTACAATTAGGAACCGCATCTGCCGCTGGGATGGACGGGAACAAACAACGATATGTTGGTCCGCCTTTATAATTAAAAACACTCACCTGACCTTCAAAAGAATGTAACGCACCATAAACAAAAGGTTTATTTGCAATTACACAGGCATCATTAATTAAATATCTCGCAGGGAAATTATCGGTAGCATCAATAACGATATCATAATTTTTAATAATATCAAGTGCGTTAGCGACCGATAAAAAAGTTTGATGCGTATGTATTTGTGTACTAGAATTCTGTGCAGCCAATTGATTTTTAGCAGCAATCACTTTCGGAATACCCACCATATCTTCGGTAAACAAAACCTGACGATGAAGGTTGGATAATGAAACTACATCAGCATCAACAATACCTAAAGTACCGACGCCCATGGCGTTTAAATAGGTAAGAACCGGAACTCCGAGTCCGCCAGCACCTACTACAAGTACTTTTGCTTGGCTTAGTTTCCGTTGACCTTCGGTTCCAAATCCGGCTAAGGTGATTTGTCTTTGGTAACGATCTTGGTTCATAGTGCTATTTTAAGTAGCGCTTCTTCATATTCTGCTCTTGAATTGGCATTGAGCAATACTTCTTTCTGTTTTGGAAACACCAAATTGACATCTGAATTAATTAAAAATTTTCTTGGGCAAGATCCGTTACCTGCTTTCAAGTATTCAACAGATTGTTTTAAAGCTTCTGGTTCCCAAATAGCACAAAGTGGTTCTGGTAGGGGATCTTCAGCATCGGCAAATGCACTCGCTATCTTATCTGAGTTTCTTGCAGCTATTAATTCTTCAAGTGCCCTTTTATCCATCAATGGTAAATCGCATGCCAATACCAACCAAGCAGCTTCTGGGTGTGCTTTATGAGCAGATAACAGTCCGTTGTAAGGACCACGAAATTCATCTTGATCTAGAATAGTTTTAAACGAATTGGAAATCTCACTCTCTTGATCTTTACGAATACTTAGAAATGTTTGATAACACACCTCACTTAACAAATGGTATAAATGTTCTCGTTGTGGTAGGTTATGATACGTAATCAAACCTTTATCTTCACCCATTCTTGTGCTTTTACCTCCTGAAAGCACCAATCCGTATAACTTAGCGTTGGAAATCATTTTTCCCTCCTGTTTTTTGTTCTAATTGAATTGCACCAATTACGATGTCTTGCGAAAGTGCTTTGCACATGTCATAGATGGTTAATGCAGCAATTGAAACTCCCGTTAAGGCCTCCATCTCCACACCTGTCTTTTCATTACATTTTACCGTACATGTAATTTGAAAAGCATCTATACCTGGTTCAATTTCAACATTGATTTTTGATAAATTTATTTGATGGCACAACGGAATCAATTCTGCTGTTTTCTTTACACCTTGTATACCTGCAATAACAGCCGTTTGTACTATACTTCCTTTTTTACCAACAAAATCTTGATCCGATAAAGATTTAAAAACCTCTGATGGAAATTTTATCGTTCCACTAGCAATTGCTGTTCTTACCGAAACTATTTTTTGAGAAACATCTACCATCATAGCATTCCCAGATTCATCTATATGTGATAATTTCTTCTGCATCATCCTCCTATTGAAGTCATTGAATTACTAAAAACGTCTTTATATTTTTCTTGTGCTTCAAAACCTGTTTTAGCACGACTGCCAACAGCCTTTAAAATTTCTTTTTTGATATTTTCTTCCACATCATCAGCTCTCATAATATCCCTAAGATTCGCACTTGCTTTGGCATATAAACACGTAATTACATCACCTGTTGCAGAAATTCTTAAACGATTACAGCTTCCGCAGAACGTTCTACTAAAAGAAGGAATCACTCCGAAAGTCCCTTTAAAACCAGGAATCTTATAATTTATGGATGTTGATGTTTTTGGAGATTCTAATTTATAGTAATTAGGATGTGCTCCTCTAATATGTTCAAGAATGGTCTTAAAATCCCATTTTATAGTTTGAAATTCTTTTGACCCACCATTAAAAGGCATTTCTTCAAGATAACGAACCGATACATTGTAGTGCTTAGTCAATTCTAGCATAGGCAGAATATCATCTGTATTCTGACCTTCTAAAGCAATGAAATTAATACGAACATTGAAGCCTTCGGTGATTAAGCGAATCATGTTGTTATACACCACATCATAATGATCGCGGCGAGTAATACGCTCAAAAGTCTCACGATTAATGGCATCCATACTTACATTAATATTCTTAATACCAAGTTCTTTCAATTCATCTATATGCGGACCAATTAAGGTTGCATTCGTAGTCACTGAAATATCATTTAACCCTTCTAACTTTGATAAGCTTCGCAATAAAACCATTAAGTCTTTGCGAACAAAAGGTTCACCACCAGTAATTCGTATTTTATCTATGCCTTGAGATACCACTATCTCACTTAATTTCACCAACTCATCTATGGTAAACAATTTGTCATTTTTAGCAAAATTGATTCCCTCCTCTGGCATGCAATAATTACAACGCAGATTGCAACGGTCTGTAACCGCTAACCTCAAGTAATTTATTGCTCTATTATGGTTGTCTATTAACATACTTTCATTACCAATTGAAATACAAAATTAAGTTCAAGTGTCAAATTCAAATTCAAAAAACAAACTCAAAATAAAGTTCAAGTTCAAGTTCAAGAGTCAAGTTCAAATCCTCTCCTCTCTCTTTTCTATTTTCTTAATTCTTTTCTCTAACTTCTAATTTCTTTTCTCTCAAATACTCACGGATGCGCAGAAACCCACACCGTTTTATTCTTAAATTTCTCTTTCTTCCAAATAGGTACAGTTTCTTTTAGGGTATCAATTAAAAACCTGCATGCTTCAAAACAAGCATCTCTATGCGCAGATGATGCACCTACAACCACTACTGGTTCTTCTACACCTTTTTCACCTACGGCATGCCTCATGACCACTTTATTCAATGGCCATTTTTGCATAGCTGTATCGGCAATCTTATCCATTTCCTTTAACGCCATTGCCTTATAGGTTTCAAACTCTAAAGCAACTACTTCTTCATTGTTTGTAAACTCACGTACGGCACCCACAAAAACACAGATTCCGCCACTATTGGCATCGCTTAATTCAGCATAAACCTTAGCAGTATCAATTACATCAACTATTTCGATTACTTTCTTCATTAGCCTCCGCTTACTGGTGGTATAATGGCAATTTCTTCATTGCCGTTCAATAGTACATTATCATCAGCATATTCACTATTTACAGCTACTGCCAAAGAATTCAATTTAGAAAATTCAGGGTATGATTCAATAAGTTGTTTTTTTAATTCGGCAACGTTTACAGGTTTAAATTCATCAGAAAAACTGATTTCAGAGCTACCTACAATATCTTTTGTAATGCCAAAAAAAAGTACATTCATATCCCTTTTATATTAGATAAATTCCAAGTTAGGTATAAAAAATAAGGTGCCATAAAAATGGCACCTATTTTAAAAAAATTATATGATTTTGAGAAAAGCCTTACTCCACAATTACTGCATTCTCAGGTGCAGCATAAAATTCAAGGGGTTTAGGGTCTGTAGATAAACTAGCATTTTCAAAATTTACCGTTTTAGCCGCTTCTATAACTTTGCCCTCTTCAACCTTATGCCATGTAATAGAATTTGGCAACAAAACTTCATCAACCTTTACCCAATCAGCATAATTTATCCAATTAATTTTTGTTGATGGCTCACCACTAAAATAGGTCATGGTATAACCCAACCATCTCATTTCATATGTTTTTGCATCATAATGAATGTAGTATTCATCTGTAGAAGACGCTCCCACTCCATTATTATATGAAATTTTGTACCCAGGGTATGAAATTCCGTCATAAACCAAAGCATCAACTTCTTCATATTTAATTCCGTCATCTGCCAATACAAATGGCATCGCATAGAAATAGAACATTAAATTATGATAGAATTTTGGCTTGCCTTCATAATTACCGGTGTTGTCTAAAAGCCAAACTTCTCCGTTATAACCAAGCTTGTAATCTGGTGTAGAAATTTTATCGAACCTTTTTTGTAGGTCGATGGTTTGAACTTCGTTGAATTTCTCATTCGGCATTTCAAAATTCAATGTTTTATAACCTTTCCAAGCATTTAAACCACCATGAGCTTCAAATACTTTATTTAATTCAGCAGGGTATTTATCTAAGTTCACCTGCATAGCTATTTCTTCAACAGCATCGGTAATCATTTCTTTTTTGGGTGTTTCTTTACATGAAGATATAGCCAAGGCTAAAACTAAAAAGTAAAATTTATTCATCATCTCAATCAGTTATTTATTAATTTTTTGAAATCGCTTAGTCGATAAAATATAACGGACTTACCAAATTGAACTATTTTTGCATCTCATGCAAGAAACAAAACACATAAGCAGCCTACAAAACCAACTGATCAAGAAGATTTTACTCTTAAAAGAAAAATCTAGGGAGCGCAAAAAAACGGGACTTTTTGTGTTAGAAGGTTTACTTGAACTTCAGTTAGCAATTGGTGCACAATATAAAATAGAGACAATTTTATACTGTACTGATATTCTAGAAAATGCCCATGAAAATGCTATTTTAAGATCATTCACAAATGAAGAACTGATCTCAGTGAGCTTAGATGTTTATAAAAAAATAGCCTACAGAGATACCACCGAGGGTATTGTAGCAATAGCCAAAAGCAAAGACCACCAACTTTCGACATTGAAATTCGAGACTAAAAATCCGTTAATTCTTATCGCAGAGGCTCCTGAAAAACCTGGTAATATTGGCGCATTACTTAGAACGGCAGATGCGGCAAATTTAGACGCAGTTTTAATTGCCAATCCGAAAACAGATTTATACAACCCCAATATCATTAGATCAAGTGTGGGTTGTGTATTCTCTAGAAATGTAAAAATGGGCAGCACTACTGAAATTATATCGTATTTAAAAAAAGAAGGATTTCAAATATTCTGTGCAGCACTATCAGCATCTAAAGATTATACGACAGTCGATTTTACAGCACCTACAGCAATAGTAGTAGGTACCGAGCATTCGGGACTAAGTGATGAATGGCTAAAAAACAGCAATCAGAACATCATAATTCCTATGGAGGGTCAAATAGATTCTATGAACGTTTCGGTATCTGCGGCAATACTTATCTTTGAAGCGAAACGTCAGCGAAAAATAAACAAATAACATTTATACTTTTTATAGTACCGTTTTCGTTTGCAACTACACTATATGGATAAAACATTCGTCTTTTATTGCATCCTTTTCATTTTGATTGCAGAATTCATACTTGCCACAGTAATGAATTATTTGAATGCAAAACGCTTTAAAGACCCTATTCCTGAAGAATTGAATGACGTTTATAATGCTGAAGAATATGAAAAATCACAAGCATATAAATTAACCAACTACAAGTTCGGTGTTTTTACCTCCATTTTTTCGTTAGTATTAATCTTAGCCTTTTTATTTTTCGGAGGATTTGCTTGGGTAGATAATATTGCTCAAAATATCAGTGAGAACATTATTATACAGGCATTAGTATTCTTTGGTATTATTATGCTAGGAAGTGATATTCTGAACACTCCCTTTTCATACTATCAAACCTTTGTAATCGAAGAAAAATTCGGATTCAACAAAACCACAAAAGCTACATTTATAGTTGATAAGTTAAAACAATGGGCAATGACCATTATTTTTGGCGGTGTAATTCTATCGTTGGTCATATTATTTTTTGAATGGGCAGGCACTAACTTTTGGGTGTATACCTGGGCATTTGTAGCTATTTTTACATTGTTCATGAATTTATTCTACAGTAAACTCATTGTGCCTTTGTTCAATAAACAAGAGCCTTTGGAAGCTGGTAGCTTAAAAGAGAAAATAGAAAATTACGCAGCCCAAGTAGGTTTCGATCTGCAAAATATTTTTGTCATTAATGGATCTAAACGCTCAACAAAAGCCAACGCCTATTTCTCAGGCTTCGGAAAAGAAAAACGCGTCACTTTATATGACACCTTAATCAACGATTTAGAAGAAGAAGAAATTGTTGCTGTTTTAGCACATGAAATAGGGCATTATAAAAGAAAACACATCATTTTTAATTTAGCAACATCAATAGTACTTACAGGTATAATGCTATTTATACTTTCATTATTTATCAATTACCCAGAAGTTTCTTTGGCAATCGGTGTAGACAGACCAAGTTTTCATGCCGCATTAATCGGTTTTGGAATTTTATATAGTCCCATTTCAGAAATCACCGGGTTGCTAATGAATTATTTTTCAAGAAAATTTGAATACCAAGCAGATGACTATGCAAAGACCACTTACGCAGCCTTGCCTTTAGTGACTTCTTTAAAAAAACTGTCAAAAAACAGTCTTAGCAACTTAACTCCCCATCCTGCATATGTTTTTATGCACTATTCCCATCCTCCACTTATTGACCGCATACGTAATTTAAAGGCATAATTTTTGTTGCCCATCATATAAGATTATCTTATTTTTAATCTAGTATGACACAGGCAGCAATAGAAGAGGAAAATAAGCTTATAGCTCACGAGTACAAAGAATTACTGCGTATTAGTTACCAAAACCTAACGGATGAGGATAAAAAACTAATACGAAGTGCTTTTGAAGTAGCTGTTGACGCGCATAAAACGCAACGAAGAAAATCGGGCGAGGCTTATATTTTTCACCCCATAGCGGTTGCAAAAATTGTAGCATCAGAAATTGGTCTAGATGCTGTATCTATTGCATCTGCCCTATTACACGATGTTGTAGAAGACACCGAATACACCTTAGATGATATTGACCGCATATTTGGTGAAACTGTCGCACGTATTGTAGACGGACTCACAAAAATATCTCATTTAAAGAAAGACATGAATATCTCTCAACAAGCAGAGAATTTCAGAAAAATGTTGTTGACCTTAAATGATGATGTAAGGGTAATCATTATTAAAATTGCAGACAGATATCACAATATGCTCACTATGGATTCTATGCCAGAGCATAAGCAAGTAAAAATTGCTTCTGAAACCTTATACATATATGCACCTTTAGCACATAGAATAGGGCTGTATAATATTAAAACAGAACTAGAAGATTTAAGTTTAAAATATACCGAGCCAGAGGTTTATAAATCTATTAAAGATAAAATAGAAGATAGTAAAGAAGAGCAGCAAGCCTATATTGATGCTTTCTCTGATACCATTGATAATTCACTTAAAAAAGAGGGACTTCATTATATTATTAAAGGGAGGATGAAATCTATCTTCTCTATGCGTAAAAAAATGATTGCCCAGAATGTCACTTTTGAGGAAATCTATGACAAGTTTGCAATTCGTATTATCTATAAGTCAGATGTACAAAACGAGAAGTTTCTTGCTTGGAAAATCTATTCTATCGTAACTGATCACTTCACCCCTAACCCTGTTCGATTAAGAGATTGGATCTCATCGCCTAAATCTACCGGATACGAAGCGTTACACATCACCGTAATGGGACCTAAAGGAAAATGGGTAGAAGTACAGATCAGAAGTGAACGCATGCACGAAATAGCCGAAAAAGGCTATGCAGCACACTTTAAATACAAGCACGGTAACCAAAAAGAACAGGGTATTGAAATTTGGCTGAACAAGCTTCAAGAAGCATTAGAAAACGCAAATACCAATGCCGTTGATTTTGTTGAAGAATTCAAGCTCAACCTCTATTCTAAAGAGATATTTGTATTTACGCCTAAAGGAGAATTAAAGTCTTTACCAAAAGGCGCTACTCCCTTAGATTTTGCATTTAGCATACATACCGAAGTAGGTATGCGCACAAGAGGCGCTAAAGTCAATGGTAAATTAGTACCATTGAATACTACACTATCTAGTGGAGATCAACTTGAGATTATCACTTCTGACCAAGCAAAACCAAATCAAAACTGGTTAGACTATGCTACAACAGCACGGGCTAGAGCAAAAATTAAATCTGTTTTAAGGGAAGAGAAAAAATCTGTTGCCGAAGACGGAAAAGAAATTTTACGTAGAAAGTTAAAATCACAAAAAATAACGCTGAACGAAGATTCCATAAATAAAATGGTCACCTTCTTTAAGCTTAAAACAAGTTTAGATTTATTTTATAGAGTTGGTATTGGATCGATAGACAATGCCATGCTTAAAGATTTTGCTTCATCATACAGCAATGCGTTCATTAGTTTCTTCAAAAATCGCATGCGTAAAACGCCGATACCAGAAGATATCAATAGAGATGAGATTACCTCTAAGTATGACATGTTGGTTTTTGGTAAAGAAGAAGAAAAGCTAGAATATAAACTCTCTTTATGCTGTAACCCAATACCTGGCGATGATGTATTTGGTTTTGTTAGTGTATCTGAAGGTATTAAGGTTCACAAAAAGAACTGCCCTAATGCTATCTCTTTACAATCTAATTATGCCTACCGAATCATTAGCGCGAAATGGATAGATTCTTCTCAGCAAGAATACCAAGCAGATATTGTAATGACGGGTATTGACAACATGGGGTTAGTGAGCGATATTACAGAAGTAATTTCTGATATTATGCACGTAAATATGCGTAATTTAAATTTCAGTACAGATGGTGGCACCTTTAAAGGTAAAATTACCGTGGTGGTCAAGAACAAGGCAGTATTAAAAAAGCTGACCGATAATTTAATGAACATCAACGGTATTGATAAAGTTACTCGTATTTAGAAAAAGGAAATTAAAATTTAACTGTACCTTTGTGTATTAATGTAGTAAATATGTCTTCTGATAAAAATCAAGAAATTGTAAAAAATGTCTTCACTACCTTTTTGGAGGACAAAGGACATAGAAAAACACCTGAACGCTACGCCATACTTCAAGAAATTTATGTAAGTGAAGAGCATTTTGATATAGAATCACTCTATATTAAAATGAAGAATAAAAATTATCGCGTTAGTAGGGCAACATTATATAATACCATAGAACTTTTATTAGATTGTAAATTGGTACGCAAGCATCAGTTTGGTAAAAATCAGGCACAATACGAAAAGTCATATTTCGACCGTCAGCACGACCATGTTATTCTAACCGATACCGGCGAGGTAATGGAGTTTTGTGATCCAAGAATTCAAACTATAAAGAAAACAATCGAAGAAGTTTTTGATATTACGATAAACACACATTCCCTTTATTTTTACGGGACTAAAAATACTCCTGCAAAAGATGCAGGCAAAAAAGAAATTAAAGAGAACTAACCAAGTATATAATATTTAGATGGCAGTAGATTTATTGTTAGGCCTACAATGGGGTGACGAAGGAAAGGGAAAAATTGTTGATGTATTAACTCAAGATTACGACATTATTGCGCGTTTTCAAGGTGGACCAAATGCTGGTCATACTTTAGAATTCGACGGAATTAAGCACGTACTACACACAATCCCTTCAGGAATTTTTCATAAAAATGCAGTGAATGTAGTTGGTAACGGTGTTGTTATCGATCCTGTTATTTTCCAGAAAGAATTAGATGCATTGAAGAAATTTAATTTAGATGTAAAGTCTAAATTATTCATTTCAAGAAAAGCACATTTAATATTACCGACGCACCGCTTGTTAGATGCCGCATCTGAAGCATCTAAAGGAAAAGCAAAAATTGGTTCTACGTTAAAAGGAATTGGTCCGACTTACATGGACAAAACTGGTAGAAATGGTATGCGAATCGGTGATTTAGAATTAAGCGATTGGAAAGAAAAATACCGTAACCTAGCGAACAAGCACGAAGCAATGATCAGCTTTTACGATGTAGATATTCAGTATGATCTTGCCGAGTTAGAAACAGACTTCTTTAAAGCTGTTGAAGATTTAAAACAATTAACTTTCATTGATAGCGAAGAATATTTATACCAAGCACAAAAAGCAGGTAAGAAAATATTGGCTGAAGGTGCTCAGGGATCATTATTAGATATTGATTTTGGAACCTACCCATTTGTGACTTCTTCAAATACAACTGCTGCAGGCGCTTGTACAGGTCTTGGTGTTGCACCAAACCAAATTGGTGCAGTAAAAGGTATTTTCAAGGCATATACGACAAGAGTTGGCAGCGGACCTTTCCCTACCGAACTTTTCGATGAAGATGGTGAAACTATGGGTCGCGTAGGTAATGAATTTGGTGCTACTACCGGTAGACCAAGGCGTTGTGGTTGGTTAGATTTAGTTGCCCTAAAATACGCCGTTCGTGTAAACGGAGTTACTGAATTAATGATGATGAAAGGCGATGTACTTAGCGGATTCAAAAAACTAAAAGTTTGTACCGCATATAATTACAAGGGCAAACAAATAGAACATTTTCCATATAATATCGAGGCAGAAAATGTTACTCCCGTTTATTTAGAAATGGATGGTTGGAAAGAAGATCTTACAAAAATGACTTCTGCCGGTCAATTACCAAAAGCACTTAATGACTACATAGCATTTCTTGAAAAAGAATTAGAAGTGCCAATTAAGATTGTTTCTGTAGGTCCAGATAGAACTCAGACGATTTTAAGATAGACATTTAGCGACTCGAATAGGTTGTTCAACTTACAGGAATGGCGATATAGGGAAATACCTTTATCGCCATTCTTTTTTTTTGTAATTTCAGTACTATGTAAAATTTAAATTTTTACAAATCAACAACAGCTAAAAACAACATCTCTCAAGAATGAAAAAAACTACTTATGCTACACTATTCATTCTACTGATTTTTGCCGTTTCATGCAAAACAGAAACTAAAGAAAAAGTAGAAGAGCCTGCCACCACCGAACAGCAAACAAAAGGAAAATGGATTTCTTTATTCGATGGTACCACCACCAAAGGTTGGCGCGCTTATAACGGCAAAGAACTACCACCAGGATGGATTGCCAAAGATGGAGAATTACAATTCGATACTGAATTAGGAAAAGAGCAAGACTACACCGGTGGCACTGATATTATTTATGGTGCAGAAGAATTCGACAATTTCGAACTATATGTAGAGTGGAAAATACCAAAAGGTGGCAATAGCGGTATTTTCTACCACTTAAAAGAAGGCTATGATAGTCCGCCAGAAGTTTCACCAGAGTACCAATTGATAGACGATGAGAACTATGCCAATATTCATGATTTAACCGATTACAACTTAAGCTTAGGCTATACTGACAAACCAGAAGAATTAAAACCCCTTCAACAAACGGCTTCTGATTATGCTATGCATGCGGCTGACCCTGAAGGAAAAATTTTAAACCCTGTCGGAGAATGGAATACTACAAGAATCATTTTTACTCCAGAACAAGTTGAGCATTGGCTAAACGGTAAAAAAGTTGTGTCATTTGTACCTTGGGATGAAGCTTGGTACGCCAAAAAAAATTCAGACAAATGGAAGAATAGTGAAGATTACGGTAAATTCAAAACTGGCTTTATTGGCTTTCAAGATCATTCTAGCCCAATATGGTTTAGAAATATAAAAATTAAAAAACTATAACCACCTCACCGATGAACAAAAGAGATTTTATAAAAAACGCAGCGGCCTTGTCCACATTTGTATTATTACCATCAGGACTTTGGTCCTGTAAAAAAGAAGAAACGAAATTAACCAGACTTCGTACTGCGCATATTGGTGTTGGTAATATGGGATCTGAAGATTTAAAGGCAATTTCATCTCATAATAAAGTTGACGTAACCGTATTGTGCGACGTTGATGCAAACAACTTGGCAGAAGCTAAAAAGCTACATCCAAATGCAAAAACATATACCGATTACAGAGTGATGTTAAAAGAAATGGGCGATGAAATTGATGCTGTTGTGGTTTCTACGCCTGATCACACACACGCCCCTGCTTCAATGATGGCAATGGAAATGAACAAGCCAGTCTATTGCCAAAAACCATTGACTCATTATGTATCAGAGGCTAGAGCAATGAACAAATTGGCAGAAGAAAAAGGCTTGGTTACCCAAATGGGAATACAAGTACATTCCTTTTACGATTACAAACTAGCGACCTTACTAATACAATCGGGTATTATTGGTAAAGTACATACAGTACGTGCATGGTCGCCGAAAGATTGGGGCTATGATGGTGCCGAACCAACAGGCTCAGACCCTGTACCAGAATCATTAGACTGGAATTTATGGCTTGGAACTTCAGCAGAAAGACCATATAAAGAAGGTTTTTACCACCCAGGAAATTGGAGAAAATTAGTGGATTATGGCTGTGGCACTTTAGGTGATATGGGCGTTCATATCTTTGACACACCGTATAACGCCCTAGACCTTCAAGTTCCAATGACTATTAAAAACGAATGTAGAGAACCAAACGGATTCGGTTTTCCGCAAAACAATATTGTGACTTACGAATTTCCGCAGACCAATTATACTACCGAAACATTAAAATGGGTTTGGTACGATGGTCCGGGTGCACCAAAAGACCATGTGGACTTAATTCTACCAGGAGCTGAGAACATAACAGATTCAAAAGAAACTTCTGATGATTCTATGGAAGACAAAATGTCTTTGAAAACCAAAACTGCAGGTGAAGGTACATTACCAGATCAAGGCGCTATGTTCATTGGTGAAAAAGGTAGACTATTGCTACCACACTTTATGCAACTACCAAAGAAGATAGTAGATGGTAAATATGTAGATATTTCAGCAGAAATAGCAGCAGTAGAAAAAGTGAATAATATGGATAAACCAATTCGCGATTATGATTTGGAGGGACCTAAACATTACCACCAATTTGTAGATGCTTGTTTAGGCACAGATAAGACTACCGCTCCATTTTCATACGCATCAAGGCTTACAGAAACCATATTACTTGGTGTAATTGCCGGCAGGTTCCCAAATCAGGTTTTACATTGGGACAGTGAGAATGCAAAATTCGCCGAAGAGGAGGCAAATGCTTTCTTAGCAGGCGATTATAGAAATTTCTAAATCAATTATTAAAACTTCAAAACCACTTTCGAGTGGTTTTTTTATATGTATAATTAAAGGAACGAACCGCTAACTACTTACTCAAAATGACAACAATCTATACAAACATTTTTAGATATGCTCTTTTACTCATTAGCGTTCTATTGGTTCAAAGTTGCACCGAAAACAAAAAGCCAATACTTCAAATAAAGCCTCATACCACTATTGCTTTTATAGGAAATAATTTAGGATCAAGAATGTTGAATTATGGAAGTTTAGAAACAGAATTGCAACTGCGCTACCCAAACGATTCATTAATTATAAGAAACATGTGCGATGGTGGCGACACTCCAGGTTTTCGTCCGCATTCGGGGCGTGTTTCCCCATGGGCTTTTCCTGGTGCAGAAAAATTTCAGACAGAATTAGCACAGAATTCTGGTAGCGAAGGAGTTTTTGAAACTCCAGATGAATGGCTTTCACGATTAGAAACTGATATAATTTTAGCCTTTTTCGGCTACAATGAATCTTTTGAAGGCATTAGCGGAGTAGAAAATTACAAGTTAGAGTTAGATGCATTTATCAAACATACGTTGAAACAGAAATATAATGGAGTTACCGCTCCGCAATTAGTAATCGTTTCGCCTATTGCTTTTGAAGATATTTCAGACCATGTTGATGTGCCAAATGGAGTCTCAGAAAATGATAATCTAAACCTGTATGCCGATGCGATGAAAGAAGTCAGTAAGGCTAACAATGTTCCTTTTATAGATGTGTTTAACCCAACAAAAACTTGGTTTCAAAATTCCGATAAAGATTTGACCATAGATGGCTCTCAAATGAATAAAACCGGATATGATAAATTCGCTAAACTTTTAGCTGATGAACTTACCGGAAATAAAGCTATAAAACCTGAAAATAAAAGAATAGCTACAAACGAAGCTATCAACGAAAAGAATTTTTACTGGCATAATGATTATAAGATACCGAACGGAGTACATGTTTTTGGAAGACGTCATGCACCATATGGTACTGATAATTATCCGTATGAAATCAAAAAAACAAGAGAACTTACCGCAATAAGAGATTCGTCTATTTGGGCTACCGCTCAAGGCAATACTTATGATATAAATTCAGCTGATGCCCTAACAACTCAGCTACCTCCTGTAAAAACCAATTACAATTTAGCAAATGGCGAAGATCTTTTACATTATAAGTATGGAGAAGATGCAATTGAAACGTTGACCGTACCCAATGGGTATAAGGTTGAGTTATTTGCCTCTGAAAAAGAATTCCCCAATTTGGCTAACCCCGCACAAATATCTTTTGACAACAAAGGTCGATTGTGGGTCGCTACCCTGCCCTCTTATCCACATTACAAGCCAGGCGACCCAAAGCCAAATGATAAGATAATTATCTTAGAGGACACCGATAATGATGGTAAGGCAGACAAGGAAACGGTATTTGCAGATAAATTACATTTACCTATCGGATTTGAATTTTCACCAGAAGGCGTTTATGTCAGTCAAGGCACCAACTTAAAACTGTACACAGATACCGATGGAGATGACAAGGCCGATAACGTTGAAATAATTCTGAGCGGATTTGATGACCATGATACCCACCACGCCATTTCGGCATTTTGTGCAGATCCTTCTGGAGCATTTTATATGTCTGAGGGTATATTTCTTCACACGAATGTTGAAACCTCATACGGACCAGTTCGAGCCACAAATGGTGGATTTTACAGGTACAATCCGCAACGAAAACATTTAGAGCGCACATTACAAGTGGCAATTCCGAATCCGTGGGGAATTGCTTTTGACGAATGGGGACAAGATTTCTTTTTACACACTTCGGGTCCGGCAGTAAATTGGATGATGGCGAGTTCTTTAAAACCAATTTACGGCATTTCATCTCCATTGACCGAAGAATTGGTTGAAGAAGCACATCGGGTTAGACCAACTTCTGGAATGGAATTTATATCTAGCAGCCATTTCCCTGACGAAGTTCAAGGAGATATGTTATTAGCAAATTCCATCGGGTTCTTAGGTTTAAAGCAACATCAAATGATGGAAGATGGTACAGGCTACACATCTAAACACAGACAAGATTTAATTACGAGTACCGATCCTAATTTTAGACCTGTAGAAATGGAATTTGCGCCAGATGGGTCATTATATATTGTTGATTGGCACAATGTACTCATCGGGCACATGCAGCATAATGCACGCGACCCTTTACGAGATCACGTACATGGAAGAATCTACAGAATCACCTACCCTTCTAGACCTCTAGTAAAACCCGCCAAAGTTGATGGAGCTTCTATAGAACAGCTACTCGAAAATTTAAAATTACCAGAGTATCGAACTCGATACAGAACACGTCGCGAGCTAAGAGGTCGAAATACCGATGAAGTTTTAAAATATTTAAGTACTTGGGTTAATAATTTAGATAAAAACAATAGTAATTATGACCACAATCGCCTAGAATCTTTATGGGTTTCATGGGGCATGAACAAAGTAGATACAACACTTTTAGAATCACTACTAAAATCTGATGACCATAGAGTTCGTGCAGCAGCAGTTCGAGTAGTACGGTATATGGGGCACCAATTAAATAATGCACAAGAATTGATGAAATCTGCTGCCGCCGATAACCATGGTAGAGTTAGATTGGAAGCAATTACCGCAGCATCTTGGTTACCTAAATCGGAAGGTATAGAAATATTGGAAGTCGCCAAAAATTATCCTCTAGACAAATGGATGCAAGATTCTTTCAGTTTTGCCGGAACAAGATTAACAGGTAACTTTCTTGAAGAAAATAAAGAACAAATTCTAGCATCGCACCTAAAAGGAAACGATTTAGAAGTCTTCGCAAAAGGAAAGAAAATTTACGAAACAGAAGGCTATTGCATCACCTGCCACCAAGAAAGTGGCGCAGGTTTACAAAAAGCGGGCTACCCAACTTTGGTGGGTCAAGAATGGGTTTTAGGAGATGAAGAACGATTGATAAAATTAGCATTACACGGACTTTACGGACCAATGAATATAATGGGCAATCAATATGAAGGCCAAGTACCTATGATGGCTTTCAAAGGACTTTTAAAAGATGATGAAATTGCAGCAGTTCTTACTTATGTTAGAAATTCCTTTGGCAACAAGGCATCAGTTATTGACCCCAATAAAGTGAAAGAGGTCAGAGAAGCAACTAAGGATCGTAACAGTTTTTATACCCCAGATGAGTTATTAGAAGAGCATCCCATGAAATAAATAATCATAAAATAGATCCTATGAAATTAAAATATATAGCACTACTCTTTATAAGCATACTAACCGCATGTGGAAAAAAAGCCAAAGAAAAGACAGCAACGAAAACTGAAGAAACCAAACCACTTCATATTGTTTTCGTAACTGGTGAAGAAGAATATCGATCAGAAGAATCATTCCCCATGTTGGCAAAATTAGCAAAAAGAGAACTGGGTGCAAAAGTTACCGTTGTCTATTCCGTAGATAGTTTAGGCTTCATTGACCCTAACAGAACTGATCATATTGCAGGGCTTGAAGCTTTAGAAACAGCAGATTTAATGGTGGTATTTATGCGTTTTAGAAATCTACTAAAGGGCGAACGAGATTATATTACCGACTACGTAGAATCTGGCAAACCAATAGTCGGTTTTAGAACATCTACCCATGCCTTTAAATATGATAATGATTCAACGTTAACCGAATTCAATGAAGCTTGGCCCGCAAAGGTTTTTGGTCAACAATGGATTACGCACCATGGTCATTTTGATGATGGTAAATTTCCTGTAACCAAAATATCAATAAAAGAAGGTCATGCTGACAACCCAATTTTAAAAGGATTTTCAGAATTCGAAGCCTACAGCTGGTTGTACCATGTAGATGGTGGCGATTGGAAACTTCAAGGAGATAGTGAGCCTTTTCTTATGGGGCTCTCCACAAAATCGCAACATGAAATCGATGGCAAATTAGAAGAGTTCTCTTTAAATAACCCAGTTGCATGGACCAAAAGCTATACCGGAACTTCAGGTAAAAAAGCAAGAGTATTCTTTACAACACTTGGGCATCCATATGACTTTAAACTACCCGTTGTTCGTAAAATTGCAATGAACGGAATCTATTGGGCATTAGATAAAGAAGATAGTATTCCTGCAGACGGCGTAAATGTAACCTTAGAAGATCCCTTCTTACCCAACAATTCAGGGTTCGGTCAAAAATTCAAAAAGAATCAAAAACCAGAGTCGATACAGTAGTACTTTACTAAATGTATGCTAATAGTTTTATGCGCTCTTTTAAAATGTTCTATTTTTGAAAAAAAAGTAGATTGAAAACCCTTTGCGCGACCATCTTGTTATTTTTAACTTTCACAATTTTGGGTATAGCCCAAGATGCTAAAAGTGAAGAAGAATCAAAACAAATAAATATTGTCTATGGTGCCAACTTCACAAAAAATGAAGCTGAATACCCAGGTGCATCTATATTTAGTAAAGATGATCGACAAGTACAATTTGAACATCAAGGTGCCGACTTATGGTGCGATGTTGCTATTTACTACCAATTAGAGAATCGATTAGAAGCTATAGGAAATGTTGTTCTGAAGCAAGGTGACTCCGTCGAAATGACGAGTAAAAAAATCAACTATTTAGGTGATATAAAATTAGCGAAGGCTTGGGGCAATGTTGTTCTGACAAACTCAGACATGACGCTCAGAACAGACACCCTTCGTTTAGATCGCGAAAAGCAGGAAGCTTTTTATCAAGATAATGGTACCGTAATAGATTCTGCAAATACTTTGACAAGTAAAATTGGCAAGTATTTTATGGAGCTTAAAAAATATCAATTTTTAGATAGTGTACACGTAAAGAATCCGGAATATACTTTAGATTCTGAGCAGTTGGATTACTACACCACTTCTAAGAATGCTTATATGTACGGTCCGTCCACCATTAATGGCGAGACCTATAAAATATATTGTGAAAGAGGATTTTACGATACTAAAATTGAAAGCGGCTACGGAATTAAAAACACGCGAATAGATTATAACAACAGAATTATTGAAGGTGATAGTGTGTACTTTAATAAACTACAAGAATTTGCGTCTGCGACCAATAATATCACTGTAACAGACACCATCAATAACGGAATAATTAGAGCACATTATGCCGAAGTTTACAAGGCAAAAGATTCAGTTTTTGCTACACGTAGAGCGGTTTCTATTTCGGTACAAGAAAGAGATTCACTTTACGTACATGGCGATACTTTGATGGTAACCGGTAAACCAGAAAATAGAATTCTACGTGCTTTTAGAAATGCAAAATTCTACAAAACCGATTTAAGCGGTAAATGCGATAGCATACACTCTGCCCAAACAACAGGCATAACTCAATTAATTAAAAATCCAATTATTTGGAACGGTGCCAACCAAATGACGGGTGATAGCATTCACCTAAAATCGAACTTAGAAACTGAAAAATTAGATTCGCTTAAAGTATTACAAAATGCATTTATTATTTCGTTAGATAGTGTCAGCATGACGGGCTATAACCAAGCAAAAGGTATCAACCTCTACGGACAATTTATTGAAAACGAATTAAAGATTATCGACCTAGTCCAGAATACAGAAGTAGTATACTATATGTATAATGATGATGATGAACTTATTGGCATCGATAAAACGGTATGCAGTAAAATACGCATTACTATGGCAGAAAATGATATCGAAGATCTTACATTTTACACTGATCCCGACGGCGATATATTTCCTGAAAAAGATTTACCTGAAAATAGTAGAATATTAAAAGGCTTTATTTGGCGCGGCGATGAGCGTATTCTTACCAAAGAAGATATTTTTGACGAAGACGATAACAATTTAAAACTTGTTGTTATTAACGGCATTGACAACCCTATTGATATTGATGCCGAAGAGCAACAACGAAGCAAAAACGCTACCGACCCTATTAACAATATTCCAGGGCAGGATAAAGCAACAGATCCGAAAAAAACTGGGAATCCGAAAAAAATAAAATAAGTCTTTGACATGAATAAAGACTTTCTACAATATCAAGCTCAAACATCTCCGTATCCATTAGGGATGGAAGTATCTCATGCCAGTGGCAGTTATATTTATGACACCAATGGCAATGCACATCTAGATTTTGTTGCAGGTGTCTCAGCATGTACACTTGGTCATTGCCATCCAGAAGTTGTTGAAGCAATTAAAAATCAGGTAGAAAAGTATATGCATGTAATGGTATATGGTGAATATTCGCAATCACCAGCAACAACGTATACAAAATTACTGGCAGATAATTTACCAGAACCTTTAGAGGTTACCTATTTGGTAAATTCAGGAACCGAAGCCATAGAAGGCGCTTTAAAATTAGCCCGAAGATATACAGGACGTTCACAAATAATAGCGGCAAAATCTGCGTATCATGGTAATACCATGGGCAGCTTGAGCCTTATGGATTTTGAAGAACGTAAAAGTGTTTTTAGACCTTTGATGCCAGATATTTATCATATTGAATTCAACAACGATAAAGATTTAGAGAAAATAACCACCAAAACTGCATGCGTAATATTGGAGACAATACAAGGTGGTGCAGGATTTATACTTCCTAAAAATGGTTATTTAAAGAAAGTAAAAGAGCGTTGTACAGAAATGGGCGCATTACTTATACTTGATGAAATACAGCCAGGTTTCGGCAGAACAGGAAAATTATTCGCCTTTGAACATTTTGATTGTGTTCCCGATATTTTAGTTATTGGCAAAGGCATGGCATCTGGTTTGCCTGTTGGTGCATTCACGGCAAGCAAAGAGATTATGCATACCTTGAGCGAGAATCCGAAAATGGGTCATATTACTACATTTGGTGGTAATCCTGTAATTGCAGCATCAAGTTTGGCAACTCTGAACGTACTATTAAACTCAAATTTGATTACTGAAACTTTAAGGAAGGAAGCACTATTTAAATCGCTATTAAAACATCCGAAGATAAAAGAAATTAGAGGTAGAGGTTTAATGCTTGCCCTAATAATGGATACGCCAGTAACAGCTAATGAACTGGTATTACGAGCAAAAGAGAAAAACCTAATTCTATTCTGGTTACTGTTCGAAAATAGAGCCGTACGTATTTCTCCGCCATTAACCATTTCAGATAAAGAAATTAAAGAAGGCTGCGCAATAATTTTAGCACTTCTTAACTCCATGTAAATCAACGTTGTTAACTAATTTGTTAATAATATCGATTCCTAAGATGGCTGAAACCCCATACAATCACTTACTTTTAAAATATCTTGTAAAACCAAAAAGTTCCTATGGCGTTAGAATCTAACGAGAGACCGGACAAGCCAATTACAAAATTCGAATCAATGTTGAAGACAGACGATGTCTATTTCTTTGATGCCGAAGATTTTGAGGATATTGTGCACCACTACCTAAATCATGGGAAGATTTCTTTGGCTAAAAAAGGAATTAAAATAGGCCTACAGCAACACCCAGCTTCGATAGAATTGAAATTACTTCAGGTTGAAGTCATGGTTTTCGAAAACCAGATGGAAAAAGCTGAAGCACTTTTAGATGAACTACAACAATTAGATAAACACAACGATGAAATTTATATTCAACGTGCCAATATCTTTTCGAAACGAGATGATCACGAAGGTGCCATTGATTTGCTTCAAAAAGCATTAAGCTTCACCGACAATAGTTTTGATATTTATAGCCTTTTGGGCATGGAGTATCTGTTTATGGACAACTTCAAAAATGCCAAAGAAAGCTTTATGAAATGTGTAGAGTTCGACGAAGAAGATTATTCTTCACTTTACAATGTGGTGTATTGTTTTGAGTTTCTTGAAGATTATGATGGTGCCATTATTTATTTAAACGGTTATTTAGAAAACAACCCATATTGCGAAGTTGCGTGGCATCAGTTAGGTAAACAGTATTACTATAAACATATGTTTACCGAAGCCTTAACGGCTTTTGATTTTGCCATTATTTCTGATGATACTTTTATAGGAGCTTATTTTGAAAAAGGTAAGGTGCTAGAAAAATTAGGAAGGTATAAAGAGGCTATTGAAAATTACGAGACGACCATTTCTATTGAGGATCCCACATCTCACGCATTTTTAAGAATAGGAAAATGTTACGAAAAGTTGAAAGATACCGAGATGGCAAAATACTATTTCTACCAAACCGTTCATGAAGATCCCTTATTAGATAAAGGTTGGTTAGCGATAACAAATTTATATTACAGTATTAAAGATTTTGAAAAGGCTATTTTCTACATCAACAAAGCGCTGAATATAGATGGTGAAAATCCGCAATACTGGAAAAAATGTGCCAATATTCATATGGCACTAAAAAACTATGACCAAGCAGATTTCGCTTTTAAACAAGCGGTAGATTTAGGAAACTTTGAATTGGAAACTTGGTTAAACTGGGCAGAAGTAGTGCATATTAATGGAGAAGAAGCAGCGGCAGTAGAAATTTTAACTCAAGGAAGAGAATTTTATCCTGATAATTTAAAGCTATTATATAATTCTGTAGGTTACCTATTATTGGCCGAAGATCCAATAAACGCACGTATCATGTTAATGGATGCGTTGAAAATTGACAAGAAGCTGAAAAAACTACATTTGTTCACTGAAAATTTTCCAGAATATGGCAAGTCTGAATGGACGCAAGAAATTGTAAGAAAATACAATAAAACCTCATAGAAAAGGTTCTACATTTCATGAACAATAGAAAACTTAAAGATTATACGTTCATATCCCTAAAGGGTATGGCAATGGGTATTGCAGAATTAGTGCCAGGCGTATCTGGTGGCACAATTGCTTTTGTAACAGGCATTTACGAAGAATTTATTACTTCTATAAATAACGTCAACCTTACTACTCTAAAAATTCTAAAGGACGAAGGTTTTAAAAATTTTTGGGAGAAATTAAATGGCAATTTTCTATTAGCCTTGGTCTTGGGTATGATGATTAGCATTTTCTCGCTATCAAAAGTCATTGCTTGGTTATTAGAAGAACACCCAATAATTACATGGTCTTTCTTTTTCGGTTTGGTTTTGGCAAGTGTCATTTTTGTAGCCAAATCGATTAAAAAATGGAATGTTCTAGCTATTCTATTATTCATAATGGGTACCGTAAGTGCTTTCTATATTACGACCTTACCCCCTTCTGCTAGTTCTGGAAGCCTACCATTTATATTTTTATCGGGTGCGATAGCAATCTGTGCCATGGTTTTACCAGGTATTTCCGGTTCTTTTATATTAGTCTTGCTGGGCTCTTACAAAACTGTACTAGAAGCTGTTAATGAAAGAGATTTTGGTATTGTTATCACTTTTGCATTTGGTGCTGCATTTGGTATTTTAAGTTTTGCTCGAGTTTTAAAATGGATGTTTACCAATTATAAAGATGCGACACTTGCAGTTTTAACAGGTTTTATCTTAGGATCGTTGAACAAAATATGGCCATGGAAGAATATAATTGAGATTATTCAGATTGGTAAAAAAGAAATTATAATCGATGAAAACATCTCACCTTTCGCTTTTCAAGGCGATAATCAATTAACCTTTGCTATTGTAGCCGCTGTAATAGGTTTTTCTCTTATTTTTATATTAGAAAAATCAGCTTCTAAGAAGTAAAGCGAAAACCTACATGAACGAACCCCGATCCTTTACCGATAAATTTTTCTTGGTCGTAAAAGGGCTTTGTATGGGTGCTGCCAATAAAGTACCTGGCGTATCTGGCGGTATTGTTGCTTTTGTAGGCGGTTTTTACGAAGAATTCATTTATTCCCTTCAAAAAATAAATACCAAAGCTTTTAAGCTTCTAATTAGTGGTAGACTTAAAAGTTTCTACAGATATATAAATGGTCCATTTCTAACACTGCTTATTTTCGGTATGCTCGTTAGCTATTTCAGCATTTCGAAATTATTAGACTATTTTTTAGTAACACATGAGCTATATGTTTGGTCAGCTTTTTTTGGTATGATTCTAGGCTCTATTTACTATATAGGCAAAGATTTCGATTATTGGAAAAAGAAAACATTTACGGCTGCCATCATAGGGCTGAGTGTTGGTATTGCTATCAGTTTTCTTAGTCCGGCGAAAGAAAACGATAACTTATTATTCATCTTTTTATGTGGTATGATCAGTGTGTCGGGCATGACATTACCCGGACTTTCGGGTTCATTCATATTAATTCTATTAGGTAATTATGTGCTGTTACTCGTAGACTCTGTAAACGCATTATACGATACTTTCTCAGAATTACTAGTAGGTGATTTTAGTTTCACTTCTAATACCGAAAGATTACATACCCTTAAAATTTTAGCTGTGTTCACCTTGGGATCAGCAACTGGTCTAGTAACTCTTTCTCATGTATTGACTTTCGTATTAAAACATTATAAACATGTTACTACGGCAACTATATTGGGATTTATAACAGGATCATTAGGAGTTGTTTGGCCTTGGAAAAAAACTATTTTTAAAACAGGAATAGATGGGGAGACTATTTTAGACTCTAACGGAAAAGGCATAATAATGAACTACGAACGGTTTTTGCCAGATATGACCACTGTAGAAAACTGGACGGCTATTTTCTTTATTATATTTGGTATTAGTATTTTGTTACTTTTAGATTGGTATGGAAAAAACAGAAAGACAGAAAGCTAACTACGGCTTAATAGGAAAAGATATTTCTTATTCATTTTCAAGAGGATATTTTAAAAAGAAGTTCGAAGATATGGGATTGGATAATTGCTCATATCAAAACTTTGATTTACAATCGATTTCAGAATTCCCGACCATTTTTAAAAAAACTGAAAATGTACAAGGACTAAATATTACCATTCCTTATAAAGAAGAAGTCATGGCTTTTTTAGACGATATCGATATTGCAGCCAAAAAGATAGGTGCCGTAAATACCATAAAATTTACTAAAAATGGTTTAGTTGGGTTTAATACAGATGCCTACGGATTTCAAAAATCACTTGAACCCCATTTAAAAGATCATCATAAAAAAGCACTGATTTTAGGTACCGGTGGGGCATCAAAAGCTGTGGCATTTGTACTTGAAGAATTAGGCATTACGTTTTCTTTTGTATCTAGAAGCGGAAAAAACGATGGGTATACCTATCATGAGCTCAGCGATAATATCATAGTTGAACACACCTTGATCATTAATTGTTCTCCGGTAGGCACTTTCCCTAAAATAGAAGAGAAACCTGCAATACCGTATTCGAAAATTAGTGAAGCACATCTGCTTTTTGACCTCATATATAATCCAGAAGAAACCGCATTTTTATCTGCGGGTAAAGCCAATGGGGCATCGATTTGTAACGGACATAGAATGCTAGAGTTTCAAGCCGAAAAATCTTGGGAGATTTGGAACCAGTAACCTTCTGTTCTTAAACTTCTCTTTTAGTAATACATTTCAAATTCTTGATTTTGCTAAGATGTATTCAATTACATATAGCTAAAAAGAACAATCAATTCTTTGCCAATCGTAGGGTTGTCACTATCTTGTAAACATATAATTTAGGATTATGTCTGAGGATAAAGAACAACAATTAACAGAGAATTCAATAGATGAAAAAACTGTAACAGAAACTGCTGAAAACGCAGTGTCAGAAACAGTTGATTCTGTTAAAGAATCGACAGAGGTAGAAGTCGAAACATCAACTAAATCTAATGAAGAGTCAGTAGAAGCCGATGTTATGGAAGAAATTGATGATTCTAATGCTGAAGATGCTGAAGATACCGACACTGAAAAAAGGCATGAAATACCAATGCCTGATTACCATGAAATGAGCATGGAAAATTTGGTGGGTGAACTACAGCGATTAGTAAATAATGAAAAAGTTCAGTCCATTAGAAAGCATGTTGATACTATTAAGGATGAATTCAACCAAAAATTTGATGAACTACTAGAAGAAAAGAAAGAAGAATTCATTTCTAACGGTGGTAATGAAATTGATTTTAGATATAATTCAGTTGACAAAAAACAGTTTAACGAAGTATATACAGACTACAGAGATAAACGCAATCAACATTATAAAAGCTTAGAAAAAAGTCATAAAGAGAATCTTGCCTATAGATTAGACCTTATTGAACAGTTGAAATCTCTTGTAAATGTTGAAGAAGATATAAATACGACTTACAATAACTTTAAGGATATACAGGCGAAATGGCGTCATGCAGGTGCTATACCAAGAGCAGATTACACTAACGTTTGGAAGACCTATCACCATCACATAGAAATATTCTACGACTTCTTAAATATCAATAGAGACTTAAGAGACTTAGATTTTAAGCATAATCTAGAAGAAAAAACTAAAATTGTGGCAAGAGCTGAAGAGCTTTCGAAAGAGCCCGATTTAAATAGAGCTTTTAGAGAATTACAGGTATTACATAAAATCTGGAAAGAAGATTTGGGCCCTGTAGGTAAAGATCATAGAGAAGCTATTTGGGATAGTTTTAGTGCTGCAACCAAAATTATTCATGAAAGAAGACAAGATTATTTTAAGAATCTTGACCAGATAAAAGAAGAAAATTTAGCACGCAAACAAGCTATTATTGCCGAAATTAGTGAACTAAGTTCGAATGTCTCAAGTAATCATGGCACGCTACAACAACAAATTAAAAAATTAGAAGAATTAAGGGAGGCTTTTTTCAAAGCTGGTCAGGTACCTCAGAAATTAAATTCTAAAACTTGGAATAGTTTTAAAGGAGCCGTGCGCGCATTCAATCAGAATAAAAATGCGTTCTACAAAAATCTCAAAAAAGACCAACAAGAAAATTTAGACAAAAAGAGGGCGCTTTTAGAAATTGCGAATACCATAAAAGATAGCGATGATTGGGATGCTACCACGGCAGAAATGAAACGCATTCAAGGGCAATGGAAAAAAATAGGGCATGTTCCAAGAAAATACTCAGACAAATTATGGAAAGAGTTTAAAACCGCTTGTAATCATTATTTCGACAAGTTAAACGCTCTTAAAAATGATGCCTTTAAGGAAGAGGAAGCCAATTTTAAACAAAAAGAGGAATATATTGACCGTCTTAAAGCCTTTGAATTAAGTGGCGATAAAACGAAAGATCTATCTGCAATTAAGAAGTTTTCTGAAGAATGGAAAACATATGGTAGAGTTCCTTTTAAAAAGAAAAATATTAATTCAAGATTTGATAAAATCATTGATGCGCTTTACCAAAAAAGTGGTGTAAGTAAGCAAGAGTCTGAATTGTTGAAATACGGCAATAAGATTCAACAGCTGAGTGTTAATGATAATCAAGAACGTGCAATACAGAATGAGCGTGCATTTATCAGAAAAAAAATTGATGAAAGTAAAGATGAAATAAGGCAATTAGAAAACAATTTACAGTTTTTCTCAAATGCATCTGAAAGTAATCCTTTGGTGCAAGATGTTATAAAAAGAGTCAACCAGCATAAAGAATCTTTAGCAGCATGGAAAGCTAAATTGAAAAAATTGAACATCTTAAAAAACAACCTTAACAAAGAAGACGAAGAGGTTGAAGAATCTGAAGAAACTAAAACGGAAGAATAAATTCAACCATTTAAGACCACTATATAATTATATCGATTTATATAAATTAAGTTGATATTTTTGATAATTGGAAGACATATACCAATCAGGCAATTTGAACGTTTTTTATATAAGAAATAACGTACTATTAAAAGTATGGTTAAACCAGAAATAACAACAAACGAAAAACAACGTCTTAAAGCTTTAAAGAGCTTTAACATTCTTGACACCTTAGAAGAAAAAGAATACGATGCCATAACCCGTATTGCAGCAGATATTTGCGATACGCCTATGGCATTAGTTTCTTTAATAGATGAAGATAGACAATGGTTTAAATCGCATCATGGTATAGATGCTACCGAAACTCCGAGAGATTTAGCATTTTGTGCTCATGCCATAAACACACCAGACTCTTTATTCGTTGTCAACGATGCCAATCAAGATGACCGTTTTTTTGACAATCCATTGGTAACCGGAGGTCCATCAGTACAGTTTTATGCAGGTGCTCCATTAAATACCAAAGATGGTGAATCTATAGGTACGTTATGCGTGATAGATATCAAACCCCGAAAAGAATTTACCGAAAGACAAAGGGCTTCATTAAAAGATCTTGCCGATCAAGTAATGGCTCAACTAGAACTTAGAAGACAGAATATTCAGCAAAAAATTATCAATGAAGAGTTACGTATAAAGAACGATCAGCTAAAACATTTGTCTTATCGTTTGGCTCATGATATGAAAACACCCCTATTAGGCATAAGTTCTATAGTTGGCTTTATCAAAGAAGATTACTCAGATTTTTATAAAGAGACTGAAATTCCAAATTACCTAAGTATTATCGATAATAGAGTAGAGTTTATGGAATCGTTAATTAACGGCATCATTAACTATAATGCTATAACCAATGCAGATATAACCTTGCAAGAGTTCAATATCTCTAAAGAAATTGAATCGGTGCTCAACAAACAAACTAATGCTACCAAGGTTCATTTGCAATTAGACAGCTGCAATGAAACTATAAACCACTCACTTAATAGTTTTCATCAAATATTCAGAGATTTAATTTCTAACAGTATAAAATTCACCGATAAATCTACTATTGATATATTAATAGGTTTTAAAGAAGATCAAGATTTCTATGAGTTTACCTACGAGGATAACGGACCAGGAATACCCGAGCGATATTGGGAAAAAGTTTTTACACTTTTTGAAAAATTGGGTACAGAAAATACCAACGATACTGGTATTGGCTTATCCACTATTAAAGCTCTTATAGATAAACTTGGTGGCACAATTAGCATTGGCAAAAGAAAAGATGATAAAAAAGGTGTGTATTTTAATTTTACCCTTTCCAAAAATATAGGTTAACCTTGCTAACCCCTGTCAAATTTTTTTTATGGGTCGTAGTAATCGTATATACTTTTATTGACTTAAGCTCAAAAAAAAAGATAGCGATACTACCAAAGGTCAATCTAAAATACTACAACGAGAAGCCTTCTCCGTTCTAAATACTACCTGTAATTTCCGCCATGAGGGAAAAAGAAACAGAACAATCTTCAGCCTTGAAAAAATGAATACTTTGGCAAAAACAATAGAATACCAAGTATTTACTACTCGAAAGATGCCGAAAGGAAGAAAAAATAAACTATCACCTTTAGTAGAAGAGAAGTTGAAGAATTGGATGAACTCTCTGCATATCCCATAAAAAAATGCCTCTATAATATAGAGGCATTTTATATATATTCTAATTTAAAATTATTTCGCTACATTGACAGCTCTTGTCTCACGTATTACCGTAACTTTTACTTGACCAGGATAGGTCATATCTGTCTGTATTTTTTGTGAAATCTCAAACGACAATTGAGCAGCTCTATCATCATTTACTTTTTCGCTCTCAACAATAACACGAAGCTCTCTACCAGCTTGTATTGCGTAAGCCTTCTGTACACCACTAAAGCCAAATGCAACCTCTTCAAGGTCTTTTAGACGCTGAATATAAGAATCTAACACCTGTCTTCTTGCACCAGGTCTTGCACCACTAATAGCATCACAAACCTGTACGATAGGTGCAATTAGAGTTTTCATTTCAATTTCGTCGTGGTGAGCACCAATAGCATTACAAACTTCCTCTTTTTCTCCGTATTTCTCGGCCCATTGCATTCCTAAGATTGCATGTGGAGTTTCTACTTCATTTTCAGTATTCGGCACTTTACCAATATCGTGCAAAAGACCTGCACGTTTAGCTATCTTAGGGTTCAATCCTAACTCAGCAGCCATAACGCCACAAAGTTTAGCAACTTCCCTAGAGTGTTGCAAAAGATTTTGTCCGTAAGAAGAACGATATTTCATTCTACCCACTGCACGAATCAACTCTGGGTGTAATCCATGAATACCTAAGTCTATAACAGTACGCTTACCGATTTCTACGATTTCTGCTTCAATCTGCTTTTCTGTCTTCTTAACTACCTCTTCAATTCTTGCAGGGTGAATTCTACCATCGGTTACTAATTTATGAAGCGAAAGTCTTGCTACCTCTCTTCTTACTGAATCGAAACAAGAAAGAATAATAGCTTCTGGAGTATCATCAACAATAATTTCAACACCTGTAGCAGCTTCTAATGCTCTAATGTTTCTACCTTCTCTACCAATGATACGTCCTTTTACATCATCAGATTCAATATTAAAAACAGAAACACAGTTTTCAACAGCCTCTTCAGTACCTATTCGTTGTATAGTATTGATAATAATTTTACGTGCTTCTTGTTGTGCCGTAAGTTTAGATTCTTCAACCGTAGATTGAATATAAGCCATAGCATCAGATTTTGCAGTTTCCTTTAAACTCTGTACCAACTGATTTTTAGCTTCATCTGCAGAAAGACCAGATATAACCTCTAATTGTTGAATTTGGCTTTTATGCATTTTATCCAACTCTTCATGACGTTTTTCGAACAATTCTATTTTCTGTTCGACTTCCTTCATTTTACCATCTAACTGAGAGTTCATGTTCTTGTTTTTGGCAAGCTCACTACTCACTTGAGATTCTTTATCTCTTGTACGCTTTTCAGCATCGTTTATTTTTTTATCCTTACTATTAATAACCTTCTCATGTTCAGCTTTTAATTCTAAAAACTTCTCTTTCGCCTGTAAAATCTTTTCTTTCTTGACACTCTCTCCCTCAGCATTTGCATCTTTTAATATGCGTTCAGCGTCTTTCTTTGCGTTTATTATGGTTTTAGAGGCTTTCCCTTTTTCCAAAAATTTTGCTATTGCAAAACCGATCGCCAGCCCAACTATTGCGGCAATAATTATCATTGTACTATCCATAGTGTAATTTATTAATAAAAAAAAAAGCCCACATTGGAGAAGTTTTGATCAAACTCCGGTAAACAGGTTTAGGGTTAACAGACTGATCAAGGATCCCTATACGAGTAGGGCTTGCTTTTACAATCTAAACTCACCCTTCTTAAAAAAATAAATGTTGAGTTTGTCAAAAGGTATTACCAATGTGGGCAGTAACTTAATATATTTAAAAGAACGTTTTTATTTTAAAGCCAATTTAGAACTCACCAAATCTTCTAACGCTTTTAAACGTTCTTCAGCTTCTTTGGTACCTTCTGTTTGCTCTATGCCACTCTGCTCAATTTTAGAAGCAAACTGCAAGGCACACATGGCCAATACATCTTGTTTGTCTCTAACTGCATAGTTCTGCTCAAATTTTTTAGCCAACTGTTCTATATTTTTAGCGGCTTTACGCAAACCTTCTTCCTGAGCAGGATCAATAGTCAATGGGTAGACCCTATCAGCAATCGAAAGTTTAATTTTGAGCTTATCTGACATATTATTATAAACATTACTCCGACAATTGAGCTATACAATGGTCCAACTCTCGTATTAATGTATTTATTTTAAGCTTAGCTTCTGTTTTGTTTGTATTACTGCCAAGCATTGAATTTGCAAGTTTGAGTGAATTATATTTTTCTTCCCATTCAGATACCGTTTTACTGGTATTTTCTTGTGAAGATTTTATATTCCTCAATTCTTTTTCCAATTCACTATTAGCATTGTTTAAAACCTCAAGTTTATGCAACAATTTGCTAATTTTATTTTCTAAAGAATCAACGATTTTAATTAACTCGCTCATACATTACAGTCAATGCGATTTACACAAAGTTAACATACATTATATGACTTAGCAATAGTTTTGTGAAATATTCGTAAATCTGTTGTTCTTAATTTCAGAATACATAACAATAAACTCTTTATAATAATTTTAGCGTCCTCAACTTCACGGAATTGTTATTGATTAATTATTTTCGCACTATTGCTGTCTACCTATGAAAAAAATATCCCTTGGTCTGTTATTATTATTTTGTTTTAGTCTTTTCGCACAAGAAAATTATCCGAAAGATGCTTTTGGACCACCAATGGATATCCCCATCATTTTAGCGGGTACGTTTGGCGAACTACGTTCAAATCATTTTCATTCTGGAGTTGACATTAAAACGCAACAACGAGAAGGCATTCCTATAAACGCTATCGGCGATGGTACTATTACCCGAATTAAGGTCTCACTTTGGGGTTATGGCAAAGTTCTTTACATCGCTCACCCAAATGGATACACTTCTGTATACGGGCATCTTCAAAAATTCTCTCCCGCTATCGAAGCTTATATAAAAAAGCTACAATACGATAAAAAATCTTTTGAGGTAGAGGTATTTCCTGATTACGGAGAGTTAAAAGTATCGAAAGGCGAATTAATAGCTTATAGCGGCAACACGGGTGGTTCTGCCGGTCCGCATTTACATTTCGAAATAAGAAGTAGTATTTCTGAAAAGCCCACCAACCCATTAATGTATGGTTTAGACGTTGCAGATGCCACCAACCCTATAATTGAAAAACTTTTCGCGTATCCCTTAAATGACAAATCTCATGTAAATAGTAATTATGAGAGAACACAAATAAATTTCAGCAAACAGAGCGACGGCACTTTTTTAGCAGATAAAGTTTCTGCCCTTGGTGACATCGGATTCGGTTTTGTTGGTTTTGATAGGTTAGATATGGCTGCAAATAAAAATGGAGTATATAGTGTTGAACTAAGTGTAAACGGTAAAATATATTCACTTTACGACTTCGAATCATTTTCATTCGGTGAAACCAGATATATAAACACATTGGTAGATTACGATTATTATGGCCGAACAAGAGAGCGTATTCAAAAGAGCTTTAAATCGGCGGGTAATAACCTGAACATCTATAAGGAGCTATACAACAAGGGATTAATTTCGGTAGCCAACGGTTTAAGCTATACCGCCAAATTATTGATTAAAGATTATGCCGGTAATAAAATAGTGTTAAATATACCCATTGATGGAACAAAAAATTTATTGGGAAACAAAAAAGAAATTGCCAAAACCGATAATTATGTAATTGCAAAAAAACCAAATAATTTTGATTTAGGCGCTGCTAAAGTATACTTCCCCACCAATACCTTTTACGAAGATTTTTATATCGATCTAAAAAAAGGAAAAGACACAGTAACCATTCATAACAACACGGTACCGGCACATAGAAATTTCACCATTACTTTTGATGTCTCAAAATATTCGAACGAGATACAAAAGCAATTATTTATTGCAAGATTAGATGACAAACTTAGACCCAACCACGCAAGCACCTATAAGAGAGGTAATGAATTTACTACTCGTACCCGTAATTTAGGCACCTATACTTTAGCAAGAGATTCTGTTGCGCCAACCATTAGAACCAAAAATTTTAAAGAGAAACAATGGCTTAACAATTACAAATATCTTAGTGTTCATATAGCAGATGATTTAAGTGGTGTAGATACCTATTCGGCAACCTTGAATGGGGAATGGATACTGATGGAATACGAACCAAAACGTAATACATTGACCTATAATTTTGACGATAAGATAGAAGACAAAACGCAATGTGTTCTTGAAGTTACCGTTACAGATAATGTAGGCAATACAAACACCTTAACCACCTCTTTTTATAGAAAATAATATAGTTGAAACTCCTTAACGTTCTTAGCTTGATTCTACTGCTGTGCAGCTCCTTTGTTTTTGCGCAGAATGCTACTATTTCAGGTATTGTATTAGGTGACGACAACGAACCACTACCCAATGTTAATATAACCGTAAGTGGTTTAGGAACTACCACTAATTCTGACGGATTTTATATTCTAGAAATCACTTCAGATGAAGAAAACACAATCGTTTTTTCACACATTGCTTACAAAGATGTGGTATTAGAAAATTTGATTCTGACTACGAACGAAACATTTGAGTTCAACCCCATCTTAAAAAGTGATATTACGCAGATAGATGGCGTAACCGTATCTGCAACCGGCGAAAGAAACGTAAGTAGCATATTAACAATTTCACCAGAAAAAATAAGAAAAATACCAGGCGCTAATTCAGGTGTTGAAACAATATTAAAATTACTACCAGGTGTATCTTCTAATAACGAATTAAGCACACAATATGCAGTTCGTGGTGGTAACTACGATGAAAACCTAGTATACGTAAATGAAATTGAGGTGTATAGACCTTTCTTAATACGCTCTGCTCAACAAGAGGGACTAAGTTTTGTAAATAGCGATTTAGTACAAAATGTAAAATTTTCCGCTGGCGGATTTCAAGCCAAATATGGTGATAAATTGGCATCGGTTTTAGATATTACATATAAGACCCCTACTCTATTTTCACTTCGGGCAGATGTAAGTTTCTTGGGCGCCAGCGCAAGTTTAGAAACCGTTTCTAAAAATCAGAAATTAAGCTCGGTTTCTGGCGTTCGGTATCGCAACAATTCTTTATTGGTGAATAGTCAACAGACGCAAAGTAACTTCAATCCGGCATTTACAGATATTCAAAGTTATTTAACCTATCATGCATCCCCTAAATTTCAGCTAAACTTTTTAGGCAACATTGCGGTCAATAATTATAAAAACGAACCTTTAAACCGACAGACAAATTTTGGCACCATAGATAATCCGCAGGCATTAGTAGTGTATTACGAAGGTGAAGAAACGAATAAATACACCACTGCTTTAGGTGCTTTAAAAGGAAGCTATATTTTAAATGAGCAGACTACCCTAAAACTTATTTCATCTATATATCACACAACAGAAGAAGAATATTCAGATGTTGTTGCAGCATACGAACTTGGCGAAATAGATAGTAATTTGGGCAGCAATTCTGCCGGTGAAGTATTGACATCGCGCGGTATCGGTTCTCAGTTTAACCGTACTCGAAACGATTTAGATGCGCTCATATTTAATTTAGAACATAAAGGATTTAGTACTTTGGATAATTCTGTATTAGAATGGGGAGCAAAATATACTCATGAAGATATACGAGATCAGTTGCGAGAATCTGAATTTATCGACTCTGCCGGGTTTTCAATTAGACCACCGAGGGCAGAATTTATAAACAATCAACCTTCTGAACCATTTACAGCTCCTTTAGAGGCATACGATGGAATAAACGCTCTTAATTTTGTGAAAACAAATCGATTTTCGGGCTTTATACAAATAGGAACTCATAAAACATGGAACAATGCCGATATATATTATAACATAGGCGTACGTTCTCATCATTGGACGGTTAGTGGAACCGGAGTTGAAAAAGTATCGCAAACCGTAATTAGTCCACGTGCACAGTTTGCCATTAAACCAGAATGGGAGAAAGATATGCTCTTTAGGCTATCTACAGGTGTATACCATCAACCACCATTTTATAGAGAATTAAGAGACAGTACTGGTACAATTCAACCAAATGTTAAGGCTCAGAAATCTTTTCATATTGTTGCGGGTAATGAATATAGTTTTCAATTGTGGGATAGACCTTTTACATTGATCAGTGAGGCTTATTACAAAAAATTAGAAAACGTAAACCCCTATACACTCGAAGATGTTCGCATACGCTATGCGGCGAACAATAATACCGAAGCTTATGTCTATGGTGCAGAGGTTAGATTAAATGGTGCCTTTGTACCAGGTACAGAATCATGGGTTAGCTTGGGGTATTTAAAAACCGAGGAAAATAGAAACAATAGAGGATACATACCACGCCCAACAGATCAACGGGTAAAATTCGCGATACTTTTTCAAGATTATATTCCTACAATTCCTGATTTAAAAATGTATTTGAATTTGGTTTATCAAACGGGTGTGCCGGGTGGTTCGCCCAGTTATGCAGATCTGTACATTTTTCAGAATAGATTAAGAGATTATAAACGTGCAGATTTAGGAATTTCCTATATTTTTGCAAACAAGGATAAACAATTTCCAAGAACACATTGGCTTCATAATTTTAAAGAATTGAGTTTAGGTTTTGAAATTTTCAATTTATTCAACAACCAAAATTCGATTACCAATACTTGGGTTAGGGATGCGGACAGCAAAAATGAGTATGCAGTGCCAAATTACCTTACATCGAGAGTATTGAATTTAAGATTAGGAATTCGCCTTTAAACACTAAAAATGAAAAGAATACTTTTCTTACTAGCACTGATTTCTACACTAACCGTAGCGGCTCAGAAAAACATTTACGAAAGTCCGAATTTTGATGTCTTAAGTACTGATCACAATGTTTTAGCCATTATACCATTTCTTACTAATTTGGATCTTAACAGTAAAATATCTAAAACTGAACAAAAGAAGCTTGAAGAAAATGAAGGGTATGCCGTGCAAAATGCCTTAGAAACCTATTTTTCTAAACGTAGCAAAAAGAAAAAATTACCGGTAACCTTTCAAAACATTGAAAATACTACAGCCATATTGGCTAAAAACAACATTCGCTACGATAATATTGACGTATATACCACTAAAGAATTGAGTGAAATTTTAGGTGTTGATGGTATCATAAGCGGCACTTTAGATTTGAATATACTTTTATCTAATGGTGTACCAACAGAATTCAGCTTTACAGATTACTTCTCTGGTGGCGCAAATTATGGCAGAATAGGCATAAAAATCAGTGATGGCGACTCTGGTAAACTATTATGGAAATACGAAAAGGAAATCAATAAGAAAACCGGCAAAAACACCACTGACCTTATTGATCGTATGATGAAGTTGGCCATTAGAAAATTCCCTTATGAACGAGAACGTAAACGCGATCGAAACAAAAGCTAATTACGCTTCTATAATATCCTTTAGAATACCAATAGTATAATCAATATCTTCTTTGGTATTGTAAGTAGAAAATGAAAAGCGCACAGATGGCTTTTTCATATCTTCGGCAGACAGAATTTGTGTAAGTACATGAGAACCGGCATCACTACCAGACTGGCATGCACTACCTTTAGAACAAGCGATACCTTTCATATCTAAGTTGAACAATAGTAGCATTGCTTTAGCTTCGGTTATTGGTAAACACACATTGACCAAGGTATATGTACTTTTTTCCATATCACCAGAATGCCCATTAAATGTAGCATCAGGTATATCTTTATTTATTTTCTCGATGAAATAAGATTTCAGGCTTTCGACATACTTCTTCTCTTCCTCTAAATTATCGTAGGCGTGAATAAAAGCTTCTTCAAGCCCTACAATATTATGAAAAGACTCCGTACCAGCTCTAAGTCCGCGTTCTTGCGAACCCCCAGAGATCATACAACTTAATCCCGAATTTTTACGAATAAAAGCAAAGCCGATACCTTTTGGGCCATGAAATTTGTGAGCAGCAGCGGCTAAGAAATCAATAGGAAATGCTTTTACATCCCAATTATAATGTCCTAAAGATTGAACGGTATCAGAATGAACTAACGCACCATATTTCTTAGACAATAGGGTAATTTTTTCCAAGTCGATTTTATTGCCTATTTCATTGTTCACGTGCATTAAACTGACCAACTTCTTAGAATCATCTTTTTGCAATAGTGTTTCTAAATGTGCCACATCTGGGTTACCAAATACATCTAAATTTACATACAACACTTTTACAAAACCTTTTTGTTCCAACTCTTCTACCGTATGCAAAACAGCATGGTGCTCAATTCTCGTAGTAATAATAGTTTTTACACCTAAATCTCGAACAGCACATCTAATAATCATATTATCTGCTTCGGTACCACCAGAAGTAAATATAATTTCTGAAGGTTGTGCATTTATATACTTAGCAATAGTTTTACGAGCACTTTCAATGGCCGTCTTTGCAGTTCTACCGAAACTATGGGTAGAAGAAGGGTTGCCATAAGTACCTAAGGCATCTTGCATTTTTGCAATTACATTAGGGTGAACTTGTGTAGTAGCTGCGTTATCTAAATATACATTTTTCATAAAGGCGTACTCTTAAATACATAAAGGACAAAAATAGTTAATTAACCTATAATTGACCCTGATGCGACAGACACATTTACATTTTTTAAATTAAATTTGAATTATGAAAAAATACCTTTTAATTGGTTGTTCGATTTTGTTCTTTGGATGTAATGATGGTGACTTGCAAATAGAAACCGTAGATTTTGACAGTATAGAAACAGTTCAAAGTTGTAATGATGTTTCTGCATCGACCGAAAATGTTGTGTTTAAGATAAATGGCGATGAGGCATTGATTTTGACCATCGCTAACGGACTATTAAAAAACGAAGTAACCGCTTCTAGTTTAGAAAGTGCAGTACCTGGTAGTTCGCAAATTAGTTATCGAATATTCTCTGAGACTGTAACAAGTGCATATTTTTGCGATTCACCACCACCACTTACACCTACTGTTTTAGAAGAAATTGAAGCTGAAGGTGGTAGTATAATCGTAACTACCACGACCGAAGATAGTATTACATTTACTCACACTATTCAATTAAGCGGTATTACGTTTTTAAATGAAAACGGTAGTAGAATTACAGATTTGCAAGTAAATGAATTTGGTACGGTAACCACAACTGCAGAGTAATTTAAAAATTCTGCATAATATAAACTTCGGTTGCTCCTAGTCCATATTTTTGATAATCGGCATCGTAGAATTTGACATTGTCATATTTACCGAACAAATAGCCCAATTCTTCTTTTAGTACGCCCTCACCTACCCCGTGTATAAAGACAACTTTTTGAATTCTTTTACTGATTGCAAAATCTAACTGGCGTTTAGCGGTTTCTAATTGTAGGTTCAGCATTTCAAACTTACCGATAGACTTAGGGTTTTTCATTAATTGATTAATGTGCAAATCAACTTCCATTTTGGGGGCGGTACGTTCTTTTATTTTCTGAACGGTAGTTTTTCTTTTTTTAGGAATTTCTTTTTCCCTTTTAATTTGTGCAATCTCGTAATTCGATACCCTTATATCATCAGCAATTAAAACCAGTTCATGAGCAGCGAATATTAAAGGGAAGCCATCATCGCTCAACATGGTAATATTAGAACCATTAATAGATTCTACAACGCCTTTTATGACATCATCAATTGTTTCTACCGTATCGCCAATATTAAAATGAGACATGTTTTTGTTTTGAATACACAAAAATAATGGTAATTTTCGGACTATTAATTTATTTAGAGATGCGCCTTAAGGCATTAATCATTTTTTTAGGATTAGAAAGTTTCATGCTACCTTGTTTTACCAAGCAGTTATTAGGCGTTGATTGCCCTGGCTGCGGCTTACAGCGTTCACTGTTATTTTTCATCAAAGGTGAATTTGCTTCGGCTTTTTTAATGTATCCTGCCATTTATCCTATGTTGGCTTTATTTGCTTTTTTAGGATTCAATAAGTTTTATCCTGTTAAACATTCAAATACTATTACTATTACTCTTATGGTTAGCACCGTAGGTTTTATATTGACCAATTATATTTTAAAATTCATCTAATTAACTAAACCTTTAAATTATGGAACAACAAAAATTACCCAATGTAACGTTAGCATTAGTGCTTGCTATTTTAGGATTTGTATGCTGCTGCTTTGGTGGATTACCTGGTATCATCTTTGGTGGAATCGCTTATTTTTTAGCTACGAAAGACGAAAAATTATACAAAGAAAATCCTGAAAATTATAATAACTATAGTACTTTAAAAACTACCAAGACAGTTTCAATTATAGTTTTAGTTATTGGTATTCTTTATTTAGCATATTCAATATACGGTATAATGAGTATCGGTGGATGGGAAGCATATATGGAGCAAGTTCAAATAATGACAGAACAATATTCTCAATAAAGGAATGAACAATTCAGAGTACCAACAAATACCAGGTTCTAGTAATGCATTAACTTTTGGCATTTTATCTATTGTATTAACCCTTTTCTGTTGTGGTCCTTTCGGTGCCATATTCAGTTTTATCGGTTTAAGCAATGCTAAAACCGCAAAGAGGCACTACGAGGCTAACCCTGGTAATTATAGAGGGTACGAAAATATTAGTACAGGAAGAATTCTTTCTTATGTAGGTCTGGCTTTAGCCCTTATCTACCTAATGTTTGTCATTTTATACTTCGGATTGATAATCGCCTTCTTCGCTTCAGCCGATTTTCAATAAGAGAATAACACTCAAAAAAAATCCCCGATTTTCATCGGGGATTTTTTATTCCTATTTTTTAAATTCTTTCAGTGTTTTTATAATAATTGAAACACAGTCTAAAAGTTGCTCTTTCGTCATAACCAATGGTGGTGCAAAACGAATAATATTACCGTGGGTAGGTTTAGCTAATAATCCGTTTTCCTTTAAGGCCATACAAATATCCCAAGCTGTAGAACTTTCTTCGCTGTCATTAATTAAAATTGCGTTTAATAGACCTTTACCACGAACACTGTTCACTAAGTCTGTTGTCGGTATAAACTTGTTTAGTTCTGATCTAAAAAGTTCACCTAAAACAAATGCATTTTCTGCAAGTTTTTCATCTTTTACAACCTCTAAAGCAGCCATACCAACAGCTGCAGCAATTGGGTTACCTCCAAAAGTACTACCATGGTTTCCTGGTCGAATAACATTCATAATGGCATCATTTGCCAATACTGCCGAAACCGGGTAGGCACCACCAGAAAGCGCTTTACCTAAAATTAATATATCTGGCTTTATTTCTGGTGTACCACTACAATGCTTATCTGAACAAGAACAGTTACCACAGGTTGCCAATAAACGACCTGTTCTTGCAATACCTGTTTGTACTTCATCAGCAATGAACAATACATTATATTTTTCACACAATGCCTTTGCTCCGCTTAAATAACCTTCAGAAGGCACATAAACTCCCGCTTCACCTTGAATAGGCTCCACTAAAAAGCCGGCAACATTAGAATTTGATTTTAAAACTTCTTCAAGAGCCGATAAGTTATCATACTCTATTTTAACAAATCCGTCAGTATAAGGTCCGAAGTTCTTACGAGCTACTGGATCATTAGAAAAAGAGATAATCGTCGTTGTACGACCATGAAAATTATTCTCGCAAACAACTATTTCAGCCTTGTTCTCTGCAATACCTTTTTTCTCGTAAGCCCATTTTCTACAAATCTTCAAAGCAGTCTCCACCGCCTCGGCACCTGTATTCATAGGCAACAATTTGTCGAAATGAAAAGTCTCGGTAGCATACTTCTCATATTTACCCAACATATCATTATAAAATGCCCTAGAGGTCAAAGACAAGGTCTTAGCCTGTTCTGTCATTGCATTTACAATTTTTGGGTGGCAATGACCTTGATTTACGGCAGAGTAAGCAGAAAGAAAATCATAATACTTTTTCCCTTCCACATCCCAAACATGAACGCCTTCGCCTTTGCTTAATACAACAGGTAGTGGGTGATAATTGTGTGCTCCGTGTTTTTCTTCTAATGCGATTGCATCTTTAGAAGTGATGTTTTCTAAAATTGACATGATAAAAATTACTTTAAATAAAACTTTAGCAATTCCTTCTATACCTTTTTCCTTTCAAATCCCGAAAAGTTATCGGGGCGAAAATTCAGCGTGGGAGAGAAATCATCCTTGTAGAATCTCAAAAATACGAAATATTGACTGCAAATATAATAATTACGGCGAATGGTTCCAATATCTTGTTAATACTATCAACAACTGCTTCTCATTTCAAAGAAACCATTTATTTTTGCGTCATGCGAAAAAAGACAAATCGACTAGTTTTTGAAAATGTAATGGTATCCGATGCAGCTGCAAAAGGAAAAACTATAGGTAAAGCCCCAGATGGTAGGGTAATTTTCTTAAATAATACAGTACCTGGTGATGTAGTTGATGTGCAAACCACAAAAAAGCGAAAAGCATATTTTGAAGGTACAGCTATAAACTTTCATACATTATCAGACAAACGTGTTGATCCTGTTTGTCAACATTTTGGAGTTTGTGGTGGTTGCAAATGGCAAGATATGGGCTATGAACACCAACTTTTTTATAAGCAAAAAGAAGTAGAGAATAACTTAAAGAGAATTGGTCATTTAGATTTGCCAGAAATGACACCTATTCTTGGCTCGGCACAACAATACTTCTACAGAAACAAAATGGAATTTTCATTTTCTGATAGCCGTTGGTTAACTCTTGACGAAATACAATCTGACCATCAAATTGATGATAAAAATGCATTAGGTTTTCATATACCAGGCATGTGGGATAAAATATTGGATATTAAAAAATGCCACCTTCAAAAAGACCCATCAAATGCCATTCGATTAGAAACTAAAAGATTTGCGGTAGAAAACGGATTAACTTTTTTCAATCCGCGCAATCAATATGGTATGTTGCGAACCCTAATTCTTCGTACAACATCTATTGGTGAAATAATGGTAATGGTTCAGTTTTTTGAAGATGATAAAGAGAAAAGAGAATTGCTTCTAAATCATCTTGCTAAAAAGTTTCCAGAGATTACCTCATTATTATATGTTATCAATCCGAAACAAAACGATACTATTTATGATCAAGAAATCATCTGTTTTTCTGGACGGGATCATATTTTCGAAGAAATGGAAGGACTGAAATTCAAAATTAATGCAAAATCTTTTTATCAAACAAATTCAGAACAAGCTTACGAGTTATATAAAATAACCAGAGATTTTGCTGATTTAAAAGGTGATGAATTGGTTTATGATCTGTACACAGGTACAGGAACTATTGCTCAATTTGTCTCTAAGAAGGCTAAGAAAGTAGTAGGTATAGAATCGGTGCCAGAAGCTATATTAGATGCAAAGGCAAATGCTGTTCGTAATGAAATTGAGAACGTAGATTTCTTTGTTGGTGATATGAAAAATGTTTTCAACGAACAATTTATAGCTCAGAATGGAGTGCCAGATGTAATTATTACAGACCCACCACGCGATGGTATGCACAAAGATGTAGTTCAACAAATATTGAACATTGCTCCTAAAAAAGTGGTCTATGTAAGCTGTAACAGCGCTACGCAGGCTAGAGATTTAGAAATGATGAAAGAAATGTATACTGTAACTAGGGTTCAACCTGTAGACATGTTTCCACAGACCCATCACGTAGAAAATGTTGTACTTTTAGAAAAGAAAGTTTAAAATGAGAAGATTTCAAATCGGATTATTAATTTTTCTAGGGATAATTCTATCGTCATCATGCGAGAAAGATGATATCTGCGTAGAAGGTGACACTCCCCTATTGGTCATAGAATTTTACGATATATCAGATACCACAACTTTAAAGCAAGTTCCAACTTTGAGAGTTGTAGGCGTTGGGCAAACTGTTACCGTAAATACAGTAACAGACCGCAGCAATTTAAGTACCATATCCATCCCATTAAAAACAGATGAGAACACAACTAGTTTTATACTCATAAATAGTTCTGCTGCAGCCGAAGATGGTACAGAAACAGGCAATATTGATACCATAACTTTTTCGTATTCAAGAATTGAAGACTTTCTCTCTCGTGGCTGTGGTTTTGTAGTCAATTATGATGAATTAGTAGCCGAGGTAACAGCAGACACCAATAATTGGATTCAAGATATCGAAATAACACAATCGTTAGTCACCAACTCAGATTCTACACATGTCAAGATATTTCATTAATCTTTTACTCCTATTAATTACATATTCGGCATTTAGCCAGAGCAAACCTATTGATCTAAACCCAAAAGATACTGTCGGTTATAAACAATCGTATGGCTTAGGCCTAGGTATTGATTTAAGTAGGATTATAAAAGGTGCTTTAGATGATAATTACAAAGGCTTTGAAATAGTTGCAGATTATAGACTAACTCAGAATTTATATTTAGCTGCAGAGATAGGTACTGAAGAGAAAACACGACAAGAAGATTTATATAATTTTACCACCTCTGGTAATTATATAAAATTAGGTGTAAACAAAAATAATTATGCGAATTGGTACGGTGAGCGAAACCTAATTTATATGGGCGGTCGATTGGCATTTAGCACTTTCGATAACACACTTAACAATTATCAATATTTTGATACAAATAGATATTGGAGTCCTGACGAATTTTCAAACGGCTCTGATGTTCCTGAGAAATTTTCTGGTTTAAATGCTACTTGGTTAGAGGGTGTTTTTGGCACGAAAGTAGAATTATTGTCTAACGTGTATGTGGGCGCAAGTATACGCTTAGGTCTAATTATATCTTCCAATAATAATGATTTTGAAAGATTTCCTAATCTTTGGATACCAGGTTTTAATAAGGTAACCTGGGATAGTAATTTCGGGATCGGATATAACTACAGTATTTCTTATTTCTTACCGCTATATAAAAAGAAGAATAAGATCAAGAAAAAGATTGAATTATCTAGTGAACCCCAAGGTCCACCAAAACCAAAAGAGCGTCTATAAAGTTTTAAAACCCTTTATAAAAATCCATTTCATCACAATTTTATCGACACCTTCAATTTTGGCAACAGCAAATTTAGGAGCTAAAAAAGAAGCTGTAATAGCGGCAATAGCTGATAAATAAAGAGAGTTCATAGTTACAGAGATGTATAAAATGTAACGAAATAAAACAAACAGTACCGCGAAACTCAAAAAATTATAGATTAGAACTTTGTGCTTTAGCTTCATTCTTCCGTATTTTTTTGAAATTTTGCCTTCTTACTTCCTTCGTACATCTCGTACTTCACCAATCGAGACTCTAAGTGGCTGTTAAAGACTTTAATTTTACGAGATGGTCTTAGACCTACAAACTTTAAAGCTGGCAAATTACTTGTTATAAACCATGCATTCGTACCTGGGTATCCTTGCTTTAAGGTATCACCTATCGCACTATAAAAGTTCTCCATTTCAATATCTAATCGCTCACCGTATGGAGGGTTAAAACACATATGCAGTGTGCCTTGTGATTCTTTTTCGGTTTTGAAAAAATCTTTTCTTTCTACCGTAATATAGTCGGTTAGATTAGCATTTTCAATATTATCTTGAGCCTTTCTTACCGCAGAGGGTGCTTTATCGTAACCAATAATTTTAAAATGAAACTCTCTGGTTTTCTTTAAGCAAGAATCAATAATTTTCTCAAATAAATCAGCATCAAAGTCTGACCATTTTTCAAAAGCAAATCCTTTTCTATTAATATTGGCCGGTATATTACAAGCTATCATAGCGGCTTCAGTCAGCATAGTACCACTACCACACATAGGATCAAGAAAATCTGACTGACCATCCCAGCCACTTAATAGAAGCAAGCCAGAAGCTAATACTTCATTTATAGGTGCGATATTCGTTGCCGTACGATAACCTCTTTTATGTAATGAGTAACCAGAACTGTCTAATGATACGTTACAATCATTATTATGAATATGAATATTTATTCGAAGATCGGGATCTTTTACATCTACATCTGGTCTAATACCATCTGTATCTCTAAATTTATCAACTATGGCATCTTTGGTTTTTTGAGAGATATATAATGAATGTGTAAACTGCTCAGAGTTTACGGTAGCATCTATAGCAAAAGTTTCGTTGACAGAAAGATGCTCGGTCCAATCCATCGCATAAATTTTCTTATACAAGTCATTCTCATCTCTAACACGAAACGAATGGATAGGTTTTATAATTTTAATAGCTGTTCTTAAACACAGATTAGCTTTGTACATAAAACCAGTATCTCCTTCAAAAGATACATTTCGAGTTCCTTCTACCACATTACTGGCACCTAGATTTCTAAGTTCTTTTGAAAGCAGCTCTTCAAAACCAAATAAGGTCTTTGCGACCATTTTAAAATTATTACCCATATTCATTTTTTCTCGTACCGCAAAAATACGCTAATTTTGACGCCTGTTTAATTTATGACCTATTTCCTTTTTTAAAAGGTTTATCAGCATCACATGATTTATATTTTACCTATTCTGGGAGTGCTTATTAGTTTTCTGTTTGTGGTTATTACTAAACCACAAAAAAATGAATCTTTTAAACTATTATTGGCTTTTAGTGGAGCATTTCTATTGGCGCTTACCATTTTTGAAATGTTACCCGAAGTATATTCTAGTTTAGAACCCAAATCTATTGGTGTTTTTATCATGCTAGGAATTCTATTCCAAATTTTCTTGGAATTTTTCTCTAAAGGAGCTGAACATGGCCATGTGCATATATCAAAAGATAGCCAAACTTTCCCCTGGCTACTCTTTATAAGCCTATGTATTCATTCACTGTTAGAAGGTCTTCCAATAGGTACGAATGACACTATCATTTATGGTATTCTAATACATAAGATTCCTATTGCAATTATTCTAAGCATATTTCTTTTAGGTTCAAATATAAAACCGCTATATGCTGGACTTTTTATGGTATTATTTTCTATCATGACACCTTTGGGCACTTATTTAGCACATACTATTGAATTAGTGTCAACTTATGGTATATACCTAAATGCATTAGTAATAGGAGTATTTCTGCATATTTCGACAGTTATATTATTTGAAAGTTCTGAAGGTCATAAATTTAATTTAAGAAAATTATTGGTTATCATACTTGGTATAACTATCGCATATTTTTTATAAATGTTCAGCAAAGAAGAATCTAGAAAATTACGGGAAGAATTTTGGATCGCTTTTGGAAAATCGTTTCCGAATAAGTGGACATTATATAAGACTAAGGTGAAAGGATTATCATTTAAATTTCATTTTGATTTAAAAATGGCAATGGTTTCCATTGATGTTGATTCAGATTTTGAACAGCGTATAAAGGTATGGGACCAACTAGCTGCACTTAAATCTATATTAGAAGATGAATATCTTCCTGAAGCTGTTTATGAGGATTTCTTTATATTAGATAACCAAAAAGATATTTCACGGGTGTATGTTGAACTAAAGGGCGTTTCAATTCACAATAAAAACACCTGGAGAGAAACCATGGAGTTTTTTAATAAATCGATGTTACAAATTGAAGCTTTTTACGAAGAATATAAAGATATTATAGATACGTAGTTCAAAAAACACCAAAATATACCTTAAATAACATCTAGGTATATAAAAAACCAATGACTAATGGCACCGCATAGAACAAATATGTGCCAAATAAAGTGATTGTATGGAATTCTTCTTACCGCATAGAAAATAATACCAATCGTATAAAATGCTCCGCCAAGCATCAATAATTGAATTCCCAATTCAGAAGTATTATCCACTAAATTCTGAAAGTCAAAAACAATTAGCCATCCCATTGTCAAGTATAGCAGTAATGACACAATTTCAAACTTACCTGTAAAAAATATTTTCAAAATAGTACCAACAGCAGCTATACCCCATACTGCAAAGAAAATAAGCCATCCATTTCCGTTTACAAGAGTTATTAAAGCCACAGGGGTGTAAGTACCAGCAATAAGATAATAGATATTTATATGATCTAAAATTCTCATTCTAAGTTTCCAAATTGTATTGTCCACTGCATGATATATCGTAGACATTAATAACATACTTATCAATGACAAACTGTATATCACTATTCCCCAAGTTGCATAATCAGATTTATGATTATTGGCATTAATGAGTAATATCATACCTGCAATTGCCAATAATGCTCCAATACCATGGGAAATTGTATTGAACTTTTCTTCTTTTTCTAATGCATTAAAATAGGACATATGAATTAATACGTTATATATGCAACGCTTGTTTTAACCTTTTATTAAATTGTTTATGCATTCTTCTCTTTTGTATAAAACCGGTAGTAAGAAATAAAAGCACCGATTAAACTATCCTTTTACATTCAAACTCGTTCGGTAAATACATTCCTTGACATCCGGGTATAAAAAAAGCCCTTTACATTACTGTAAAGGGCTTTCGAAAAAGGCGGCTACCTACTCTCCCACTTGATATAGCAGTACCATCGGCGCAAACGGTCTTA
>NZ_JBGQOO010000007.1:0-159661 GCF_052119685.1 Maribacter spongiicola | reverse complement strand
TAAATTCTTCATCAAATCTGACCTAAATAATAATTATTTATCGAATTTAGAGGTGTCCTAAAAAAGGGAAGCCTACAAAGTAAAGAAAATAAACTTTCAAAATCTTCGTTTTTTACAATTTCATTACTAATTTTTATTTCTTCGACCATTTCATCAGTCACCCATGATAGTCTAGTTGTATCTTGATTTGTTTTTTCTATAGTATTAACCTTATTGTTCCTATCGGCACATCCAACTGTGAGGAGTAGAATTAGAAGTATTCTATATATTCTCATGGTATGTTTAGGTTTCTTGAGACGATTTTTTTTTGTGTAGAAGCTTTATACTCTGGTTTGGAGCACTAAAACCCGTATTAACTATAGCAATTGTTGTGCTTTCGTACTTATTTCTAGTAAGGGCTTTTAGCGGTTTTTATTCCTTCAGGTAATTGCAAATCACTATCCTTAATTTTCATTTCTGTCACTTCAGTAGCAATACTTTCCATTGTAAATTGAGTATTATTCACAATCATTTTTAAAGGCAAAGAGTTTGATTCTTTCAAAAAAGTATACCAATTTCCAAACTTGTGATTTTCAAAAAGGGAAACATTTACTTTTAAAGAAGTATTGAAATAATATTTTTGAATTCCACTTTTACATGTCAATATTAATTCGTCACAATCATAACCAAGTATTTTAATTACATTTTTATTCAATTTTACATTTGAAATAGTATCCACATTTATTAATCCGTCATTCCAAATAGCAGTTTCTGAATTCGCCATTTTACTATAAAGTCTATTTTCTGAATTCACATAAATTTGCCATTGCATAACAGTTCCATTAGTTACAGACCTGTAATCGCCATTTTTTATAAAGTATTCTTGTGTTCCACCCATCATAGTTTGCCATTGTTGGTCTGTCATTTGAGGATTCTGACTTTCATAAGTATTTGAATAGGTTATTTTTCCTTCAAAATTTTGACCAAATACTGTTAGTGTTGAAAATGTAATTAATACAAATACTAATATTCTGTTCATATTTTTTATTTAATTGACTTACTCTAATTAGGTTTTCTGTCTTCCTCCTTTTAATGCACCTTGGTTTTTTTGTATGAAGCAAAACGTACATATAAACGTACCAGGGTACGTTTATTTCCTTTTTTGGTGGTTAAAGGGTATCTAGCTAATATACCACTAAAGAATTAACCTACAATTAACAAGCGGCTTTCCGCAGGAAAACCACATTCATAAAATCAAATTCAACAGAAATGGCAAAAAACAACAAACCAACCAATCAGTCTGTTTTTTACTGGTAAAATGGGTGGTAAATCATTGAAAATAGCGTCAGCAATCACAATTGTATCGACAAAATGCAAAGCTTATGAAGTTTAAAAGGCGTTTTGAGCTCTAAACAAACCAAGTGGTTTGTTTTTTGGTTGGGAAAAGCAGCTGTTTTAGAACAAATTTTACTGTTTAAACGAACCCTCAAGGTGCAATAGCCACTGTTTGCTGTGCAGTTTTATAACCCTTAATGCAAAGCATTAGATGACTTCATAGTTTTAATAAGGAACAAACATGCATTAGTCTTCAGTGAGAGTTTTAAAGCCTTCCATCACATAGATTAACTTGCGTTTATCTTCGAATCCCGGATATTCTTCATCTGTGAACATTGAAGGTAAAAAGCTTTTATATTCTGTATAATTTTCGCCTTGGTATAAACAGAAAGTATAGGTTTGTCCTCCACTTATGCCGTTTTTCCATGAATTCGCTTTTTCTCCTAAGGTCGATAATTGACTTTGATCTATATCGAATTTTCCTTCGCTAGCACAGAGATTCAAAAATACCCAATACGCTGAATACTTTTTTTTCTGAACACGTATACTCTTTATTTTCGGGGAAGCCAATGGTTGGGCGGACTCATTAATTCTGTAGCGCCTTACCTTACCGTTGTTGAAGTAAACGATATAATCTGCTTCTGGTGCTATATGTGGCAGGATGGAGTAGGCGAGGCGAACCACCAATGCGTCTGCATCATTTAAACCAAATAACGCAACATACCTGTGTACTTCTTCTGCATTAGATTTAAAGTCGATTTTTGGTATTTCAGGTGCTTGCGAAAATGCTAAAATGGGCAAAAGAATAAAAAGATAGCATTGAAGTTTTCTCATTGTAAAGTTATAACACTTGGTTACGAGCGTATTTTGTTTATTGATTTTAGAATCTATGAACCTAAAATAGTAATGTCACGGTTTAAGAATGAATTTGGTTGTTTTTCAGCTCTGTTCTATGTTAGGCATAGGCTTTTCATTTGTAAGGCACAAAATTTCTTAACGGTTTCCATTTTTTCAAATATCTTTTTGAATAATTGGTGTTATTTATTATTGATGGCTCAACTTCCAATATTTTGCGTTCCAATTCAGTTATAAAGTCTATTAGACTTTTTTTGTAGTTTTTGGTTTGCTTAATCTTTTCCATATTTTCCCCGGAATATTTGAGGCTATATATACGTTTTTTTGATTTTTTTAGTTGATTTATCCCTTGATATAAATGAAGATTTGCTTTGTCAATAGTGTTTTCTATTTGGCTATCGGAGATTTTAGGATTTCGAAATCTTTTATTTAAGTAATCGATGAAAGTGTTATCGAAATTTATTCCCATGTTTATTTCATCTTGGGCTGAATTTACGATTTTGGTAATGTCATTATAGTATACAACCCACTTGCTGAAATTGAGATGTTCAATTTGTTCTTTACTTTCATTTAGATATTTCTGAATCAACTTATTAGTAATACCCGATTGAGTAATGCGCTTTATTTTATTCTTGATTCTGGTAATAGAATCTAAAGTTTTCATTGTAGAAATAGAATCTTTATAGTTAAAAGTTCCATTAACATAAAGGTTTGTAAAATCTTTGTTCTTTAAATCGAAATTATTTATCGGATTATTAAGAAATTGCCAAATCGGGTCAAATGGCACATGCGTTTTAATGAATTCTTTTGAAGGTATGAGAAAGTATTCATCTATAAATTTATGTACATAGTTGCCTTTGTAATTAACATATCCAGCTGCCCATGTATTGTCTAAAAATAAATAATCACCCTCGATTTTTACTGCATTCCATGAATGGCTAATTTCTGGAATTTCATTACTATCTATTTCTGGGGTATAACCTACAATAACGTAAGATTCAATACCAATTGAATTACACATATAATGAAAAAGCTGAGAATAGTTGTCACAAATACCTGTTCCAAAATTTATGGTGTCATCAATTAATTTATCATAAGAGGTGTAAGTAACATTCTTATCGAGCAGGCTTAGGTCATATTTTATATTATGGGTAATCCATATATGTAGAGCCCTTACTTTTTCATCTTCGCTTTTTAGTTTTAAGGTTAAGTATTTAGCGATTTTCTCTGGTGTTTTCAATGAATCAGGAACGCTTTTTGACTTTTTATCAATTTCTTCATATTTAGGATTCCCATTTACATTATTGAATGAAAAGAGGAGAATTAATATGTAAAGGTATTTTGCCATATATTTTGTTCAGCGGTTTACAACGTTTAAGCTAAGCATAGTGCGGAGACAAGTAAATTTTTCGTTTCCTTCTGGGCAAGAAACTAAAGCTTATTGTTTAGTTTTATTTTTTCTTGTTCAAAGCTAAATCCATAAGATTTTGTGATACAATACATAAAGACCTTTCGGATTTGTTTTAAATTCTGCATAATGTTTAGGCTTGGTTAGCAATAGTACTTTTTATTTTAATGTTAAATGTCATAAACATACTCGTGTCTTATTTTTTTTAAATAGTCAGCGTATTCAACTATTTCCCTCCTTTTAATGTTATTGCAGTTTAGCAAATATTTTATGAGCATGCGAAATGCTAATGAATGTTTAATATCCTTTTCAGGAATTTCCTCAATGGCTAAAAAAAAATTGGAATAGGCTCTGTGATAATCTTTTATTTCAAAGAAAATGTAAGATTTTAAGAGTATTGCTTTGTAATAAGTTGGTTCACTTTTCAAACAGTAATTGCATAATAAAAGTGCACTATTAAAGTCTTTTATTTTTGTTCTTATTTTTGCCTGTTTATAGTTTTCAAAAATAGAATTTGAGTAAATTATCTTTAAGTTTTTTTCTTCAAGATTTAAGCACTTTGGTTTTGGGTAGAATGATATCACTTTTGAATTTTTATTCATTTCCTATTTTCTCAATTAAATAACAAAACCAAGATTATTTATCCAAGTCCATAAAGGGTTGGATAGATTTGGGAAAAACAAGAATGCGAAAAAGGCAATAAAAACTAAGCCTCTTAAGATACTTAATGATTCAATTTGAGGATTTAAATATTTTAATGAATCAGTTATGTTCGCATTATTTTCTTGAAATTCCATTTTAGCAGTTTTATAGATTGCTTCCATACTTCCTGAAATTAATATTAAGCAGAAAAGCCAGATAAAATATTTGGAAAAATTTTCAAGGTTTATATGACTACGAGCCCATTTCATTAAGTACATTATTATCGAAAAATAAAAGTTTGAATGAGCAATAAGGCATAGTATTAACCCAATTATAAATTTACTTTCTTTTTTATCTGTAGATTTTAAAGCAATCAAAGAACCAGGAACACCTACAAAATTTAATAATATTGTTCCGAAGAATTTTAACGGTTAGTAAATGAAAATTAGCCGATTTAGAAGCACTAAACTTTCGATTGAGTACAATGTTTGATACGGGCCAAAATTCTTAATTCCCTACTATTTTGTCTTTTTTTTTAATATATATCTTTGTTAGCGTTTCGTTATTTTTTCACGACAAATAGCTTCTTAATCTTATGACTATTTGTTACTAATTAATATTGCCAATTTTTCTGCAATATTACTGTCCAATTTTTTAACTTTTTCATATTCTTCATAGGCTTTTTCATTTTCGCCTATTTCAGAGTATATTTTACTGATTCCATAATGTGCTTTCATATAATCAGGTCTTAATTCTATTGCTTTTTTTAGTGCATCTATAGCCTTTGAATTATTTCCGATTTCGTAGTAAGCATTCGAAAGATTAAAGTAAAATTCAGGGCGGTTTGGTCTTAATTTCAAAGCTTTCTTATATGATTCTATTTCTTTCTCGTATAATCTTGCTTTTCCATATGCAAGACCAAGATAAAAATGGTCTTCTACTGAATTTGGATTTTTAATAATTTGTTTCTCAAAAGCATCAATTGATTTATCATATTCTCCTTCAAGATAAAATTTTCGTCCTAAATTATTTATTCCTATATACCAAAATGAAAAGTAAATAGAGGAAAAATACCAAAGTATTCGTAACGGCGTAGATGCACTCAATAGACCAATAATAAATGAAGCTGGAAACATCCAAAATAAATGAAAGGGCGAAATCTCAAGAACTGCTATTAAAATTATTGAAACAGTCATTAAAAAGCCTTGTAATTCCATAGCTTTTTCTCTTTTCTGTTCAATCTTTGCTTTTTCTCTAATTCTTAAACACCAACCCAAAGTGAGTAAGACCGCAAAGCCCAAAATTATGTACCCGATAATATTCATTCTTTTTTTTTCTATTTTTTTTCAATGACCGTTAACATGCGGATATGTGTAAAAGTTTATGTTCTTTTGCACAATAATATACCACTAAAGAATAAACCTACAATTAACAACTCACATTCCATTACGGGAAACCGTAATCACCATAAATTTTATATAGTTAATTTGTCATTAGTAGCACTCAGAAGAGAATTACCCAAAAAATACCGAACCGACCACTTAGTCGGTTTTTGAGTGGTAAAATGAGTTCTAAATTGTTAGAATGAACGATAGCAATCGCAATTGTATCGACAAAATACGAAGCGAACAAAGTTAAATGGGTGTTTTAGACATTAAACAAACCACTTGGTTTGTTTTTTGATCGGTTAAAGCAGCTGTTTTAGAACAAACTTTGCTGTTTAAACGGACTCTCGTGGTTCAATAACCACTGTTTTCTGTGCAACCTGCCAGCGTAACCGGTAAGTGAACCATCGGTACCGATAACTCTATGGCAAGGCACTACGATCCATAACGGATTTCGGGCATTTGCAGATGCGGCAGCTCTGGTTGCATTGGGGTCACCCAATAATTTTGCAAGCTCTAAATAAGACTTCGATTTTCCGTAAGGTATGTTCTGTAGTTCTACCCAAACCTTCTTTTGAAATTTTGTTCCTTTATGTTTTAAATTATAGTCCTTCTTGACTAGTGTTTTATCCTTTCAACCAACTTAACCAGCGATTTCTATCTTTTGTATCAGTTGTTTGGTCTACAGCAACTTTTGTTATATCAACTAATTTTTCTTTTATTTCTTCTAACCATTCTTCATATCCATCGAGGCTATGAGCTTCATCTTTTTTATATTCACTAATTTCGTTAATCTCATTCTTTAGAAGTTCTAGTTGCTCTTTTAAATTATCTTTTATATAATTTTGATAAATTTGAGCTTGTTGGTTATCTTTCGATTCGATTAATAGGTTTAATACTTCTACCGCAATTTTATACCAGTCGTTAAGATATTCATGATTTATTAATACATAACTAGCGTAAGCTATACAGACTCTTTTGAAGTTGGGTTTTTCTATATGTGTTAATACAAAATTAGATTGTTTTTTTAATTTAAATTTCTCAAAGTAAGTTGCTTCTGCAACTTCATAGGATTCAAATGAAGAAATGTTTGATGTCTTATTTTTATCTACTTCGATAATGAAAAAGTTGTTTTCTTTATCAATATGGCAAAACCAATCCATTCTAATTTTTTTATTGTTTTTGATAAATACTTCATTGAATTTTGAATGTATTTTGTATTTTTTATCAATGGTAATAACTTCCTTCTTTTCTACAAAAGATAAATTATCAATTCTAGATTGAAGAAATAAAAACCTTTCGAAATGTGGATGTTTTTGCCCTTCTTTAATTTTTAAGTTGTAGAGTATATCAATTATTTCTACCATTGAAGCCCATTTATGACTCTTAACAGTTCGAATTTGGATTTCGATGAGTTTGTTTGGGTTTATTGGACTTTCAATATATAGGTGATAGCCTTTATAACCATCATCTTTCGTTTCTTTTAAATAATCATTATAATGTTTTACCTTAAATCGACTATTGAGTTCATTAATCAATTTTGAAACGGATTTTTTATTATAGACTAAAATTCTACAGCCAGCAATATCTCCCATATTACCTAAAGACATAGTAGGTTGTCGGTTTAATTTTGAAAGTATAGATTCAATTCTCTTTATTCGAAAGGCTGTAATGCTATCGTTTCTTGTTTCTTTAGCGACTTCGGAAATGTCTTTAAAAACAGATGATAAATCTGCTTTGAAGGATGTACGGTAATCTTGAAGCTTATCAAGTAAATCGTTAGCCGGTAAACTATCTTCTTTAATGAACCTTCTAATCTCTTTTCCTAATTTATTTACTTGTGATTTTGTCATCTTTCAACTACGCTGTAACATTTTTATCAATATCGAGGAATATATGTAATTGTTGATATTTCAGTATACTAAATATACCACTAAAGAATAAACCTACAATTATCATCTCAGATTCCATTACGGGAAACCATAATCACCATAAATTATTTAAGTCTACGTAAGAAATGATTAAAATTAGCGAACCGACCAACCAGTCGGTTTTTCACTTGGAGAAGGTGTTTATAATTGTTGATAGTGACGACAGCAATCGCAATTGTATCGGTAAAATGCAAACTCTAAGATGTATGAAGAGGAATTTTGAAAGGAAACAAACTAAGTGGTTTGTTATTTAGTTGGGTAAAGCAGCTGTTTTAGAACAAACTTTGCTGTTTAAACGGACTCTCGTGGTTCAATAACCACTGTTTTCTGTGTAAACCGCCAGCGTAGCCTGTAAGTGAACCATCGGTACCAATAACTCTATGGCAGGGCACCACGATCCATAACGGATTTCGGGCATTTGCAGATGCGGCAGCTCTGGTTGCATTTGGATCACCCAATAATTTTGCAAGCTCTAAATAAGATTTTGATTTTCCGTAAGGTATGTTCTGTAACTCTACCCAAACCTTCTTTTGAAATGTTGTTCCTTCAGGGTTCAATTTTAAATCGAACTTAGTTCTTATCCCTTCAAAATATTCGTTCAATTGGTAAACGGCATCTTCTAAAGATTCTGGTATAACATCGGTAAGGGGTTCATCAGAATTCAATACGGTTATAGCGGTAAGGCCATCAGCATCACCAATAATTTTAGCAACTCCTAACGGCGTACTAATATATGCTATATCCTCCTCCATGGTATTCTTGAAATTTATTCGTCTGGTGAAGTTGGCTTTTCGATGACTCCCGTTGCCTGAGCGCGTTTTTCCCAATTTTTACGAGCAAGACTCTGCAAATCGGCAATACTATCGCTCTCGTCCATTATTTCGAGTCCTAATAGTGTTTCAATAACATCTTCCATCGTTACAATACCACTTACAGAACCATATTCATCAACAACAAGCGCAATTGCTTCTCGTTTTTCAATGAATATTTCAAATAAGGTCGGTATTGGTGTACTTCTGCGGGTTACTAGAATTTCGCGCTTAATATCTTTCAACGGAATGTCTCCGTTCTGGTTGATCATTTCTTCCAAAACATTATCCTTTAATACAAAACCAGTAACATTATCTATATTATCGGTGTACACAGGAATTCTAGAAAAACGCAATTTAGGATTATCGGTAAAGAAATCTGCAATCGTTTTTTCATCTGATGCTACTTTCATAACCGCTCTTGGCGTCATAATATCTTTCACCAGAACTTCATCGAACTTCAATAAGTTTTTAATGATAGTAGATTCAGATTTTTCAAAAACACCATCTTCATGTGCCATATCGGTCATTGCATGAAAATCTTCGCGACTTAAAACGCTACCATGGTGTTTTCCACCGCCTACCATTTTGGTAAAAAGGCGTAGTAGCCACAACAAACCTGTATATTTTAAGCCCAAAACCATAATGTTTAACGCTTTGGTAGAGAAATTAGCTAGTTGTTTCCAGTATGTAGCTCCAATAGTTTTCGGTATAATCTCTGACGCTACCAAAATAAGAATGGTCATAATGGTAGACACCACACCGACCATTAAATCTTCTGTAAAGGTGATGCCTAAAAATGATTTGGTTTCGCTACCGTATAATTCGGCATAGGCAACTTTCGCTTGCACACCCACCAAAATTGCACCGACCGTGTGGGCGATTGTATTTATGGTTAGAATGGCAATTAAAGGTTGATCGACATCTTTTTTAAGTGCCTCTAGGGTTGTTGCATACGCATGACCTTCTTTCTTTTTTACATTTATGAAAGTAGGGGTAATGCTCAACAGTACTGCTTCTAGTATAGAACACAGAAAAGAGAAGAAAATAGAAATGAACGCGTAAAAAAGTAGTAAGCCCATAGGGTTGTTTTATAAATCGAAGATATTAATAATAATGCTAAGGTTTGTGCTCTTTTACGTTATCAAATGCCTGATAAAATATTTGTTGGATGGATGAACGTATATTAAGATCGTAAATATTGCGATTTTCTCTCGTAGGATACACTCTATTGGATAGAAATATATACACTAATTTGCTTTCGGGATCTGCCCAAACAAAAGTACCCGTAAAACCGCTATGACCAAAACTAGATGCACCAACTTCTGGTGCAGGGTAGGCATCGGCAATTTTGAAGGTGTTATTTTCTAAATAAGGTTTGTCAAAACCTAAACCTCTTCTGTTATCGTTATTGGGATATTGAACTTTTGAAAATTCTTTAATCGTCTTTTCAGAGATATATTGCTTACCTGCATAATGGCCGTTTTGAACAAACATTTGCATGATAATCGCCAAATCATCTGCGGTACCGAACAGCCCGGCGTTACCAGAAATGCCACCTAGTAATGATGCATTTTCATCATGTACCCAACCTTGGGTTAGCGTATGTCTGAAAATGGTATCTTCTTCTGTCGGTACTATTTTGTTGTTGAATTTTTTGTGGCTCGGCAGAAAACCAAAGGTTTTCATACCAAGTGGTTTGTAAAATTCTTGTTCCATGTAATCTTCATACGGCACACCAGTAATTTGAGTAATGAGCTCAGGAAAAATAAGAAATGTGAGTCCGGAATATTTATACTTTTTCTCTCCAGAAACCTCAGAACGATTTATGATTCGGTACATTTTTCGATTGAATCTATTTTTTACATAGATACCTTCAAATGCCTCGTTACTAAATCTGTTGTTCGATGTACTGCGGATAAACCTCTTTTTAAACCGACCGTTATTTTTTAAAGTCTCACTGAGAAAAACAATATAAGGTTGAAGTCCCGCTTGGTGGGCTAAAATCTCGCGAAGCGTAATAGTTGCTTTGTCTTTTTGTCTTCTCCAAGGTTTCCAATAGGTGCTAAAAGGCACATCTAAATCTAGCTTGCCTTCATCGACCAATTTCATAATTGCAGGCAGCGGACCTAAAATTTTGGTGACCGATGCTAAATCATATATGTCATTTAAGGCAACTGGTTGAATACTATCATAGGTGTGGAAGCCATATGCTTCATGAAAAATAATATTCCCTTCTTTGGCGATTAACACCTGTGCACCGGGGAACGCATTATTTTTTATACCAGTTGTTACAATACTATCTACGTTGCGATATATATAAAGTGAATCTAGCCCATAATGCGCCAATGAAGATTCTTGCAAACTAGAACCAACCGGAAGCATTAAAGTTTTGGTTGCCCGTTCTTGCGAAGTAAGAACACCACTTAATAAACCAAATAGTATAAAAAATAATTTATTCATTAACTGAATTCAATCCTGCTATTAACCCATTAATTTTACAGCATCTTTTGCAAAGTAACTTGCAATAATGTTGGCGCCTGCTCTTTTGATTGCCAGTAACTGCTCCATCATTACGGCATCATGATCTAGCCATCCTTTTTCGGCAGCAGCTTTTACCATAGCGTACTCGCCAGAAACTTGGTAAACGGCAACAGGTACATCGACTTCATTCTTAATTTCACGAACAATATCAAGGTAGCAAAGTCCTGGTTTTACCATAACGATATCTGCACCTTCTTCAATATCCATCAATGTTTCTTTAATGGCTTCAGACCTATTGGCAGAATCCATTTGGTATGTTTTTTTATCCCTAGGTACATTTTTAATGTCTACAGGGGCAGAGTCAAGTGCATCTCTAAATGGTCCATAAAGTGCGCTTGCATACTTAGCGCTATATGCCATAATACCGGTATTGGTGTAACCTTCATCTTCTAGAGCCTCGCGAATGCTAAGAATACGCCCGTCCATCATATCACTTGGCGCAACAAAATCTGCACCCGCTTTGGCGTGCGAAACACTCATTTCTGCCAAAACCTCTACACTTTCATCATTAAGAATTTGTCCGTCAGCAACAATACCATCATGCCCGTATGAAGAATAAGGGTCAAGGGCAACATCTGTCATCACCAACATTTCTGGACATGCATTTTTGATCGTCTTAATCGCCAATTGCATTAATCCATTTTCGTTCAATGCCTCAGAACCGATATTATCCTTTAAGTTATCAGGCACTTTAACAAATACAAGTACCGAACACAGCCCCATACGCCAAAGTTCTTTTACTTCTTTTGCAAGATTGTCTAGACTTAGACGGTAATAATTGGGCATAGAAGGTATTTCTTCTTTAATGCCTTTACCCTCCACTACAAAAAGCGGAACTAAAAAATCACTTGGTGTAATAATGGTTTCCCTTACCAAACTCCGTATTGCTTCTGAACTTCTAAGTCTTCTATTTCTAATAAGTGGGTACATAATGCTATTTTATTTTCAATATTTATTCAGATTCCTGACTTTTTTTAATAATGCTTTTTAAACGTTCTTTTCTTAGTGCGGCTTCTTTTTTCAATTTATTCTTCTTTCTATCCATTAGCTTGGCATGCTTTGCTTTGTTCACCGTATTTTTAGCTTTACCTTTTTTTGCCATAACTGAATATTTTTATTCAAACGCTTTATTGCTTTTTCACTATAACCTTCTAGTCTTTACCTGTTGAAGGCGTAAGCGTCTTGAAGTTATACAAAAATAGGGGAATTTGAAGAATAGCTACAGACGTTACCACTTATTTTTATTGGCTTAACCGCTAAATGTTTTTTGAAATAAAAACTCAGTGAATTATTACAATTCAAATATAGCTGGGTAGTTACTAGTAGATTTTTTTTGAAGGTTTCAAGAACTTATAAATGAGGGGCACTTACATGTTTTAGCGCCACATAGATTATGTAAAATTATATTCGGATTTGAAAAAAAATCCATTGAGAAGTAGGTTGTTGGAGTATTTAACCCTGCAAAGAATATTCGATTCAATTTCTTATGAGTGCATATATATGTCAAACTTTTTTACAAGGTTAAGACAAGCCTTTGAAAACGCTCAATTTTCTATTCAATGGTTTTATTTCTTAATAGTTTTCGCCTGTACATTTTAATTAAGAATAATTACTACGATTTTGTAGGGTAAGTTATATGATTGTGAATATTTTTTATCACTATTGTAACTTCTATAAGATTTTAGACACGTATTAGACATCTAAATACTAACCTTGAAAACCAATTACATTATGCTTTCGATTACAGATTTGAATAAAACGTATCCGAACGGTACAAAAGCCTTAAACAATGTTAATCTACAAATAGGTACCGGTATGTTCGGCTTACTTGGTCCGAATGGTGCAGGCAAGTCCTCTTTAATGAGAACTATTGCTACTTTACAGCAAGCAGATAGCGGTCATATTGAATTTAATGGCATTAATGTTTTTGAACAGCCCGATGAGATTAGAAAAGTTTTGGGTTACTTACCTCAAGATTTTGGAGTATACCCGAAAGTATCTGCTGAAATGATGCTTAATCATATCGCCAAAATAAAAGGTATTCAAAGTAAAACAGATCGTAAAGCATATGTTGCCGATTTATTGAATAAGGTAAATCTGTACAAATTCCGTAAGCGTAATTTGGGCGATTACTCTGGTGGTATGAAACAACGTTTTGGTATAGCTCAAGCATTGATAGGGAATCCTAAATTGATTATTGTAGATGAGCCAACTGCGGGTCTTGATCCTTTAGAACGTAATCGTTTTCATAATTTATTAAGTGAACTAGGCGAAGATGCCGTGGTTATACTATCAACCCATATTGTAGATGACGTTATTAATTTATGTACCAATATGGCCGTATTTAATGAGGGTAGTGTAGTGGTGCAGGGGCATCCGTTAGAACTTTCAAATACATTGAATAACAAAGTATTTCGTAAAAATATTGCAAAAGAAGAGGTTGAAATATACCAGTCAGAATATAATGTGCTGTCTACCTATTTACGAAGTGGTAACCTATATATTAATGTATTTTCAGAAGGCAATCCAGGTGAAGGTTTTGAAGAAGTGGCGAATAATTTAGAAGACTTTTATTTCTATAGTATTAACCAACCACAAACTGTTTAATATGAAAGAAATATTCTTATTTGAGCTAAAATATAGGCTTCGACGACCTGTTACTTATATCTACATATTTATCATGTTTTTAATACCCTGCTTACTTGGAGTATTTGACGAATCTGTAACGGCAGAATTCACGAATAGTCCGAATAATATAACAGGTGTTTTTGGAGTGTTAAGTGTATTTGCATTGTTCTTTTATGCCGCGATTATGGGTGTACCTGTGTATAGAGATGAAGAACATAAAACTGCCCAGACCTATTTCACTTTTCCTATTTCTGAAAAGAACTACATATTGGGTCGTTTTTGGGGTAGTTTTACTATCGTCACTATAATGAACATTGCCGCTATGCTCGGTGCAATGTTTGGTTATGTATTAGGTGCATTATTAGATAGACCCGACTATGGTACGTATACCGATTTTAACTTTTGGTCGTACTTTTTTCCGTTTTTATACCTATTAGTTTTTAACTCCTTTTTTATTGGCAGTCTTTTCTTCTGTCTGATGACATTTTTTAAAAGAATGCCAATCTTATATTTAGGAGGTATATTAATATTTATCGGTACATCGGTATCGGGGCAATTACTATCTAGTTTAGATACAGAATGGCTTAGTATTTATGTTGATCCTTTTGGGCAATCTGCTTACAGCTTTTTAACAAAGTATTGGTCTGTAGACGAGTTAAACACTACCCAATTGGCTTTAACAGGTAAGTTTATGCTAAATCGTTTACTATGGTTGTCTTTAGGTATTTTAATATTTGTATTTACACTTTTTAAATTTTCGTATAAAGGGTTTTTATCCTCTAAGAAAAAGAAGAATGTAAAAGAAGATAATGATCTAGTAGCATCTTCAGAAACCATTAGTGTTGTTCAAGAGTTTAGTGAAAAAGCGCAAAGACAAAATCTATTGTCTTTAAGTAAAATTGAATTTTTATCTATAGTTAAAGAGCCAGTATTTCTTGTATTAATCATTATAGGGGTTATAGTAGCTGGGTTTATAACCTATCAAAATAATCAATATAATGGTACGCCGTCATTACCACTAACTAGGTTTATGGTTGCCTATGTTTCTGGTGGGATAGCTTTATTTTCCACAATTATTCTAATTATTTATTCTGGTGAAGCAGTGCATCGTACAAGAAGTAATAAGACTTTTGAATTTTATGATGCGCTACCGGTAAGTAATACTACACTATATCTTTCAAAGATTATTTCGCTTATTGGTGTTGCCGTTTTGTTGACTTTAATCAATATACTGGTTGGTATTATGTATCAGACAGGTAATGGTTATTTTGATTATGAATTGGGTATGTACCTTACCTATAATTTTACATCTCTTTTTCCTTTATATGTTTCTACATTGTTATTGGCGTTTTTTATTCATGTGCTAGTAAACAATAAATTTTTGGGTCATTTTATTGTAATTATAATTTATGTGGGTATACCTATTTTGGTGAGTTTAGTGTTGAAAACAAATAACCCACTTTTAGCTTTTGGAGAAACAACACCAGGTTTTATAAGTGATTTAAATGGATTTGGACATTACCTGACTGGTCAATTTTGGTTGAACTTATATTGGGTTCTTTTTACAGGTACATTGGCTGCTATTGGTAGTGTATTCTGGAGTAGAGGTTTTTATTCTTCAGCAAAAGAGCGTTTAAAATTAGCTAAAAGTAGATTTAAGGGTAAAACGGTCGCTTATACCTTGTTTTTCTTATTTGCTTTTATCTCTGTAGGAGCTTATAGCTTTTACAATATAAAAGTTCTGAATCATATGGAGGATAGCGATTCTAGTGAGAAGCTTTCTGCTGATGCTGAAAAGGCATATGGTAAGTATATAGATAAGCCCCATATTCAAGTTATCGATTTAAAAGCTGATATAGATATTTATACAGATACACGTGGTGTAGATGCAAAGGGAGTGTTTACAGTTGTTAATCCTTCAGAAGTGCCAATCGATACTGTGTTAATGGAAATTAAGTTTCCAACTTATGATACTAAGATTACTAAGGTGGTTTATAATGATCAAGAGTTAAAACCGTTTTTAAGCGATTCATTGTATCGTTTATTCATTTACAAATTGCCAGAAGCTTTACAGCCGAAAGACACTGCTAATTTGGTTATTGAAACTAAGGCAAGAACTCATGGATTTTCTATGGATAGAGAAACTGCTGTACTTAATAATGGTTCTTTCTTTAATGATGGTATTTTTCCAAGCTTTCATTATGATATTGCTTTGACAGAGAATGGTGCTCGTGAAAAATACGGTTTAGAGACATTAGACTTTCTTTATCCGCCAAGAACAGATAGCATTGCTTTGAAAAAGAACTTATTCAATGAGGATAGCAATTATATGGATTTTGAAGCAACGATTAGCACATCAAAAGGGCAAACAGCTGTCGCTCCTGGAGTTTTGATTAAAAAATGGGATAAGGAAGATAGAAGTTATTTTAATTATAAATTAGAAGATAAATCTGATTACTTCTTCAATTTTGTTTCTGCAACTTATGATATTGAAAAAGATGTTTGGATTGCACCTAGTGGAAAGAAAGTTGCTATTGAAGTGTATCACTCTCCGAAACACAAGAAAAACTTAGCTTCATTTATAAATGGGGTTAAAGTTTCGTTAGATTATAATTCTAAAAACTTTTATGAATATCCATATTCAGTTATCAGGATAATTGAGTTTCCGGCGCACACGACATTTGCACAATCTTTTGCGACAACGATACCTTACTCAGAAGATTTTGGCTTCGTAGCAGATTTTTCTAACGAAGAAGACTTTAATTATGCATTCAGGGTAACAGCTCATGAAATTGCACACCAATGGTGGGGTCATATCGTTACGCCAAGTAAAACAAGAGGAGCTAATATTATTTCGGAAACTTTAGCAGAGTATGTTTCATTAATGGCGTTAAAGCATGAATATGGTGAAAATGGTATCAAAGGGTTTTTAAAGCCTTCTTTAGATACCTATTTGTCTAGAAGGTCATTCAGTTTTAAGCCAGAACGTTCGTTAATGGATGTCGAAACCGGTCAGCATATTTGGTACCAAAAAGGTTCTATGATCATGTATGATTTACAAGATGTCATTGGTGAAGATGTTATAAATGCGGGACTGAAAACTTTTTTAAATGAATACAAGTATTTTGAAAAAGGGGTATATGCTACCTCTGAAGATTTTTATAAGGCTATTTATAATGTTACTCCAGATTCTTTGAAATATAAGGTTGACGATGGTTTTAAAGAGATTGTTCTTTATGAAAATCGTGTGATGGATGCTAAAACCAAAAAGCTAGATAATGGCAAATGGGAAACTACATTCACGGTAAATTCTAAGAAAATTTATTATGATGATACGGGTAAAGAGAAATTGATTGATGATAAGAAGAACTTAGTAGATGTAGGTCTCTTTGGAGAAGATATTACCGGTGAAGATGGGGTAACTATCAAAAACCCGTTTTACTTTGAATTAAAGTGGCTTTCTGCAGGTGATAATACATTTACTGTCGTTACTGATGAAAAGCCTTTAAAAGCGGGTATTGATCCGTACAATAAATTAATTGATCGTAATTCTGATGATAATTTAGAAACGGTAGAAGAGTAATTTTTTCAATTTAGTTAGTTATAAACCTGTTCGTGAATGGCAATTGTCATATAACGAACAGGTTTTTATTTTTTTATTGTACTATTTTCGTCGTTTTCATGTTTAATAGAAGTATCAAATCAACCATGTTGTATTGCAAAAATTAACTGATAATCTAAAATTTAAATATACCTGGCGAAACTATCAGCAGAAGTTTTTAGATGGTTTTCAAGAGCATATTAAAGATCATCATTTACACGTTATTGCACCACCTGGTTCAGGAAAAACCATACTGGGTTTAGAAATTTTAAACCGTATAGGTAAGCCGACTTTGGTGTTGTCACCAACTCTTACCATTCGTAATCAATGGCGTTCTAGATTGTTGGAGTTCTTTACGGTCGATGGTGAATTTGGGGCTTGTTCGTTGGATATAAAATCTCCAGATCACATTACATTTTCTACTTATCAATCTTTGTTTTCTTTATCAAAATCATTTGGCAAGAATGCTAAACAGCAGCTACTGGAGTTTATCAAACTTCATAAAATCGAGACTTTGGTTTTAGACGAGGCGCATCACCTTAAAAATGAATGGTGGCATTGTTTGTATCATTTGAAGGAAATAGAAGGATTAATTGTAGTTGCCCTTACCGCAACACCGCCATACGATAGTACAGCTACTGAAATTAATCGCTATTTTAGTTTATGCGGACCTATCGATGATGAAATCGCGGTACCAGATCTTATCAAGAACGGTGATCTATGTCCGCATCAAGACTTCATCTATTTCTCTAAACCAGAAGAAGCTCAGATTAAATATATCGTTAACTATCGTGAACAGATATTAAACTTTACCAATAATCTGATTGCCAATACAGCATTACAAGAGAATTTAATTACCCTTGATTTTTATATTTCCCCTAAAGAATCTTTAGAATACATTTATCAAAACTCATCGTTCTTCTCCTCTATTATCATTTATTTGAACGCTGGTGGTTATGCCGTAAATGAGGAGAACCTGAAAATATTGGGATTTTCACACGACGATGTTACATTTCCGAGTTTCAACTATGAATGGTCAGAAATACTACTGCAAAATTTGCTCATTGATAAGCGAGAAGAATTTCAGGTCTTTGAAGATGTGTTGTTGCCTATCGAAAAAGAATTAAAGCGAATTGGAGTTTTAGAACAAAAGCGGGTAAATTTTGTTGGCGATGAGGTCTTATATAGAAACTTGTGTAACAGTCCCAGCAAGCTTGAAAGTATCTATCAGATTGTAAAGCATACTGATGAACATTTAGGCGAAAATACCAGAACGGTCATCTTAACCGATTTCATACGTAAAGAGTTTTTGAATTTTAACGGGAGCGATACCAGCGCTCTAAATAAGCTGGGTGTTCTTCCTATTTTTAAATATATACTAGCGAAACAAGTAGGTAAAAATTCTTTGGGTGTTCTTACCGGTTCTTTGGTAATTATTCATGAGACTGCGTTATACCAATTAAAAAAACTTTTAACTATTCAGAATCTGGCAAATGAGATTGTAGAAGGTTCTGAAGGTTATGTTCTTATTCATGTACCCGAAGCCTTGAAAAACAAAATTGCAGAAGCTGTTACCCAACTGTTTACTCAAGGAGAAATTAAAACACTTATCGGTACTAAGGCATTTTTAGGTGAAGGCTGGGATGCCCCATGTATCAATACATTAATTCTGGCTTCATATGTGGGCTCATTTGTGTCTTCAAATCAAATGCGAGGACGTGCCATTCGTGTCGATACAAATAATCCTGACAAGACGGGAAGTATTTGGCACTTGGCTTGTTTAGACCCTACGGCGATTGATGGTGGAAAGGATATGGAAAAGCTTCAGCAACGCTTTGATGCCTTTACGGGAGTTTCATTAAGAGACGAGGTGTATATTTCAAATGGAATAGACCGATTGGTATTACCTTTAGAGTGGTCTGAATCTACCGAAATAGTAAGGATTAACAAGAATATGTTGTTATTATCTCAGCAAAAATCCGTTTTCAAGAATCGATGGAACGAAGCGATTGAAGAAGGCAATGTTTTGGTACGGGAACTTAAAATACCGTACGGTCAAGAGCAGCCCTATGCCAAGACCAAAAAGATGCATGCGCTAAATGCGGGCAAATATGTTATGCTAGAAGTTGTTTTAGGTGTTTCGGTATTTGTGCCCGAATTTTTAATAAAAAATATGGGAGCAGTTTTAAATAAAGGAATTGTGCAAGTATTGTATTTGTTCTTCGCAGCATTATTCTTAGGTTTTGGTCCAAAAACCTTTAAAGCACTCAAACTTTATTTTCTATTTGGAAATCAATATAAGAAAACTATGAAAATAGGTCAGGCTTTATTGGACTATCTTTTAGATTCTAAAGTATTGAATTTTGAATCTGTTGATGCCAACATCCATTCTGAGCAAAATATGAAAGGATCATTTTCGATTTATTTGAAAGATGCAAGTCAGCATGACAGTAACTTATTTATTTCGCTTTTAGAGGAAGTCATTGCTCCAATTGACAATCCTAAATATTTACTGGTGAACGCTAATTGGATAAAAAGGAAGATGGGTATTCGCAACTATTACGTGGTACCAAAAAATTGTGGTAAGAATAAAACAGAAGCGCTACTTTTTCAAAAATTTTGGAACCAGGAAGTTGACGGCTCTAAAATTTTATTCACAAGAACTTTAAAGGGTAGAAAAGAACTGCTAAAAGCAAGATTCTCGCATATTAAATATCAATTTGAAGAGGTTTCAAAAAAAGCGATTACTTGGAAATAAATATATGATTAGCGCGCTATATTTCTATCTCCCCAATTAAGTAGCAAACCCCATTACCTGATATTTTTACGCGGTCTCCCAAATATTCGCATTTTATATCGCCACCACGTTCAGATAATTGTTTTGCGGTTAGTATTTTCTTATTCAACTTGTCTGACCAATAGGGTGTAAGTGTAGTGTGTGCAGACCCAGTTACCGGATCTTCTGGAATACCACATTGCGGAGCAAAGAACCGAGAGACAAAATCAACATCGTTACCTTTAGCTGAAACAATGACTCCTCTGCAATCCAACTCATTTAATAAATGAAAATTTGGGGCAATAGCTTCTATTTCAGCCTGAGATTTATAAATAAGCATGTAGTCAGTTTTGCTTTTATAGGTTTCTAAAGGTTGCTTTCCTATTGCTTTTGAAATGTTGAGTTGTTCTGGTACGGAAACTAAATCATCCGTTGGGAAGTCCATTGTTAATAGTCCCTCGTTATTTTTTTGTACTAATAATTCTCCACTTCTTGGAGAAATAAACCGTAAAGTATTTTCTTTGAAACCGTGGTAATTATAGAGTACGAAGGCAGTTGCAAGGGTAGCATGACCGCAAAGATCTACTTCTATTTCAGGGGTAAACCAGCGAAGTTCATAATGATCATTGTGCTGCACTGCAAAAGCTGTTTCTGCCAAATTATTCTCAGCAGCTATCTTTTGCATTAAATCGGTTTCTAACCAGTTTTCAAGAATACAAACTGCAGCCGGATTTCCACCAAATAGTTTTGTTGTAAACGCATCGATTTGATATATTTTTTGCTTCATAGATAGAATTTTACTCGATAATAGTGATTTTAATACTTCGATGCTTGTCAAAAAATTATATAGTTATTCTAAATCGAATGCATCGAGCGATTGCTGCAAGCTTGATTACTCTATCCCGAATTTACGACTTATCTCGTCGGCTTTTTGAATCCACTTTTTGGGTGCATCAAATCGATAGCCTACATAAAACTCGAGAAAGCTTATGGAGTCATCTAAAACGAAATTCTCATCGGAAGTATGACTTAATAGTTGCGTATTGATATTTACGCCACTAAAGAAATTTTCTGAATTATAGCCACCGGTCATTCTAAAAATCAGTTGTGCTAAACCATTAAATGAAGTTTTGCCTTCCGTTTTAGCAAGGTTAAAACCTAATCCCCCAGTGGCACCAGCAGAAACTAAATAGTTTTCATCAAATACCCAATTGTAATAATACCCGGGACCTATAGCTAACTTGAAAGATTTCTCCAATTGATTATCGATAATTGGGTCTTCTAACTTAAATTTGGTATAGTAGTACGATATGCTCGGTATAAAACTGCCGACACTTTGTTTTTGCCATTCGTTTTGAAACCCTATAGCACGAAACGAAAAATCAGGATTGAAAATGTAACTAGATGTTCCTCCGATTTTGAAGGTTTTTAAATCATCTATGGGTAAGGTTAAATCTGCCGTTCGAACGAAGAACCCTTTTTGCTTATAGATATCTAAGGTCTGCATGTATTGACCAAAAAACGTGCGTATGTTGAAAGTGATTAATTTTGAATCTCCATTGTCTTTATTCTCTGATAGAAAGTTGGGTGCATACCCAAAATCAACTTCTAAAAATCGAAATAGAACCGATAACCCTAAATAACTTTTGTCGTTAGGTATAAACTCGGTCTTGTTGCGTGTTATCTTGTCGCTAAGGGTAAAACTATTTGAAGTGGTCTGTAAAGACAACCTCACGGTAACCTTATCAGGAAAGGCTTCTTTGTAGTGCGAATTCTGAGCTGTACTAATTTGTATAAAGCATAGCATACACCAAAATAGAAAAATTCTTAAACCCATGCTTTCGGTTTCATCAATACTTCAATTAAACGTTCTTCTTCGCTTCCTTTTTCTGGATGGTGGTCATAGACCCATTGCACATGTGGCGGCAGGCTCATTAATATACTTTCTATTCTTCCATTGGTCTTTAATCCGAATAACGTACCCTTGTCATGAACCAGATTGAATTCAACATATCTACCTCGTCTAATCTCTTGCCAATCCCTTTGTTCTTTGGTGTATTCAAGATCTTTTCTTTTTATAACAATCGGTACATAACAATCTAAAAAGCTATTACCAACTTCAGTAACAAAGTTGTACCAGTCTTGCATGTCCATCTCCGGAGTTGCTTTGCAGTAGTCAAAAAATAGACCGCCTAGTCCGCGAGCTTCGTTTCTATGCGTATTCCAAAAATACTCGTCGCAACGTTTTTTATAGGTATCGTAGAATGTAGGATTATGTTTGTTGCAAGCTGTTTTGCATACTTGATGAAAATGAACCGCATCTTCGTCAAATAAGTAATAGGGAGTCAAGTCTTGACCACCGCCAAACCATTGGTCTACAATTTCGCCGTCTTTACCATACATTTCAAAATAACGCCAATTGGCATGAACCGTCGGCACCATCGGATTCTTCGGATGCAATACCAAACTTAATCCGCAGGCAAAAAAATTGGCATCTTCTACTCCGAAATATGCCTTCATACTATCTGGAAGCTCGCCATGTACTCCAGATATATTTACACCGCCTTTTTCTAAAACAGCTCCGTTTTCAATAACTCTTGTACGACCGCCACCACCTTCTGGGCGTACCCAAATGTCTTCTTTAAAAGAGGCTGTGCCGTCTACTTCCTCTAATTTAGAGGTAATTGTATCTTGAAGTTGTTCTATGTAAGCGTAAAATTTATCTTTCATTCTGTAAAACATAAAGTTCCATATCTAACGGTTGTTCGTTAGGTGGAGTGTGTTCTTTTAATAGCGTTTCTTTCCAAAGATAACCACAATTTTCTGCTACCTTAATACTGCCAAGGTTCGATTTATGAGCAATGATTCTAAGACGTTGTAAATGTTGTTCGTTAAAGCCCCATTCAGAAATGGTCTTTACAACTTTTGTGGCAAAACCTTTATTGTTATGGTCGTACGATATGCAATAGGCGATTTCAGCTTCTTGGGCTGCTCGTCTTAGTTCTTTTAAATAAACCAGGCCAATAATTTTTCTGTTTTCTGGTTCTTTAAGCGTAAATAAGTACTCATTGCCAGATATAAAATCTGATACCTTTTCAAGAACAAAAATATTGGATAATGTCGGATTTAGATTTGCAGCTACCGTTTTCGGGAAGTATCGTTTTATATGGTCAGCATTAGCGCATATAAAATCGCATAAACGCCAACCATCTCTCTCTGATATCGGATTTATTTCGAAATCTGCTAGTTGAAATGAATTCATTATGCGATTTTAATATCGGCTACCTTAACGCTTTCTGAACCTGTTAGGGTTAGTCTTGCTTGTATTCTTTTACTGCATCAATAAACGCCTTAGCATTTTCAACAGGAACATTTGGTAATATACCATGACCTAAATTAACTACGTAGCTGTCTTTGCCAAATTCATTGATCATTTGGTGTACCATTTTCTTAATTTCAGATGGTGGAGATAGTAAACGTGATGGGTCAAAGTTACCTTGAAGGGTAATTTTTCCACCACTTAAATAACGTGCGTTTCTGGCAGAACAAGTCCAATCAACCCCTAATGCAGAAGCGCCTGATTTTGCCATATCGCCTAGTGCGAACCAACATCCTTTTCCAAAAACAATAACCGGAGCTTCATCTTTTAAAGCATCTATAATTTGCTGAATATACTGCCAAGAGAATTCTTGATAATCGGTTGGCGATAACATTCCGCCCCAAGAATCAAATACTTGTACCGCATTAACACCTGCGGCAACTTTAGCTTTTAAATACGCAATGGTAGTGTCTGTAATTTTCTGAAGTAATTCGTGGGCAACAACAGGTTGTGTAAAGCATAATTCTTTAGCCTTGTCGAACGTTTTGCTGCCTTGACCTTGTACACAGTAGCATAAAATGGTCCAAGGGGAACCTGCAAAACCGATCAAAGGTACTTCGTCGTTCAGTTTTTCTTTAGTTGCTTTTATGGCTTCCATAACGTAACCCAATGTATCGTGAACATCTGGTACGATAACGCTGTCTAAATCTTTCTGATTACGAATAGGGTTCGGTAAATACGGACCAAAATTCGGCTTCATCTCCACATGAATATTCATTGCCTGTGGGATCACCAAAATATCACTGAACAATATAGCGGCATCCATTCCGTATCTACGAATAGGTTGAACCGTAATTTCTGATGCTAGTTCTGGAGTCTGACATCTGGTGAAGAAGTCATATTTTTCTTTGATTGCCATGAATTCAGGTAAATATCTACCCGCTTGACGCATCATCCACACTGGTGGTCTTTCTACCGTTTCACCTTTTAAGGCTTTTAGAAATAAGTCGTTTTTTAAGCTCATATTCTTATAATAGCTTTTAGCTGCTAGCCTTTGGCTTTTAGCTATTTTTTATTTTACTAATTAGACTATTAATCATTTTAGATTCTATTGAAATCAATTCATAAATTGATTTCAACTCTTTACTATCTAAAAATTTCAATTCTTCTGATATTATTAATTGAGTTTCTACTTCAAAAAGAGAACCTAGTGCAATCTCTAAAAATCGTTTAAATTCAACTTCACTATTTCGGCTGCATCCTTCTGCAATATTTGAAGGAACTGAAACAGCAGCTCTTGAAAGTTGACTTTTAAGTCCGAATTTTTCTTCGCTTGGCAATTTTTGAACTAAACTATAAGCATGCTTAACTATGGTGATTCCATTTTTCCATATTTCAAGCTTTTTAAAGTCCCTCATAATTTATTAAAAAAGCCAAAGGCTAGAAGCCAATAGCTAAAAGCTAATCTAAATAGTCACTGTTCACCAATTCAATAACACTTTCTACAGTAGGTATTTTGGCTACTTTAACTACTTTGAAATGTTCTCTTGCTGCATTTGCAGTGGTTTCACCAATACAATAGGCAACTCTGTCGGTAGAATTCTCTTTTAAATAGCTTTCTACGTTCGACGGACTAAAAAACATGATCCCTTTTGTGCTTTCTGGTATTGCTTTGCCAGAAAGTTTAGTTCTGTATGCTTCTATGGCATTTACCTCAATATTATTTTCTGCTAAAATACTTGGTAATTCTTCTAGACTTAGATTGCCATGAAAATAAGTAATCTCAGATCCGTCAATAAATTCTACCAAATAGTTTGCTAAGTCTTTTGCATTATTTTCATAATGTGTAACCTTACCGAACTTATTTTTAATAAATCGGCGGGTTTTTCTGCCAACGCAGTATATGTTTTCAAATTCTAATTCAGCAGCGTCTCTACTAGCTAATACAGCTTCTACCGCATTTTTACTGGTAAAAACTACATTTTTATGTCTTTTTTTCAAGATTATCGGAGAGATACGATTCGGATTAATTTTTATAAAATCATCTGAATCGGCATTTACCGATATGTTTAGCATTAGCTGTTGTGGCGGAGTCAGTTTTTTGGTAGAAAAGATGTTTACTTCTAAACCTGCGTTTGCCAGTTCGGTCATTAATCTCTTTCCGCCTCTAGCTAAAATACTTTTAGCACAGTCGATACCTAAATTTTGATGTTTACCAAGTGGCGCGGTCAATTCTGCCTCTAGTTTTTTACTCCCATCAACATTTAATAAAATACCTTTTAGGGTAACAATATTTTCTTTGTTGATATATGATAATGCACCGATCGGTGCGCTACATCCACCTTCTAACTCTCTAAGAAATTCTCTTTCCAGCGATACACAGGTGTCCGTTTCTTCATGATTAAGTTGTGCACAGGCTTCGCGAATTTCTTCATCATCTTCCATGGCAACTACCATAATGGCACCTTGCGCAGGCGCTGGTAGCATCCAGCCAAGTCCGATAGTGTTTTCTGGTTCTAAACCGATACGTTCTAATCCGGCTGCAGCGAAAATGGCACCGTTCCAGTCATTTTCGTATAGTTTTTCTAAACGTCTATTTATATTTCCTCTTAAATCGACAACGGTATGTGTTGGGTATCTATTTAGCCATTGTGCTTGTCTACGTAAACTACCCGTTGCAATTACACCTTCGCGAGAACCTAAAAACTCTTCATTGTCTTTAAACGCCATAATGTCCATGTAATTACCGCGCTTTAAAACAGCAGCTTTTACAATGCCTTGTGGTAGTGCAGTAGGTACATCTTTCATAGAATGTACGGCAATATCAATATCACCATTGATCATGGCAACATCTAATGTTTTGGTAAAAACACCTGTAATTCCTAATTCATATAGGGGTTTGTCTAAAATCAAATCACCTGTAGATTTTACAGGGACTAATTTTACTTTATAACCTAATGCTTGAAGTTGATTTTTAACGGTATTCGCTTGCCATAGCGCTAATTCGCTATCGCGTGTGCCTAATCGTATTACTTTACTCATTGTTCGTCCAATTCTAATTGAAATACTTTTTGGATAAATTCTAAACTTGAATTGGAATCTACCGTGTCATCTTTTAAATGATTTGCAAATTGTTTGGTTATTTTTTGAATGATGCGATTCGTTACCAAATCTGCTTGGTGCGAATTAAAATCTACCGTTTTTTTAGATTGGTAGTCTAGCTCCTCATCTTTAATAGTCTTTAATTTTTTCTTTAGAGCCTTAATTACAGGGGCAAACTTTCTAGTTTCTAACCATTGGTTGAAATCGTTTTTAACCTCTTCGTTTATAGCTTCTGCCTCTGGTATATATTGCTTTCTGCGCTCTAAGGTTTCGTCTGTCATTTGAGATAAATGATCTAAATGAATTACGGTAACATTCTCCATTTCTGAAATAGAATCATCTACATTCTTAGGAACGGAAAGATCTAATATCAATAATGGTTTGTTCGTATATATTAATTCTTTGGTAATCGTAGGTTTTTGAGCACCTGTGGCAACTACCAAAATATCTGAAGTTCTAATTTCGGATTGTAAATCGCCATAATCTTTTACCATAAGGTTGAACTTGCCTGCAATTTGCTCTGCTTTACCTTTAGTTCGATTGATTAGGGTGATATGCGGATTCTTAGTATGCTTTATTAAGTTCTCGCATGTATTACGACCAATTTTTCCGGTTCCGAATAAAAGAATATTCTTCTCGGATACATTTTCAACATTACGCAAAATGTATTGTACAGACGCAAATGCTACCGAAGTGGCACCAGATGAAATTTCAGTTTCATTTTTAATACGTTTGCTTGCTTGTATAATGCTGTTACAAAGTCTTTCGATAAACGGATTGGCAATGCCCAATTCTTTAGAACGCTTAAAACTTTGCTTTAACTGACTGATGATTTCAAAATCGCCTAATATTTGGCTATCTAACCCTGTACCTACTCTGAATAGGTGATTGATAGCTTCTTTATTTTTGTATACATACGCCACCTCTTGAAAAGCCTCAACGGTTCCGTTTGAGTGGTCACATAATAATTTTATAAGTTGAAAAGGATGTTGTGCAAAACCATGTAACTCGGTACGGTTACAGGTCGATGTCGCTAACAACCCATCTATCCCCTGGTTTTTGGCTTCTATTAAAAGTGCTTTTACAGCAACTTCGTCTAAGCTAAATTTACCACGGGCTTCAGCATCAGCCTTTTTGTAATTAAGGCCAATAGTGTAAAAGGAGTTGTGTTTAGAAATGTGATAGTCCTTCATAAAGCGGATACAAAAGTAGGAGCATCTATTCAATAAAAACAACGCTAGCGGTACAATTAATGTCGCCTGCCGAATTTTTGGTCAAAATATGATAAATATCAGTTTATTAGCCATAATTTTATGATGGTTTCAACGAATTAAGCCTATTTTATTTAGATGCTTTCTAAATAGATATAAAAATAATTTAAGAATATGGAGATAGAAAGTAACGCTCAAGGGTCGTACGACGAAGTTTTAATTGAAGACGGATTTTATGTGCTTAAATTTCAGAACGAAGAAGATGTAGCAGTACACTATACCCGCGAAATTAATAAACGATTTATCCAATTTCACTTTTGTCTAAAGGGAAGTGGTACGTATAATTTCAATCAAGGCAATTATAATTTAGATGTTCGCGAAGAGAATTCTTTGTTGCTGTATAATACGCAGTTAGACCTACCGTTGAATTTAAAGTTAGATCCAAAATCTTCTTTAGTGTCTGTAGTAATGACCTTAAGAAAGTTTCATTCATTATTTACTGCAGAAGCAGATTATATTCCGTTTTTAAGTTCAGATAATAAAGAAAAGAAGTACTATTCTCAAGAACCGTTTTCACCTTCAATAGCAGTTATTTTGAGTCAGATCGTGAACTATAATCTACATCCCTCTATAAAATCACTTTATGTAAAAGGTAAAATTTACGAATTAATAGCCTTGTATTTTAATAGGAGTCCGAATGCAGATATTGAACAATGCCCTTATTTAGCAGATGAGGAAAATGTAAAAAAGATTAAAAAAGCTAAGGAAATTATTTTGGCGAATATGGCAGAGCCGCCAACATTGGCTGATTTATCAAGTGAAATAGGCCTGAGTTTAAAACGCCTGAAAGAAGGTTTTAAGCAAATTTATGGCGATTCGGTCTACAGCTTTTTATTTGACCATAAAATGGAATATGCTAAGCGTCTTTTAGAAACCGGTCAGTATAATGTCAATGAAATCGGACTCAAAGTAGGGTATAGTACCTCTAGTCATTTTATTGCGGCTTTTAAGAAGAAGTATAATACCACACCTAAAAAATACCTTTTGGCGTTAGCAGGTAGTTAGAAAATTATAACGGTCTTGCAACCATAATACCTGTGTTGCTCTTTATGCCTTTTAAATATTCTGCGAGCGGTTTTTTAGAAATTTCAACTTCCATTGATCCGGTCGAAGCATGTAGTAAATGGATTCTACCATCTTTTTCTCGTGTAGCGATACCGGTATGGGTAACATCTAATCCGTTTATAGAAGTGGCCAATGCTATGATGTCTCCAGGTTGGATTAAATGTTCGTTTTCGGCAATCTTATCTTGAGCAAGTACACAAATAGCCTGATTGTTTAAATAGTTTTCAGAAGCTTTAATTTTTGAGAAATTAGCATCATCGGAAAGAAAAGGATACAAATCTCTATGAGTACTCATGAAATCAATATCTTTTGTAATTTCTGTACCACCAATTTCACCGGTAATATCTTTAAGAAGTCCTTTCTCTGCATTGTTCGCAATCCACTCAGAAAAGTAATGTAATCGCGATGTGTAACCATCTAGTTTACCGTCTTTATATCTAATTACCTCTAGGTTTTTAATGAAAGCATCAAATGAAAGGTCATTTTCTCTTAAAAGTTTAGAAAGGTCCAATACATTTTCAACAAATGTGGTACAATCTAACCCTTGAAGATTTACGACCAATGTTTCGGTATCACCAATTTCTAATGTTTTAGCAACATAAGGAGTTTTCATAAACGTTTTGCCAACGCTCACCATGGTTACACCGAAATTACCCTGATACATTCCGTCGATTTCTGTTAGCTTATTTTCAACAGCAGCCTTGTCTTTTGGTGAGCAGGTTATTTGTTGCGAAAGTAAAATTTGACCTATGAAAATCAATAGGACAGTTATAAATCTTCTAAGCATTTAATTATTATAAATTAAAATTCCGTCCATTGATGGATAAGTTTCATTGTAGTTAATGTCTTGTAAATTTAAGAAAGTTTTGTAAGGTTTAATTTTGTCAAGATTCATGTCTGGATACTTTTCTAATATTTCTAATGGAATACTGCCGACAATTTTTTTTGTGTTTTTGGGTGTTTCAATACTACGAGTGGTTATGTTGTAATTACCGAAGGGGTAATTACCTTCAATATGTCTCCAAGTATAAATTGAAGATGTAAAATCACTTGTAGTGCTAAAACGAAAATTTTCAAAGGATGATTCGTTATTTATTACGAAGTTGGGATTTTTAGGTATGATAAGCTTATCTAATCTTGAGCCAAATTGAGTTTTATAATAACTGTAATCTGATGTCTCTAAAATAAAACGTGTTCGATAATTTGAAAATTTACTTAGGTAACTTAATGAAATAAAATTTGAATTTATATTATCGCTATTTAAAGGTATATCTAATAAATTGAAACCTCCGAAGTAATTAAAAGATTCATCAATATCAAATCCTCCTATATTAATTAAATAATTCGAATTTACAGGAACTTCTACTTCCAATGTAGAATCAAATAATTTGAATTCAGAATAATTTATAGTTAAGTCTTGGTTTTCAGGATTAGAAAAAAGGAAATACTTATTTGCATAATTTCCGTCTAATATGGAGATTAGATATTCTTGTTCCCCTTCATTCTGTATTAATCTTTCGGTATAATCTATTAGCTCATTTCCCTCCCAAGAAGGAGAATATCCATATGGTATAACTCCATTTTTTGTAGAAATATTTAAATTTTTAATTTGAGGGATATCTTCTATCGTTATATTGAACTCGCCAATTTTAGTTCGATTTTGTGGTTCATTTAACACAGTTGAATTGATATGAAAGACATCTCCTTTTTTAAGGCCATTAGTTGTTGAAATCTTATATTTCTTGCCTATTTCAGAGCGGGTCTGTGGGGTTGTTCCATCATTTAAATCATTTACATAATCTATAACTTGACTAAACTCTGTTATACTCAATGAGGATGTAATTGAATCGGGATAAGCACTGAAAGTTATTTCGTCTCCACTATCATAAGATTTATAATCAACCAAATTATTGTTGTCATCGTGAATGATTATCCAATCTTCGCTATCGATAGTATTTTTGTTTGCATCAATATTTACAGTTAAATATACTTCCTCTTCAATAATTTCTGGTGAAGAGACTGGATTTTCTGATTCGATGACTTCTGGTTGTATGATTGATTCCTTTGTTTCTTCGTTTTTTGAACAATTAAAAAAAGAAAATATGATAAAACTTAAATAGGCGAACTTTAAAACTTTCATTTCATAAATTTACTACTTAATTAACGGCTATAAATAGTTAATATTTCACCCTATTTGATACTTTTTATTTAGAATAGATATTAGTGTCCTTTTCCAACAAAACCCTATTCCTAGCAATACTTTCAGGATAGTTCTGTTGTAAAAATGTAATCAGTTTTTCACGAACAAGTACACGTAAATCCCAAGCGGTAGGGGAATCTTTTGCGCTCATTAGGGCTCTTATTTCAACACAATTTTGCTTACTCTCTGTTACTTGTAGTACGTTTACTTCTTTGTCCCAAAGGTCTGTGTTTTCCAGAATTTTGGTCAACTCTTCTCGAAGCGCATCGAAAGACACATTGTAATCGGTATATAAAAAGACAGTCCCTAAAATATCTGATGAAGTCTTGGTCCAGTTTTGAAATGGTTTCTCAATAAAATAAGGGGTGGGAACAATTAGCCTTCTTTTATCCCAAATTTTCACCACAACATAGGTCAATGTAATTTCTTCAATACGGCCCCATTCTCCTTCAACGATAACAACATCGTCTATTTTAATAGGTTGTGCTATGGCAATCTGTATTCCTGCCAATACGGTACCGATCATTTTTTGTGCAGAAAAACCGATGATAATACCTGCAACACCTGCTGATGCAAATATGCTAACACCTAGTTCACGAATACTTTCAAAACTCATTAAAACTGCCCCAATTGCCAATAAAATAATGGTAAACATGAAGATGCGTTCTAAAATATTGAATTGTGTATAAATTTTTCTTGCCTTTAAATTGTTTTCTACACGAACATCATAGTTACTAACGATAATTTTTTTAATGATTTTTAAAAGATTTAACAGTAGCCAAGTAACCGAGAAAATAAATAAAATGGTGCTTGTTTTTTTGAAGAAATATTCATGTTCGTTTAAATGCAATATTTTTCGTAAAGCTTCTGAACGAATGAGTATTGATATGAAAATAAAAAAAATAGGCCAACTTAATTTTCTAAAAGTACCTTCGGGTAATAGGTATTTGGGATCCTTACCAAATTTTCGAAGAAAATAGGATATTAACCAATACGCGAAAAGAATGCCTGCAATAGATACTAAAAATAAATAAAGTTCACTTCTAGGTATGGTATCAAAAAATGTATTCATTTCAAATGTTTAGTGGTTTTGGATTAAATACAACTTACTAAAATTAAATAGGACTAAAAATTTATTGACTAGTTATTAGATTGCTTTATGAGAGTATAGAAAAACTAATGCCCGAAATTAAATTATCATCGATTTGCATGTGTTATTTTTGCAATCGAATAACAAACACATTCGCTATGAAAGGAGTATTATTGGTCAATTTGGGTTCTCCAGAAAGTCCTACCGCAAAAGATGTTAAGCCCTATTTAGATGAATTTTTAATGGATGAACGTGTAATTGACGCTCCTAAATGGTTAAGAACGATCCTGGTAAGAGGAATTATTTTGCAGACTAGACCAAAGAAATCTGCGAAGGCCTATGCTAAAATTTGGTGGGAAGAAGGTTCTCCGTTAGTGGTTATATCTGAGCGTTTCTCCAATAAATTGAAAACACAGACCGAAATGCCAGTAGCTTTAGGTATGCGTTATGGTACCATGTCGATTAAAAAAGCATTGCAAGAATTGAAAGATAAAGGTGTTGATGATGTTCTTTTGGTGCCGTTATATCCGCATTATGCGATGTCTAGTTTTGAGACGGTTGTCGTAAAAGTGTTAGAAGAGCAAAAAGCGGGCTTTCCTGAAATGAAAATTACTACTATGCCTGCTTTTTATAAGCATCCGGAGTTTATTAAAGCGCTTTCAGAAAGTATTAAGGACGGATTAGAAGGTTTTGATTACGATCATATTTTGTTTTCATACCACGGTATTCCTGAGCGTCATATTCGTAAAAGTGATCCTACCAGCTTTCATTGTAAAATAGATGGCACTTGTTGTAACGTAAATTCTGTTGCGCATAATACATGTTATAGACACCAAGTATATGACACTACCGAAATGGTAAAAGCGTATTTAGGATTAAAAGAAGAGCAAGTGAGTTCTTCGTTTCAATCGCGTTTGGCCGGTGACCCATGGTTAAAGCCTTATACCGATTATGAATTTGAGCGCTTGGCTAAAGAAGGCAAGAAAAAGTTAGCTGTTATTACCCCCGCATTTGTAAGTGATTGTTTAGAAACATTGGAAGAAATTGCCATGGAAGGTAAAGAGCAGTTCATGGAAGCTGGTGGTGTAGAATACAAGCATATTCCATGTATGAACGATAATGACACTTGGGTGAAGGTAATGGCGAAGTGGGTTAACGATTGGCATGCTACAGATAAATTAGATGTTGTGCCAAGCACCTAATAAAATTAAAATTCTAAGAAAATCACTGCTATGAAAATCGAAGAAATAGAAATTATATTACGACCGTTAAGAGAGAAATTAAGAAATCACACGCTTTATTCGGAGTTGAAATCGGTATCTGATATTCAAATATTCATGGAGAGCCATGTGTATGCCGTTTGGGACTTTATGTCGCTTTTAAAGGCTTTGCAAATTAACTTAACCTGTACTTTATTGCCATGGAAACCGGTAATCAATACAAATACCGCTCGGTTTATTAATGAGATAGTTTTGGAAGAAGAAACTGATGTTAATGAGCTTGGAGTTTTAAAGAGTCATTACGAAATGTATTTGGACGCTATGGTTGAAGTAGGTGCAGATACTACTAGAATATCAGATTTTCTCAATAGCATTAATGAGGTGGATAGTGTTTTGAGGACAATTCAAAATTCTGATTTAAACGCTGCCGTTAAATCTTTCTTGAGCTTCACTTTTGAAACGATTAATACGCAACAACCACATAAAATTGCCGCTGCATTTACTTTTGGTAGAGAAGATTTAATACCCGATATGTTCTTGAAAATTGTTGAACAGGCTGGGGAAGGTGCATACCCTAAACTGGAATACTATTTAAGAAGACATATTGAGCTGGATGGTGATGAACACGGTCCGCTTTCCCTAAAAATGATTCAAGAATTATGCGGAGTTGATGCTGTTAAGTGGCATGATGTTCTAGAATGTTCGGAAAAGGCATTACAACAACGCATCAATTTATGGAATCATATTGCAGAAGCTATTCAAGAACGTCAACAGATTACAGCTTAATTAGTGATGGTGTTTTAATCAAAATCAAAAATCAATAAATTTAACAAAGAATGGCAAACGTTTCCGCAGAAGAACTGGGTACGGAATCAATTTCGAGTTTGCTCATTAAACAAGCAGTACCCGCTGGTATAGGCATACTGGTCATGTCGTTAAACGTTCTGGTTGATTCCATTTTTGTGGGTAATTGGATTGGTTCTATTGCCATCGCCGCAATAAATGTGGTTTTGCCGATTTCATTTTTTATTGGTGCTTTAGGTATGGCAATCGGTATCGGCGGTGCGAGTATTATTTCGCGTGCTTTAGGTGCTAATAATAAAGAAAAGGCGCTGCGAACATTTGGCAATCAAATTTCGTTTACCATACTGATTACTGTAATTATGGTGGCTGTAGGGCTAACTTTCGTAGATACCCTAATTCCCGCTTTTGGGGGTAAAGGTTCAATTTTTGAATTTGCTAAAATCTATTATGTTATCGTTCTCTATGGTGTGCCGTTTTTAGCACTAAACATGATGGGTAACACGGTTATACGAGCAGAGGGCAAACCCAAATTTGCCATGATAGCCATGATAATTCCGTCCATAGGAAATCTTGTATTAGATTATCTATTTATTAATGTATTAGACTACGGAATGGAGGGTGCCGCTTGGGCAACTACAATCAGTTATTTTCTTTGTTTTAGTTATATACTATACTTTTTTCTTTCTAAAAATTCAGAATTAAAACTGAATGCACAGTATTTCAGAATCGACTTTTCGATTATTAAGGAAATTAGTTCTTTAGGATTTGTAACATTATCTAGACAAGCAGTAGTAAGTGTTATTTATTTACTAATGAATAATATTCTTTTTGATTTAGGAGGTGAAGCTATGGTAGCTGTTTATGCTATAATTGGCAGAATGTTGATGTTTGCTCTTTTTCCCGTATTCGGTGTAACACAAGGCTTTTTGCCTATTGCAGGGTTTAATTACGGAGCAGGAAAATACGAAAGGGTAAAAGAATCTATTTATACGGCTATAAAATTTGCCGCCATATTAGCGACGGTAGTTTTCGCGGGACTCATGATTTTTCCCGCAGAAATAGCGGGACTCTTTTTAAGTCATAAACCAGGTATGAGTGAATTTGAAATAGCTACGAATGCTTTTGTTCTTGAAAATACTCCGTCAGCTATGCGCTGGGTGTTTGCCGCTACGCCGATTATTGCACTTCAGCTTATTGGTGCCGCTTATTTTCAGGCAATAGGAAAAGCGGTACCAGCATTATTATTAACCTTATGCCGTCAAGGCTTTTTCTTTATTCCCTTAATCTTAATCTTACCCAACTACCTTGGAGAATTAGGAGTGTGGATTTCCTTCCCCATTGCAGATGTGCTTGCAACTATTGTTACCGGGTATTATTTGCGAAAAGAGATCAATAAAAATTTGGTTTAATCTTTCTGAAAACCAAACCTCAAAAAACATTTTCCGTAAGTAGCTTTAGAAATCCTAAAGAATACTGTTATGAATTTTATTTTATCTCAATTAATTGCCGGTGCCATATTTCTATTAGCATGGAAACTTAAAGAATTGATAAACAATCAAAACACCTATGTAAGGCTACTTAAGGAAAATGTCATTAAAGTCTCAAAAACTAAATATTAGTTGGCAGGTTGAGCATGTAATAACTCCATACCTGTAGAAGACCTTGGTTTAAAACCTGTCCAGTCTTTTTCATTTGAATTTTCTTGTACATCTAAAAACTGAGCGTTGTCTTGACTTTTAAGATGATTACCAATAAATGCAGTTATAAAGTGTTGATTTACGTTGTTAATTTTACGTTGATCCCATGATGGCTCTGCATATCTATAGTATTCATCGATATGTAAACCTGGTGCCAATGCTTCTACTGGTGCTGGGTTAGGTGCAACATTATGTCTTGCGCTTTGGTAAGTCAATAGATAGCGATCTGCATTTATTGCACCCTCATATATGGCTTTAATACCTTTTTCGTAACCTGAAATATCATCTTCGCTTCCAGCAATAAAGAAAGTAGGCGTTTTTAAACCTTTTAATCCCTCTGCGTCCCAAACACCACGTTCCATTCCCCATGGTGCGAAAGCTACTATTGCTTTAATTCTAGCATCAGCTAATTTTTCGTATTCTGCATTACCTGCCGTGTTTACAGAAATTGCAGTGCTGCCACCTGTCATCCCTGTAAAAAATTGACCTAAACCTGCGCTATATCCAGCTCCGCCGACATTTAGTACTCCGTAGCCTCCCATAGAATATCCTATAATTGCGGTGTTGTTAGCATCTACAAGTCCCTCGATTTTATTTTTAGAACCTTTTGCTCCTAATTTTTCCATTTCATTGATTACAAAACGAATATCTTTTGGTCTGTTCAAAAGTGTACTTTGAAACGCGTTGGCATCTTTGAATGTAGAATCTGTATGGTCAATTGCTGCGACAATATATCCTTTAGAGGCTAAATTCTCTGTTAGGTATGTCATTAAAAAGCGTGACCCCACATAGCCATGGGATACTACTACCAAAGGAAATTTAGTCCCTTTTAATGCTTCTGCATCTCTGTAGGATCTTCCTTTGAAAGTAAATGGTGTTAATGGTCTTAGCGAATCTCCTCTTGTGCCCATTACTTCATCATAAACTACCGTTTTGGCATCGGCACCTACGCTTGCTGGGTACCAAACTTCTATAGTTATCGGTCTGTCATAACTTGGGTCTTTACCATCTTTTGAATTTAAAATATCAACTTGATTCGGGTTTACAAGGTTTACTGTTTGTACGCCAACTTTATATTCGCCTCTAGCACTTAGTTCTGGTGCATCGGGCATTTGGTCTCCATATAGAAAATCTTGTGTCTGGGCATTTATAGAAGTGATGCTCAATCCGTTAAAAAGAATGGCAATTAAAGATGCCGAAAATAATAGTGTTCTAAATTTCATAATTGTTAGTTTGTTGGCTTAAATATAGGAATACTTTAAATATCTAGTACATTCTATTGAAGATGTTGAATTGCTTTTTGCTTGATGGATGATATTCTTGCTTGTAGTGTAGTGCATAGAAATAGCATCCGCTACTGAGAATTAAGTATAGAAATACGAAGCTTATTCTCAATTTGACAATTGTACTTCTTATGAAATGCTAATAAAATCTTAAAATCAACAATTGCCCAACAAAATGTTTAATTTTAGAGAAGACTAACATCAAACTATCAAAATGAAAAAGCACCTTACCAATGCTGGCATTCTCATGCTGGCATGTTTCCTATTACCTTTATCCTTACTAGCTCAAAAAAGGAGTAAAACTCAAAACAACGCACCAATATATCCAGAAGAATTATACTCTAGTTTAGAGTATCGTTCCATAGGTCCATATCGGGGTGGGCGTTCTGCAGCCGTAACCGGCGTACCTGGCGAGCCTAATCTATTTTATTTCGGCGCAGCTGGTGGTGGAGTATGGAAAACCTTAGATGGCGGACGTACTTGGGATAATATATCCGATGGATATTTTGGAGGTAGTATTGGTGCCGTTGAGGTTGCCAAAAGCGACCCGAATGTTATCTATGTAGGTGGAGGAGAAAAAACCCTAAGAGGAAATGTCTCGTCTGGTTACGGAGTTTGGAAAACCGAAGATGGGGGTAAAACATGGACTTCTGCTGGTTTAGAGAAAAGTAGACATGTACCTAGACTTCGTGTGCACCCAACAGATTATAATACGGTATATGCCGCTGTATTAGGTGATATTTATAAACCGACCAAAGACCGCGGAATTTATAAAAGTACCGACGGTGGCAAAAATTGGAAGCAGGTTTTGTTTGTAAACGAACAAGCAGGGGCTGTTGATTTAACTTTCGATCCAAATAACCCTAGAATTTTATATGCTTCTACATGGCATGCACAACGTACACCTTATAGTTTAATTAGTGGTGGTGATGGTTCTGCTTTATGGAAGAGTGTGGATAGCGGTGAAACTTGGACAGAAATTTCTAAGAACGAAGGTTTTCCAACAGATACATTAGGGATTATTGGCGTAGCAGTTTCTCCAAAAAACTCTGAACGTGTTTGGGCAATTGTAGAGAATAAGGAAAAGGGAGGTTTATACCGTTCTGAAGATGGTGGTAAAACATGGTCTGTTGTAAATGAAGAACGTAAAATTCGCCAAAGAGCTTGGTATTACACTAGGGTTTATGCCGATACACAAGACGAAGATGTAGTTTATGTGCTAAATGTAAATTACCATAAGTCTACCGATGGCGGTAAGTCATTCAATACTTTTAATGCCCCACATGGGGATCATCACGATTTATGGATATCTCCAGAAGATTCGCAACGTATGATTATTGGCGATGATGGTGGCGCACAAATTTCTTATGATGGTGGCGAAACTTGGAGTACCTATTACAACCAACCTACGGCACAATTCTACCGTGTAACTACAGATAACTCTTTCCCATACAGAATATATGTTGCACAACAAGACAATTCTACTTTACGTATAGATCATAGAAGTGATGAAAATTCTATTGGTGATGGCAATTGGGAAGAAACCGCTGGTGGTGAATCTGCTTGGATTGCTGTCGACCCTAAAGACAACGATATTGTTTATGGTGGTAGTTATGACGGATTCTTAACTCGTGTTAATCATAAAAAGAAAACAGTAAGGGGTATAAACGTTTGGCCTGATAACCCTATGGGTGCAGGCGCAGAAGCAATGAAGTATCGTTTTCAATGGAATTTCCCTATTCTGTTCAGTAGACATAATCCGAAGAAATTATACACCTTTTCTAACTATGTACATGTTACAGAAAACGAAGGGCAAAGCTGGAAAGTATTAAGTGGAGATTTAACTAGAAACGACCCAACTAAATTAGGTTCTAGTGGCGGACCAATAACACAAGATAATACGAGTGTTGAGTATTATTGTACCATTTTTACCGCAAATGAGAGTCCGTTAAAAGAAGGAATTCTTTGGGTAGGTAGTGATGACGGATTAATTCATGTTTCAAAAGATTCTGGTGCTACTTGGGAGAATGTTACTCCGCCAAATATGCCAGAGTGGAATATGATTAATAGTATTGATCCTTCTAATTTTGATGAGGGTACATGCTATGTAGCCGCTACTAGATATAAGTTGGGCGATTTTCAGCCATACTTATACAAAACAACGGATTACGGTAAAACCTGGGCAAAAATAACGAACGGTATTCCTTCAGAACATTTTACAAGAGTAGTACGTGAAGACCCAAAGAAGAAGGGTTTACTTTATGCCGGTACAGAAACCGGTATGTATGTGTCATTCAATGACGGTGCTAGTTGGACTCCTTTTCAATTGAATTTACCAATTGTACCTATTACCGATCTTACTATTAAAGATGATAATTTAATTGTAGCTACCCAAGGGCGTAGTCTTTGGATTATTGATGACTTAACGGTGCTTCATCAATTAGATGAAAGTAAAAAGAATGCGAATACCGTTTTGTTCAAACCAAAAGATTCATACCGCACAAAAGGTAGAGCATCTAAAAAACCTTCTAAAACTGCTGGTCAGAATTTAGAGAATGGTGTAATCACTCATTTTCTGATGAAAAACTATACAGAGAAAGATTCGGTTCAGTTAACGTATACAAGTATGGCTGGTGATACATTGGCAAATTATAGTACTTCTGCCAAGAAAAAAGACAAGAAGTTAGAAGTGAAGAAAGGCGGAAACACTTTTGTATGGGATACTCGTGGTAAAGGAGCTGAGAAACTAGAAGGAATGATTTTCTGGTGGGCAAGTTTTGACGGTGCTAAAGCGGTACCTGGTGATTATAAAGTCCATTTGAATGTGAATGGAACTAATAGTAGCGAAACATTTACCATTTTACCCGATCCAAGAGCAGAAAGTTCGGTAGCTCAAATGCAAGAGCAGTTCGATTTTATTACAGATATCAATACGACTATTGAAAATGCGCATCAATCTATAAAGAAGATTAGAAATGTTACCAAGCAACTGAATTCATTTACTGAGCAGTATAAAGATGATTATAGAACCAAAGATTTGGTCGAAAAGGCAAAAGCCATGAAAGACAAACTTGGTGAAGTAGAAAAAGCATTGTATCAAACTCAAAATAGAAGTGGTCAAGATCCATTGAACTTCCCTATTAAATTGACCAATAAATTGGGTCATTTAAATAGTTTGGTTTCCATAGATGATTTCCCGCCAACAGAGCAAGATATCGCTGTGAAGAATGAATTGACAACAGCGATCAATAAAGAACTTGAAATTTTTAATAACGTAATCTCGTCAGAGCTTCAAGAATTTAATAAAGGTTTTAACGAGCTTAAATTGAATTACTTGTTCATTGATGAAAGTAAGTAAAATACAGTTTTGTCATTACTAAATGTCACATTGAGCGCAGTCGAAATGCCTTGGTTCTATAACTCTTGGTTCTCGACTGCACTCATATTTTGAATAAAAACCAAAACAACATTCAAACAAACTATCATGAAAAAACAACTACTCTTGTTTATGGCGGTGCTTGCAACCACCATAACTTTTGCGCAGACAGCGAATGATTATTTTGAACCCTTAAAATTTAGAAATATTGGTCCGTTTAGAGGTGGGCGTTCCGTAACTGCTACAGGAGTTATTGGCGACCCTATGACGTATTATATGGGCACAACTGGTGGCGGAGTTTGGAAAACAGAATCTGCAGGGCAACGTTGGGAGAATATTTCTGATGGTTTTTTTGAATTAGGGTCGGTAGGCGCAGTTTCTGTGTCGGCATCCAATTCGAATATTGTTTATGTGGGTATGGGCGAACACGCGCCACGTGGGGTAATGACATCTTACGGAGACGGAGTATATAAATCTACTGATGCCGGTAAAACATGGAAGAAAATGGGTCTTGAAAAAACTCAGCATATTTCACGAATTATCATCCATCCTACAAATCCTAATATTGTTTATGTGGCTGCGCAAGGTGCTCTTTTTGAAGGCAATGCCGAACGTGGTATTTATAAATCAATTGATGGCGGTAAAACGTGGACAAACACCTTATTCGTAAACAATCTTACGGGAGCTTCTGAACTTTCTATGGATGCTAGCTATCCTGAAATTATGTATGCTGCCATGTGGGAACATCAACGTATGCCAAACATGGTTGTAAGTGGAGGACCAGGTAGCGGACTTTATAAATCTACGGACGCAGGAGATACTTGGAAAAAAATTCATGAAGGTTTACCGGAGGAGAAAGGGAAAATGGCTATTGCCGTTAGTCCGTCTAATTCCGATAAGGTATATGCATTAATTGAAAGTGATTCAGATGCCGATAAAGGCGGATTATTCGTTTCTAACGATGCAGGTGAGTCTTGGTCAATGGTAAGTGGAGATAATAGATTGGTACAGCGTGCTTGGTACTATATAGAGATTTTTGTGGATCCTAATGATGAAGATACCGTGTATGTATTAAGTGCACCGGCATTACGTTCTGAAGATGGTGGAAAAACCTGGGAAGATCTAGATGTTGCACATGGCGATACACACGATTTATGGATCAACCCTAACAACTCTAAAAATATGATATTGGCAGATGATGGTGGCGCATCTGTTTCTTTTGATTATGCCAAAACGTGGTCTACACAAAGCAATATGCCTACTGCACAGTTTTATAGAATCAGCGTAGATAATTTATTTCCTTATAATATTTATGGTGGTCAGCAAGATAATAGATCGGTAAGAATAGCAAGTTTGTCTACCGGAAGTGGCAGTATTACTGCAAGAGATTGGGCAGATTCTGCAGGTGGTGAAAGTGCCTTTTTAGCATTTGATCCAGATAACCCAAGATATGTAATGGGGGGGCAGTATTTAGGGACTGTTGAAGTTATGGATATGGAGTCTAAAGCTGCAACGCAGATTATGCAAGCACCTATTCAATATTTAGGTCGTGAGGCGCGAGACATGAAATACTTGTTTAATTGGAACGCTCCTATTATTGCTTCTACTCATGAACTCGGGACTTTTTATCATGGGGCCCAATTTGTATTTAGAACTAGGGATATGGGGCTTACTTGGGATAAAATATCTGATGATCTTACCCGAGATATCGATGCAAAACAAGGCAACGGTGGTGGACCATATACGAACGAGGCTGTAGGTGCTGAGAACTATGGTACGCTTGCTTATATTTTAGAATCGCCACACGAAAAAGGATACATCTGGACAGGTAGTGATGACGGATTGGTGCATTTAACCAAAAATGGTGGCGAAACTTGGGAAAATGTAACACCTAAAGGTTTAAAAGAGTGTTTGATCAATGCAATTGAGGTTTCTCCGCATGATCCTGCCACTGCTTACATTGCTACAACTAGATATAAGTTTAATGACTACACACCAGGTTTTTATAAAACAACCGATTATGGAAAAACTTGGACTGCAATCAATTCCGGAATTCCATACGGTGCTTTTACTCGTGTAGTTCGTGAAGACGAGTTTAATAAGGATTTATTGTATGCAGGTACGGAAAAGGGTATCTATGCTTCTTGGAATGGCGGTAAATCTTGGGAGCCTTTTCAATTGAATTTACCAAAGACTCCAATTACAGATTTAAAGGTTCACAAAGGTGATTTGGTAGTAGCTACATCGGGTCGTTCATTTTGGATTCTTGATGATGTTGTTGCTCTTGGGCAGTATCAACCTTCAAAAAAGGGACTTCAGATTTTGAAACCAAAAGATGCCTACAATGGTTCTTGGGGGAGCCCATTGAGTGGCAATTCTGATAAATTTACCGGTAGCGATGCTTTTGAAGGTATTAATCCTGCTAACGGAGTAGTGCTATATTACGAGCTGCCTAAATTGAAAGATAGTACTGCAATTGCCTTAGAAATATCAGATGCTAAAGGAAAAGTAATTAGAACTATAAGCTCAGAAAAAGACCCTAGTTATATTCCTCATAATGGTGGTGGCGCTCCACCTGCACCGGTTTTAAGCAAAGAAGAAGGGTTAAACCGTTTTGTTTGGGATATGAAATACCCAATTATGCCCGGTATACCAGGTGTTTATATTGAGGCAGGTTTTAGCGGACATAAAGTATCTCCTGGTACGTATACTTTTAAATTAAAGGTTGATGGCCAAACAGTTTCAACTACAGGTACAATTAATGAAGTACCTACCTATATAACAAAACCTGGTCAGTACGAAGAATATGATGCTTTTATGACAACTGCTGAAGCAGAATTGACCGAAATGCACAATATGATCAATCAACTATATGCTGCACAAAACGATTTAGCGGAAGTGTTGAAAAAGGTAACTGATGCAAATGCGAAATCAGCTGGAGAAAAATTATTAGCAGACATGAAAACATGGGATGGCGATATGGTACAGCGTAAGTCTCAAGCGTATGATGATGTTGAGAATTTCCCTAATAAGTTTTCTGCCGAATATATATTTATGATTAATCAGACCAATAGTGATATTCCAAGATTGAATAAAGCGAGTAAAGACCGTAAGGCTGAATTAGACGCGCAATGGACCGGTTTAAAAGCCAAGGGAAAGCAATTTATCAACACTGCTATACCTGCTTATAATAAAACGTTATGGGAAGCGGGAGTTGGCGCTATAAGATTATAAACTAAGTTCTGTTCGCTTTTGTTAACTTTGGGCTTAGTTTAAGACTAGAATTGAGAAATAAGAATTGAGAAAAGAGAAATGAGTTTTACACTTGAACTTGTTTCTTGCTCTTGAACTTTTATTTTGCACTTGCACTTGCACTTGCACTTGTTTCTTGCTCTTGAACTTGAATTTGTTTTTTAACTCTATGACAGAATATTACAACTATATAAAATCCCTGCATCTCATCTTCGTAATAACTTGGTTTGCAGGGCTTTTTTATATACCTAGGCTGTTCATTTATCATATTGAAGCCACTCAAAAACCTTCTCCTGAAAAGGAAATTCTTTCAAAGCAATTAAAGTTAATGACCAAACGATTGTGGTATATCATCACATGGCCCTCTTCAATATTGGCAACTTTTTTTGCAATTTGGTTACTGATTATTTATCCGGGATGGTTATCGCAACCCTGGATGCACGTAAAACTTGGGTTCGTTTTGTTGTTGATTCTTTACCATTTGAAAAACCATCAAATTTTCAAGAAGTTTCAACGCGATGATATTCAGTATACTTCTAAATTCATGCGTATATGGAATGAAGGTGCTACGCTGATTTTATTTGCTATTGTGTTTTTAGTGATTTTGAAAAGCTCCTTTAATTGGATTTTCGGAGTGGTAGGTATTATAGTTTTAGGTATACTTTTAATGCTGGGGATAAAGCTATATAAGAGAATTCGAAATAAAAATCCGGAAGCATAACTACTTGAAAATTAAAGTATGATTCTAATTTTTTAGAATTTAGGAAATAAGTGATTTTCTAGCATTTTGTGCTGCAATTTTAGCCTTTGGAAGAATTAGTTTAAAAGTAGCTCCTTTGCCTTCTCCTTCTGATTCTGCGATAATGGTACCGCCATGTGAAATCGCTATTTGTTTTACCATATAGAGCCCTAAACCTGTACCTTTTACATTATCGTGAAAACGTTCGAAAGGTGTAAAAAGCTTTTTTAGAGCTCCCTCATGCATACCTGACCCATTATCGATAACCATAAAGCTGTTCGTGTCACCATTATCTTCGTACGTGACTCTTATTTTTGGGTTTTCTTGGTTGCCCATATATTTAATGGCATTATCTAAGAAATTACCAAAAACTTGAAGTATTCTATTGCGGTCACCAAAAATATCGGGCATATTTTCAGTAATTGAAAGCTCTATATTGAGCTGTTTCAGTTTGCCCTTAATTAAATTTCTTGATAGGTCTAATAGTTCGTTGGTTTTTAGCAACTCATTTTTGTTGTCGATTTTTCCTAGTCTGGCAATTTCTGTAATATCAGAAATTAATTCGTTCATATTGTTGCAAGAAACATCGATAAGGCTCAAGTATTCGGCTAGACCTGGGTGGTCTTCTAACGATACTTCTAAAGGTATTAGACTTGCGAGTCCTCTAATGTTACCTAACGGACTTTTTAAATCGTGAGAAACGGCATACGTAAATCGTTGAATTTCCTCGTTTTTAGATGCTAAGTTGTCTGCAGCTTCTACTAGTTTGTTTTTTTGAAATTGTAATTCTTTGGTACGTTCATCAACCTTCAACTCTAGTCTTCGTTGATTTTTTCGAATATTTAGTAGTTTAACATGTTGCGCGATATAAAATAATAATAAAACAAGCACAATCATTAATGTTTTGAACCACCAAGTTTGCCAATAAGGTGGGGTAACAGTTAAATGAAGATCTATTTCGTTGTCGACCCAAACTCCGTCAGAATTGGTAGATTTCATCCTTAATATATATTCTCCAGGATTTAAGTTTGTGTATGTTGCTGTAGGATTATTACCTACATAATTCCAGTCTTTTTCAAAACCTTCAAGGTAAAATGCATAATTAACACTTTCTGGATGTCTAAAGTTAAGGGCTTTAAAATCTATATTAATTACAGATTGGTCGTAGTTAAAGGTTAACGAGTCTACTTGACCAATATCTTTATTTAATACTCCAAAGTCATCATTAGGTAGTACGGGCTTATTGAAAATTTTTAATCCAGAAACAAAGAGGGTAAGCGTATCTTTTCGTTTTTCAACATCACTAGCAGTAAAAATATTAAAGCCGTTAATACCACCAAATATATATTCGCCTTTTTTTGTTGTTATGGATGAACTTGCAATAAATTCTTTAGACTGAAGACCATCACCTACATCGTAATTAATTGTTTTTCCAGTATTCATGTCATATCTAATGATACCTTCTTCAGTGCTTAACCACAAATGTTTTTTCTGGTCATCTATGATACTTTTAATAGCATCGTTTTTTAAACCATCATTCTTAGAAATCACTGTAAACGAATCGTTTTGTGGATTATACTTATGAAGTCCGCCTTGGGTACCAACCCAAATGTTATCTTCATGATCTTGAATTATGGCATTAATAAAACTATTACTTAAAGAGTTTTTGGTATGATAATGAACAGTTGAATATTCGTCACCATTTTCTGTTATTTTAAATAAACCGGTGTTCAAGGTACCAACCCAAATATTACCTTGATTATCTTCAAAAATCAGGTATATGGAGTTAATTATACTACCATCAATTTCTGATTTCAGCGTTATATCTCGGTGAGTTTTTGTTTTAGGATCATACACTTGCACTCCTGCAAAGTAGTTTACTATCCAAATTCTTTCTTTTTTATCTTTTAAAAGGTCAATTATTATGTTTGATTTTAAAAATGAATTCTCTGAAGTTAGTACACTGTTTTTTTTTGTTTTTGTATTGAGTATGGCTATACCATTTGTCCATGTTCCCGCCCATAACTCGTCATCTTTAGTCTGTAATATTGAAAGAACTACATCACTGGGAAAAGTTTTATTAGTTAGTGAATAGTTGTCAAATGTATTTGAAGATCGGTCCCAGTAATCTATTCCACCGCCATCTGTGCCAATCCAAAGGTTGCCCTTGTCGTCTTCGGTAAAGCAATTCACTAATTTGTTACTTAGCGATTTAGGGTTGAATGGGTCAGAATTTATATGTTTAAATTTAAAATATTCTTTATCGTAAAAATTTAGTCCGCTTTTGTAAGGCGCTATCCACATTGTGCCATTGCGAGCACATAATAAAGCCCATATAGAATTTCCAGAAATGGAATTTGGTCTTGTAACACTGTACTCAATATGTCTTATTAAATCTAGATTTTCATCGTAAATATGTAAACCGTTATTTTCGGTGCCTATCCACAATTCGTTATCTAACGTTTTTTCTAAAGAGCGTATACCAAAATAAGGGCTAACATCTTTTTCTTTGGTGATACTAATTGAATTTTCTTCTATGACCAAACTAAATAGCGATCCCCTCCCTGATCCTATTAAAAAAGAATTATCTGATGAATTTATACCGGTAACCATCTCTTCCGTTTGTAAAACTTCACTAATAATCTCCATCTCAGAATTTAGTAGTAAGGTATTATATGTGAATACCACAAGAATACGGTTAGCATCTAAAACTTCAACTTTAACAACTTTGTTAAGTCGTGGGTTTTCAACTTTAATGTGTTCATTAGGTGGAGAAAAATGTTTTACTTTTCCGGTTTCTATTTCGTATCTATAAACACCACTAGACTCTGAACCTAACCAAAGTATGCCATTTTTCTTTGCTATAGTCTCAAATACTTCATTTTTGATAGTTTCACCTTCATTGATTAACGGGTAAGGAGTTATAATATTTAAACTACGATCATAAAGACTAATTCCTTCATTTGTGCCAATAATAATATTTTGACCATCTTCATATAATGCCACAATATATTCATGGTTGAGCCCAGTTTTACCATCAAGACTTTTGGTGTAGATTTCAAAATCTTTTCCATCATATCTGTTGAGTCCATTTCTGGTGCCTATCCAAATAAAACCAAAACTATCCTCTAAGAAAACGGTAGCAGTGCTTTGAGACATACCGTCTTGAATATGCTGAAATGTAAGCGATTCAGCGTATTGAGAATGTAGCGTTATAGAGGTGCAAAGGGCAATGAATATCGTGAATAACGTTAAAAGTGACTTATATAGCATGCCTGAATTTGATATAAAAAATAAATTACAACATAGTATTAACGTAAATAAATGTAAGAAATTACTTCCAAACATTATTTATCATGAAATTTTAACTTTTATTTCAAAATAATTGATTTTAGAAATGAGTTTAAAAATTATATCTAAGTGATATATGATTTGATTTAATCAATTTACAATGGATTAATCCGCTATTTCATAAGTGTCACGGACTTAATTCATTTTCCTATTAGGTATCCGATGATATCTGTTCCACTTTAACAAGTTGCTCTGTGGGATATACGAGCGGACCAAATTGATTGAAAATAGCAACATCGGCAGCATCACGACCAAAACCAAGAATAACATACCCACCAGGCGAATTTATTTGTGTTGCATCAAATGTATACCATCGATCTCCAACATAAGCTTCAAACCAAGCATGCATGTCCATAGGCTCTAAGCCATAAAGATAACCAACAACAATACGGGCAGGAATGCTTAAACTGCGGCACAAGGCAATTCCCAAGTGAGCAAAATCTCGACAAACACCAAACCTTCTAATATTAACCTGACTTGCAGATAGTGGCTGATTATTGCTTCCTGGTAAATAGCTAATATTGTCACGCAACCAATTGGTAATTGCAGAAACTTGATTATAACCGTATAAATGACCATTAGTTATACTTGAACTCATTTCATAAAAGCAATCAGATTCGCAGTATCTGCTTGGTAATAGGTAACTAAGAACAGCGTCTGGTAAATTCTGTATATCTACAAATGATGCGCCAAAACCTTGGTCTATAAAATTTGAGGTTACAATTTCTGAAGAGGTAGATATTAAGAACTGCCCTGGTTGAGCAATTAATCGTTGACATAGATTACCGTAGTTGTCGGTAAACTCAATAACTGGAATGCTCGGGGTAATTTTATATTCCTCTCTTTCTACCCATTGTTGGCTGCCACTACGCGGTCTCAACATAAGAATAAATGGTGTTGGCTCAGAAATCTCGAACTTTATATTGCAACTGGTACGTAAACGCATATATCTGAATTTTTGAATACTTTAATTATGGCGCATTGACGAACCTAGTATTGAAGATAACATTTAAAGTAACACCTTATACTTCTCGCCATTAAACCTTAAAAGCATATTTGATATTTTTGGTTCGATATTTGTTAACTTTAAACGAAATAATTGAATCTTGCTAACAAGAGTATCTTTACGGTCACGCATTTTTTTATCCATGATATTTTTGGTGCTTATTGCATCGGTATTGATTGCGGGTGTTACGGTATACCAATATCGTGAACAGTCTAAAGATTACCATGAAAATAGAATGGAGCGTAAAGAGGAACAGATACGCCAAAGTATTGACCTTGCCATTCAGAAAACGACCTATCCGGTTACTACCGAAAATCTAGACCTTATTTTTAAAAATGAAATTTATGAGATTGCAGTGGTGCAAAACATGAATTTTAACATCTACAGCTTAGATGGGGAACTAATAAAAAGTTCACGTCCAAAATTTGCCAATGATTCTATTTCAATGTGTTTAGATGCTGAGGTATTGAACAAATTGGAGATTAGTCCAAATAAACATTATATACTTGAAAACGCTTTGGCAGGAGATAAATACAAAGCTTCTTTCTCTTATATCGCTGATCAAAAATTTAAACCCATAGGTATTCTTAATCTACCTTATTTTGAAGATAATTCATTCAACGATTATGAGTTAAAAGAGTTTTTATTTCGACTATCTGGAGTGTATTTATTGATGTTGCTCATGGCAATTGCTTTTGCATTTTTTATATCGAAGTATATTACTCGATCGTTAGAGACCATTTCTACGATGATGGGGAAAACAAACTTGAACAAACAGAACAAGAAAATTTATATAGACAACCCAGGCGAAGAGATTGAAAAGCTAATTGACGCTTATAATGGTATGATAGATGAGCTTGGGCAAAGTGCGGCAAAATTAGCACGTAGCGAACGTGAGCAGGCATGGCGCGAAATGGCAAAACAGGTGGCGCATGAAATCAAGAATCCGTTGACACCTATGCGATTAACGGTACAAAGTTTTGAACGCAAGTTTGATCCAAGCGACCCGCAGATACATGAAAAATTAAGGGAATATTCCGATACCTTAATTCAGCAAATAGATACCATGAGCAGCATTGCCTCAGCTTTTTCAAATTTTGCCGAAATGCCAGCGCAACAAAACGAAACGTTGAACGTGGTAAAAATCGTGAAATTGGCTTTAGATATTTTCAATGAAGATTACATACATTTCATCGCAGATGAAGAAGAAATAATTGCGAAATTAGACCGTACACAACTAATACGTGTGGTAACCAATTTGGTAAAAAATGCAATTCAGGCTGTGCCAGATGTAGCATCGCCAAGAGTTTTGGTCAGTGTAGCATCTGAAGGTGATATGGTTAAAATATCTGTGGCAGATAATGGTCATGGAATTGAAAAGGATAATGAAGAAAAAATATTTGAACCTAAATTTACTACCAAGACTAGCGGTATGGGATTAGGTTTAGGTATGGTAAAAAATATTGTAGAAACATATAAGGGTACGATCAAATTCACGTCTCATTTAGGTAAGGGTACAGTATTCTGTGTAAAGTTTCCGAAAGAGAATATATAAATCAACAAAACAACAACAATGTCATACGAAACAATTCTTATAGATAGAGAAGCAACAACGGCAATAGTGACGATCAATCGTCCGAATAAATTAAATGCATTAAATAAACAAACTATTGGCGAGCTGCAAGAAGCTTTTAAAGCGTTGCAAAAAGATAAAAGCGTTAAAGCCATTATTTTAACCGGTAGTGGAGAAAAGGCATTCGTAGCGGGTGCAGATATTTCAGAGTTTTCTGATTTTAGTGAAAAGGAAGGAAAGAAGCTAGCGGCAAAAGGTCAAAAGCAATTATTCAATTTTGTAGAGAATTTAAATACGCCTGTTATTGCAGCAGTAAATGGATTCGCTTTAGGTGGCGGATTAGAATTGGCAATGGCATGTCATTTTAGAGTGGCAAGCGATAATGCAAAAATGGGACTGCCAGAAGTTTCTTTAGGTGTTATACCTGGTTATGGTGGTACACAACGTTTACCGCAGTTAGTAGGTAAAGGTAGAGCTATGGAGATGATTATGACCGCGGGTATGATTACTGCAGAACAAGCACATGCTTACGGTCTGGTAAATCATGTAACTACACAAGAAGAATTATTGCCGTTGTGCCATAAAATTATATCAAGAATAACCAATAACTCATCTGTAGCCATTGCTCATGCAATAAAAGCGGTAAATGCTGGTTTTAAGAATACTGTAAATGGTTATGAGCAGGAAATTGAAGCCTTTGGTGCTTGCTTCGGTACAGATGATTTTGCCGAAGGTACTACTGCATTTTTAGAAAAAAGAAAGGCAAATTTTCCGGGTTCATGACATAAACCAAATTGGTTATGTTTAAACGTAGCGCATTCTTATTCTTGTTCCTCATTAATGTTGTTAGTTCTTTTGCGCAAGAAGAACTTGTATCATATACTATTGGCGAAAAATTTCACGATAAATATAGATACTCTAACATGCTTGCTATCGCAGATGATGGTAGCGAAGGTACTGTTGTGGTACGTGCCTATTATACAGGTATTATTCTAAAACCAAAAGGGTATTTTATTGAACATTATAATAAAGATTTAGAACTAGTATCTGAATATAATTATAAGCTGAAAGATGCTAATTTTATAGATGCTTACGTCCGTAATGGTCAAGTGTACTTGTTGTTTTTAGAGTATAATTATAGAAATAAGAGTTACCAATACGAAGTTCATAGAAGTCCGTTTTCACAATTTCAATTTACAAAAGAAACAATTTTGTCTATTGAGTCTGATCCCGTTGAGCAGCCTTTAGATAGAAATTTTTATAATCGAAACTTTACTTCTGGATTTACAACCTCTATTTTATTTAATGATGATAAGTCGGCTTTTGCCATAACAACACATTACAAGAAAAGAAAGGTTGATCAGCATACAATTCATGTATTCAATGCCAACTTGAATAAGTTAATGGAACATGATTTTTCTGATGAGGTAGAAGAAAAGAATTATGCATTCGAAAATATCGTCTTCTCGAAAGATTTGCAGAATGTTTATTTGGTGGGTAAGGCATATTTTAAAAAGAAACGTTTTAATCCTACTGAGCGTAAGTTTCAATATGAAATGGTTCGAATTTCGAACAGCGGTAGAAATGTACAGTCTTTTTATACTCCGGGTAAATTTCCAGAATCATTGAAGCCTATTTTTAGAGGCGATGAATTGCTTTGTATCGGTTTTTATGCGGATAGAAAAGATAATCGCTATAACGGAATTTCTTATTTCAACTTAGACCCGAGAACTTTAGAGATGAAGTCTGAAAAGTTTAATCCGTTTTCTGAGCAATTTATGATGGATAAGTTTGGGCGTGAAGATGATAAGGCGATAAAAGATTTAGTGTTTAAAGGAATGGATATCACCAAAGAGGGGAACATTCTATTTAATGCCGAAGAATATTTTACAAGTAATAGCGTACAATCTAACTCTAGCGGTGGGCGAGTTATGGTTACTAGATATCACCATAATGATATTATCAGTGCAAAGTTAAGCGCAACCGGAGATTTGGTTTGGGCTAGAAATATAAATAAAACAGAGGTTACACAGGGCGATGGTGCTTATGCATCATATAGTTCTTATACTAAAAACAATACAACATACTTTTTTATAAGTACGTCTTCAGAGAATCCGCAGCAACTGAGCGATGATCGTATCATGTTCAAACAAGGCTTAAGCAGAAACAGAAATGTGTTCTTAATTCGGTTAGACGAAAACGGTCATATGAAATACAACAAGGTAATTGATGATACCGAAGCGCGCTTGCCATTAATGGTATCTGTACCATATATTGATTACCAGAAAGATGAATTAAGGTTCTACGCTAAAAGAGGTACAAAAAAGCAATTGGTTCAAGTGGGTGTTAAATAACTTGATTGCGTGTTTTAAAATTATAAGATATTCTAATGCCAAGACCTATGGTTCTTGTATTGTAATTGTCTTTTGTGAATGATTGTGCATCAAAGTCTAATTCATTTAGTGTTTTGCCTGCATTCAAGCCATTATATATTAGGTAAAACCCATATGTGGCATTGTTGGACCACTTAGATTCTTCAATGCCTAAAGCAAAAGACCAATAGTACATTTTCGATTTAATCTTTTTTTCTAGCCTAAGATTATCTGAATCTAAAAAATTACCTGTCGCGTGTATTTTTCCGAAATGATATTTGGGGATAAAAACCACGCGAGTACCTTCTTCTTCGTAAAAGAGTTTTGGTGAAAACCCCCATACGAACCCTTCAAAGTGTTCACTTAAATAGGCGGTATATGTTGGTGGTCCTGTTTGTTCAGCATAAAGTATTTCTTGTGAGTTTAAGCCATAATAGTATGAAACATCAAACTCAGGAGCAATAAATTTGAATGAAGTCAATTCAGAGCCGAAAGTTATTTTATGAAAAATATTATCATTAAACTCTTCATCGATAAAAACATCATATTCACCATAAAGACTCGGTGTGCCTAATTGACCAAAACAATGATTACTGAGAAAAAGAAGTGCTACTAGGAATATGCTTTTCATTCTACCAAATTAGACATTTAGAGCATTGAAATGATTAAAATATATTTAAACAGGATAATTTCCATAATTTTGGATTAAATCCTATTTAATGAATTCTAATTCTTCGGTGAAAGGAAGAGGTGCCCAAAAAAATACGAGCAATAAATTTTCTGCATATAGTTACGAAACAAGAGACGATTTTCTTGAATTCTGCCGAGTAGAAGGTGAAGTTGCCGATAGAAATAAGACCCAATACCTTCCTATTTTTCCAAAAACGATAGTGAATAAAGTCACTAGTCCTGATGTGGGTATGAGTTATTCCATGAACATGTACCAAGGTTGTGAGCATGGTTGCATATATTGCTATGCTAGAAATGCCCATGAATTTTGGGGCTATAGTGCCGGATTAGATTTTGAGCGGAAAATATTGATAAAACATGATGCTCCTAAACTATTAGAAGCTAAATTGAGAAGTAAAAGTTGGAAGGCTAGTACTATTGTGCTTTCAGGTAATACAGATTGCTATCAACCTGCAGAGCAAGAATTTCAGTTAACCCGTAAGTGTTTAGAAATCTTCTTAAAATATAGGCATCCGGTGGGTATCATAACCAAAAACGCTTTGATTTTGCGTGATTTGGATATTCTAAAAGAACTGAATGAATATGGATTAATCGGTGTCAATATTTCCGTCACTTCATTATCTGAAGAAACAAGAAGAATATTAGAGCCTAGAACTACTACCATTAAGAAACGATTGGAAGCCATAAAAGTATTGTCTGAAAATGGAATTCCTGTAAATGCAATGTTAGCGCCAATTATACCGGGCATCAATAGTCACGAGATTTTGAATTTGGCAAAAGCAGTATCAGAGAATGGTGCTTTATCTATAGCATTTACCGTGGTAAGATTAAACGGAGCAATAGGTGAAATATTTACAGATTGGATCCGCAAAACGTTGCCTGATAAAGCGGAAAAGGTATTGCATCAAATTCAAGAATGCCATGGCGGTAGATTAAACGATAGCAGATTTGGATTAAGAAGTAGGGGTGACGGTATAATTGCTACTCAAATTCATGATATGGTACGTTTGGCGAAACGTAAATATTTTGAAGGTAAAACATTTCCAAAACTAAATACTACTTTACATGAAGCTTATAAAGATGGGCAGTTGAAGTTATTTTAATCCTTCATTGATGGTCTAATTAATTGAGGCTTACTTGACGTATCGTTCAGGCGTACCTTAAAATATCAGTTCAGAAGTATATCTCACGCTCTTGGGTCGAGGAGTTTAATACTTATTTCATTTTTCTGGGGTGTATTGATTGCCCAACGAGTTTCCAGTTGCCATCAATTTTCTCTAGAATCCGCATTTCGTAAGTGTAATTGGTGACGCCATCAGTAGTGGTAGATTCCTCGTCATGAGTAACCCAAGCGTTATTGCCACTTATATTCATTTTATAATTAGAATTTTTAGATGTCCCGCCTTTACCAACCAAATGTTCAGGTGGATTGATCATCATTGCCGGTGGTACATCTATACTATTCCCATCTGCCATAGAAACAAAAATTCTACTATAGGGTTGAATGGACCAGCAAGAAGCATGTGCTTCAACATCACCTGAACGCCATGAAGAAGATTCTCTCTCTAAAAGTGAAATAATTGCCTCTTCATCAGTTTGTGCGTAACTAAAAGTCATGGAGAAAAGTAGAACTAGAAAAACGTATTTCATGGGAAATTTATTTGAGTTATTTAAATATAGGTGAAATATGACTATTTCTTAAATGATTAATTTAACTATATGAAAACGAGGTAAATATTATAAATAAGTCAAAAAATTAAGGTTTTAAATTAGCAGATGAATTTAAAAAAGCGTGCAATAGGTATAGTTAAAAAATTTCTTTAGAAAGTTTTGTTAAAATAAAATCCAAAAGATACTTCTTAGCGTAGATAGGGAGAAGAAATAAATACGAGCACTATTTCTGAAAACCAAGAATACTACCAAAAACGAAATGAAAACATTAAAAGAAAATACCGAGAAATCAGAGAAGAAGTCTTTCTTCTCAAGACTTAAACATCTAATTGAAAATGCCAATGCATGGGGTATTTTTGTAATGGGTAGCACATTTGTGCTAATGTTTGGTTCAGCTTATTTAGCATACATATTACAAAATGACTTCACTCAATTACATTTAGAGAGAAGAAGCACTATGATCGGATTAATTTTTATGATCGTAGCCGCTGCTTTTTTTGTTTTTAAATTGACGTTCTTCATTTATACTTTTATCAGATTTTTAAAGTATAAGGCTATCCCTTCTGTTTCTAATGAAGAATTACCAACCGTTACGGTAATTGTACCAGCATATAATGAAGGTAAACAAGTATGGGCAACTTTGAAAAGTTTAGCCGATAGTGATTATCCAGAACACAAAATACAATTATTAGCTATCGATGATGGTAGCAAAGATGATACTTGGAACTGGATGAAAGAAGCCAAGAAAGAATTAGGTGATAGAGTTTCTATTTGTCAGCAACCAAAGAACATGGGTAAGCGTCACGCATTGTACAGAGGATTTAATGAAGGTACAGGTGAAATATTCGTAACCGTTGATAGTGATTCTATTGTTGATAAAGACACCTTAAGAAATTTAGTTAGTCCGTTCATTGTAGATAAGAATTGTGGTGCTGTTGCAGGTAACATTAGGGTTTTGAATAATGACAAGATTTTACCTAAAATGTTAGACGTAAGTTTCGCATTAAGTTTTGAGTTCGTTCGTTCTTCTGAAAGTACGTTAAATTCAGTTTTATGTACTCCTGGTGCTTTAGCAGCCTACAGAGCTACTGCAGTATTCGGTTGTTTAGATCAGTGGATCAATCAAACGTTTATGGGTCAAGCTTCAGATATTGGTGAAGATAGAGCTATGACGAACATGATTTTAAAGCAAGGTTTCCACGTATTGTTTCAAAGAAATGCATTTGCTTATACTAATGTTCCTGAAAAATATAAGGGACTTTACAAAATGTTTATTAGATGGGGTAGAAGTAATGTACGTGAGAACATTCAAATGTCTAAATATGTATTTACTAACTTTAGAAAAGGACCAAAAGCAGGTACAAGATTATTGTTCTTTAGCCAATTTTCAAGAATTGTACTTTGCTACCCATTTGTGTTATTCATGTTAGTATTTGTACTTACACATCCATTATTATTCTTAAGTTCTACTTTTGTAAGTATATTGGTTTTATCAACTTTTCCAGTATTGTTCTATGCTAAAAGATACTCGTTTTCTGAGTCTATATGGGCATATTCTTACAGCGTGCTTTTCACCTTCGGTCTTTTCTGGATCACACCTTATGCAATTGTAACAGCCAGTAGAAGTGGTTGGTTAACTAGAGAGTTGCCACAGAAGTAGTAGTAAAATATATAAAATGTAAAAAGGGTCTCCATGTAAATGGAGACCCTTTTTTAATGGTTTGATGTTGTTGAACTGTTCTCTAAATTTAACTTAAATTTTTTAAAGGATTCCACTCTTGATAAAATTGCTCTAAAAAATCAATCATATATTGGTGTCTTTCTTCAGCCAATCGCTTGCCTGTTTCTGTGTTCATTTTATCTTTTAGCAATAAGAGCTTTTCATAAAAATGATTCAAAGTAGGTGCTTCAGACTTTTTATACTCTTCTTTGCTCATTTCTAAATTAGGCGATATACTAGGGTCATAAAGTGCCCTATTTTTAAAGCCACCATAATTAAATGCACGGGCAATACCAATGGCACCTATGGCATCTAAACGGTCGGCGTCTTGTACCACTTTAAGCTCTTTAGACGAGAATAGCTTCTTCTTCATCTTTCCATCGGTTAAACTGGTTTTAAATGAACTGTATTTGATGATATTGGTGACGTGATTAATGGTTCTTTTAGGTACACCCAGACTTAATAAAAAATTCTCTGCCATTTTCGGACCCAAAGATTCATCACCATCATTAAATTTAGCATCTGCAATATCATGAAGCAATGCACCAAGACTAACGACCAAGAGGTTTACATCATCTTCATCTTCATCTTTTGCAATTAACATGCTATTATTGAATACGCGCTGTATGTGAAACCAATCGTGTCCACCCTCGGCATTTTTTAAAGTTTCTTTGACAAAGGTTATGGTTTCTTCTACAATTTCTGAATTGGTCATTTAAAGGAATTTACTCCGTTAACTACGGATGCTTCTATTTGTGCAATGAGTTCGTCTAAATTGCCTGTATTTTCTAAAGGTTGTTGAACCTCTAGTCGAACCTTGGCGCCTAAACCCATCGGAAATTGTCCGAAGCGAACCAATTTCCATGAATTATTAATACTAATAGGTACAATTAATGCAGACGGAGCTTTTTTAAGAAGCATCTTAAGTCCCATCGGTTTAAATGGTTTTGGGTGTCCGTCTCTACTTCTTGTTCCTTCCGGAAAAATGACTGCACTTCTTTTATGTTCTTCAATATAGGTACCAAGTTTTCCTATCTCCATAATGGCCGATTTGCCATCGTTTCTGTCAATTAAAACAGAACCGCCATGAACAAGGTTAAATGATACACTCGGTATGCCTTTGCCCAATTCCTTTTTACTAACAAATTTTGGATGGTGTTTACGCATATACCAAATAAGTGGTGGTATATCGTACATACTTTGATGATTGGTTACAATAATCAATGGTCTGTTTGTTGGTAAATCAAAGTTATTGGTAAAGCGGTAAGTCGTACCGAGAATATTGGTACTTCGCATTAAGCAATAATTCAATTTGCTGACAGATGGTTTTAATCCGCTGTATCCAAATATCTTAAACCCGATCCATTGAATGGGGTGAAAAATAAGGAGGCACAGCCCAAATGCCACGAAAAAAAAGGGAGTTATAATGTAAGAAAGCAATTTCTGCATACACAAAAATAAAAAACCGCTCAATTAGAGCGGTTTTTTAATCCTATTATTTTGTAAGAAAATAGCTTAGACTGTAAAATCTAGCAAAACTCGTCGTAAGCCTGTGCTAAATTCTGAGCAATCATTTCAGCTGGTCTACCTTCAATGTGGTGACGTTCGATCATATGAACTAACTCGCCATTTTTGAATAAAGCCATAGAAGGAGAAGAAGGAGGGAAAGGAATCATAAGATTTCTTGCCGCGTCAACAGCTTCTTTATCTACACCAGCAAATACAGTTACTGCAAAGTCTGGTTTTTTATCGTTCTGCAAGCTCATTTTTGCTGCAGGTCTTGCATTTGCCGCTGCACAACCACAAACAGAGTTAACAACTACTAAAGTTGTTCCTTCTTTATTGATGGCATTTGCTACTGCATCTGCTGTATATAATTCTTCAAATCCGGCAGAGGCCAGATCATCTCTCATTGGTTTTACTAATTCCGCAGGGTACATATTCTTGTTATTTTAATTAAACTATTACAAAGATACTCAATTAGTCGTAGTACAGCTTCAGACCTTAACTTTTCATTGGCCTAACTTTCTGTCGGTATTATTTTATCTTTGGCAAAATTGAGAATACGAAATGATTAAATGGTTGGGAGCTGTAGTAGGCTTTTTTTTAAGAGGTTTGTCTGGAGCTATCTTGGGCTTTTTTGCCGGTAGTATAATAGATAATTTTTTTGGTCCGAGTAAAGGCAAGGCACGCAGTGTATTTGAAGATTATACAAGACCAAATGTAACAGCAGCAGATTTTGAGCTGAATTTACTTTCTTTATGTTCTTTGGTAATTAAGGCAGACGGACAAGTGAGTCAGTCAGAAATGGATTATGTACGCCAGTATTTTGTAAGTACATATGGTAAAGACAAGGCGAATGCCATTTTTAGAAGTTTCAATGAAATAAATAAGAAAGGACAAATATCTGCACAGAACGTTTGTACGTTTTTGGCACAGCGCACCCGTTACGAGGTTCGCTTGCAGTTGCTTCACTTTTTATTTGGTATTGCTCAGGCAGATGGTAGCATTAGTAATCCCGAAATTCAAAAAATTCGAGAGATAGCAGGTTACCTAAGAGTTTCGCTTAATGAATTTGATAGTATAAAAGCCATGTTCGTAAAATCGGCAAACAACTCTTATAAAATTTTGGATGTTGAAAAATCAGCTACAGATGCCGAGGTAAAAAAGGCATACAGAGAAATGGCTAAAAAATATCATCCAGACAGGGTGAATACCAAAGATGAAGCCATTAAAAAAGGTGCTGAAGAAAAGTTTAAGCAGGTAAAAGCCGCCTATGAGACTATTCAAAAAGAACGCGGTTTAAATTAAAAGGGAATTTTTTAGATGTATTAGCATGCAAGAATTTTGGTTTTATATAGAATTGGGTCTGTATCATGTTTTAGACATAAATGCGTATGATCATATATTATTTTTAACTGCCCTAGCACTACCTTTTACTTTTAAAAGTTGGAAGAATGTTTTGCTTTTAGCTACAGTTTTTACCTTTACACATTGCTTGGCACTGGTATTCTCTGTGTATGAGATTATGGTGATAGAAGCTAGTTGGATCGAGTTTTTGATTCCTGTTACCATAGTAAGTACCGCGCTATTTAATTTAGTGGATAGCAATGATCAAAAAGAAGATATTACAATATGGTTTCATGTAATAGCCACGGGTATTTTTGGGCTAGTACACGGATTCGGATTCTCTAATTATTTTAAAATGTTGATTATGGGAGAGGAAGATAAACTAGCACCATTATTAGGCTTTGCTGGCGGGATCGAATTGTCTCAAGTAGTTATTGTTCTATTAGTTTTGATTTTGGCTTATGTAATACAAAACATTTTAAAAGTCAAGCAAAGCTTATTCATAACAGTTGGTAGTGTTTTAATAGTTCTAATTACCCTGCCCTTGTTATATGAAACATTTCCTTTTTAGATTGTTAAAATTTAGCCTAAGGCATTGTGGGTACTGCACAAAGCAGGTACCTTAGGCTTATGTACTTAGTTAATATGTACTATAAATGAAGAAAGAAAAACAATTAAAGTATGATAGGGCCTATTTAAGAATGGCCAAAGAATGGGGTATGCTTTCTTCATGTAAGCGAAAACAAGTAGGCGCCATTATCGTAAAAGATAGAATGATTATTTCTGACGGATATAACGGTACACCAACCGGATTCGAAAATTACTGTGAAGATGAAGATGGGTATACCAAATGGTATGTTTTACATGCCGAAGCCAATGCAATACTTAAAGTCGCTAGTTCTACACAATCTTGCCAAGGGGCCACTTTGTACATTACGTTGTCGCCTTGTAGAGAATGTAGTAAGTTAATTCATCAGTCTGGCATTAAACGTGTAGTATATCAAGTAGGATACAAAGATGATTCGGGATTGCAATTTTTAGCCAAAGCGGGAGTTGAATTACAGCATATGCCAGAAATAAATGTGGCTAATTAACGTTAATAATAATGATGAATAAAAAATACAGTTCTCTTCTACCACTAATTATCGCTTCTGCGCTTGCATTAGGGTTTTTTGTTGGCGGAAAACTGAATTTTAATGACTCTCCAGAACGTTTATTTTCTACGAATTCTAAAAAAGACAAACTCAACAGACTTATAGATTATATCGACTATGAATATGTAGATGATGTAAACACAGATAGTATTGTTGATGTTACCGTTAATAGTATTCTAGAAAAACTCGACCCGCATTCCGTATATATTTCTGAAAAAGAAATGTCTGGGGTAACCGAAAATATGAAAGGCGATTTTGTAGGTATAGGTATTAACTTTTATGCCTATCAAGATACTATTGCCGTTATAAAAACGGTCAAAGATGGTCCAAGTTTCGTTAAAGGAATTTTACCTGGTGATCGTATTCTAATGGCTGATAATGATACGCTTTACGGCAAAGACTTCCCGAGCGAGGTTATTGTAGAAAAATTAAAAGGCAAAGAGGGTACATCTCTTGATCTTACTGTTTTTAGAAAGTCTGAAAATCGCACATTCAAGGTTAAGGTAAAGCGTGGTATAGTTCCTTTAAAAAGTGTTGATGCCTTTTATATGCTTACCAAAGACATTGGGTATATAAAAGTAAATCGCTTTGCAGAATCTACTTATAAAGAATTTAAAGATGCCTTGGTGAATTTACAGAAACGCGGCGCCAAAAAATTAGTGCTCGATTTAAGGGATAACCCAGGCGGCTATTTAGGTATGGCCGAAGAAATGGCAGATGAATTTTTAGAAGACGGTAAGCTAATCTTGTTTACTAAAAATAAAAAAGGAAAAATCAATAAGAGCTTTGCGACCGATGAAGGTAGCTTTGAAGATAAACCAATTTATGTGCTCATCAATGAAAGGTCTGCTTCTGCTAGTGAAATTGTAGCTGGTGCTTTGCAAGATAATGATGTAGGTACCATTGTTGGTAGACGTTCGTTCGGTAAAGGTCTGGTGCAACGAGAAATGGCTTTAGGCGATGGCTCGGCTGTTAGACTTACAGTTTCTAGATATTACACACCTACTGGTAGAAGTATTCAAAAAACTTATGCCAACGGTACTAAAGATTACTATCAACGTTTTACAGATAGATTTCATAGCGGAGAAATGATCTCTGTTGATAGTATTAAAGTAGCAGACTCATTGAAGTTTACCACTCCGAAAGGAAAAGTGGTATATGGCGGTGGCGGTATTATACCTGATGTATTTGTACCTATCGGCAGCAATGAGGAGGAAGCTGTTGAGAGTATGGATAATTTAGGATTTTTATCCTTTTTCGTATTTGAACATTTAGATGAGGATAGAGAAAGATATGCTCAATATACCCAAGAAGAATTTGTAAACGATTTTAAAGTAGATGATATTCTTTTTGAAAGGTTTGTACAATACTCTGTAGATAGAAATCTAAGAATGAATTTCTACGATTATGAGCAAAGCATCAAAAGATATTTAAAAGCGAATATTGCCGAACAGTTGTTTAATACCAATATTCACGCAAAAATAAAGGCTGATGATGATTTAATGCTTCAAAAAGTATTAGAATTAGATGGTGCTGGAATTCAGCAACAAGCATCTGGTGTAATTAAAGCCATTAATTAATCATTTTTCATCTTATCTTGAATCTTCTTACTGGTAACGAATACCAAAAGAAGTACAATAGCGCATAAAGAAGCCATAATGCCAATCAATGCGATAGTACTATTTTTTTCAAAAGGGTCGGCAAAATTTACCAGTGTTACATTATAGGCTATAAGTGCTATTGCAACTACTATAAAAATTATGGATAATGTCTTGCTCATAAACTTGTTTTTATAAAAATACAACCTTCTAGTGGTCTAAAAAAGCTGATTAATGTTAGCTGCGAATAATTTAACAGCAATTGCCATAAGAATAACACCAAACACTTTTCTAATTACGTTTACTCCGTTTTTACCTAACATCTTTTCAATTTTTACAGATGATTTTAGAACTATAAAAACGAAGATGATGTTAATGATGATAGCCACAATAATATTTTCTACAAAATATTCAGCTCTTAACGACAGTAAAGAGGTAAGTGTACCGGCACCTGCAATTAACGGGAATGCAATTGGTACAATAGAAGCACTTTCCGGCTCATCATCTTTGTATAATTGAATACCTAAAATCATTTCAATCGCTAAAAAGAATATGATGAATGCACCGGCAACGGCAAATGAATTTACATCGATGCCTATTAGGTTTAAGATTTCTTCTCCAAGAAATAAAAATGCTACCATAATAACGGCTGCTACAACAGATGCCTTTTCAGATTGAATGTGACCTACTTTTTTTCTAAGCCCAATGATAATAGGAATACTACCCAAAATATCAATAACGGCAAATAGTACCATACTAGCGGTAGCGATCTCTCTTAAATCAAAATGAAACTCCATCCTTCAAATTTTTTGCAAATTTACGTTTATAAATACGCACTTAGATGTTTATTCTTAAAATATTCTAAGACCAATGCCTTTTAAAAAATGTATCTTGCGCCCTTTAAATTAGGTCATGTTTCAATTAGGGAAAACCATAGTATCTGAAGAAATAATCGAGAGAGATTTTGTTTGCAACCTTAGCGCTTGTAAAGGTGGCTGCTGTGTTGATGGTGAGGCGGGTGCACCTGTCGAAGATGCTGAAACCGAAATCATGGTAGATATCTACGCCAAAGTAAAACCATTTTTGAGACCAGAAGGTATTGCCGTTATTGAAAAAGAAGGTGCTTTTGTTAAGGGTGAAGACGGTGAATGGGAAACACCGCTAGTAAATGGCAGCGAGTGTGCTTATGTCATTTTTGATGATAAAAAAATTGCCAAATGCGGTATTGAAGAGGCTTACAACCAAGGTAAAATTAAGTGGAAAAAACCTGTATCTTGTCATTTGTACCCTATTCGAGTGCGAGAATATACCGAACTAACTGCTGTAAATTACCATAAGTGGCAAATATGTGATCCTGCATGTGCTTTAGGTGAAGAATTAAAGGTGCCTGTTTACAAATTTGTAAAAGAAGCCTTAATTAGAAAATTCGGTGAACCTTGGTATAATGAATTAGAGGAGGTCGCAAAAGATCATCTTAAATAGTCGGGATATATATAACGATCTGCGTACCGATAGCGTTAGTATCGTCATCGAATTTATCAATGATGTCAACATGAAAAAAGTTTTCGTAATCACGAGAAAAATTTGCCAATCGCTCTTTGGTAATATCAATACCTACTGACTTTCTTTTAAGAACTTTACTGTCCTTTATTTTTTCTGCGGCATCTCGACCCACACCATTATCGGTAATGATTATTTCAATGAAGCCACTTTTACCTTTTTTTACGACCAAGTCAATATTTTTCGCTCCATCTTTAGATGATAACCCATGCCACAGGGCATTTTCTAAAAATGGTTGAAGAATTAATGAAGGGATTTTTATATTATGAGTATCGATATCATCTTTTATATCAATAACGAAATTGATTTCATTTGAAAATCTAATATTTTCAATGTTCATATAGAGTGCTACTGTTTCTAATTCTTCTGCTAATGAGATTTCTCGCTGCGATGATGCTTCTAAAATTTTACGCACCAACTTAGAGAACTTGTTTAGGTAGTGTACCGCATTCTTTTTCTCATTATTAATGATATATAATTTTATCGAATTTAAAGAATTGAACAAAAAATGTGGATTCATTTGACTGCGCAACATACTCTGCTCTAATGTCAACAGTTTTTTCTCGGCATTTAATTGACTTTGTCTATATAGAATATACAAAATGCCTACAAGTAAGATTAAGAAGATACCAATGATAAGAAGCATGGTTCTATTATTCTTTAACTTTAACCTTACCGATTCATTTTCTTCAGCTAACCGCTCTAATTGATTGGCTCTTATTTGAGATTCGTAACGCAAAATCATATCATTTACATAACGTAGATTTAGAGAGTTGGTAATGCGTTCTTCGTATTTTCTAGATTCTTTAAAATAAATCATACCTTTCTGGTAGTCATCTCGTTTTATCCAAAGTTCAGATAAGAATTTGTTAGCTTCCGCTATTTCTGAATTGAATTCATTTGTTGTTGCCAGGCTTAAACCAGACTCTAAATTTGTTTCTGCTGCATCATAATCTCCTAAGCGTATTAATGCCCATCCTAAGTTTATATAGATAGTGGTTATAATTTTTTGATCACTAAGAGAAATAGCTTTTAGTAGATTATTCTCTAAAATTGTGATTGCCTCTTGGATCTTGCCCATGTGAACATAGACATGGGCTATACTATAATTGCATATGATTTTTCCGCGATTAGAATCAATTATTTCATTATAAACAAGTGCTTTTCTGAAATTTTTTAAAGCTGGTTCAAGCTTTCCCTGAAACTCATAACATTCGCCTAAATTTTGATGGCTAATGGCAAGTCCTTGTTTATCTTCCAATTCTTTTTGAAGAGCCATCGATCTTTCATATTTCTCGATGGCCAAATCGTACTGTTCTAGCATTTGGTAGATTCCGCCAATGGTATTTAAAGAAATGGTGATGCTTTTTTTTAATTCGATATTAGGTTCAATGACAGTTTCGGCTAATTCTAATGCTTCTTGGCTGTAATCTAATGCCGATTTCACGGCATCTGTACGTCTATAAACCGTACTTAACATATTTAAAGCATATACCCTAAATTCAATATTATCAGCTTCAGTCGATCTTTCTAAAGCTTTTTGATATAGTTCAAGGGCTTTCGGGTAAATAGCTAACTCTCGATATATATTACCTAATTCAATTAATGCGTAGGTTTCGCCAGAAAGATATTTTTTAGTTGTACTTCTTTGTTCTATGTAGCGCAAAGCAATGCTGTCATTATTAAATGGAGCTAAAATCGTTTGTATCTGTTGATAGTCTTTCGGAATTTTTGAAAGCAGGCTATCTACTATACCTTTTAAATTTCCGGGTATATCTTGAGAGTAACTATGGTGTGATAGCACTAATATGTACAAGAATAAAAATAGAAATTTGAACTTTAATTTATACACTATAATTTTTAAAAGTAAGCTTAAGATTTATGCGAGAAAGGTCTTTAGAAGGACTACAGCATGTCTAAAAAATCAGATTTCTTTTGTCTAGATACTGGTATTTTATGATTTGATTTTAATACCACATAACCATCTGTTTTCAAGAATTCTTTTATTTTATTTAGATTGATAATGTACGAATTATGAATTCTAAAAAAAGAATCTGCCGGGAGTAATTCGTTGACTTCCTTTAATTTTTTGGTAAGTACTATTTTTTGACCGTCAGTTAAAAATATGGTACTGTAATTACCATCAGATTCGGCATATAAAATTTCATCACTCTCTAAAAATAACAATTTACCATCGGTATTCAGCGTAATACGTTTATGTACCGATCTAGAATTATAATTTAAGAGTGCCTTTTCTAACTTTTCAACAGAAAAATTTTTGCTATTGAATTTTTTGATTTTTACAATAGTCTCTTCTAAATCGTCGGTATCGATTGGTTTTAAAAGATAATCTAACGCTTGGCTTTTGATAGCTTTTAAGGCGTATTGATTATAGGCAGTAGTAATTACAACAGGAAAATTCTTGTTGGTGAGTTTTCTAATGAACTGAAAACCATCCATGGTGGGCATTTCGATATCTAAAAAAAGACAGTCTGGGGTATTTTTTTCTAAATATGAAAGTGCTTCGTTTGGGTTGGTAAACGATGCTATTACATTTATTTCATCGCTGAAATTTGTAAGCTCCCAGGTTAAGCTTTGTAGTGCTTTAATTTCATCATCAACGATAACAGCTTGTAGCATAAAAGATCGGGTATCAAGTTAGAAAGTTATGAAAATTTACGGGTATGTGGGGCTTTCCACTACTATTTTGTATCAATGGATGTAATTTTAGTGTAATCGGTATGTAAAGAGTTAAAGGTGTGTAAGCTTTTCGAATCATCACTTTTAGAAGGAAAAAGATTACAAAAATGATTCTCCTTCAATTTTGTGAGAATTTCGTGTTCCGATTATACATAAAAAGATACAGGTTATACAATATAGATCTATGCTTTTTCAGCTTAAAATTATCTTTAGCAAAGAACTTCAGTATGTTATAAATGAAATTAACATGAAAAAGTGCGGTATAATGTTAGCATTATTTATAGTGGCTTTATTGGTCGCATCGCAGTTTATGAAAGATGAAGACGGTTTAAATGAAAATATGACCGTAGTGATAGAGGTTCAGAATCAAAATATTGACAGACCATGACTATAACTAATTCTTACAACTATGCTTAAGATATTTCAGGTTATAGGCAAATCATTGAAAATGTTTTTTTTCGGTATTGTACCTTTTTTTTTACTTGCTGGTGGGTCTAAAGGTGATGTAGCTACATTAAAAGTTGAAAATGGCACTTATAGTTTTACTATTAATGGCCAATTAAGTTTTCAACTAGAAGGTTTGGCAACCTTTGAAAATAGTATTGAGGAAGATAAATTCGGTAATTCGATTAACAAATTGTTATTGAATTTTACTTCTGGGGATAATGTAAAGATGCAGAATTTAGAATTTATTATAGCTTCTAAAACAAAAAAGCATCACGGTGTGCCGGTAGGTGTACATAAAATAAAAAATTTAGACCGTTTACTAAATAAGTTTAGCGGTGTGTATGGTTTTGCAGATTTAGGTAGTATTAGTGAATTACCTTTCTTTATAAAATCTGGTGATATAATTATCACCGAATATTATTCTGACCATGTCGATGGTAGGTTAGAAGTACAATTAGAAAATGCAAATGGAGAATCTTTGAATGTCAAAGGTTTTTTTAATGCTGATATAAAAGTTTAAAATTTAGTACGGTTCTTTATAGGGTAGTGTATGTTATCTTATATCTAATGTTTGAGCGCCAAAATAGTATAACTACGATTCGTCGTAGAATTACATTCTAAGAAAAGGTTTCGGGGGAACTACCTTTATTAGACTTGGTGGGCATTTTTCATAATAGAAGCATTAGTGGGACCGTACATTTTTTATTTCAAGTGACAATTTAAATGTCAATTTTTCATCTTCAGTTGATTTCAAAAACATTAATAATGTTTCTGTATTCTCTAACTTAAACTCCGGATTAGTAATGTTTTTTCAAATACTTTAGAGATATTATTTTAATTACTTGGAGTAGGGTCTTATAACAAATCACATTGGCTTCATTAAGTCTAGGGCGAAAATTTCCACAAGAAATAAAAAGGAATGATGTCTTGAGCTAAATAATGGCTAGCAGATAAAGATTCTTAATGTGACCTTTTTGAAATATAATTTAACGAAGAGAATAAAAAAGACCCCAAATAGGGATCTTTTTTATATACGGCAAAGCCGAGGTTAAGTAAGGGGGTTCTTATTTATCTTTATTGATATATGGCTTTAATACAGTCGTAAATAACAACGCTGCAGCGTATATCATTAGTAAAGTGATGTAGTTTTCCATAGCTTAAGTATTGGAGTGTAAGTTATATACGTAGCAAAATCCTTTTTGGATTATGGAAACTTGATGGTGTCGTTAAAAATACTGTGATACGTCAGTTTCATAGCATTTTTAATGTTGAACCATTTATAACTTAGTCTCATTTGAAATAATTCAAATGAATAGGACTTTACCTTTTTATAGATATAAAAAGATAATTTTGATGCCAGAAGTAAACCGTCATAGACGAGTAATGTGTGTAGGTATTGGGACATATACAAAAGAACGAATAAGTAAGTAAATTCTTACATATTAAAATGTATTTCATCGAAAAAGTGATAACTATTCGATGAAATACATTTTTTGTGCTTTTGTTATGTGTGTAGTCTATAGATGGTATTAAAGAAAACCATCTACTTTTTGGTAGGCTTCAATTACTGCAAGCTCACCTTCTTTACCATTTCTAGAATTACCATGTTCCATACCGAGTATTCCAGTAAAGCCTTGCTCATGTATCCATTTAAATACGTTACGGTAATTAATTTCACCAGTAGTTGGTTCCTTTCGGCCTGGGTTATCGCCAATTTGAATATATGCAATCTCTGACCAAGAAGCTTCCATATTCGGAATCAGATTCCCTTCTTGAATTTGTTGATGGTATATATCAAATAAAATTTTACAGGAAGGTGAATTGACCGCCCTGCAGATTTCAAAAGCTTGAGGCGAATCTGTCAAAAATAATCCGGGATGATTTCTGAAATTCAATGGCTCTAAAACCATGGTAATATTATGTGGTTCTAATAGGGCAGATGCTTGTCTAAGGCTTTCTACAACATTGGCAGTTTGATAGCCCATTCGTAGTTTTAGGTCTACATGACCTGGAACTACGGTCATCCATTTTGCATTTACTCGTTTGGCTACTTCAATTGAGCTTTTTATATCATTTAAAAACTCTTCTCTTTTAGTTAAATCTCCAGAGGCTAGGTTCGGTGTTGTCCAATGAATTTCATGGGCAACAAAAACACCCATTTCAATACCCCGTTTTTTCATTGTTGCCGCCATTTTTTCTTGCTGCTCTATTGGGCGTTTACGCATCTCATTATCTTCAAAAGCGGTAAAACCTTGATCAGCCATATAGTTTAATTGGTCAATAGGGTCATCACCAGCAAGATTTTTGAACATACCTAAGTGCGGCGCATACTTTAAATTGTATGTATATGCTGCGGTAGAATTTGTTAGACTATTGGCAAATGTTACGCTACTCGCTACAGAAAGTGCACCAGTACTTAAGGCCGTTTTTTGAATAAAACTTCTTCTTTTCATATGTAGTGTTTTTAAATAAAAATAGCCAAGAGCGATAAATTATCATGCCCTTGGCTATTAGATTATGCTCTTATTAGGTTATAAGGACCATGCCTTGCCACCTGTAAGCTCTTGTAAATCTCCACATGGCACATATTCGCCAGGCACAGGTAAGTAAGCTAAAACTTCTTCACCAACATATTCAGACGCTTTATAACCCCAAATAGTCATACCTCTTAAATTGTTCGCAAAAGCAAATCTAGAGACCTCATCATCCAATTCTGCAGTGCCGCCTTCAGCAATAGCTTCTGTGTAGCTATTTATAGATTTGGACATTTCTGTTTGCTGATCTTTGGTATATTTTAAAGAACTTGCTAAAACTGATTCTAAATCTTCAGCGGTTAAATCTTCAGCTTTTTCTTTACCAGAATCGGTTAAGGCTTTATTTATAAATTTATTCATAGACATTTTAAGGAAATCTTGTTGTTCCGTTTCCATAACGTCTTTGGCAAATTTGTCAATAAAAATGTCAACTTGTACTTCTGTGGCAGAAGGTGTATCAGTTTTTGGTAAAATAATATCTACCAATTTAGAAAGCACTGACCCTTCGTTTTGAGCTAAAAATTCAGGTGTCCAAGTAATTGCCGGTTCACTTTTACAACTTTGTACTATTGATAATAAAGTTGGGGTGGCCACCATATATCCAAGTGACATACCCATATTTTTTAATACGCGTCTTCTATCCATTATATGTTTCCTTTTTTAAGTTCATTAACCGCGTGATTTGCAGCTCTGGCCGTAAAGGCCATATATGTTAATGATGGGTTTACACAACTAGCAGAGGTCATAAATGAACCATCTGTTACATAAACATTTCGAACATCGTGCAATTGGTTATTTCCGTTTAAAACAGATGTTTTTCTGTCTCTACCCATACGGGCAGTACCCATTTCGTGAATTCCTAAACCTAAGGCACTTTCGTTATCATACCCTTTTACTTCTTTTAATCCTGCTTTTTCTAGCATATCAACAGCCGATTCTAAAATGTCTTTACGCATTTTAAGTTCGTTCTCTTGTAGCTCGGCATCAAAAGTAACTGTTGGCAGACCCCAATCATCTAATTTGTCGTAGTCTAAGGTAAATCTGTTGTTTTCGTATGGTAGTACTTCACCGAAGCCCATCATACCGAACGTCCATCCCCCTGGTTTTAAAATTGTTTCTTTTAATTCTTTACCATGAGAAAGTTCTGCAATAGAATCTTCCCAGTTACCTCTAGAGGCACCACCTTGGTATCCGAATCCTCTCTTATATTCTCTATCCGTATCTCCACCTAAGTTTCTAAATCTAGGAATATAGATTCCATTAGGCTTTCTTCCTTTATAATATTTATCATCGAATCCGTCAAATTTACCAGAAGCTCCTACTTGAAGTTGGTGGTCCATTATGTTACGCCCTAATTGGTCAGATTCATTACCCATACCATTAGGGAAAGTTTCTGATTTCGATTGCATTAAAATTGAAGTAGATGCAATTGCAGAAGCACATAAGAAAATAACCTTCGCCTTAAATTCAAAAGTTTCTTTAGTATTAGCATCAATTACCTTTACACCTGTAGCTTTCTTTGTCTTCGGATCATACATAACCTCATGTACAATCGAATCTGGTCTAAGGGTCATATTACCTGTAGCCTCAGCAGCTGGTAATGTAGATGATAAACTACTGAAGTAAGCTCCAAAAGGACACCCTCTGATACATCTGTTTCTAAATTGGCATTTACTTCTACCATCAAATTGTTTTGTTCCTGTAAGGTGTGCTACTCTACCAGCAGTAACTACACGACCATCAAAATTCTCGGCTACTTTTTCTTTAAAAACTTGTTCTACACAATTTAGATCCATCATTGGTAAAAATTGACCATCAGGCAATTGTTCTAAACCTAAGTTTTCACCACTTACACCAATAAATGTTTCTACTTTATCGTACCAAGGTGCAATATCTTTATAACGAACAGGCCAATCTACAGCAATGTTTTCTTTTTTGTTGGCCTCAAAATCAATGTCACTTAATCGGTAACTTTGACGACCCCATTGTAGCGAACGACCACCTAAGTGATACCCTCGCATCCAATCGAATCTTTTTGTTTCATTATATGGGTGCTTTAAATCATTAACGAACCACATATTACTGGCTTGGTTAGTAGTATAACCTGTTCTATTTTGCTTTGGTTGCTGTTCTATAATTTCTTTGGTCGGTTCACCTGCATTAGGAAAATCCCAAGGATCTTTATTTGCCGTTTCGTAATCTTCTATATGCTTCACCATTCGACCACGTTCTAAAACGAGTGTTTTAAGGCCTGCCTCACATAGTTCTTTTGCGGCCCAACCACCACTTATTCCTGTTCCTACGACAATTGCGTCATACGACTCTTGTTCTTCGTTATAATAAAATTTGCTCATAAAAGTTGTTTATTCTCTAAATTTATTAAATATAAAATTAATTCTATACATTTAATGTCCATTCTTCTTGCGAAATACTCTAAAACAGGCATCAAGTTAGAATAATGTACCAATTCATAATTTTAACGCTACCAAATAGGGTTATATTTCAAACAACAACAAACTACCAAAAATGAAAAGAAAAAAATTAATTCGATTTGCCTCAGTTGTAGGTATTGGAGTCTCGTTACTAGGAACTTACGGATGTAAGGAAACAAAAAAAGAAAAAATAGAAAATTCTGAAGTCGTTGTAAATAACAGTACTGAAGAACCATTTTTTGAATTGTCATTGGCACAGTGGTCTATGCATAAAATGATTAACGAAGACGGGGTTGATCCTTATTCTTTTGCCGAGAAAGCAAAAAACTGGGGGTTTACAGGTTTAGAATATGTTAGTCAGCTGTATAATCCAGAATTGGCAGATGCTGGTTATTCTGAAGAAGCAATGGCGAATTTTGTAACAAAATCTAATGCAGAGGCTGAAAAGTACGGAATGAAAAATGTGTTGATCATGATAGATGGTCAAGGTAATTTAGCGGTTAATGATGAAGCTGAAAGAAACGAGACTGTAGAAAAGCATAAAAAATGGGTAGATGCAGCAGCAGCGATGGGTTGCCATGCTATTCGAGTGAACCTTAATGGTAGTAATGTGCCAGAAGAATGGATAAAGAACTCTGTCGACGGACTTACAAAATTAGCGACTTATGCAAAAACCAAAAATATTAATATTTTGGTAGAAAATCATGGCGGATTATCATCTAACGGAGAGCTACATGCGCAGGTAATGAAAACCGTTAATATGGATAATTGCGGAAGTTTACCTGATTTTGGAAATTTCTGTATGGAACGTAAACCAGAAAGTTGGGATTGTTTAAAAGAGTATGATAAATATAAGGGTGTTAAAGAATTAATGCCATATGCTAAGGCCGTTAGCGCAAAATCTAACAATTTTGATGCTGACGGATATGATACAGGTATCGATTATGTTCAGATGTTAAAAATTGTAAAAGAAGCAGGTTATACCGGTTTTATAGGTGTAGAATTCGAAGGTTCTGAAATTAGTGAAGAAGCAGGTATTATAGCTACTAGAGATCTTTTGTTGAAAGCAGCTAAAGAAATAGAATAATCAAGAGTGTGATTTATGGAGACTTTTTTTAATGAAATATTCGATTATAATTTTCACTGTAACAAGAAGCTAATAGAGCAGTGTTTAACGCTAAAAAGGGTTCCGCCAGAAACTATGCGTTTATTTAGCCATGTCTTAAATGCGCATCATCTTTGGAACGCAAGAGTTTTAAATAAACCTAGTGAATACGAAGTTTGGCAAGAACATGATGTAAAAAATTGGGCGGATATTCATTATGAAAATCAGCGTAGTTCATTTGAGATCGTTTCTAATGCCGATAGTTTTGATAAGCGTATTGACTATGAGAATAGCGAAGGGCGATTGTTTACCAATACCTTGCAAGATATTCTTTTTCATATCATCAACCATTCTACTAATCATAGAGGCCAAATTGCCGTAGATTTTAGAAATAATGATGAAATTCCGATGAGTTCAGATTATGTGTATTACAAAAGATAGATGAAAAATAAAGTCAGAGCACAGCTTTGCTTCATGATGTTTTTAGAATTTTTTATCTGGGGTGCATGGTTTGTAACCCTAGGTACATTTTTAGGAAACAATTTAAAAGCAACAGACGATGAAATAGCCTTGGCATTTTCAACACAATCATGGGGAGCTATCATTGCTCCCTTTGTTATTGGAATCATAGCCGACAGATATTTTAATGCAGAAAAAATTTTAGGAGTTTTACACCTTTTTGGTGCGGTGCTCATGTATTTTATGTACCAAAGTAGTGCCTTCGATGATTTCTATATCTTGGTATTAGCATATATGATTGTATATATGCCCACATTAGCATTGGTAAATTCGGTCTCTTTTAATCAAATGAAGAACCCAGCCAAGGAGTTTTCTATGGTTCGTGTTTTTGGAACTGCAGGATGGATCATTGCGGGACTTTCAATTAGCTACATTTTTAGCTGGGACCAAGGTGAAAATATTGGACAAGGTGTATTGAAAAATACTTTTTTAATGACAGCGATAGCATCGTTAATATTAGGATTTTTCAGCTTTACCCTACCTAAAACACCACCTAAAGCCGCTAGTTCAGAAAAATTAAGGTTGAAAGATATTTTAGGCTTAGATTCTTTAAGTTTATTTAAGGATAAGAATTTTTTAATATTCTTTATCTCGTCAGTATTAATATGTATTCCGTTGGCATTTTATTATCAGAATGCAAATCCGTTTCTTGTTGAAATCGGGATGGATAACCCGACCGGAAAAATGACATTAGGTCAAATTTCAGAGATTGCCTTTATGTTATTATTACCTTATTTCTTTACTAAATTCGGATTTAAGAAAACTATTCTTGTAGCTATGGCTGCTTGGGTCGTGCGCTATTTGTTATTTGCTTTCGGTGATGTAAACGAACTTGGGTTTATGCTCATCATCGGTATTGCACTGCATGGTATATGTTATGATTTTTTCTTTGTTTCAGGGCAAATCTACACCGATAGTAAAGCAGGTGAAAAATTCAAAAGCTCGGCACAAGGTCTTATAACATTGGCAACCTATGGTGTGGGTATGTTAATAGGGTTTTGGGTCGCAGGTAAAATATCTACCGCATATCTTTTAGAAGACGGTAAACATTTGTGGGAATCCATTTGGATGTATCCGGCTGGTTTTGCGCTGGCTGTATTTATTTTGTTCGCCATTTTCTTTAAAACCGAGAAAATAGAATATCAGTCTTAGATAAATTCTTTAATTTAAACCCCTGAAAATTGTTTCTAACGCAGTGGTGCAGTTATATTTAATGCCTCAATTCGGTAAGCAGTTTTCGAATTGGAACAACAATGCAAATCCGAAGGGATTTTAAACAATACTATTTTCAATAAAAACAACAACAAAAACAACAACAAAAATGCCAAAGAAAATACGATTAGGAATACTAGGTGGAGGAGGAGATTCATTAATAGGAGTGTTACACAGAGTAGCATCATTCATTAATGATAATTATGAAATAACAGGTGCTGTTTTTAATCCTGATTTTGATGCCAGCATTGAATTTGCAAAAGAAATTGATATTCCTTTAAACCGAATCTATAAAGATTTTGATACCTTAATTGAAGAGGAATTAAAATTGCCAGAAGATGAGCGTATTCAAGTATGTTCTATTCTTACCCCTAACTTCTTGCACTACCCAATGGCCAAGAAGTTGTTGGATAACGGGTTCCATGTCATTTGTGAAAAACCGATGACCACTACTCTAGATGAAGCAAAAGACTTGCAGAAATCTCATGAGAAAGCGGGTACGGTTTTCGCTTTAACACATACGTATACAGGCTACCCAATGGTGCGCCAAATGCGTGAAATGATCAAAGCTGGTGCTCTAGGTAAAATACATAAGGTTGATGCCGTGTATTACCAAGGTTGGATCAATACAATTATACATGACAAAGAGAAAAGATCTTCTGTTTGGAGATTAGACCCAAAGAAAGCAGGTATTAGCTCTTGTATGGGCGATATCGGGGTTCATGCTTTTAACCTTGTCGAATATACTACAGGGCTTAAAATCAATGAACTATTGTGCGACTTTAATTACCTTTATGAAGATAATCAGATGGATGTTGATGGTACCGTTCTTATACGCATGGGAGACCATGTAAAAGGTGTTATTAGAGGTAGTCAAGTAGCTACAGGTGAAGAAAACGGACTTGCTATTTCAATATATGGCGAGAAAGGTGCTTTTCGTTGGGAGCAAGAACGCCCTAATTTTTTATATAAATTAAGTGATACTGAACCAACACAAATATATAAACCAGGTCATGCCTATAATTCTGCCCTGTCTTTAGATGGCACTAAATTACCAGCTGGTCACCCAGAGGGTATTTTTGATTCTATGGCAAACATTTATAAAGGTGTAGCAAAAGCAATTAGAGGACAAGAATATAATAGTGGCGAATTCCCAACCATGACAGACGGTGTTCGTGGAATGAATTTTATTGAAGCAACCGTAGATTCGCATAAAAGCGGAAATACTTGGGTAGCTTTAGAAAACTAAAAAGTTAGTATTGACTAAAAAAAAGAGCCGCAATTTGCGGCTCTTTTTTTTATATAAGCTTTAAATGATATTTAAGAATTTACAACTTTAAAATGTTGGCATACAACAATCATACTTTCTCTTGGTTCTCTTTTGAATTCTTGTAATTCTCTGGTAAAGAAATCCCAATGATACTTTTTCCAACTGTCTAATGATTTGTCTCCATTTGCTTCTAATTGAGCATAAGTTGAATCTATGCTAAAATACGGTTTAAGAGAAACAGCGGTGGTTGCAACGATACATTGTGCTTCACCACTCCAATTCGTGACTACTATATAATCTCCTATTTTGGGTAAAGGTTCATTACGGTTTTGTAAACCTAGTAAAGAATGTGAAATTGCCTTTTTAGCTCCACTCTGTATTAACCTAGCGTTTTCGTTGGCATCTTGTTCATTGTCGCCAAAATACATTGTTTTAGGTGTCTCGTGAAAGACATCTTCGAGATGATTTTTTAAATAATTACCCCACATATTTCTGGCTGAAGCATTTTCCATAAATTGTTATTTTCTTTAAGCTATAGAATTTAATAAACGTTTTAATCGGTAATTAATTTTAACGTTAAGCGAATTTACCTGCTTTTAATTGTTCGGCTGCATGGTTTGCTGCTCTTGCCGTAAAAGCCATATAGGTTAATGACGGATTTACACAGCTAGATGATGACATAAACGCACCATCTGTTACGTACACATTCGGCACCAAATGTACTTGATTATTTTTATTGATAATCGAAGTCTTTGCACTGTGTCCCATTCTTGCACCGCCCATTTCATGTATACCCAGACCTGGTCCGCTTGCCTCTTCATAAGATGACACGTCTTTAAAACCTGCGGCCTCAAACATAGAAACAATTTCTTTCTTTATGTCTTCGCGCATTTTATATTCGTTTTCTTTAAACTCAACATCAAAAGCTAACTGTGGTAAACCCCATTTGTCTTTTTCCGTAGGGCTTAGTGTAACTCTATTATCATCATATGGTAAAAATTCACCAAAACCGGTAACACCAATGGTCCATCGCCCTGGTTTTAAAACGGTTTCTTTTAAGTCTTTGCCGTATCCTAATTCACCTATTTCTTTAGACCAATCTCCTCTGCTAGCGGTACCTTGATAACCAAAGCCACGTAAATATCCTTCTCTTTTTGTTTTCTCGTTGAGGTTTACAAAGCGCGGTATGTAGAATCCGTTTGCACGTCTGCCTTTATAATACTTATCTAAGTAACCATCAACTTTAGCAGTGGCTCCAAGTTTGTAATGGTGGTCCATTATACCTCTTCCTAAAGCATCAGAATCATTACCTAATCCGTTAGGAAAACGCTCAGATTTAGATTGCAATAAAATACCAACTGATGCCATGGCCGATGCACACAGAAAAATTACCTTTCCCTTGAATTCTATTTTCTCATTGGTTTCAGCATCAATAATTCTTACACCTGTTGCTTTTTTTGTGGTATCATCATAGATGATTTCATGTACAATCGAATTTGGTCTTAAAGTCATGTTGCCGGTACGTTCAGCAGCCGGTAACGTAGATGAGTTACTGCTAAAATAACCACCAAATGGGCACCCACGCCAGCACCGGTCTCTGTTTTGGCATGTACCGCGACCTTCAAAAGTTGCATTAGGGTCTGTAATGTGTGCCGTTCTACCGATCGTTACCAATCTACCATCATCAAACTTATCAGAAGTTGTTTTTTTAAAATCCTCCTCAACACAATTCAATTTCATAGCGGGTTGAAATATGCCATCAGGCAGTACTTCTAAACCTAATTTTTCGCCACTTACCCCAATATATTCCTCGACTTTATCGTACCAAGGCGAAATATCTTTATATCTAACAGGCCAGTCTACACCAATGCCTTCTTTTTTATTCGCATTAAAATCAATATCGCTCCATCGGTAACTTTGTCGCCCCCAAGTAAGTGATCTACCACCAACTTGATAACCGCGAATCCAGTCAAAACGTTTTGTTTCTACATACGGGTGGTCAAGATCGTTTACAAAAAAGTGCTTTGAGTCTTCTGTCGGAGCCCAATTTACGCGTTTTTGTATGTGATATTTCTTCTCATCTTCCTTAGATAATTTACCTTTTAAAGGATAATCCCACGGGTCATCGTTCACCGTAGGATAATCTACAACATGCTTTACCATTGGGCCACGTTCCAAAACAAGCGTTTTTAAGCCATTCTCTGTTAATTCCTTAGCAGCCCAGCCACCACTTATTCCTGTTCCGACAACAATTGCGTCGAATATTTCATCTTGATTCATGCTTGAAATTTTATCTTTTTCTGATGGTAATCCCTATATTTATAGCAAATCTCCAAAGTATTGAGAAGAACCTAATACAATTCTTAAATATAAGATTTTTTGAGGGATGTGACATCTCAAATTCAACAACAAATTCAAACAACAACAGATAGTATATTTTTATGAAAACAATCAAAGGACCAGCCGTATTCTTGGCACAATTTGTAGACAGTAAAGCTCCATTTAACTCCTTGGACGGAATGTGTAAATGGGCTTCTGATCTGGGATATAAAGGAATTCAAATTCCGACGTGGGAAACTTTTTTAATTGATTTGGATAAAGCAGCGGAAAGTCAGACATACTGCGACGAGCTCAAAGCAAAAGTAAACTCTTACGGTTTAGAAATAACAGAACTTTCTACACACTTACAAGGGCAATTAGTTGCAGTGAACCCAGCATATGATTTAATGTTCGATTCTTTTGCTCCTAAAAATGTGCACGGAAACCCAAAAGCAAGAACAGAATGGGCGATAGAAACGGTAAAGAAAGCTGCAACTGCTAGTAGAAGACTTGGCTTAAATGCGCATGCCACTTTTTCGGGATCCTTATTGTGGCATACCATGCACCCTTGGCCACAAAGACCTGCAGGTTTAGTTGAAATGGGATTTGAGGAATTAGCAAAGAGATGGACACCAATCTTAAATCATTTTGATAAAGAAGGTGTTGATGTATGTTATGAAATTCACCCTGGTGAAGATTTACATGATGGTGATACTTTTGAGCGTTTTCTAGAAGCAACCGGCAACCATAAAAGAGTAAATATTCTTTATGATCCTAGTCATTTTGTATTGCAACAGTTAGACTACATCGCGTACATCGATCATTATCATGAGTTTATAAAGTCTTTTCATGTAAAGGATTCTGAGTTTAACCCTACTGGTAAAAAAGGTGCTTTTGGTGGATATAACGATTGGGGCAATAGAGCTGGTAGATACCGTTCTTTGGGTGATGGTCAAATAGATTTCAAAACCATATTTTCTAAATTGACACAATACGGATGTGATGTTTGGGCGGTTATGGAATGGGAATGTTGTATTAAGAGTCCGGAGCAAGGTGCTCGTGAAGGAGCAAAATTCATTTCTGACCATATTATCGAAGCGACTGAAAAGACTTTTGATGATTTTGCAGGCGCTGAAATCGATAAAGAAATGTTGAAGAAAATGTTAGGACTTTAAAATAGAACACAAATGAAGAAAGTTATAGCTAGTGTAGCTTGTATTTTGGCATTCGTTGCATGTAAACAAGAGAAAAAACAAACAACTCAAACCGCCGTTGCTGAAGAAGTAGCAATTGTTGAAAATGATTGGGAAGTCTTATTCGATGGTTCATCATTAGATCAGTGGAAAGAGTTCAAAACTGACGGAGTAAGTGATGCTTGGAAGATTGAAGGTGACGCTTTGGTATACACACCACCTGCTGAAGGTGAGGAGTCTACAAACCATGACCTTGTAACAAGAAAAGAGTATACCAATTTTGTATTAAGCTTAGATTGGAAAATATCCGAAGCGGGCAATAGTGGTGTCTTTTGGGGTGTTAGTGAAGACGAAAAATTTGGGACAGGATACCAGACAGGTCCAGAAATTCAAATTTTAGATAATGAAAAACACCCAGATGCAAAAGCGGGTACAACGCATCAAGCAGGTGCTTTGTATGATATGGTTTCGCCGGCAAAAGATGTTACTAATCCGGTTGGGGAATGGAACACAATGGTTATTACCGTAGATCACAATGAACATATAGGAAGCGTTACCTTAAACGGTACCGTAATGGTAACATTCCCTGTAGCAAATGAGCAGTGGGATGCTATGGTCGCAAAATCTAAATTTGCAGGTTGGGACGGCTTCGGAAAATATACTACCGGTAAAATCGGATTACAAGATCACGGTAACATAGTCGGTTTCAGAAACATAAAAATCAAACAACTTTAATAGCATTTACCTATGAAAAATAGATACTCATTACTACTCTTAGCTGCATCATTATCAGTAATTTCTTGTCAAGAGAAAGTAACAATAAATCCTGATAGTGGTATTGAAGCGGTAAAAGATAGTGTTATCGTTTATGAAGAATTCATGGGCGAAGAACCGACAACCCCCGAGGAAACTGAATTTTACGAACCTAAAGTTCCTGTTGTTAAACCAGCTACTGTTAGTTCTGCACCAAGTGATGCCGTAGTGCTTTTTAATGGAACTAGTTTAGATAATTGGGTAAGTACAAATGATAGTACTGCTGCCAAATGGCATTTGAACAAAGATGGTAGTATGACGGTAAATGACAAAACCGGTAATATACAGACCAAACAGAATTTTGGTGACGTTCAATTGCATGTAGAATGGAAATCTCCTTTGCCAGTGCAGAGAGATAATCAGAATAGAGCAAATAGTGGTGTATTTTTAAATGGAATATATGAGGTGCAAATTCTAGATCAAAATGATAACCCGACTTATGTAAATGGTCAAGTTGGGTCTATTTATAAACAACATGTGCCTTTAGCTATGGCTTCTGTACCAACAGGTGAGTGGAATACGTATGATATTATTTATCATGCGCCAGTATTTAATGTTGATGGTGGGAAGATAAAATCAGGCGATATTACCGTAATCCATAACGGAATTTTAGTTCAAGATCATGTGGAGCTAAAAGGTACGACACCTTATATTGGCTGGCCTAAAAACCCAGCGCACGGTAAAGGACCATTAATGTTACAAGATCATGGTGACGATAGTCGTGTAAGCTTTAGGAATATTTGGGTTAGAGAACTTTAATGTTTTATCGGTTAGAAGCCAAGGAGTAAACAAAATATTTTTCTGTTTACTCCTTTATTTATTATGTAAAGTGAGATGATTATCGTTGAAATTTTCATTTACCTTACCTTTGTCTTAATCTAAAATGTATTTATGATTCAATCAATGACCGGCTTTGGAAAGCATGTAGTTCAATTGCCTAATAAAAAAATTACGGTAGAAATAAAATCGCTTAATAGTAAGAGCATTGATTTAAATGCGCGTATGCCTTCAAATTATCGTGAAAAGGAATTAGAACTAAGAAAGTTGGTCGCTAATTCTTTATTGCGTGGTAAGGTAGATTTTAACTTATACGTTGAGCTTACGGGCGATACCACTTCTACCCAAGTTAACGAAGTAGCCGTTAAACAATACATGAATCAGTTGAAGAATATCGCTGATGGTGATGATTTACGGTTATTAGAAATGGCGTTGCGTTTTCCTGATGCGATGAAGACCGATAAGGAAGATATTGATGAAACGGAATATGAAGCTATTAAGGAAGCCTTACAAGGTGCTTTGGTAGAAATCAATGAGTTTAGATCAGAAGAAGGTAGTGTTTTAGAGAAAGATTTTCTAGACAGAATAACTACTTTAAATAATTTACTAGAAGAAGTAATAACTATTGATCCTAATAGACAAGCCACCATTCGTGAGCGCTTAGAAAAAGCGGTACAGGATTTAAAGGCAGATGTTGATGCTAACAGATTTGAGCAAGAGCTTATTTACTACTTAGAGAAGTACGACATTACTGAAGAAAAAGTGCGCTTGGCAAATCATTTAGATTATTTCAGTAAAACATTAATGTCAGACGATAGCAATGGTAAAAAATTAGGATTTATATCTCAAGAAATTGGTCGTGAAATTAATACGATAGGTTCTAAAGCAAACTTTGCACCAATGCAACAAATTGTGGTGCAAATGAAAGATGAGTTAGAAAAGATTAAAGAACAAATGTTAAACGTACTATAGATGAAAGGTGGTAAACTTATCATTTTTTCTGCACCCTCAGGAAGTGGGAAAACAACCATTGTACGCCATTTATTGGCACAACCAGAATTAAATTTAGCTTTTTCGGTATCTGCAACTTCGCGCCCTAGAAGAGGTAAAGAAAAGAATAAGGAACACTATTATTTCATGTCGGTTTCAGAATTTAAAAATCATATCAAGAATGATGATTTTTTGGAGTGGGAAGAAGTTTACCGAGATAATTTTTACGGTACTTTAAAAAGTGAAGTAGAACGACTGTGGGCAGAAGGCAAGAATGTCATTTTTGATATTGACGTAGTTGGAGGTTTAAGAATTAAAAAGAAGTTTCCTGATCAGACATTGGCTGTTTTTGTAAAACCACCAAGTGTAGACGAGCTTAAGATCAGGCTTAAAAAACGAAGTACCGAAAACGAAGACAAAATAAATATGCGTATCGCCAAAGCATCGGTAGAATTGGCAACAGCACCACAATTCGATAAGATTATAAAGAATTATGACCTTGATGTGGCTTTACAAGAAGCAGTAGATCTTGTTGCCGATTTCGTTTCAGAGGATAAAGAATAAATGCATATGAAAAAGGTAGGATTATACTTTGGTACCTTTAACCCTATTCATATCGGTCATTTAGTCATAGCGAACCATATGGTAGAGTTTTCAGACTTAGATGAGGTTTGGTTTGTGGTAACACCACAAAGTCCGTTTAAGACCAAGAAAACGCTTCTAGATAATCACCAAAGATTCGAAATGGTGTATGAGGCTACAAAAGACTATTCGAAGTTGAAGCCTAGTAATATTGAGTTCAACCTTCCGCAACCGAATTACACGATAAATACGCTTGTTCACTTAGGAGAAAAGTACCCTGTTGGGTATGATTTTTCACTGATAATGGGAGAGGATAATTTAAAAGGATTCCATAAGTGGAAGAACTACGAGACCATTTTAGAGCTTCATAATCTGTACGTTTATCCAAGAATTTCTGAGGGTACTACGGATCATCAGTTTAAAAACCATGATAAAATACATCGTGTAGATGCCCCTATCATGGAAATATCATCAACCTTTATTAGAAGAGAACATAAAAACGGTAAAAATATCAAGCCTTTATTGCCGCCAGAAGTGTGGAAATATATGGATGAAATGAATTTTTATCGCTAATCTAAAACGCTGGCTTTTCGTAAAACATCGGTAGCAAGAAATACATCACCTTTGTTATAATACCACTTTCGTATTTTGGGTATTTTAATTCCGTTTACGGTAATTATTTCAGAAAGTAGAATATATTCCCCGTCGTTTTTACTTTCGTCATGAAAAAACTGATAGACTTCCATCGCGTATGTCTTAGGGTCGAAATAGAAATACCAAGTATCATTACCGACTTCTTTTTCGTAAGTAGCCTTTAATACTAAATACTCTTTTCCTTTAAATGTTTTTTTAATCACCTTGTCAGCTACCAATGTCCCAGGGTCTTTTAACTTCATTGGTAGACCATATAGATACGTGTAGTAGTTCTTCATCATCTTAGCACGATCACAACTAATATTCATGCTGTCTTTTATCTTTGGAAAGATGGAGGTACTACCATTTAATTTTAAGGTACACGCGCCATTATCTAATTCTGACTCTATCGTATAATTATCTTTTTTTACAGTAGTCTTGAAATAGTTGTTGGGTAATTTCATTTCAACAACCGTACTGAGCGGACTCCCCTTAGGGTTTTCCATTTCAATAAGCATTTTGCCTTTGAAGGTAGACCAATTGTTTTGTGGGTCATGAAATGCTATTGCTCGTTCTAATAATTCGTTACCGGTTATTTCTTGGGCATTTATGAAAAACCCTGTCAGTAAATAAACGGCTATCAAAAGATATTTCATAACTATGCTTTTAATTGAATTGAAAAATCACTTAATCTAATTTCACAGGTGCAATATCAGCATCATGTTCCTTATAATAAAGCTCTAATAGATCCATGGTTGCGGTCATTAAATCTTTAGTTTCAAGTAAAATCGAAAAATATAATGTCGTGTTTTTCGGACTTGATTCTTCTGATCTTGTGCGCTCTACTTGTAGACTAATTTTTTGCGATACCAAATCATATAATTCTTGCTTATTATTTAGAATATTACCGATTTTTTCAAAAGATCTTTCTTCGAAAGCGTGGTACGTATTGTCTAAAATTTCAGCTAGTTTTATGTCTATCTGCTTAAGCTCTTTAATTTGGTTATACTTTAATTTCTTGTGATTATTGTTGACATGTTTATGGCTTACTTTACCAATATATTCCAACGATTGTGAAATGTCTGTTAAGTGCCCCATGGCATTAATATAGAAATTACTGGCGCCAATATGTGCCTCTTCTAAATTCTTGATGAAGTAAAAAGTATGATTTCTAAGATCATCGATTTCATTTGCCAATTTAGCACCTTGTTTTTTGTTCTTATGAAGCGAGTTAAGATCTTGTTTTGCGAGTCCGTTAATAGAATTAGAATAGATTTTACTTGCTCTTTTTACAACGTTTGCAATGTTTTTGGCGCTTTCTTCGATAACACCCTGTATAGAACTACTCTCTGCACGTTCTAATATTTCTTCTTCTTTGGTTTCCTTTAATTTCTTGGTATGCGAAAGGTAGTTTTTGCCTATAAGAACGAAAGCAAAAATTAATAATGCGGCAATTGCCCAAATACCACCAAGGTGAATAATGTAAGCGATTATAGCTGCCGCTACGAATGCTACGATTGCGGTAAAGAACCATCCGCCTATAACATTAAGTACACCTGCAACTCTATATACGGCACTTTCTGATCCCCAAGCTCGATCTGCTAACGATGTTCCCATGGCAACCATAAAAGTCACATATGTGGTCGATAATGGCAGTTTTAACGAGGTAGCAAGAGATATCAATACACTGGCAACCATTAAATTTACCGAAGCTCTAATAAGGTCGAAAGCAGGTTGATCTTTTGCTTTTGCCTTTTGAGCGTACGAAGTTGGTTTAACGAATTGAGTGTCTATTCTGTTTTGTAATGATATCGGTATTAATCCGTTTAAACTTTCAGATGCTTTGATAGAGAATTTTACGATTTGTCTCGATAAATAGTTTGGCTCAAAACGCTCATCGCCTTCATCTTGTCTAGAAAGGTCAACACTTGTTTTTACTACATTTTTAGCTTTAGATGAAAACCATAAGGTAACAACCATAACAATACCAGAGGCTAATAATAGATAGGTTGGTGTTTGTACGGCAACTGCTAAGCCCTTCATGTTATATTCGGTGGCTAGTTGACCAGAGTTCGACCAACTTACAAATGATTCGTATGCTGCCAACGGTACACCAATAAAATTTACTAGATCATTACCGGCAAAGGCCATTGCCAAAGCGAAGGTTCCTAATATAATAATGATGGTATAAATATTCCATTTTAAGATAGTAGTTGCTAACCACGATAAGGCAAACCACACTATAAAGTTACCTAATATGAATATTTCAGGATTATTACCAATCAATACTGATAATTCAGGACTGATAATAGAAGTGCCTTTTAAACCTTTTATAAGTATAAAATAAATAATAGCTGTAATCGCCATACCACCAAAAATAGCACCTAGCCATTTTGGTTTGTTTTCAAACTTAAATGATAGTAGAATACGGGTGAAAAATTGGACGATAGCACCAATAGTAAATGCAATGACGACTGATAAGAGTATACCTATTATAATTTCAGTAGCCTTATCGGTATTGATATAATTTGAAAGTTGGGTAAAATTACCATCACCTGCGTAAATTTTAACCAATGATATGGCCACCGCTGCACCTAATAGTTCAAAAACAATAGAAACAGTGGTTGAGGTTGGCATACCTAAAGTATTGAAAAAATCAAGCAATAGTATGTCTGTAATCATAACTGCCATGAAAACAATCATAATCTCAGCGAAAACAAATTCAGACGGGTTAAATATTCCTTTTCGGGCCACCTCCATCATTCCGCTTGAAGAAACGGCTCCAAAGGCGATACCTACACTGGCAACAAGCATTATTGTTTTAAAAGAAATCGCTTTTGAACCTATTGCAGAATTTAAAAAGTTAACGGCATCATTACTGACACCAACGATTAAATCTGTTACGGCTAAAACCGCTAATGCAATAATCATGAATAAATAAATGTTCTCGCCCATCAAAAATTTAAATAAGGAACAAAAATGATATTATAAATTATCATTAACGTTAAAATAAGGTTATGAAGTTAAATCGTAAATTTTGCAATGATGATTAATAGTTACAAAGAAACCAAGATTAGTTGATGAAAATACTAATTTCTTTTCGAAAAAGATTTTTTAGCGCAATTCAATTGGGCTTTTTTAAGTGATTAAAAAAATGCAGCCAATTCGATAGCAAAATTTCTGAAGATTACCTTGTTTTGTTTGCGGCTAATTCTAATGAACTAAGAACATCTTTTGTTGTTGAACTTACTTTAGCCGTAGAAGGCATTGGTAGGCTTTTAGCATATAAGGTCTCTAGAATTTCAGCTTGCTCGCCTTCTTTAACCGTTATTTCTATATGTATTGGGTCGTAGCCTACAAATTGTACTAGTACATCATGCGTGCCAGGTGTAATATCGGTAAACTCAAAATTACCTCTAAAATTTGTCTGTGTAGAAATATCTGCATTATCAATAGATACAGAAGCCATTAATAATGGTTCGTTGAAAAATTCACCATCTAAAATTTGACCTTTAATAGCACTGGTCTCTTGTGAGAAAGACAAAGAGCAAATCATTAAAGCGAATAGAATAAATATTTTCTTCATACCTAATTTAAATACTGGTACAAAGAAAATGACCAAAGGTTAAGTTAAGGTTACCTAAGGATTATGAATATATGTTTTAAAGGTTAAGGTTCTGAGATAAAATAGTTTACCAGAAATGAGACTTTAGGTAATGAAATAGGCAAATGCTGTATCTTGCAGGCTGTAAAAACGGACTAACATGAATTGGGAGCAATTACTTTCTTTGCGTAGACAAGGCGATAAAAACAAACGGTTACGAAATGAACAAGATGAGACCCGTTTAGGGTTCGATGTTGATTATGACCGTATCATATTTTCGTCCGCCTTTAGAAGTTTGCAAGATAAGACCCAGGTAATACCCTTGTCAAAGACCGATTTTGTTCATACCAGATTAACGCATAGTCTTGAGGTGTCTGTTGTTGGTAGAAGTTTAGGTAGATTGGCAGGAAAGAAAATCATTGAAAAACACCCTTACTTAAAAGAGGTTCATGGCTATCAATTCAATGATTTTGGAGGAATCGTTGCTGCTGCTGCATTGGCTCACGATATAGGTAACCCACCCTTTGGGCATAGTGGTGAGAAAGCAATTGGCGAGTATTTTAAAACCGGTAACGGGCTACAGTTAAAAGATCAACTTTCGGCAGTTGAATACCAAGATATTATCGATTTTGAGGGTAATGCCAACGGATTTAAATTAATGACGCAAGATAGGGCAGGTGTCTTTGGCGGACTCCGTCTTAGCTATGCCACATTGGGTGCTTTTATGAAATACCCGAAAGAATCATTGCCTAAAAAACCTACTAACCATATCTGTGATAAAAAATTCGGATTCTTTCAAAGTGAAAAACACATTTTTGACGAAGTAGCTCAAGATTTAGGGTTACCGACTAGAAGTAACGACGGTACCATTTCATATGGTAGGCATCCTCTGACATTTTTGGTAGAAGCTGCAGATGATATTTGCTATACTATTATTGATTTTGAAGACGGAATTAACTTAGGTCTCATTTCTGAAGATTATGCCCTAGAATACCTTATTAAACTGGTTAAGGACACCATAAATACCAAAAAGTATAATTCTTTGGAATATATGGAAGATAGGCTTAGTTACCTTCGTGCCTTAGCCATCAATACGCTAATACAAGATGCAGTTTCTATTTTCATCGAGAATGAAGAACTTATTTTAAATGGCAATTTTGAGGTCTCTTTATTAGATAAAAGTGGATTCAAAGCCCAAATTGAAGACATTATTAGCCTAAGCGTTCAAAAAATTTATCAGTCGCAAGAAGTGGTAGAAAAAGAGATTGCCGGGTACACTATTATATCCGATATTCTAGATGTTTATATTGCTGCCTTAATTGGTAAAATGAATAACAATGCATCTAACTATCACAAATTGATTTTGAGAACTTTGCCTGGTTTTTATCAGCAAACCAATACATCGCTTTACGAAATAGTTCTAAACACTTGTTGCTATGTTGCAAGTCTCTCTGATAGCGCAGCAGTACATATTCACAATAAAATTAAAGGAAAACAACTTTAGAATCCGTACAAGATACCAACACCTAATACTTGCTTAAATTGAATTTTAGGTACACCAGGGTTTATTATAGTTCCGTTATCGTTTTTCAGTACATCGAAAAGAATATCATCATCATAAATCATTTGTGTGCCTAAGCTTGTGCTAATGAACTTGTTTACTTTCATGTTTAGCGTAAGTTCCCAGTCCACATCAATATTACCAAAGCTTTTTATATAATCGGTGTAAAGATTTAGCCTGTTGGTTAATTCAATATTATCAGCAATGGTAATATTGAAATTATTGGTAATTAATATTCCGATTTCTAACAAATGGTTTTCTCCGGGTGTTATAATGTTTCCATCTGCATCTAAAATGGCCTCTTGTACACCAAAATTCCCATTGTCAGCTAAATCTTGATCCAATACGAAAGTAGATTTTTGAGTTAATGGTGATAGGTAAAGATTAAACTTTTCATCTTTAGTTATATAAGAGGTACCCGCACCAAAAAGTAGATAGCCAGGTGCCATAAAACGAGATACAGGGGTCTCTCTATCTGGGTATTTATAACCATTAGAGAACTGGGTATTAAAGTTTAGCTGAACCGAATAGAACCATCGACTGGTGTTGTCTTTTTTAAAGCCCAAATTTGAACTTAAACGTATAACATCTTCTGTCTTTCTAAGTTTGCGGCCTTCTTGGGCATTTAATCCGTAACGTAATTCAAGATTATTTTCCCATTGAAAATTGCTGAATTTATATTTTCTGGCAAATTTTAAAAATCCTAAACCACTAACGGCATTATCGCCACCCGCGTTCCAATTGACAAAGGCAACTTCGCTAATATTGATACCGAAGCTATTTTCGTTTTCCCAAAACGAGGGTATTCTAAATCTGTTAAACCCTTTTTGTAAGGTTTTCGTTTTGTTGAAGTCTATATTGGGTATTTGAAGATTTACATCTTTTCTAGGAGAATAGATTTTATCTACCGTTCTGCGTATTACAATAGTATCTATAGCAACACTGTCTACGGTAACACTATCTACTATTATAGGTGCAGGTATGGTATCTTGTCCAAAGGTTACTAGTGTTACCAAAAAGAGTAACGAACATAAACTCTTAACGATTTTTGAAGGTATTTTATTCATAAAAATTGTTGTACATATTTTTTAACGGATGTCTTATCTATCCCTGCTTTTATATGCAGTTTTTCGGTAGCACCGTGGGTTATAAACTCATCTGGAATGCCAAATATCTTAATTATTTTATGGATTCCAATAGTATTTGCAAATTCTAACAAACCACTTCCGAATCCGCCAGTTACTGAACCATCTTCTAAGGTGATAATATGATCGAATTTCTTCAGTATTCTTTTCAATAAATCCGTATCTAATGGTTTTATAAATGGGAAATTAAAATGCGCGATTGCAGGGGTATTATCCAATTCATGTATTAGTTCAGAAACCATGTTGCCTATAGGGCCGGTGCTTAGAATCGCAATTTTACTTCCTTCTTTTAAAAGTTGACCTTCGCCTATGTTCAACTTTTTCATGGGTACTTGCCAATTCATTTCTTTTCCACGTCCACGTGGATATCTTATTGCTATAGGATGGTCTAAACCTAACTGAGCAGTATACATAATGTTTCTGAGCTCAATTTCGTTTAATGGGGAACAGATAATTAGGTTCGGAATACATCGTAAATAAGAAATATCGAACACACCATGATGCGTAGGGCCATCTTCGCCAACCAAACCTGCACGATCCAAACAAAAAATAACCGGAAGATTCTGTATAGCTACATCGTGTATAACCTGGTCGTAAGCACGTTGTAAAAAAGTGGAGTAAATATTACAGAATACAATTAAGCCATCTGTTGCCATACCTGCTGCCATGGTTACCGCATGCTGTTCGGCAATACCAACATCGAAAGCTCTTTCAGGTAGCGCATCCATCATAAATTTTAATGAACTACCTGTAGGCATAGCAGGAGTAATACCTACTATTTTTTCATTCTTAAGTGCTAACTCAACTAAAGTCTTGCCAAATACATCTTGAAACTTAGGTGGTTCAATAGTATTAGATTTCTTTTGTAGCTCGCCAGTTTGTTTATCAAATTTACCAGGTGCATGGTAGGTAACTTGATTTTCTTCTGCCTTTTGTAAGCCTTTTCCTTTTGTAGTGATTACATGTAATAATTTAGGGCCTTCTATCTTTTTTAATCGTTCTAATTCTTTTACCAAAGCAGGTAGGTCATGACCGTCTACAGGACCTGAGTAATAAAAATTAAGGCACTCGAAAATATTCTCTTCTTTTGCGGTACCAGTTTTTACATTAGTCAGGTATTTTTTTAATGCACCAACGCTTGGGTCTATACCCATAGCATTATCGTTGAGTACCACAATAATATTTGCATTGGTTACACCAGCATGGTTTAAGCCTTCAAATGCCATACCGCTTGCTATAGATGCATCGCCAATAACTGCAATATGTTGCCTTCTTAATTTCCCTTGTAATTGTGCTGCCAAAGCCATGCCTAACAAAGCTGAAATAGAGGTAGAACTATGCCCAGTGCCAAAAGCATCATACTCGCTTTCTTCCATTTTCGGAAAACCACTAATGCCACCAAATTGTCTGTTGGTATCAAAAACATCTTTTCTGCCCGTCAGTATTTTATGACCGTATGCTTGGTGGCCTACATCCCATATTAGCTTATCTATAGGTGTGTTGAACACATAATGTAATGCAATGGTCAACTCTACAACACCTAAACTGGCGCCTAAATGTCCTTCTTTTACAGAAACAATATCAATAATGAACTCACGTAACTCAACAGCCAATTGCTCTAAATCCTTTACTGATAAAGTTTTTAGATCGTTAGGTGATTTGATATGTTCTAGAATTGATTTCAAATTGCATCTATAATGGTCACAAAAATACTTTTTTAAAAATGAAACTATCGTATTTTTGAGGTTATGGTTTTACCTTACGATGATACTTATTTTATGAAAAAGGCACTTCAAGAAGCTGAATATGCATTTGAAGCTGGCGAGGTGCCCGTAGGCGCTGTAATTGTAGTGCAAGACAGGATTATTGCAAGAGCTCATAATTTGACCGAAAAATTGAATGATGTTACGGCACATGCCGAAATGCAAGCGATTACTTCTGCAGCTAATTTTCTAGGTGGTAAGTATTTAATAGATTGTACGTTGTATGTAACCTTAGAGCCGTGCCAAATGTGTGCTGGTGCGTTGTATTGGAGCCAGATTGGTAAAATTGTTTATGGGGCTGCAGATGAACAGCGCGGTTGCGGAGTTATGGGAACAACTCTTCACCCTAGAACTAAAATGATCGGCGGTATTCTTGCAGATGAAGCGGCTAGTTTATTACAGCAATTTTTTGCGAAGAAAAGAAAATAGGAAATCGAGCATAAATGAAAAACCACGCAAGAGCGTGGTTATCTAATTTTTTTAGTGAAAAAGAATATTTTTAAAGTACCTGCACTTGCCCGGCAACTGTACCTTTTTTTCCTTCTTCCTCTTTGTAGCTCACCTTATCACCTTCTCTAATTTCTGTGCCATGTAAAGCGGTGGCGTGAACAAAAATATCTTTTCCAGTTTCTTCATTGGTTATAAACCCATAACCCTTAGATTCATTGTAAAATTTGACGGTACCAATCATTGTATTGAAATTTTAATATTAACATTCTAATTTACAATATTTTAAGATTCATTGGTAAAGAATTGAACTATTATTTTTTCGGAGTGTCTTGATTATCAGCCTTTTTAGGTTCTTTGCCTTGCATTTTTCGTACATTCTCATCGGTAAGCATGTAATCATTGAATTTTTTACCCTTACTCTCTCGAATAAGAAACAGCGGCATAGCCACTAAAAATAGTAATAAAGTGCCCGAGCCTATATATTTGTGAGATAAGGCATCTTGACTAGCATCTAAATTGAATCCGTAGATAATTAATCCGATTGAGATTAATACTATGGCGATAATTACATATTTCATAAGTTCTCTTTTACTCTATAATCGAGATTTAAATGCTCCGAGGCTTGTCTCGAATTGTTATTGTTGTTCTAAGAATGTCTCTGGGCTTGCCCCGAGGTTGATTACTTAGTGAATTTTATAAGTTCTCTTCTGTAAGCGGTCAATAGTTTTGATTTTGAAACAAAGCCCATGTATTTTCCGTTTTTGACGACGGGTAAATTCCATGCACCACTATCTTGAAATTTTTGCATTACAATTTGCATGCTGTCAAGCCCATAGTAAATATGATCAGGTGCCTTATGGGTAAATGTTTCCACTTTTGTAGTGTCATACAATTTGGTGTCGAACATGAACTCCCTAATATCATCTAATAAAATAATGCCCAAAAACACGTGATTTGCATCTACTACAGGAAAAATATTTCGTGTTGATTTAGCAACGGAATCATGCAGCATTTCACCCAACGTCATGTCTGGGTGTACGATTTTGAAATTGGTTTCTATAACCATATCAATGTTCATAAGGGTAAGTACGGCGTGATCTTTATTGTGCGTCAGTAAATCGCCACTTTCAGCCAATTCTCTGGTGTAAATCGTATAATCTACCGTGTTTTTAGTAATGATGTATGATATAGATGCTGTAATCATCAAAGGCACAAATAAGGCATAACCACCTGTTATTTCAGCAATAAGGAAAATTGCCGTCAACGGAGCGTGTTGCACGCCTGCAATAAGACCTGCCATGCCTATTAGGGTGAAATTACTTTCAGATACTGAAAACCCCAATCCCGAATTGTTGATCAATTTCGCGACGACATTGCCCAAGGCACTACCCATTACCATTGTTGGTATAAAAATACCACCTGCACCACCGGCAGCTAAAGTAGTGGTCATCGCTACTGCCTTAAAAATTGTGATGCCGAATAATAGAGCAATTACAACCCAAATATTACCGATGTAGGCATCAAAGGGGGTTTTGCCTAAAGCTTGAATATGGTCACCTTTCAACAAGTTGTTTATAAATGTAAATCCTTCACCGTACAATGGTGGAATCATATACAGCATAATACCAATGGCTAGACCGCCAACCAAAAGACGGTATTTCGGACTTTTCAATGGTTTAAAAAGGTTAATGATACCAAAATACATTTTTGTGAAGTAGATAGATGCTACTGCTGTACCTACGCCGAGAAGAACATAAAATAAAGTATCCTTCACTTCAAATGGCTCACTAATGGAAAAATTGAACAATACCTCGTTACCCATGAAGAAGTAGGAGGTAAGTACACCACTGATCGATGCCAATAATAATGGTAACATAGATATCATAGTCAGGTCTAGACTAAATACTTCTACCGCAAATATGATGGCGGCAATCGGCGATTGAAATATAGATGAGATTGCACCTGCCGATGCACAGGCAATTAATAAAGAGCGCCTTTTAGAATTGATATGAAAGAGCTTACCTAAATTAGAGCTTAATGCGGCACCTGTTGCCACTGCCGGACCTAATAAACCCACTGATCCACCAAAACCTACAGTTAGCGGTGCAATAATAAGTTGGGTGTACATCTGCTTTGCATCAATATTTGCCTTGTTTCTTGATAAAGAAAATAGAATTGAAGAAACGGCATGCTTTAATTTCTCTTTATGAATGTATTTTACATAGAGATATACCAGAGTAAGACCTATAATAGGCAGAATAAAGTATAATTGGTTACTAGAAAAAATAATTCCCTTTTCAAGAGATGCCTCAATAAAATAAGTAATGTTTTTTAGGGTAACAGATGCCAACCCAGCTAAAAGCCCAACGATTACACTTAAGATGTAAATGAAGGTTTTTTGAGAGATATGCTTATATCTCCATTTGTAAATGTTTTTTAAAATTTTATTTCTTTGGATGGGCATGGTTGAGCCATATCAGTGATAGGGTTCAAAGGTATTTAATTACTTGCTATGATTTTGGTTTTAAGTTCCTCTAAATATTCAAGATAAATTTGACGTAAGGTTTCCATAGTAAAAACAAAAAAAATCCTGCACTGGGCAGGATTTTTGATTATGACTTTGTCAAGATTAATTATTCTTGAATATCCAACTTCAAACTCAATTCTTTCAACTGTGCATTATCAATTGGTGCGGGAGCGTCGATCATTACATCGCGACCACTATTGTTTTTAGGGAACGCAATAAAATCTCTGATAGTTTCTTGTCCGCCTAAAATTGCTACCAATCTATCTAAACCAAATGCCAATCCCCCATGTGGTGGTGCACCGTATTGAAAAGCTTCCATTAGAAAACCAAATTGTGCTTTTGCCTTTTCAGGTGTAAAGCCTAAATGCTTAAACATTGTTGCTTGCATATCTCTATCGTGAATACGAATAGATCCACCGCCTATTTCATTACCGTTCAATACAAGGTCGTAAGCATTTGCACGTACTGCACCCGGATCAGTATCTAATAATTCTAATTGACCTGGCTTTGGTGAGGTAAATGGGTGGTGCATTGCATGGTAATGACCAGTTTCTTCATCAAGCTCCAATAAAGGGAAATCTACTACCCATAATGGTGCAAATTCGTTTGGCTTTCTAAGTCCTAGTCTGGTTGCCATTTCCATTCTCAAGGCACTTAACTGTGTTCTTGTTTTATTGGCATCACCAGATAATACGCAAATTAAGTCACCTGGTTTAGCACCTGTAGCTTCTGCCCATTTTGCTAAATCGTCTTGGTCATAAAATTTATCAACGGTCGATTTAAAGCTTCCGTCTTCATTACATTTTACATAAACCATTCCGTTGGCACCAACTTGCGGGCGTTTTACCCAGTTGACCAATGCATCTAATTCTTTTCTAGTATATTCTGCTACACCAGGTACTGCAATACCAACTACTAATTCGGCGGAATTAAAAACTCCGAATTCTTTATGTTGTGCTACAGCATTAAGTTCTGAGAATTCCATTCCAAAACGAATGTCTGGCTTATCATTACCATATTTAGACATGGCATCATCATAAGTCATTCTTGGGAAAGAATCGATCTCAACACCGTTTACTTCCTTTAAAAGGGACTTGGTCAAATTTTCGAATACATTGAGTATATCTTCTTGCTCAACAAAAGCCATTTCGCAATCTATCTGCGTAAATTCTGGCTGTCTATCGGCACGTAAATCTTCATCTCTAAAACACTTTACGATCTGAAAGTATTTATCTAAACCACCAACCATTAGCAATTGCTTGAATGTTTGTGGCGATTGGGGTAGCGCATAAAACTGACCTTCGTTCATACGGCTTGGTACCACAAAATCTCGAGCACCTTCTGGTGTAGATTTTATTAAATATGGAGTCTCCACTTCTATAAAGCCTTCGCCAGATAAAAACTTACGGACTTCCATAGCTACCTTACTTCTAAAAATAAGGTTGTTTTTTACAGGATTTCTACGGATGTCTAAATACCTGTATTTCATTCGAAGATCTTCACCACCATCGGTTTCGTTTTCAATAGTGAATGGCGGAGTTTTAGATTCGTTCAGAATTGTAAGTTCAGAAACCAAAACTTCTATATTACCCGTTGGGATGTTTGCGTTTTTAGATGCTCTTTCAATAACCTCTCCCTTAATTTGAATAACAAACTCTCTACCCAAATTTCTTGCCTGCTCTAATAGCTCGGCATTTGTGCGGTCTTCATCAAGTACTAGTTGTGTAATACCATAGCGATCCCTTAAATCTACCCAAACTACGAAACCTTTGTCTCTAGTTTTTGCTACCCAACCAGATAGTGTAACCGTTTGGCCAATATGTGATTCTCTTAACTCCCCGCAGGAATGGCTTCTATACATAGTACTTGCTTTAATGAATTGGCAAATTTAAGAAGTCTATTTCATTATAGATCTATTTAACCGGTAGCTTTTACACGATGACTAGTTGTGCCAATGTTAAACATGAATTGTTGTTAAAACACTGTAAAATAGGATAGTACACTTCCAATGTAAACTTAATGTAAACTAAAAGTTACCAAAACATTGATTAATTGAGAAATAAATGTATATTTGTAACGTTAGTGTTAAGGAAGAAATTAATTTAAAAAATATATCCCATGAAAAAAATCTTAATTATAGCTGTAATGGCATTGTCGTTCGGAGCTTACGCTCAAGTTGATCCTACTTTTGAAAAAGATGGAGATAAAGTAAAAGCAACATATTTTCATGCTAATGGAGAAAAGTCTCAAGAGGGCTATTTTTTAAATGAAAAGTTAGAAGGACAATGGAAAATGTTCAATGAAAAAGGAGAGAAGATTGCAATGGGTAACTATGATAATGGTGTAAGAACCGGTAAGTGGTTATTTTGGGAAGGTGATGTAACGAGTGAAGTAAACTTCGATAACAACAGAATTGCTAGTGTAAATAAAGCTAGTAAAAAAGATCCTGTTGTAAGCAATAAATAATCTCGATCAACAACAATAAAAAAAGCCCCGTATCATTTGATACGGGGCTTTTTTATTTCAGCTTTTTGTAGATTAAGCCACTTGTTCTAATTGTTTATTTTCTTCATTACTATTACTGCCGAAACCGCTAAACTTTATTTTTATACGGTATACTATGTTGAATAATACCGGCACGATTATTAGGGTTAAGAAGGTCGCAACGATTAATCCGAAGATTACCGTCCATGCTAATGGTCCCCAGAAAATTACGTTGTCACCACCTATGTATATATGCGGATTAAACTCTGAGAATAGCGCAAAGAAATCGATGTTAAGTCCGATTGCAAGCGGAATCAATCCTAATACGGTGGTAATGGCAGTTAATATAACTGGGCGTAATCTTGCCTTACCACCAACAATCATAGAATCGGTCGCATCTTCAATTGTTAACAGATCACTGTCTTCCATACCAAGTCTTACCTTTTTACGATCGACCAAAATTTGGGTGTAATCGAGGAGTACTACGCCGTTATTCACCACAATACCTGCTAATGAGATAATACCCATCATCGTCATCATAATTACGAAAGACCATCCGGTGATCATCAATCCTCCAAATACACCAATGAAGCTTAAGAAAATTGCGATCATAATTATTAATGGTTTCGATATGCCACCAAATTGGAAGATTAGAATAAGCATAATCAATCCTAATCCTGAGAAAAAAGCACCAACTAAGAATGCTTGTTGCTTCGCTTGCTCTTCTAGTTGACCGGTATAATCAATATTTATAGTAGCTGGAGTTCCATCAAAACTTCCCATCTCATTTTGAATTTCAGCAACAATGGCGCCGGCATCTGTAAAGCCAGGTTTTAAACCCGAATAAATAGTAACCACACGTTTACCGTCGCGGTGTTTAATAGCACTATAACCAGATGTGTTTTTCTCGGTCGCTACAGCAGAAATTGGAATCTCTTTGATCTGTCCGTTAGAAGGATCTCTAAAAATGATATTCTGATTGAATAATGCACTCTTATTGTATCTCAAATCTTCATTGAACCTGATGTTGATATCGTAATCTTCACCATCTTCTTTATAAACACCTGCTTTTTCGCCAAAAATAGAGCGTCTTAATTGATTACCGACTTGGCCAACGGCAACACCTAATTCACCCGCTTTTTCGCGATCTACAATTACTTGCATGGCAGGTTTGCCTTTGTTTACATCAATCTTCAATTCTTCAATACCTGCAATATTTTTAGTGTTGATGAAGTTTTTAATGTCTTCGGCAGTATTGATCAGCTCATCATAATCATTACCCTCAAGTTCAATATTAATAGGGAAACCTGCTGGCGGACCATTGGCATCTTTCTCTACAGATATTGCAACACCAGGATAAATGCCCTGTAATGCAGCTTGCACACGACCACGAATATCTTCGGTATTTAAACCATTACGATATTTATACTCACTAAAGTTTACGGTTACCTTGCCCTTATGTGGCATTTCGGCAGACGAACCACCATCTGTAAGCGGATTTCCAGCACCTTCACCAACCACAGATACAGCAGATGCCATCATAAAGTTCTTTCCATCTTTCTGATAGATATCATCATCCATAATAGCGTACACCTGCTTTTCGACCTCTTTGGTAATTTCATTGGTCTTTTCAATAGAAGTACCTTCAGGGTACTCTACATACACATAGATTTCATTTGGTTTATTGTCTGGGAAGAATTCGATTTTAGTACGACCGCTACTAACAGACATACCAAATAACATAAATACGCCAATCAACATTAAAAAAGTAACACCAAAATACCAATATACGTTGCTACCTCTAAGTGCATGCTTTAAACGACGCTCATACCAATTTTCAAAGCGAGCCATGGTTTTCTTTTGAAACTTGATAGCAGTGCCCTTAATAACGTATTTGTATGCCCAAAACATGATGGCAGTAAGTATAAGTACAGATCCCAAACCGCGCATAGCGCCACCGAAAATTAGTATTAATGCTCCAAGTCCCCCCATAATAACACTCATTCTAATGAGCTGTTTTAAGTTCAGTTCTTTTTCATCGGTGCTCATGAATTTTGAAACCAACATAGAGTTCATGAATATTGCCACGAATAATGACGAGCCCAATACAACAGAAAGTGTAATAGGGAAATAGATCATAAATTGCCCGAAAATACCAGGCCAGAGCCCTAATGGAACAAACGCCGCTACCGTTGTAGCTGTCGATATAATAATAGGGTAAGCAATTTCACCGATACCTTTTTTAGCAGCTTCGGTTCTTGACAAACCTTCATCCATTAATCGGTATACATTTTCAACTACAACAATACCGTTATCAACCAACATACCAAGCCCCATGATCATTCCGAAAAGAATCATCGTATTTAAGGTATAACCTAGCCATGATAATATGACGAAAGACATAAACATTGACATTGGTATTGCGAAACCAACGAATAATGCATTTCTAAACCCTAAGAAGAACATTAGTACGGTTACAACTAGAATAATACCGAAGATGATGTTATTTACCAAGTCATCTACTTGATTCAGTGTTCTAGTAGAGGAATCATTGGCAATAGAAATATTTAAATCTGGCGGAAAGTAATCTGCTTTTTCTTTCTTTACCAGTTCTTTTATTTTATCTGAAGCGGAAATGGAGTTTCTACCAGCTCGCTTTTTTACATCAAGCATTACCACATTATTCCCGTATTCGCGAGCATAAGTAGTTTTGTCTTTTGCCTGAAAGTTTATAGTCGCAATATCTTTTAAGTATACGGCACCATTCTCAGATTTTACTACGAAGTTGTTCAGTTCTTTAGGGTCTTCTACTTCGCCTAAAATACGAATGGTACGTCTTTGCCCTACGGTTTTTAAGTTACCGGCAGACATCGTCATATTACCATTGCTAATAGCACTAATAACATCTTGAAAGCTGATTTTGGCAGCCATCATTTTATAAATATCAACACCAACTTCAACTTCTAGATCTTGTGCACCACGAATATCCGCTTGTTTAATTTCAGGAAGGTCTTCAATTTCGTCTTGTAAATATTCAGCAAACTCCTTCAACTTTTCTACAGGGTAATCACCCGTAAAATTGATGTTCATAATAGGCACCTCTTCTGAGAAATTTAGATCGAAAACATTGGGTTCTACCTTTGCTCCATTAAAAGTAGGCCAGTCTTCACTAGCTTTTTCACTATCTACCTCATCTTTCACCTTTTGTTTGGCTTGCTCAACAGTAATTTCTTCGTCGAACTCAACGGTTAAAATAGCGTAATCTTCTTGAGAAGTTGAGGTAACTTCTACTACATTACTAATGTTTTTTAGCCTGTCTTCTAAAGGATCTGTAATCAGTTTTTCTATATCTTCGGCAGTGTTACCTGGGTAAGGTGTGCTAATGTAGATTTTGGTCTCAATAATTTCAGGAAAATCTTCTCTAGGCATTGCCATATAGGCACTGAATCCCAACCAAAGAAAAATAGCGATCATTACATAAATAACCGAAGGGTTATCAATGGCCCAAGACGATAAACCGAACTCTTTATCGGCGTTCTTTTGTACTTTGCTCATCGCTCTTTATTTTTTGATTTTAACTTTTTGACCATCTTTTACACTTCTAGCACCTTCTTTAATAATTTGGTTGCCATCTGCTAAACCAGATAATACTTCAATCTTCGCACCTTGTGTTTTACCAGTTATGATTACCGTTCTTTTTACCAACGCCTCACCATCTGCATTTGGCTCTTCTGCTACAAAAACATATTGCTCACCTTCTGCATTTTCTGATATTATACTTGTCGGTATTAATATAGCATCTTCGTTAGTGTAATCGTTTATATTCACTTTAGCCGATAGGTTCGGTTTAATTTTACCCTCTTTATTCGGTACAGGTATTTCTACCTCAAATGATCTATTCGAAGGATTGATAAAATTGCCTGTTTCTCTAATTTTTGTAACGATACTATCACCTAAAACCGGAAAGTATACTAATGCTTCTTTTCCTTTTGATACACTACCTAGGTAAGTTTCTGGCACTTCTACTTCAATGTACATATCAGATAGATTTACAATACGAAATACCTCTGAACCTGGGCCTGGGGCAACAACAGTACCTTGATCTTTTATTACATTATCAATAATACCAGAGAAAGGTGCTCTTATGGTAGATTTACCTAATTGACTCTGTGTCTGAGATACCATATTTTCTGCAGCCTCATAATTGGTTTTAGCTTGTAAAAATTGAATTTCTGAACCTATATTCTGATTCCATAAACGCTCTTGACGCTCAAAAGTCGTTTTTGCCAAAGCAGCTTGCGATTTTAGTTGACTTAATTGGCTTGACATACCACCATCATCGATAGTCGCTAATACCTGACCTCTAGAAACCTTGTCGCCTTCTTTTACATAGACTCTTTGTAACGTACCTGCCATTTCTGGGTAGATCAATACATTTTGTTTGGTAGATACATCACCCTGTAATTCTAAATAGTGATTGAATAGCTCTTTTTTAGCAGTCAATGTATTTACCAATGGTAATTTTTCTTCATTACCCAAAATGGCAATGGCAGAATCTAAAGATTTTACTTGCGCATCAATAAGTTTTTGCTGCGTGGTAATATCATTTTTTTTAGCTCTTATTGCCTCTAGGTCTTGTTGTGCTATAATATCTGCTACCGATTGCTCACCACTGCCACAAGAAAGTAGGCTTACGGTCGCAATTAATAAAACTAGTATTTTCTTCATGATTATATTTTTAATGATTGATTATTTAGTCTTTTGTATTTAAAATGGTTTCTAGTTCTGTCTTGTTATTTATCACCTCAACCATAGATTGTAAGTATTCTTGTTGGGTAGTATACAATTGTGTCTGTGCCTGTCTTAGTTCAAAACTTGTAGCCAAACCTTCTTTATACTTGATTTGGTTTTTGTTTTCAATACGTTCAGATAGTGTTAGGTTTTGCTTTGCAGTTTCGTAGTTATCTATCGCTAGGGTATAATTATTTTTAGCATTCTCTAACTGTAATCTAATTTGTTGTTCAGCTTCTGTTAATTGCGTTTTTGCTTTTTCTAAAGCAATTTTAGCACGTTGCGTACTTGCACTTCTTTTAAATGAACTGAATATTGGAATGTTCAAATCGAAACCCATAATTGAAGAATCGAACCATTGCTGATCTCCGCTGAAAAAATCGAAGTTTTCTGAGAAGGCAGAGCTTCCGTAGTTGACAAAAGCATTTAAGGTTGGTAATGCACGACTTCTTGCTAATTTCCATTCAAAATAGCGTTGTTCGTTTAAATTCTCGGCAAGTTTGTAATCAACATTATCATTTATATTAAAGTCGAAACCAAGAATGCCTAAGTCCATTTTTGAAATGGTAAGATCTTCTAAGTTTTCTTGCAATTGCGTTGGTGCATTTAAGTCTAGGCCCATGCTTACATTCAACATTTGTAAGGTAATTGACTTTAGTCTTACAGCATTCTGTAATTGATTTTCAATTGATGATAGTGTAATTTGAAGCTGGTCAACACTTTCTTCTTCTCCTAGTCCGTTTTCAAATAACTTAGAAGTTTCAAAAAGATTTTTTTCGAGTGTGCTTTTATTCTTCTCTAAGATTTCTATACTTTCTTCTGCTAAAAGTACATTACCGTAAGCTTCAACTACTTGTTTTCTAACATCTAATTCTGTTTTTTCTTTATTGTTTGCGCTATAACTTAAAAACGCTTTTGTTGCTTGCACACCTACGATATAAGAACCATCAAAAATTTGTTGGGTCAATGTAGCTGTTGCCGTTGCTGATTGTGGTTGAGAAAAAATTACTGGCACAAAAGTTCCAGGTTCACCACCAACAATTTCTCCAGGCAGTAAGGAAACGGGTTGTTTTAATTGATTTTGATAGCCAACTGTTCCGTTTATTTGAGGTAGACCGGTAGCTATAGTTTCCCATTTTTGCTTTTGAGCATCTATAATATCCCTGTTTGCATTAATTGCCGAATAGTTGTTTTCTAATGCAAATTGAATGGCTTCTTCTAATGTAAAAGAATAGGTTTGCTCTTGTGAATACCCTAAACTAATACTTAGAATAGTGATTAAGATTACTAATTGATTTCGCATTTATTCTTGATTTGAATTGATGATATTATTTAATATGGTTTTTCCTTTTGGTGTTACAATCCCTCTTATGTGATATTCTAAAAATGAGTCCATTAGTTTCCCTATTGGAAATTGATTTAACGGAAACATGTTTTGGTCTTTTATACTATTTAGCCCGGTAAAGTATATTCGAGCAACAAACTCCGGATTTATATTATCTCTAAACAAGCCTTGTTCTAATCCACGTTCAACATTTAGTAATATGCACTTATGCATCTTATCAAATTGTAGAAGCTTCAGGTTTTTATGAATTTTCGGATAGTATTTCATTAATTGATACTGAGGAGAGCTTTTTTCATCGTTTAAATGAGACATTACATACTTTTTAATCTCATACAATTCTTCAATAGCGTTTTTCTCCATCGCTATAATTAAATCAATACCGTTGCTTAAATCGCAGAACTTATGCATTACACAATCTTCTACTAGCGAAGTCTTATTACTGTATTCGCTGTAGATGGTTTTTTTAGACATGCCGATTTCATTGGCAATATCATCCATAGTAATACTCTTAAAACCACGTTCTAAGAAAAGCTGTAAAGCTGTATCCCTAATTTTTTCTTTCATAATGGCTGCAAATATACAGCAGGAAACTTAAGAAACTACAAAAGTTTCCAAAGTTTTACAATTTTTTAATATTGGGATAATTATTTAACGAATTTTAGAGGGACTGGTAATTAGCTATTTAGCTATAGTGAATTTATACTTAAGCTTTGTTTTGTAAAATAATCTGTTTGGGTTGTGATGCATGTTTTAAATAGATGGCGTGCAAAATGGTTTCAAATTACCTGAGTTTGATAAGTTGAAGTATTGAATGTTGATGCTAATTTGAAATAGATATTTAAAAAAAATGTAAATATTATGACCTTTAACAAAATAAAATAAACTTATTGCCTTTTCTTTTTAGCTACAAAATAGACAACAACAAGTAGTAGTAAAGTACCAAGTATGTACCAAATAGTAGTAGTTTCTTTTTTCGGTTGATTTATTTCAACAATTTCTAGTTGTTGATTTGCCTTTATATTGGTTAGTATTTGAGTGTTACTGCCTGTCCAGTTGACAATTACGGAATCCACAACAGTATTTTGTCCCAAACCAAAGTGTGCTATCACCGAGTTTTGTGATAAATGACTAGATCCACCACCATCAATTTCTCTTATAATTCTTTTTCCATTAGCAACTATAGTTACGCGAGAGCCAATACCATTTGCTTCAGAATCCAAACCTTTAAGAGCAACTTTTAGCCAATTACCCTTTACCAAATCATTTCTAAAAAGTCGAGTGGTAGATGCTATTGGGTAATTTAAAATAGGTTGTTGATTTACAACTAGTAAATCCATATCACCATCATTATCCATGTCAAAAATTACCGATCCTCTGCCGATACCGTAATCGTTTATGGCTAATTCCCTTCCTTTTTCAGTAAAGGTATTGTCGTTATTTTCAAAATAGAAGTTGCCCATTGGTGTGCAATTCGGATTAAGATCTCCGTTAGCAACAAATAAGTCTAAATCTTCATCATGATCAAAATCGGCAAAATTCGCACCCCAACTAATCGCTAAATTGTAAGTACCTAATTCTTTTGCCTTGTCAACAAATGGTTTGCCAATACCTTGATTTTCCATCAGCATATTGAACTTGATGTTGGTAATGTAATAATCCATCCACCCATCACCGTTATAATCGCCAACAGCTGCGCCCATGGCATTAATTTTTAGGTCCATTTTAGTTTCCTTGCTGGCATCATCAAAATGTTCATCAGGGTACTCGTTACGGTATAGGAAATTAGGTACCGCCTTATACCCAAAATCTTGATTCACCAATAAGTCTTGATCTTGGTCATTATCATAATCGGTGAAAACGCCACCAAATCCAAAACCTTTATGCCCTAAACCATATTCATCATAAACGTTTTCAAAACCTTTGCCTTCTTTATTTTTTAGTAAATAACTTCTAGCGGTTTGGTTCGCGCTAACTATGGTAGCATCTTTTATAATACCCAGTTTGCCCGTAAATTCTTGAAAATAATTACCCACGAATAAATCAGGATATCCGTCTGCATTAAAATCACCAAAACTTGGTCCTGTACTAAAGGAGTTTAAGTCTTCCAAGCCATATTCATTCGTAACATCTTTAAAGGTGTAATCTCCATTATTTAAGAAGAGTAAATTTTTTGCCCTTGGTATAACGCTTTTACCATCGGTAGTAGTAATGGTGGTAATGAACAAATCTCTATATCCATCTTTATTGATATCTGCACTTACAACACCTTGAGTAACATAGTCATTGGTAATTTGTAAACCAGAATCATCAAAAATATCTTTGAAAGTACCGTCACCATTGTTGAGGTAGAGCCGATCTGATTTTATACCACTCGTTATATATAAATCTTCGTAACCGTCGTTATTGACATCAAAGACAGTAACACCACCACCAAATGTGCCTTCATAAACTTCGTATTGGTGGGCAATGCCTGCAGCTTCTGAGACATCTGTAAAAGTTTGTTGCGCATAACTCATTAAACCGAATACTAGAAAGAATATGTTACTGCTTATTTTAATGGGTGCTGAATTATTTTTCATCATTGTTCTTCCATTCTAGGGCATAAATATTTTTTGCAATTTCTACTCCTTTTTCTAAACCTACTTCATTGTCTAATTTCGTGTGAATGCCTCCATAAAATCTAGAATCTGCTGTTTCTAATGCGGCATCCCAAAAGGTGTCGAATGACCGTATTACAAAATCAGTTTCTTTGAGTTCATCGCGTTCTCGGCCTTCATGAGCTTTATCTGTAAATGTGAATTCTTTTCCGAAGTTATGTTCTAATACTGTTGCCGCTGCGGCTGCTTGTATTGCATGACCTGATGGGAAAGATGGAAATGGAGGGTCGGGCCAGAAAGACTCCCATTCTTCATCAATATATTTTGGTATAAAGGTATTTGGTCGTTCTGTAAAAAACTGATATTTCCATTTCCAACAATTCACGAAAGCATCTGATACTGCCATGCCTACTTGAGCATATATTTTGGCACTTTCAATAAGTGATATGTTATGGCCTTCTATTGCTAATGTGGCAAAATAATAAGAATGCCCTGGCGGAGTAAAACTCACGTCTGGATCATCGCCCCACCAAATAGCAGCTTCTTTTTCTAGCTGTGTCAGTTCTAAATCTTTCAGATATACATTTTCAAACTGTTTGTAATAAGGAGAACCAATAGTTGTGTCATACGGAATCATCTTTGGGTCTTCGAGTTCCTTATTACTGGATGCAAAAGTTCTATTTTCTCCCCAATGTGGGTGTAAAGGGTGATGGCTAAAAGATTGAGCGAATAAGGGAGGTTTCCAAGAACCTGGTCGTTCTGGGTGTATCATGGTTTTATCAAAATTGTTCAAATATCCTCTGTGAGCACCATCGGTTTTAGACCATTCAAAAATAGTATGTGCAACAGATTTACCAAACGCCACGGAACGAGAAACGGTTTCTTTATCTACACCATCTTGAAATTGAGTAAAGATCACTTGTTCAAGGGAGTCAATTTTTTGAATGTTTTCTTCGGATGTTTGAACGTATATATTCTTTAAAATTTCTGATTGCCCAGCATTTAATGCTAGTACCCAATTATATTCTTTTGAATCATCTGCAATAGGTAGCTTATCTAAACCCTTTAATTGCCCATTCATTGATTTATACTCTGAAAAACCTTGTACTATGGTCTCATACATTGTAAGACCGGTATACCCAAATGCCCTAGATGCAAATGTGGGAGAATTTGATGGGGTATATCTTGTAATGAACAAGGTCATATTCCCCCATTCTAAAGCAACTTCTTTATCGCTCATTTTTGAGTGATCGGTTGTAGAACATGCCATTGTAAGCAAGAGCAACAGTACGGTAGATATTCTTATTAGTGTTTTATTTATGTTACTAGTCATCGTTAAATTAAGAGCTATTTTAAAAGTTTATAGGTTTCGGTAGATGCGCCGTAGCTTGTTAGAATAAGTTCGTCATTTATCATTAAAGCATGGGTATTACTTCCTTTTAATGATAGTCCAGATTTCGGTTGCGATACATATTTAAAAGTACCATCCCCGTAACCTAAAAGCACCGTACCGTAGTTGGCATCGAATTTCCCTATTCTTAGTTTATAATAATCATTGTTGCCTAAAAGTAGCAAATCTATTTTACCATCATGATTGAAATCTGAAGTTATAATTTCTGAAACGGGCGCGTATTGCGCTTGAATAGGTAATGGTATGTTTTGGTATTTGCCATTTGCAGTGCTCATTAAAACTGTAGTTTCTTGATGTGTTATGGTTAGTTTATTAGCCCTCTGCAATTCGGTTTCATTGAAAATGTCTTTTAAAGTTGCATCGGCGTATTTTTCATAACTATTAAACTGTTGTCGTTTGCTTGAAAGTTGACCTAGTAACTCATCTCTTGTGATATAGGGGTAACTATTACCATCTATATAAAAATTTAAAATAGGATCTACAGAGCCGTTGTTGTCAAAATCTGAATAGTACAATTCAGCGGGGGTGTCGGTACTTAGTTTAAATTGAGTATTAGAACCAATGTTACCTGCGATAATATCTGGTTTACCATCATTATTAAGATCAGTTACATTTAGGCTTGTCCAGAATCCAGATAAAGGCTCCTCAAAAAACTGATTAGATTCATTTATTAATTTGCCATTTTTATTAAGATAAATAGAAATAGGCATCCATTCACCTACAACTATTAAATCTTCGATTTGGTCCCCGTCCATGTCTGCCCAAATAGCATCAGTGGTCATACCTAAGGTTTTTAATTCTGGCTGAATAGCATCGGTGTTGTCCATGAAATTTCCTTTACCATCATTTATTAGAATATAACTAGTAGATGATTCAGGAAAACGACCGGGTGTAACAGATCCACCAATAAACATATCTAAAAAGGTATCGTTGTTTACATCTGAAAAAGTAACTGAACCTGTGTTGGTTTGCATTTTTGGTAGGGCAGATTCAGATTTTATAAATTTTCCTTTACCATCACCTAAATATAGTCTGTCTTGTAATAAAGGATCATTTTGGGCAAAGTTATGGTAGCCACCACTAGCAATATACATATCTAAATTACCATCGTTATTTACATCAAATAGTGCGATGTCTGAATCGAAACGTTCTTTGTCCACCTCAAAACTAGTATTTATCTTTTGCGTAAATTTCTTATTGTTGTTTTGTATGAAAATGGATGTTGGTTGCCCAATGCCACCACCAATGACAATATCTTCTAAACCATCATTATTAATATCACCCTTAGCCATTGGCGGACCATCATGCGATAATTGTTTCAATAAAAGCGACTGCCTTTTAAAGTCATTTACTGATGATGATTGGTGATGATAAGTAATAGCTTCCGCGACCTTTGAAAATAACACTTTTGTTTTGCCTCTTACTAAATCTGATTTTTTCGCATTAACTTCTTCAAGTATCAATAATTGATTAGTTGTAACTTGCGTAAGAGTTTCTGTTTTACCAGAATTCCAGTTAATTACTAGAGAGTCTATTGTAGTGTTATCAGATAATCCAAAATGTAATATGGGCGAAACGGTTGAAAGGTAACCTTGTGTTGGCATTTGTTCAACTACTTGTGTTTTTCCATTATTGAAAATACTTACTTTAGAACCGATTCCATGTGTATTTTTATCAGAACCTTTAAGTTTTATACTCAAATAGTTGTGGGATTCATTTGGCGTATCGTTTCGATAAATAAAAGCCGGTTTGTTAATGTTATTTACCACTAGATCCAAATCACCATCATTGTCTAAATCGGTATATATAGCACCGTTGCTGTTCGCAGGTTGATCTATTCCTGCACTTTTAGTATCGTCAGTAAAATTTACGCCGTCTTTATTGCTGTAAAAGAAATTTGTTAGGTTAGATGCTGGCATTTCCTTTATCAGTTCAAGAACATCTTGTCTTTGCAATCTGCCTTTAGATTGAACGTAACTATCCATGTAGTTGATGAAATCTAAATTGGTGTAGTCTCTAAAATATCCGTTAGAAATAAACAGATCTTTAAATCCGTCATTATCAAAATCTGCAAATAGAGGAGCCCAGCTCCAGTCTGTGTTTGATATTCCTGACAGCTGTCCAATTTCACTAAAGGTGTCGTCACCATTGTTTAACTGTAGCATGTTACGCATGTACTGATGGTGAAATCCGCTTCTGATATTTAGATCGAATTTTTCATAATTATCTGGAGATAACAGTAGCTTTTGGCGTTTGTTATCTTTTGGTAACATGTCTAAAGTAAAAATATCTTGTAGACCGTCATTATTAATATCAGCCACATTATTTCCCATAGAAAAGTGACTTGTGTGACCCATTTGTGACCCTAATTTGTCTGTAAATGTTCCGTTTTGATTATTGATATATAAATAATCTGGAACTGTATAATCATTGGAAATGTAAAAATCTTGCCATCCGTCGTTATTGATGTCACTTATGGCAATACCTAATCCGTAGGTTAGGGCAGAACCGCTTATACCTGCTTTTTCGGTGATATCGTAAAATTTATTATTTCTTTGCTCAAATAAGCGAGTACCTTGAAAAGGGTCGTCTTTTTTTAAAAATTCTTTGGTGCTGACTTCATTTAGTACAGGTAATGATTTCGGATTGTGATTTAGTAAAAGCATATCTAAATCGCCATCTCTATCATAATCAAAAAAATAGCCTTGGTTACTGAACGCGGCACTTGCCAACCCATATTCTTCAGCTTGTTCTTTGAAAATAGGAATGTTGTTAAGGTCGTTACCTTGATTGATGAACAATTGATTTTTACGCTTAGCATCTGGTAATGCACCTGAATAACATAGGTATAGATCTAATTTACCATCACCGTTAACATCTGCAGAAGTAATCCCTGTTTTCCATGGTCCGGGTCTGCCTTCAACTTTAGAGATTGAGGTAACATCTTTAAAAGAAAAATTACTTTCATTTAAATAGAATTTGTTCTCACCCATGTTAGAGGTGAAATATAAATCTTGTAATCCGTCATTATTGAAGTCTCCTGTTGCTACTCCGCCACCATTATATAGATACTCATATACTAATACATTAGCATTTAGCCCTTCTTTTAAAGTGTTCTGAAAAGTAACATTTGTTTCATTTTCAGATAAGAGTGTAAATAAAGTTGGTTTTTCAACGGTATCAATTGTAGATGTTACCTCATCTTTATTAGCCTTCTCTTTGCAGCTTTGAAGAAGTATACATACAATAAATAGATAGAGAGTTAGATTTTTTATCATTTGCTTAAAAGTAAAAGATCTATCCCAAAAGGGGATAGATCTTTAATTTAACTCAATTTAAACTAAACTAATAACCTGGATTCTGAATCAATAGGTTATTTCTGTTGATTTCATCTCTACTAATAGGCATGAAATACATTTTGTCATCCCAAGTTCTTGTTTCATTATCATTATTATCAACAACCGTATAGGTGTAATCATATACTGTTGGGTCATATTGATAAGGAGTTCTTGGTGTAGCACCTGCTTTTAGTGCTGCAGTTACTTTCATCACTTTAATACCTCTGCCTAGTGTTTGATCTGCGATCATCCATCTTCTTGCGTCGTGGAATCTATGCTCTTCATAAGCTAATTCAATTCTTCGTTCATTGATATAGGCTTCTAAAAGATCAGATCCAGATGCAGTAATTGCAGGCATACCTGCTCTAAAACGAATTTTGTTCAACCAGTTTCTAGCTTCACCTTCATCGCCTAGTGCAATAGAAGCTTCAACATAGTTCAATATTACTTCAGTATAACGAATAAATGGCCATGGCACAACCTGTGCACTTGATTGATTGTCCACTAAAGATGGATCTGAATCGATGAATTTACGAACGTAATATCCTGTTCTACTACCATTCCAGTTCTCGATAGGTGAATCACGCATGTCAACACCTGCAATAATTCCGCCACTACCATCTGCATAAGTACCTGTTTGAATTTCATCATAAGGATCAATTGCAGCCACATCATCTGGTCTTGGTTTCCATGGTGCACCATCGTAAAGAACGGTTGCGGCCAATCTTGGATCTCTATTTTCATACGGAGCAGCAGCGTGCTCAGGATTGCTCCAATCGAAATCGGTACCATCCATCATTTGATAATCATCTACCAATTGTTGAATTGGTGTATTACCTGCCCAGTTGTGGTAACCATTTGGACCATTATTGATTCCTTGGTGAATACCACCCAACGGCCAATTACTTTCAGCTGTAAATAATGGTGAATGTGTTCTTTCGAATAAAAGTTCAGATCTTGCAGCAGCATCGCCAACAGCACTACCACCTCCCATAGCAATGGAGATGTAAGTTTCTTTAGCGTCTTCAGCACTTGCTGGTGCCGTTAAGTCTAATTTGTAACCAGTTGTTGCATCTAATACTGCCTTGGCTGCAGTTTTAGCTAACGTCCATCTAGCATCTCTATCCCCAGAAGTATACGCAACTAGTTCTAGATTTGAGTAGCCACCTATAACAGATGATTTTGCGCTAGCTGTAGGGCCATCGCGTAAATCGCTTGCTGCATATGTAAGCACTCTAGATTTTAAACCCATTGCACTTAACATTGAAGCTCTACCAGGAGTTACATCTTTACCGTCTAACAATGAAATTGCTTTGTCTAAATCATCATTTACGAAAGTTACGTTGTCAGCGTAAGTACCTCTCGCTATAGTATAGTCGTCATCTAGACCATAAGGAGTGTCTATTAATGGTGCACCACCATAATAACGCATTAACTGATGATAATAGTAAGCTCTTAAAAAATGAGATTCACCTAGTAATCTATCTTTTAAAGCTTGGTCATCAAATGCGGCGTTTGGTAATTCTTGTATTGCGATATTCGCTTTTCGAATAGCCAAATACAACTCATTCCATTGTGGAATGATATTTACATTCCCCGTACCTGACGGAGAAAGTGAACCTTCTGTAATTACATTTACACCTCTACCAGAGTGCGTAAACATTGCTTCGTCTGTTAAAGAAGATAAACCCTCTTCCTCAAATCCTCCATAGCCTAGAGATGAGTACACATTAAATACAAAAGCTTGAGCTAAAGCCCCATCTGCCCAAGTGGCATCTGCGGAAATTGAATCTAATGGTGAAGTTTCTAAAAAATCTTCATTACACGAAATAGGTACTAACGCAAGCGTTAGTAAGCCTAAGAGTACTAATTTTCTTTTTTTCATGATTTTTTTTTAAAATGTTAAACTAAAACCTGTGTTAATAATTGACTGTTGTGGGTAGAACTGACCACTATTACTAGTCGATTCAGGATCGTAGATATCTTGAGCTGCCCATGTTGCCAAGTTAAGACCGCTCATGTATACCTTAAAATTAGAAAGTCCAAACTGACTGATCATTTCTGACGGGAAATTATATGCTAGTTGAACGTTCTTAAGTCTTAAATAATCTTTACTGAAAAGGTTGTAAGTATTATTACCATAATCACCACCTGTATAATACGTATCTCCACGACTCGCTAGTCTTGGGTGAACGCTACTTGGGTTATCTGGGCTCCATCTATTATCGTAACTGTACTTTAAGAAGTTACCAATATCTCCAGATTCTGTTTGAATAAATAATTTAGCACCTGTTGCACCTTGTAATAAAACTGAAAGGTCAAAGTTCTTGTAAGAAGCATTGAACGTGACACCAAAGTTGAAATTAGGATTGATACTATTTTTGATTCTTACTTGATCTAAATCATTAATAGCACCATCACCATTAACATCTTTAAACTTCATGTCACCTGGCTCTAATTGTGGCTTAACAGCGCTATAGTCTAAAGTATTAGCATTAACTGCTGCTTCGTCAATAAATACACCATCTGATTCATACACTAGGTATGATCCAATAGGTTTCCCTTCTTGTAATTGATAGTCTGGAGCTCCAGGAATTTCATCTAAAAACTCAACACTGTTTTGAGCGTAACCACCGTTAACACCAACATCCCATTTGAAACTATCGACATTGCCACCAAAATAATTTAAAGCAAATTCAAATCCTTCGTTATTAACTTTACCTGCATTTACAGGAGGTAATAGAGCGGAGATACCAGAAGAACCAGGTGTAGAACCTGTCTTTTGAATAAGAATTTGATCACGCTTGTTTAAAAAATATTCTAATGTGAAGCTTAGTTTGCCATCAAGCACTATACCATCTAAACCAATATTATAGTTTTTAGCACGCTCCCAAGTAAAGCTAGGATTAGCCAATAAGTTTTCGAATAATGTAGTCTGTACCTGACCATTAATAGGATACTGACCAAATTCATAAATAGATTGGTATGCATACTCCTGTAACTCATCATCGGTAATTTCTCCATCACCATTAGAGTCAAAAGAAACTTGATCATTACCCATTTCTCCGTAAGAAGCTCTAAGTTTTAAGTAACTGATGGAATCTACATTAAACCAATCTTCATTATTAATGTTCCAACCAAGTAATAAACCTGGGAAGAATCCGAAACGATCATCACCTGGGAAGATGTAAGAACCATCAACTCTCCAAATAAATTCAGCTAAGTATTTTTCTTTATAATTATACTGAGCACGACCGTAGTAACCTAAACGTGTTCTGTTATATGCAAAACCGTCAGTTTCTTGTGCAATTTCACCACCGACCCCAAGTTGATCAACAGCTGTAGAAAGATAGTTTCTTCTAAATGCTGAGAAAAATTCTCCTTGAAAATTTTCGCGGGTTATACCTGCTAAAATACCAATATTATGGTCTTCACCAAGGGTTTTGTCGTAAGTTAATATACCGGTAAGGTTCGTGTTTAGTACATTGTTAGATGATTGTAATAATCTCGCATCGGTAAAATTTGAACGAATAGACCCACTTAGTTCAGGAACACCTGTAGCGATATAATTCGCACGATCTAATGAATAAAGTGTCCATGGTGTTTGCCATAATTTTCTACGTAACTGGCTTTGATCTACACCTGCGGTTAAATTTAATTTAAGACCTTCAACCCATGGGTTCGTAATATCTACAGATCCTGTGAATTGTAGGTAATCTGTAGGTTGTTTGTCATAACCAGTAGCATTGGTTGTTACCACAACTGGTTGTTGACCATTTTCAATATCTGGTCCTGGTAATCCGTTTGGCCAAATTGCAGGTTCGTTTGGTCTACCTCTCATTAACATTCTAAAAATAGCACCTGCACCTTCAGTAGGGAAAGTTCTATCTTCCTTTCTATAGGCCATACTCAACTTCGTTGAAATATAGTCGTTGATTTTAGCTTCGGTATTCAATCTAAAATTATATTGCTGATACCTGTTCGCTGAATTCTTGTAGATAGCACCTTGATCAGAATATCCTAAAGATGCATAATATTTCAAATCTTCATTACCACCACTTATAGATAAATTATGTCTTTGTTGTTCTGCCCAATCTTTAAATGTTGCACCGAACCAATCAGTGTCTGGGTATAGCCATGCATCTGCACTTGTTCTATGATTGTTTACAGTTTCTGGACTAAAAGCTGCATTTACAGTTTCTACCGGACTGCTGCCAGGAATGGTATAGTTGCCAGAAGTTTGAAAGGCAGTACTTGCAGTACCCCATTGTGATGCCGGTATATTACTATTATAAATTGCCAGTTCGTTCATTATGGTTTGGTACTCTACTGCACTAGCCATTTCAGGAGTTCTTGTTGGTCTAGTAAGACCAAAGTCAGCCTTATAATTGATTTGCATTTTGCCAGACTTACCAGATTTAGTGGTAACTATAATTGCACCGTTTGCAGCTCTAGCTCCATAAATAGCTGCAGAAGCATCTTTAAGTACAGAAATATTTGCAATGTCATCTGCATTGATACGACCTATACCACCATCTCTATCTGGTATACCATCAATTACTATTAATGGTTGGTTATTACCTAAAGTGTTTGTACCACGAATGCTAATAGTCGATTCGTCATTACCAGGCTCTCCACTGGTTTGTACGATTACTACCCCAGGAAGTCTACCTGCTAGCGAGTTAGATACGCTAATAGCTGGTGAACTTTCTAATACAGGACCTTGTACTGCAGTAACAGCACCAGTTACGGTTGCCTTTTTCTGAGTACCATAACCAACGACAACTACTTCGTCTAGGTTGGCAACATCTTCTTCTAAAGAAACGTTAACGGTACTTTTATTGTTTACGGGTACTACTACCGTTTTAAAACCGATGTAGCTAAATCGTAGACTAGAATTGCCGTCTTCGATAGTAATAGTAAAATTACCATCAAAATCTGCTTGTACTCCCGTTGTTGGATTGTTAGCATCAATGACTGATACACCTGGTAACGGCATGTTATCTGATGCTGATGTAACAGTTCCAGAAACGGTTGATTGTGCGTGGAGGCTGGTGAAGAGAAATCCACTAAAAAATAAAATCATCGTTAAGCTTACATGATTCCGAATCATGTGAAACTTAGTAAAGTTTGTTTGATAATTCATAGAGTTAGTTCTTACAGTTGTTAGTTATTGTTGTTGATATTCGAATCATAATCTCTTGGAAGCATTTTGAGTTGAAAAGACTATGATACACTATGCTACTGCAAACAAATATATAATAAAATGTTAATTTAATAAATTATACTTACATATTTTTTGAATATGACATTTGATTTATGAAATATTAAGGATTCATCAGCGTTAACTTTATATTAAGATTCAGTATTTACAGGGGTTTTGCCGAATTTGGGTTCGAATTTTAAGATTTTAATTTTTTTTAAAAAAAAACTTAGTTGATATTATTTTTTAGTCCATTTTTGATAGGATTATGAAAAATACTTGACTTCTCATTGGTTTAAGAAAATACCAATTATCAACACTAGTAAAATGAAGAAACTTTGATATATTTTATTAAATTGTATATTGTCGCATTCAAATTGGATCTATAATTTATGGCGGTTATTAGAAAAATTTTAAGCCTAACCCACAATAATAACCTTACAAAACATGAACAATTAGTTCAGGGTGTAATTGAATCTATTGAAGATGGTAAATTATGTGTAGGTGATCAGTTACCTTCCATAAACACTATGGTTGAAGAAATTGGTTATGCCCGTAAAACTATTTTTAAAGCGTACGAAGAACTTAAGAATAGAGGTTTAATTGAGTCGAGACAATTAAAGGGTTATTTTGTAATTAGTCAGGCTACGAATATTACAAAAAGAATGGCCTTAATCTTATTCGCCTTTCAAAGTTATCAAGAAGAATTCTATAAAACATTTCGTAAAGAGATGGGTAGGCGGTTTCAAATCGACGTATTCTTTCACCATAATAATCTTACTGTTTTCGAAACAATTCTTACCAATATTAACGGTAAATATGGCATGTATGTAATTGCTTCTATACAGGATCAAAAAGTTATTCCTTTATTAGAACAGATTGAGCCTAAAAAACTACTGCTGGTTGATAGATATTTAGATTTAGGAAAGTCCATTTCTTATATTTCTCAAGAGTTTGAAAATGTAATTTATACTTCTTTGGTGCAATTGCTTCCCCAAATAAAGAAGTACAATAAAATCATCTTATATTTTAATGAAGAAAGTGATTATTCTCCGATTTCCATTAAAAAGGCATTTGAAAAATTTTTAAAAGATTATTCGATAAATGGGGTGGTCAAGAATCATTATTCAATTGGTTCTGCTACTAAAGGCAATCTATATTTCGCACTAGGAGATACTATATTATGGCATATATTACGCGATTCCGTGAGAAAAAAGCTGAAGATTGGAGAGGATATTGGTATTTTGTCTCAAAATGATAATGTATCGAAAGAAATAGTATTTGGCGGAATAACTACCATTTCTACAGATTTTAATGAAATGGCGAAAATGGCAGCGAAACACTTAAAAAACGATAGTGTAACTCAGGTAATTATGCCTTCTAGATTAATAAAAAGATCTTCTTTATAAATCATTCCACCATCGATTATTATTCTATTTTCTTCCCTGTAATTTTATTTTAAATCGTTAGCCTTAGATGTGGTTCTTCAACGTATAAAAGAGGAGAATCAATCTTATTTGTTCTATTTTTGAATAAAATTGCGAACAATGCACACTATTAATGAATATCGAGAAGAGTTTATTGCGTATTTGGACTCAAAAAAAATTACTAAGGAACCTAGAAACCTTTATGAGCCTATTACCTATATTCTTAGTTTAGGTGGAAAGCGCCTAAGACCGGTTTTAGTGTTAATGACCGCTGAAATTTTTAAGGGCGATTTTAAAAAAGCTTTAGATGCCGCCTTGGCAATTGAAGTATTTCACAATTTTTCTTTGGTACATGATGATATTATGGATGATGCCCCTGTTCGTAGGGGGGAAACTACCGTTCATGAAAAATGGGATATAAACACTGGTATTCTATCTGGTGATGCGATGCTAATTATGGCGTATCAGCTTTTTGAAAATTATGAGCCCAATGTATTTAGAGATTTAGCCAAGTTATTCAGTAAAACCGCATTAGAAGTTTGTGAGGGTCAACAGTACGATGTTGATTTTGAAACAAGAGACGATGTTATGTTACCTGAATATTTAAAAATGATCGAGTATAAAACTGCTGTACTCGTTGCAGCTGCACTAAAGATGGGCGCTATTGTTGCCGGTGCTTCAGATTCTGAACAAGAGAAAATGTATAATTTTGGATTAAATCTTGGTATTGCCTTTCAATTGCAAGATGATTATTTAGATGTATTTGGGGATCCAGAAACGTTCGGTAAGCAAGTGGGTGGCGATATCATTGAGAATAAGAAAACCTACTTATATTTAAAAGCATTGAATTCTGGCTCTGAAATGATGACGAAAGAGCTTGAACATCTATATTCTATTCAGCCAAAAGAATCAGAAGCTAAAATAAACGCAGTGCGTTCTATATTTGAAAAGACAGAAGCTGATAAGGCAACTAAGATAGCAATAGGTGATTATACGGCAAGGGCATTCGATGTTCTTGAAGAAATGGAAATAGAGCCTGAAAACAAAGATTTGTTAAAGCAATTTGGTGAAAATTTAATGAATAGAACGGTTTAAAAAAGTCTTCTAATCAAAGCTTTTATGAATGGGGTTTTCGGACAAGAATTTATGTAAATAAAATCTTCTTTTAAGCTAGTTTTTTCATCTAGAAATTTAAATACCATCTGTGGTTTTATAGCTTTAAAAATAGATTCGAAAATTGCATGACCGTTACCATTATTATAATGCAAGACATCTAAAAAGAGCATATCATAAAACCAAAATTTATTTTTTAATTTTAGTTTTTGAAGTGGTTCGCCTTGCTTTATATGTTCAATTAATTTCGGAATCTTATTTGCAGTACTCATTAAAGTATAGCCTGTGCTTGGTTTTGCCCATCCGCCTGCGGTACCTATATATCGTATTCTTTTGGTGTGGTGTTCTCTAAAGTCATAAGCGGTCATGGGTATACTACCTGCTTCCTTTTCGATAATTTCATAAGTATCGCATTTAAAGCGGTCTACCAGATATTCTTTTATTGCTGCCTCATATTCAGCCTTTGGCAGTAATTGTTCTGAAAATAATGTGTATTCAATCAACGCGGTGTCATTTGAATAGGGCAGTACATACATAAAACGGGTATTTCCTTTTTGAGGGATGGAAAAATCCATGTAGGTAACTTCGCTAGCATTAAAAATGGGCTTATCAGTTTTAATTACCCAGCCCACAAAATGTTGCTGAAGCACCGGATATTTTTTTTGCCCAGTTGCCATTTTATAATCAAAAAGACTATTGAATAGGTATTTGCCAGTATAGGTGCTATTTGTAGTGATTATAATAACCTCGGTGGCTGACTCCTTTAAGTCTACCAATGCTTCTTGAACGAAAGTGATATTAGTTGATTCTTTGATGCGACCTAAATAATGATTGTAAAAATCAATGCTGCGTATCATTTTATAAGAATACGGGGCAATATCTGTTCTTTTAAAAACATCGTCTCCTTGAAAATGAATCGTATCCCATTTTTTATGGACAATCTTATGGAATGGACCTTTACCTTCTTCCCAAAAACACCATGTTCTATCATTGCTGTTTTTAGGGTCTTTGTCAAGAATTAATATCTTTTTATTATCAAAAAACGAATCGTTGAGCATGGCATCAGCCAGTAATAAACCAGATGCACCTGCGCCTATAATGATATAATCGTATTCGTTCATGAATTTTTAAAACATCGCTCAGGGAATTAAATACTGAGAATATCAAAAATACGAAATAGTAGTTGTTTTTTGTTCTTAATTTAACGTGTAAGTTAATCCTAGAAATGAACGTATACCCTGGTTAGGTCCGTATACGTAAGATGGATCAAAAGTCAATGCATTTGGATTGTTTGGTGTAGCAACCGCATTGCCATTAGTGTCAAAAGTTACTTCTTTATCAAATGGGTCGTTTGCACGTGCAATGATAAATGGATTTCCTCTATTTGGAGTCCAATCTAATAAGTTTTTTATACCTCCGTAGAACTCGAAATTCTTAAGTCCATCATACGTAAATTGTATGTTCTGAATACTCCATGCAGGTGAAAAATCTCGTCTGGGATCGCTTTCGCCTAAAGTAGGTAAACGCATAGGGCCGTATAAATTTCCAGTATAATCCACAGTTAAGTCCCAAGCAGGCATATCATAGCTAATACTCCAGTTTGCTGAATAACTTTCAGTAAGTATTTGTCTTTCTTTTACGCCGTCTTCCGTATTACTAACATTTTGTAATGTACCGCCTAGCATAAATTGTAAAACGTTGAATAAAGAAACATCTACATTGGCACTAACTCCTTTTGAAATAGATGTTCCGTTTAAATTATCATATATAATCTGATTAGGGTTTGTATCGTAATCAGGGATGATTACATTCTGAAAATTGGTATAAAATACAGAGGCATCTAAGCTTACAAAAGTGCCATTATCACCATAAATTTTCTTCAAGTAATTCAAGTTGACATTAAACGAGCGTTCTGGTTTCAATTCCTCTGCAATAATCACATCTCGCGAACCTGTTAGTGCAGCATGATCCTCGGTAAACAGATTTACCACTCTAAAACCTGTACCAGCGTTTAATCGAATAATATCATTGTCGGTGAATTTAAAACGATATGCCCCTCGCGGAGTAAAGATGTTACCATGGCGGTCATCATAATCGTAGCGACCACCTAATAGTAAAGAATGCTTTTTATTAAAAGCTATTTCATCTTGCGCAAAAATACTCGGTATTAGTACTTTGTCTGGTTCATTTTCATTGGAGTTTAAGGTAGCCGGAGTGTTGTCATCATAATAATTGTAACGTAATGCCGTACCTGCTAAAAGGCTATGTTTACCTATGGTCTTATCCCAAGTTAGTTGTGTAAAACCTATTCGTTGATCGGCTAGGTAAGGCACATTGCCATAAACAGAATTTTGTTTGTGGTCGTTATATGAAAAAGAGAGCATGAGTTGCTCTTCGACCGGTAATTGATATTTACCTAGAACTTCCCATCTGCGGGTATAGATACTTTCGCCGTAAACTTCATCTCCTCCTCTAAATTCTGGAGTCCATTGCATTTCGCCACCCCAACGATCTTCGTAAAAAAAGCGTCCGGCTAGCGTAAGAATTCGTGAATTATTCCTAGTAAAATTCCATTTTTGAAAAACCGAAATACGGTCTTGCAATGTTAGGTCTGTGAAATTATCCCCGTTATTATCTATGAGGTTATCATACTTAAAATAGTTGGCTCCTAAGAGCACATTAGTTTTCTTGCCAATATTAAATTTTGTGCCTATATCAAGGTTAAGTTCTCCCCATGAGGTAGAAAAACTATCAGCGAAAAAACCTGGTGCAGATAAGTTATTTTTCGTGATGATGTTTATGAGTCCGCCAACGGCTTCACTTCCGTAAAGGGTAGAAGCAGGACCTTTAACAACTTCAATTTGTTCAATAAGCGAGTTGGGTATACCAGATAATCCGTAAACGGTACCTAGACCACTAACTATCGGCATACCGTCAATGAGTACTAATGTATACGACCCTTCTAATCCATTAATATGAATATCACCGGTGTTACAAACATTGCAGTTTATTTGTGGTCTAACTCCGTTAACATTCTGCAAAGCTTCAAAAATACTAGCCGTTGGATTTTTCTTGAAAAAGGTCGGTTTGTATACTTCTACGGGCACCGGACTCTCTAATCTACTTACAGGCTTTAAGGTTCCGGTAACGACCATTTCATCTAAAGATTCGGTAGAATGTGATAAGCTGATATGAACGATTTGATCTGCGCCTTCGGTAATTGTAATTGTTTTGTAATATTTCTCAAAGCCAATGGTAGAAGCTATAAGAGTGTATTTTCCCGCGGGAACATCTTTTAAAGTATACTGTCCATTTTCATCTGAAGCAGTACCAATTTCGGTTCCCTTTAAATAAATATTTACATAGGCTTCTGAACCATCATTTGATGAAACAGTGCCAGATATAGTAGAATTTTGCGCACTTATAATACCGAAAGATGAAATAGAGCAAACAAAAAATATTATTTTAATCATCTAAAATTAAATTTAGGCAAATCTAAAAAATTGTTTTTACGCATAAAAATGTATTTTTGTGTTTATATTGTTTTAACATGACTTTATCTGAAGAAGATTACATAAAAGCTATTTATCATTTAAGCGAGTTCAATAGTAAGTCTGTTGCCACCAATGCAATAGCCGAACAAATGAAAACGAAGCCATCATCAGTTACCGATATGGTTAAAAAGCTATCTGAGAAGTCTTTGGTAAATTATAAAAAGTACCAAGGTGTGTCACTTTCTGAAAAAGGACGGCTGGTAGCATTATCCATCATCAGAAAACATCGTTTATGGGAAGTTTTTTTGGTTGACAAATTAAATTTTTCTTGGGATGAAGTACACGTGGTGGCCGAACAATTAGAACATATAAAGAGTGATACTTTAATAGATAAATTAGATGCCCATTTAGGATACCCAAAAGTAGATCCACACGGTGATCCGATCCCAAATAAAGACGGAGTCTTTACTAAATCAATTAAAAAATTGATTAGCGAATTACCTGTAGGCAGTCAAGGTGTTTGTGTTGGGGTAAATGACTCATCTGCAGCTTTTTTAAAGTTTTTAGATAAGAATAAAATTGCCTTGGGCGATACGTTTAAAATATTGGAAATTGAGGAGTTCGATGATTCCGTTACGATTTCTACACGGTCGGGATCTATCAGAATATCAAAGCAAATTGCAACAAATTTATTTTTAGATATAGTAGATGAAGAATAGTTTTTAACTGATGAATTTTTGAAATTATGGAACAAATTATAGCTTATTTTGAATCGATAGACCCAGTGTTGGCAGCGTTTTATGCGACATTATTCACTTGGGGACTAACAGCTGCAGGGGCTTCATTGGTTTTTCTATTTAAAACATTGAACCGTGCTGTATTAGATGGCATGTTAGGTTTTACTGGTGGGGTAATGGTTGCTGCAAGTTTTTGGAGCCTTTTGGCCCCTGGTATAGAAATGAGCCCCGGGGAAGGATTCGTAAAAGTGATACCCGCAGCTATTGGGTTTTTCTTAGGTGCAATGTTTATTTTTGGATTGGATAAAGTGCTACCTCATTTACACATTAATTTTAAGGAAAGTGAAGTAGAAGGTGTAAAAACACCTTGGCATAGAACAACGTTATTGACTTTGGCAATTACATTGCATAACATACCAGAAGGCTTAGCGGTAGGTGTTCTTTTTGGTGGGGTAGCCGCTGGTTTTGAAGGTGCATCAATTGGTGGTGCCGTTGCTTTGGCACTTGGTATAGGTCTTCAGAATTTTCCCGAGGGGTTTGCGGTAGCTATGCCATTACGTAGACATGGGTTAAGTAGAACAAAAAGTTTTATGTTCGGTCAGGCATCTGCACTTGTTGAGCCTATCGCTGCAGTATTAGGTGCTTGGGCAGTAATGACTTTTCAGCCTATTTTACCTTATGCTCTTTCTTTTGCTGCTGGTGCTATGATATTTGTTGTCGTAGAGGAAGTTATCCCGGAAACACAGCAAGATAAATACACCGATATTGCCACCATGGGCTTCATCGGTGGCTTCATTATTATGATGACTTTAGATGTTGGTTTAGGGTAAGCCTATTGTTTATTCTAGCACTAATAATTTACGGGCCAATATTTTAATGAACCGGTAATTTAATATCGATTTTAACGTTAAAGGCATTAGTATAGTTAACTTCATACTTTAAAATATTATGCATTCTTCTAAGAAAAGTTGGGTCTGGACAGTTATGTTGGTAATCACTGTTATATGCTGTGCATTTGTTTTAATTCTACATACTAGAAATTGGGTAGGTAATGATGGTAAAAATCTTAGCCTACGCTCAGGATTTTATAATGTCGAAATTCCTTTAAACGAACTTGATAGTGTTGTTTTTGTAGAAATAATACCACCAATGGAGCGTTTGCATGGCTTCTCTGCCCTAGAAAAAGAGAAGGGTGTATTTAGGGAGTTTAAAGATTCATTGACAGATAAAAAGGTTCGGATTTTTATAGATAACATCAATCAGAATAAAATAAAATTGGTTTATAAAGATTCAACTTATGTGTATTTTAACTTGAAAGACTCCGTTGAAACTGTTCAGTTATTTCAGCAGCTTAATGCTAAAATGAGTGTTTTAAGTAAGCCTAATTAAATCGCCGAAAGGTTATAACAGAAGAGTTTAGAAGTTGAGTAATCATTTGGCATAACTATTGAAACAATTCTAGATTTTAGAACTATTTGTAAAGATGAAAAAAGATTTATTAGTGCTATTTTTTTTAAGCTTCATAGCCACAGGAGTTTTTGCACAGCATAATGTTAGGGTAAGTATTGATGGAGTTACCTCTGAAAAAGGTAATATTTGTTTTGCTGTTTATAATAATGAAGATTCTTTTTTAAAATTCGATAAAGTTTACAAATCTGGTTCAGAGAAAGCGGTTAAGGGAAAAACAGCTTTTAATATCTCAGATTTACCTGATGGGGATTACGCAATTGCCATTTTTCATGATGCGAACGGTAATGAGAACTTAGATACTAATATGCTTGGCATTCCGAAAGAACAAATTGCTTTTTCTAAGGGCAAAATGAAAATGTTCGGTCCGCCAAAATATAAGGAATGTGTGTTTACCGTAAATTCTAATATTGAGATGAATATTAGTTTAAACTAATCACAATTAATAACTCGTTATCTTAATAACCCCATTAGAACCTTGGGTTCCGTAACCTGCAGCATCTGCCCCAGATAGAATAACTATTTTCTTTACATTATAACTATCTATCAGTTCGTTTACAGAATGAAACGAATTTCCGATTACTTGATTATTTAAAACATACAAGGGTTCTTGATTTCCGCCAGAATCGAACGAATTTGTGGTTTTGTTTAAAATGGGGACATTGTTTTGTAGCACCACTCCTGGTTTTTGCCTTATACGTTGTAATAACGAAACATTAGCTCTATTCTTTTCTCTTAATTCAGTATCTAAAGATGATTTCTCTTTGGTTGTATTTTTTGAAGGTCCGCAACTACACAATAGTATTGCCGCTGTTAAGCAAAGAGATAAGTAACTTTTCATTTTTATTTGATAATGGTTTCTGTAATTTATGAATTAAAAGGAGATGACAGTATCTTTGACAAAAAAAGTTATGGTATTAGTAGCACAATTGATAGGAGCTTTGTTAGGTTTATTAGCAGTTATCTTTGGTGCTTTTGGCGCTCATTTATTAAAGAAAACCTTTACTTCAGAACAATTGAATAGTTTTGAAACGGGAGTAAAATATCAAATGTACCACGCACTGTTAATATTGATGATCAGCTTTAATCTTAATCTAGAAACGGGTCTTGAGAAAGCTATTATCTATTGTCTAATTATCGGAACCATCTTATTTTCTTTCAGTATCTACGGTTTATGCATTTCTGCATCCAAAGGAAAAAAAATAAAAATTTTTGGTCCTATAACCCCTCTTGGCGGACTCTTTTTAGTAGTAGGTTGGGGGTTGTTATTCTATAGTTTTATTAAAAACTTGATTTAATTTATTCGGAAGAGGTAGCGGTAAATTCTTTAATCGCTGTATTCGGTTCCATAATAGCGTAACCTTCCCAAAAAGTTGGGTCGTACTTAGGCATATAAGTAGGTGATATGGAATTATTCTCTGTAAAACTGTCAAATGTAGCCTGATTTATATTTTCGGACTCAAATACAATCATTTCATTCTTTTCTATACTTATAATCACAAAATCCATATCTCCAGCTAATTCGTTTTGCTTATTTCTACCTTTTACAATCTTGTTCTTTTCAATAATTTTCAGTGGTCTTCTTACGCCAACCCTCATACCATTTTCAGATTCGTAGTAGCGTACACCATAAAAACCATCTTTGCCCTTGTTGTAAATTATTTTCCCTTTAGAAAGGTAGTTGTTAGTTGAAATGCCCAATAGACTAAATTTACTCGTAGGTTTAACATTAGAGTAGTCTACTTGTATTACTGCAAAATCATCTGCATTTACATATAAAGTACCTTCGTAATCTGCTGATCCGTCTGGTTTAAAAGAAATTACATAAACAGGATTATCACCTAAAAAGGTAAACTCTTGAAGGGAATAATCGTATTTTCTTTGCTTGTCAATAAAATTAAGTTCAGAATCTTCTTGTGTTGGTAAGCCACTAAATATTCTTGCAAGTTGATTTTTTTTCCAATTACCATAATTTTTTTGCTGGTCTTCTTTACTTTTCTTTTTCTCCTCAAGCTCTTTATTTACAGCTGCTACATCGGTAGAATCAACATCTTCTTCAAAAAGTGTACTTACTTCATCAGAATCTATTTTGAAGGACAATAAGCCAGATTTAATTTTAAAATAAGATCCAGGTTTTACGTTTTCTATTAAAATGTCGTTTAACCTTTCTTCGATCTTTTCATAATCAAATTCTGTATTTTCGTCATATAATTTAGAGGCTTTCAGTAAATTAAACTTTTGAAGTTCCTCGTCATTATTACCATATAGGTCTCCTACGACTTCAGAATAATAACTATCATTTTTAGGAACCGTAGAAATGATGCTATCTATAAACTGTTGGTTTAATACATCTATAGAAGATTTTTTTACCGTAAAATCACTCTTTGTCCAACGGTCAAAATTCGATGTTCGATGAAAAAGTCTTTTTTTCGAGAGGTCATTAGAATAGTTTTTTTCTAGATTATCCTCAACGAAATCCATAATCTCATCGGCAGTATAATTTTTGTTAGAGACGATAACCTCTCTTAACTCTATCGCTTTAGGTACAAGTGCAATTTTGGTTGTAGTAAATTCTGAAATAGGTTTGGAAAGTGTTTCATAAGCAATAGATGAAATAGTTAAGGAGTCAGACTCAGTAATAGTTTCGTTTAAAAGGAAGTTGAATTTACCTTCCTCATTGGTAATTACACCTTTATCTTTTAGTTGTATAGTGGCGAATGGTATGGGTTGTTGACTAACACTATCAATAACAGTTGCACTTAAGCTTTGTGCATTGGCATTAAATAGGTTGAAAATTAGAAATGTGAAAAAAGCTAGAAGAGGTAATTTGTTGTTCATAGGTTCGATTATTCTTACGCAATCTAGACGAACCAATGTAAGTAACGTTACAATTTTAGAAACTGTTAGGAACGTTTTAAATAAATTTTAACAAAAATCTATAATCTAATGACAGCCACAACCATCTTGGCCACAAGCCTTTGAGCTTTCTTTTTTACTGGACCAAATAGATTTTGGGATAAAAAATTTAGTAACTATATAACCAACAGAAATAGCTAAAGTGATGTAAACTAAGATGTGTTGTATCATGTGTTTTTATTTTAATAATTGATAAGCTATTAAAGCAACAATATAAGCAAATAGGCTCATAAATACTAGTTGCCCCGCAGGCCATTTCCAAGAATTCGTTTCTCTTTTTACTACAGCCAATGTACTCATACATTGCATGGCAAATGCATAAAATAGAAGTAGCGAAACACCAGAAGCTAAATTAAATAGTGGCTTTTGAGTTCTAGGGTTTACTTCTGCAGCCATTCTATTTTTTATGGTTTCTTCTTCATCATTACCTACGCTGTAAATAGTTGCCAATGTGCCGACAAAAACTTCTCTGGCTGCAAATGAGGTGATGACGGCAATACCAATTTTCCAATCATAGCCTAAAGGTCTTACAATAGGTTCTATAGCTTTACCCATATGACCCATATAAGAGTGCTCTAGTTTATACCCTGCTATTTCTTGCGCTAATGCGCGTTCTTCAAGTTCTTTTTGTTGGTCAGATGCATTTGGGTTGTTTATATCTAAACCATCTTGATGGGTGTCAAAATAAACTTCACTACTGGTACTGAAACCTTCATGTTCTACACGGTTGGTTACAATGGTCTCTGCATTTTTAAATTCGTCAGAAGATCCGTTAGAGCCTAAAAACCATAGAATTATTGAAATTGCTAAAATGATTTTACCTGCCCCGAAAACAAAACTTTTAGTCTTTTCAAGAACGGTATAGCCTACGTTTTTAAGCAATGGTAATTTGTAATTCGGCATTTCTACCACAAAGAAAGATTTGCTCTTTATTTTAAGTATTTTATTTAAGATTACCGCCGATAGAATAGCAGCTCCAAAACCCATTAAGTACAAAGACATTAAGGTCAGTGCTTTATAGCTTAAGCCTAAAAAGCTACCTTCGGGTATGACCAATGCTATAATAATCAGGTATACTGGCAAACGAGCCGAGCAGGTGGTAAACGGAGTTACTAATATGGTAATTAATCGTTCTTTCCAGTTTTCAATGGTTCTGGTAGCCATCACTGCAGGTATAGCACATGCTGTTCCTGATATTAACGGAACTACACTTTTACCACTTAAGCCAAACGGGCGCATTATTCTATCCATTAAAAATACCACCCTACTCATGTAGCCCGTTTCTTCTAACAAGGCTATAAAAAGAAACAAGAACGCTATCTGTGGAATAAAAATAACAATACCGCCAATGCCAGATAAAATTCCCTCTGCAATTAGGTTCGTGAAAACCCCTGGTGGCAATGTGTTTTTTACCCATTCTGTTGCAGATGCAAAAAAACCGTCAATAAGATCCATCGGGTATTCGCTCCATCCATAAATGGCTTGAAATATGGTCAATAAAATTAGAAAGAATATAAGGTAGCCAAATACTTTATGTGTTAGCACCTTGTCTAAAGTTGCTCTAAAACCTTTGGCGGCATTAACGTCGACCTTATAGGTCTCTTTTAAAATTCCGTTAATAAACTGGTATCTTAAAATCGTTTCTTTCTGTTGAAGACGCTTTAGTTCAGATTTAGATTTGGTGGCAAACGAAGTGGCATCTTTAAATAATGTCTTTTCAAGAGGCATAAAATTGACATCTTGAGTTATAACCAGCCATAGTTTGTACACATCTTCTTTTGGGAAGGTGGTAGAAAGTTTCTCAAAATAATCGGGCGCGATTACAGAGATGTCTACATTTTGGGTTTTTGGTAAATTCTTATAATCGGCAATTAATTCTCTTAGTTTTTCTATACCCGTTTCTTTTCGGGTACTTACTAATGCAATTTTGGCGTTTAGCTTTTTTTCTAGTAATTCTATATCTATGGTAATACCCTTTCGAGACATACGGTCTGCCATGTTAATGACCAGTATAGTGGGTATTTTTAAATCTTTTATTTGTGTAAAAAGAAGAAGATTTCTTTTTAGGTTCTCTACATCAGAAACTACAATGGCCACATCTGGGTGGTCTCTATCATTTTTATTGAGAAGCAGTTCTACAGCAACACTTTCATCTAAAGAGGTTGTGTTTAAGCTGTATGTGCCTGGTAAATCTAAAATATGGGCTTTTACACCTCGTGGAAGTTTACAGATTCCTTCTTTTTTCTCAACGGTAATACCTGGGTAGTTACCTACTTTCTGGTTTAACCCGGTAAGCTGATTAAAAACCGAAGTTTTACCGGTGTTTGGGTTCCCGATAAGGGCTACATTGATTTGTTTGCTCATATAACCACATTATCTTCAATAATATCAAGTGCTATATGTAAGGCCATTTCTCTTCTTATGGCAATATGCGATCCGTTGACATTGATATAGATGGGATCATTTAAAGGAGCTACTTGCACTAATTCTACTACATTACCTGGTAAACAACCTAGCTCTAGTAGTTTTATAGGTAATAGGTTTTCGGTGAATTCTTTAATAATTCCCCTTTGACCTCTTTTTAAATGTGCGACTGTAGTTTCCAATCTTTATTTAGATTCATTATAAGTAACAAAAGTAAAGCAAATAATCCAATTAGGAAATTAATACAACTTAAATCTAATACTGTTAGACTGTCTTACCTTAAAGGTTTAATCGTTGTTTTCGTCGTAAGACTTTTTCAAAATTTCAATGTCGGCCAAAATCTTTACGATATCTTCTATCTTGGTGCCATCGTAGAAACCTCGAATTCTCTTTTTCTTATCTACCAAAATGAAATTTTCGGTGTGTATCATATCAAACGGTCCGCCATCACCATCTGTTTTTACGGCTAAATACGATTTACGGGCAAGATCATAGATTTGTTTTTTATCACCCGTAACTAAATTCCATGTTGCATCGTCTACCCCTTTTTCTAGGGCATATTTCTTTAGCTGAGCTACAGAATCTATTTCTGGTGTTACCGAGTGTGATAATAACATTACACCAGAATCGTTACCAAGGGCTTTTTGTAGATCGACCATGTTTTTGGTCATTATGGGGCAAATAGTAGGGCAGGTGGTAAAGAAGAAATCGGCAATGTAAATTTTATCCTTGTAATCTTCTTGAGTAATCGTTTCGCCATTTTGGTTGGTCAAAGAGAAATCGGCGATAGTATGGTATTTTCTAACATGCTGAATCTCTTCAGAAACCAATTCTGCATTCACCATAGCAGGCGAATATACCGGTAACAACTTTACAGGTTGTAAGGCATTATAGAACAGATACATGATAACTGCAGAAATTGGCAGTAGCACCAGACCGAATAACTTGAATTTAGCAAAAAAAGAACGCATACGAATTTTTTACAAAGGTACGCTAGGGTGCTTTATTTTTCAAGCAAATAGGTAGGTTCAGGTTATAAATTATTCATAAAATACCACTACCTCAGTGTGTTTCTTTTTTTTAGCGGTTGTAAAAATGTACTTTTGTGCGATTTTAATTTTCAGGAAAAAAGAATGAGCCCCATTATAATAAAGACAATACAATTTTTTTTAAGCCTTTCTATACTTATAGTACTACACGAGTTAGGGCATTTTATACCAGCAAAATATTTTAAAACAAGAGTAGAGAAATTCTACTTATTCTTTGATGTGAAGTTTTCACTTTTCAAAAAGAAAATAGGAGAAACTGAATACGGAATTGGTTGGTTGCCATTAGGCGGATATGTGAAAATATCTGGAATGATAGATGAAAGCATGGATAAAGAAGCCATGGCAGAAGAACCTAAGGAATGGGAGTTTAGAAGTAAACCGGCTTGGCAACGTTTAATTATCATGTTAGGTGGTGTTACTGTCAATTTTGTGCTAGCGGTAATTATTTTTATTGGTTTAGCTTATGCTTATGGAGAGCAATATATTGCAAACGATAGTTTAAAAGATGGTGTTTGGATAACTGACACAACCTTAGGAAATGCACTTGGAATAGAAACAGGAGATAAGGTTATAGCTGTTGATGGTAAGAAGATTAAGGCGTTAAATAGTATTATGCCCGAAGTTGTTTACGGAGAAAAAATAACCTTGGAGCGTAATGGTAATACTATAGAAAAAGATATTCCGGTTGATTTTATAGAAACCATATCTGATAATAGGGAGAATGCTAGATTTATTAAACCAAGGTTACCCTGGGTAATTAGTCAAGTTCCTGAAGAATCACAAAATGTAAGTGCTGGTTTTGAGGTTGGTGATATCTTAACAACAATTGCAGGTACCTCTGTTATATATCAAGATCAAGTTTTTCCTATTTTAGAAGCTAAAAAAGGAACTACAGTTGATGTTGTAGTAAAACGAAATGGAGCAAATGTGCCTTTACAAGCAAAAGTGTCTGAAGATGGAAAACTAGGACTAATGATTGGTTTGACTACAATTGATGCAGAAGAACAAGGATATTTAAAAATAAATACAACAGACTACACTTTCATAGAATCTATCCCGGCAGGATGGAACAAAGGCGTTAAAACCCTTACAGATTATATTAAAGGAATGAAGAAGATCTTCAACCCTGATACCGGTGCCTATAAAGAGGTTGGTGGTTTTGCTGCCATAGGTGGTATGTTCCCAGATACTTGGAACTGGCCACAGTTTTGGGCAACAACTGCATTTATATCCATTATTCTGGCATTTATGAACATACTTCCGATCCCTGCTTTAGATGGCGGACACGTTATGTTTTTGCTATATGAAATGGTTACCGGTAGAAAGCCAAGTGATAAGTTTTTAGAGTACGCACAAATCACCGGGTTCTTTATTTTAATAGCCTTATTACTGTTCGCAAATGGTAACGATGTGTATAAATTGATATTTAAATAAAAAAAATAATTTATTTATTTGGCGACTTTCAAAAAACCACTATATTTGCACCCGCTTTAGGAAACTAAAACGGGTTATTTTCCTCCTTAGCTCAGTTGGTTAGAGCATCTGACTGTTAATCAGAGGGTCCTTGGTTCGAGCCCAAGAGGGGGAGCAAAAAGCGAAATCCAATCTATTTATTTAGGTTGGATTTTTTGTTTTTGGTCAATACCGACGGCTCTTCGCACTGTTCTATCTTACACTTCTGCTTTTTCCCATAAAATCCAATTTTCAATTGATTACCTGAAATTAGGTGTTCTATTCGGTGCCACTATTTAAAACTCTAAGTATCTCTGTTATTTAAATAATCAACAGATAGGGTCATTTCAATTCGATTAAATACATCGCCAATCTTTTTCAATATCTTTGGTAAACACTCATACTGTTTTATAATACAAAATATGTCAAACTATTTAATTACGGTAAACGAAGAAGAACTACACGTTAATAGTAGCGATGTCGATTCTCTTGATAGCATTAAAGTCGATGCAAAAAACCTTCATATTTTAGATAATAATAGTGCTTTTCAAGTAGAGATAGTCCATTCCGATTTTTTGAACAAGACGATGTCCATGTCTATCAACGGAAATATGTACGACATCAAGCTGCAAGACGAGTACGATCAGCAGGTCAAAAAAATGGGATTGCTAGTGGTTACGACTCAAAAACTGAACGAGGTAAAAGCACCAATGCCAGGGTTAATTGTTGATGTAATGGTTGAAGTGGGTCAAGAGATTGTAGAAGGTACTCCCTTATTGGTCTTGTCGGCAATGAAAATGGAAAATATTATTCTTGCCCAAGGAGAGGGAATTATTAAGTCTATTGAAGTTAAAAAAGACGACGCTGTAGAAAAAGGACAAGTGATTATTGAAATGGAGTAGAGACCTAACACGATAGCTGTTATTGCATCCAGAATACATTACCTAGATCAACTTCAGGATTTGCCCATAAGGTAAAATCTTAAATTTCATAGAAAACCTCTAAGTAATGAAATCTCGATTATCGAGTTAAATAAGTTTTAATGAAGAAAATACTAATAGCCAACCGAGGTGAAATAGCTTTACGAATAATGAAAACTGCCCAGAAAATGGGTATTAAAACCGTTGCCGTATATTCAGAGGTTGACCGCCATTCACCACATGTTAAGTTTGCTGATGAAGCAGTTTTATTGGGGCCTGCGCCATCATCAGAATCATATCTGGTCATGGATAAAATTATTAATGCAGCTAAAGTAACTGGAGCCGAAGGTATTCACCCAGGTTACGGATTCTTAAGTGAAAATTCTGTTTTTGCTCAAATGGTTGAAGATAATGGCATCACCTTTATTGGGCCTAAGCCTCACGCAATTAAAGTGATGGGAAATAAACTGGCGGCAAAAGAGGCGGTTCGTGATTATGATATTCCTATGGTGCCAGGTATCGAAGAGGCGATAACAGATGTCGCCTTAGCCGAAAAGGTGGCAAAAGAAATAGGATTTCCAATTTTAATTAAAGCTTCTGCTGGTGGTGGTGGTAAAGGAATGCGTGTTGTTGAAAATTTGAAAGATTTGCCAGAACAAATGGATAGAGCTATCAGCGAAGCACTAGCTTCATTTGGTGATGGTTCTGTTTTTATAGAAAAGTATGTGGGCTCGCCTAGGCATATCGAAATTCAAGTATTAGCCGATACACATGGCAATACAGTTCATTTATTTGAACGGGAATGTAGTGTGCAAAGAAGGCATCAAAAAGTAGTTGAAGAAGCTCCGTCAGCAGTTTTGACTCCAGAAATTAGAAAGGCGATGGGCGAAGCTGCTATTAAAGTAGCAAAAGCTTGTGATTATGTCGGTGCTGGTACGGTGGAGTTTTTACTAGACGAAAAAAAGAACTTTTACTTCTTAGAAATGAATACAAGGTTACAAGTAGAGCATCCGGTTTCTGAGTTGATATCTGGTATAGATTTGGTAGAACAACAAATAAAAGTAGCCCGTGGCGAAAAGCTGGCTTTTACCCAAGAGGATTTGAAAATAACAGGTCATGCGCTTGAGGTACGTGTGTATGCAGAAGACCCGTTAGCTAATTTTATGCCGAGTATTGGTACATTATCAACCTATAAAACTCCGGTAGGTGAGGGTATTCGTGTTGATGATGGTTTCGAAGAAGGTATGGAGGTTCCTATTTATTATGACCCCATGATTTCTAAATTGATTACCTATGGTAAAAATAGGGAAGAAGCCATACAATTAATGATAAAGGCAATTGATGGCTATAAAGTTGAAGGTGTTGCAACAACCTTGTCCTTTGGCAAATTTGTATGTGAGCATGAAGCTTTTACATCTTGGAATTTCGATACACATTTTGTCAAAAACTACTATTCTCCAGAACTTTTAGAAAAGCAGTATGCTGAAGAAAGAAGAATAGCAGCATTGGTAGCCTTAAAGTTGTATTTAGAAAATGATAAAATAGTAAAAATTCCGACTAAGGTTTCTTCAAATTGGAAGAAGAGCAGAACTTAGAATTGCTAAAAAAAGATTTGAAAAATTAGAATGAAAGATAATAAACAAATACTAGCGGAGAAACTTGCATTGGCTAATTTGGGTGGTGGTCAAGAACGTATTGATAAGCAACATGCCAAAGGAAAGTTAACTGCTCGTGAGCGTATTCATTTTTTGTTAGATGAGGGCTCATTTGAAGAAATGGGTGCTTTGGTTACGCACCGTACTAAAGATTTTGGTATGGAAAAACAAGTTTTCTATGGCGACGGAGTGGTAACTGGTTATGGGACAATTAACGGGAGGCAAGTTTGCGTTTTTGCACAAGATTTTACGGTTTTTGGTGGTGCGCTTTCTGAAACCCATGCTGAAAAAATCTGTAAAATAATGGATATGGCTATGAAAATTGGTGTTCCAATGATTGGTTTAAATGACAGTGGTGGTGCTCGAATTCAAGAAGGGGTACGTTCTTTAGGTGGTTATGCCGATATTTTTCATAAGAACGTAATGGCATCTGGAGTAATTCCGCAGATTTCTGCCATAATGGGTCCATGTGCAGGTGGTGCAGTTTATTCGCCAGCAATGACCGATTTTACCTTAATGGTAGAGAACTCTAGTTATATGTTTGTTACAGGACCTAATGTGGTTAAAACGGTGACAAATGAAGAGGTAACATCAGAAGAATTGGGTGGTGCTTTAACACATGCTACAAAATCTGGAGTAACACACTTAACCGCTGCGAATGATATTCAATGTATCAATCAGATTAAGCAGATGATTAGTTATATGCCTCAAAATTGTGAAGATAAACCAGCAGATATTCCATTTAAGCTGGCTAATGAGGTGCGCGATGTATTAGAAGATATTGTTCCTGAGAATGCAAATCAACCTTACGATATGCGTCATGTAATTAACGGAATTATTGATCAAGACACGTTCTTTGAAATTCATGAAGCATATGCCGATAACATCGTTGTGGGTTTTGCACGTTTAGGTGGTAAAAGTATTGGTATTGTTGCTAATCAGCCTATAAGTTTGGCGGGTGTATTAGATGTTGATAGTTCAAAAAAGGCAGCCCGTTTTACTCGGTTTTGCGATTGCTTCAATATTCCGCTTTTAGTATTGGTAGATGTACCTGGATTTTTACCGGGTACAGATCAAGAATGGAACGGAATTATAACTAATGGTGCAAAGTTATTATATGCTTTAAGCGAAGCAACTGTACCTAAAGTAACTGTTATTACAAGAAAAGCATACGGTGGTGCGTATGATGTAATGAACTCTAAACATATCGGAGCTGATTTAAATTACGCGTGGCCAGGTGCAGAAATTGCAGTAATGGGAGCAAAAGGAGCAAGTGAAATTATTTTTAAGAAAGAAATAAGTGCAGCGGATGATCCTGTGGCGAAATTGGCTGAAAAAGAGGCTGAATATGCAGAATTGTTTGCAAACCCATATAGCGCGGCACAAAGAGGATTTATAGATGAGGTGATTCTGCCAAAAGATACCAGAAGAAAATTAATAAAAGCATATACAATGCTCGAGAATAAAGTAGCTACTTTACCAAAGAAAAAGCATGGTAATATTCCGTTGTAATGTTCTACTTATTTAAAAAAAGGTCCTTTAACCTTATACCATTAAAGAAGAGTCTCTAACGATAAGGCTGGTTTTGATCTCAACGGTTTTTGTCATTACATCATTGGTAGGGTTTTCAAGTTCTTGAATTAAAAAGCGAACTGCCGTTCTTCCTATTTTATCACCAGGTTGATCTACTGTTGTTAGTGCGGGACTAACGATGGTGGAGTTAATAGAGTTGCTAAAACCTACTACGGCTATTTCTTCAGGTATTTTTACCTTGAACTTGTGCAGTGCCTTTATTGCACCAATAGCAGCATTATCGGTAATGGCGAAAATAGCATCTGGGCGTTTCTTCATGCTTAAAAGAATATTGGTCAATCGTCTTCCGTTGCCTAATGAAATATCTTCAGTACTTAAAATAAGCTTATCACGCACTGGTATACCATATTGAGTTAAGGCCCTTAAATAGCCTGCGTATCTTTTTTCAGAATTATAAGAATTCTCTGTTTCCTTTATAATAGCAATGCGCTGTTTACCTAGCTCTATTAAATGTTCAACAGCATTAAATGCTGCTTCCTCTTCATTGATAACAATTTGTGTACAAGGTATTTTACTTGATACTTTATCGAAGAGGACTATAGGTATGCGGTTTAGTATTTTTAATATCTCTTCAACGTTGGTTGTTTTTCTAGACAAAGACATTAATACACCATCAACACCAAATTGTGTCATGGTATTTAACATTTCTACTTGTTTGACCTCGTTGTTGTTTGATTCTGAAATAATAACACGATACCCACGTAGTTCGGCTTCCTCTAAAATTCCCTTTAAAATAGTTGAGGTAAACAAATGAGATATGTTGGGCACGATTACTCCTAGTATATGAGTTTCACGAGAGCGAAAGCCTCTTGCAAATAAATTGGGCACATAATTCATTTGCTTAGCTAGCTTTCTAACCCTTTCTTTCGTGTCTTGGCTAATATCTGGGTGGTCATTCAATGCTCTAGAAACTGTCGAAATAGATAGGCTTAATTCTTTTGACAGTTCTTTTAAAGTAGTATTTCTCTTTTTGCTCATAATTGAATATCAGTGAATTATGATGGTTGTAAGTGAAATACAATACTACAAAATAAATTGCAAACGTTTGTGCAAACGTTTGCATTGATATTTCGTTAATATTTGGTTATAGGAATGATGTATTCATATAATTTGGTCTCAAAATCAACGATTTGATAATTTAAATCGATTCAACTTAAAAAAAACTCAAACATTATGAAGAAAATTATTTTTGCGGTAATCGGACTTCTTATCAGTGCAGGCTCCTTTGCACAGACCAATATTTCAGGAACCGTAACAGACAATTCAGGAGAGCCAATTCCCGGTGCTAACATTTTAATTACTGGTAGCACATCGGGTACAACATCAGATTTTGATGGTAATTTTACTTTTTCAACTGACCTTACCGGTGCCCAGATATTACGTGTATCATATATAGGGTTTACATCTGTTGATAAATCTTTAAACTTAAATGGTACAGCACAGACGGTAAATATAGTGCTACAAGAAGGTGGTCAATTATTAGATGAGGTGGTATTAACTGCTTCTAGTACATTCCGTTCGCAAAAGCAGGCGCCACTGTCAATTAGCTCTGTGAAAATGGCAGAGATTACGAAGCTCTCTGCAAACAGCCAGGCAGATATTCTTAGAAGTGTACCTGGTATTACTGCTGAAGGTGGTGGTGGTGAAACGGCAAGTAACATATTCGTTAGAGGTTTGCCTTCTGGTGGTCAGTATGTTTTTAACCCTTTACAGTACGACGGTATGCCTTTAATCAGTTCTTTCGGACTAAATTCTTCTGCACATGATGTGTATGCAAGACCTGATATTGGTTTTAAAGGTGTTGAATTTGTTCGTGGTGGTGCTGCAGTATTATATGGCGCAGGTTCTGTTGCCGGTATCATAAACTATACAAGTAAAACGGGTGATACAAACCCTGGTAACATTATTAATATTGAAGTTGCCAACCAAGGTAGAATTAAAACTGATTTCTATTCTGGTGGTCAACTAGGTGGTGAAGATTCTAATACATATTATGCTTTTACAGGTTTTGTTCGTAATGATAGAGGTCCTATAGATGTAGGTCTTCCAACTAAAGGTGTTCAATTTAGAGGTAACATCAAAAAGAAATTTGATAACGGTTCTTTTACGTTAAGCGGACAGTTTATTGACGATAAGGCACAATTTTATCTTCCTATTCCTTTAAGTGGTGGTAGCAGAGAGCGTATAAACGGTAATGATGGTAACCCAGTTGAACAATTGTTATCTGGTGATTTAGCCAATACTTCATTTAATACTCCCGGTGGAACTTACAATAGTCCTATAGCTGATGGTGTTTCTACTACTGGTGGTTATTTAATGGGTGATTTTAATTACAGATTTGAAGATGACCTTAAGTTGACTTCTAAAATCAAGTATGCTAATTACAAGCACAATTTTGCTCTTTATGTTGGTGGAAATGGTGCTAACGGAAACCCTATCACCCTTAATAATTATGTGGAAAGTATTGCTCCTGGTAACTTAGGGTATACTGCAGCTTACCAAAGTGGTTCGGGTTCTCAAATTAACGGTAACGATCTAGTAATCGATAATTTACATGTGGATCGTTTACGCCCAATGACAGATTACTCTGGCGAAATCAATTTGACAAAATCTATTGAAACTGCAAATGGTGGTAATCATAACGTAACGGTAGGTTCTTACATTGCTCGTACAGAGGCTGAAGATGTTAACTATCAGTATAGAGTATTAACAGAATTCAATAATAATCCGCAATTGGTAAACTTAAATTATACCGATGCTGATGGTACTAATGTAGTGTACTCGCAAGGCGGACTTTACAATCGTATTGGTCAGACAGCTAATAACTTTCTTTCTCAAAATAGAGTAGCATTATATGTTACAGATGAGATGATTTTAGACAAATGGCGTTTTGATGTTGGTTTCAGATGGGAACATACAGATGGTATCAACAGTCGTGGTGGTATTATGAGCGAAACCGTTTATACTACTCCAGATATTACTACAGAGCTTAGTGATGTACAAACTGCAGACGGTTCTTTCTTAAGAACCGAAGTAAATGCAAGTGCTTGGGCATTGTCTTTAGCTGGTTTATATGAATTAACTGAAACAACCAACCTTTATGCTAATTTCTCTAAAGGTTATTTCTTTCCGCAATTAAGAGGTTTTGCTCCGGTACCTGGTATTTCTGAAAGTCCTTATGATGCTGAAAATATTATTCAATTTGAAGCCGGTGCCAAATTCGGAAATGATAAGTTCTCAGGTTCTGTTGCAGGTTATTATGTAGGTCTTAAAGATCGTGTATCTATTCGCCAAGCAATTGTAGGTGGTCAATTGATCGATGAAACAAGAGCAGAGCAAAATACAAGAACTATAGGTATTGAGGCTACTTGGGATTATACCCTTGCACAATTCTTGAAACTTCGAGGTAATGCTACCTATCAAAATCATGAAATTACTAAAAACACCGATTTCGATTTAGTAAACGGTACATCTACAGAAGCAAATGTTGGTAATGAATTAGCAAGACAGCCAAACTTATTGGGCGGATTAGGCTTGTACTATGATAATGCCGCTTTCGATGCAAATTTCGGATTCAACTATACTGGTGAAAAGTTTACAGATGACACCAACAACATAGAATTAGATGCTATTACTATTGGTAGACTAGGTACTGGATATACATTCTCAAAACAAGACACTAATCAGTCGCTTCGTTTAGGGGTATCAGTTTTTAATCTATTCGATAGTGATGGTATTACAGAAGGTAACCCTAGAGCTGGTTCAGCTGGTCAAACAGAATCTGAGTTTTTTGTTGGAAGACCAATTTTACCAAGAAGATTGTTCGTAACGGCAACCTTCAATTTCTAGAAGAAGTTGTGTTAGTTTAAGTTTAATTGTTAAACACATTGGTGGTTGGAGAATTGCCAATGTGTTTTATTTTACTAAAGAATATGAAGGAAGAATTATATAAGAAGGCAATTGCAATTTTAGATGCAAATTTTCAAGATGGTGGTTTTACCATACCTAGTGCTGGTTTATATCCTTTTCAATGGAAGTGGGATTCTGGATTTATTGCTATAGGTTTTGCCCATTACGATGTTGAAAAAGCAAAAACTGAAATGAGAACCTTGCTTGATGCACAATGGGGTAATGGTTTTATACCACATATCGTTTTTCATACAGATAACGATTCTTATTTTCCAGGTGCAGATTTTCATCAATCTGAATTACATCCCTTGTCATCCAAAAAATATAGGTCTACGGGTATGACGCAGCCACCGGTAACGGGTTTTGTGCTGCAAGAAATGTATCGTATTGCAGAAGATAAGGATGATATGCTCAACTTTATCAAAGAAGAAATTGATAAGGTATATGAAAATCACCAGTACTTCTATTCAAAAAGAGATCCTCAAGATGAAGGTTTGGTGTACATCTATCATAACTGGGAATCTGGTACAGACAATTCTCCTGTTTGGGATGATATCTGGAAAACGATGAATCCACCAGAATATACTTTTGTTAGAAAAGATACTACGCATGTAGATGCTTCTCAGCGTCCGACTAAAAGAGAATATGATCACTATTTAAATATCATTGATATTGCTAAGCAAAACAATTATGATGATGCCAAAATAGCAGAGCTTTCCCCGTTTTTGGTTCAAGACCCTTTATTTAATGCCATGTTGATTAAATCTAATCAGGCATTAGTCGATATGTATATTATGATTGGCGGTAATGAAGAGAAAATTAAGACCATTTTAAAATGGCAAGCTAAAAGTATTAAAAGCTTTAATGAAAAGTTATTTGATGCTGAATTAGGCGCTTATGTCCATTACGATTTAAGAAATAAAAAACCAATTCGTCATATAACGTCTTCCTCTTTCTCGCCATTGTTCGCAAACATTCCTTCTCAAGAAAGAGCTGAGATCTTAGTGAAAACAATGATGGATAAATTCGGCGGTGATGATAAATACTTATGTGCTTCATTTGATCCTACAAACAATCGATTTAATCCGAAAAAATACTGGAGAGGTCCTGTTTGGATCAATATGAACTGGATGCTCTTTTTAGGACTGAAAAATTACGGATTCGATGCTGTATCAGCACGTATCAAACAAGATAGTATTGAGCTTATCGAGAAATATGGCTTCTACGAATATTTTGATTGTAGAAAAGATACTGGTGAAGCGAATACCCCTGGTTATGGTGGCAACAATTTTTCATGGAGTGCAGCTTTGTTTATTGATATGGTGAATACTGATTAGTGTATTTGTATAAAATGATTTAAAGGTTTTAATATGAACTACATTGACTATTTCATAATCGGATTTTACATAATGGGTATTTTAGGGGTTGGACTTCTGATTAGAAAAAATAAAAACTAGGATATGAATTACATTGATTACATTATTATTGTCGTTTACCTATTAGGTTTTTTAGGTTTGGGTTTCTTGTTCAAGGACAATAACACTGGTGGAGATTACTTCTTGGGTGGTCGTAAAACATCATGGTTGCCTTTAAGCTTGTCTGCAATGGCTACCCAATTATCTGCTATCAGTTTTATTTCGGCACCTGCATTTGTCGGCCTTAAAGAAGGTGGTGGTATGCAATGGCTTACCTACGAGTTAGGTGTGCCCTTGGCAATGGCTTTTTTACTCGTTGCAGTATTGCCAACGCTATATAAATCAGGTATTGTAAGTGTCTATGAATACTTAGAAACACGATTCGATGCTTCTTCTCGATTATTAATAAGTTTTGTTTTTCAAATCAGTAGGTCGGTAGCCACAGGGGTTATGGTCTATACCATGGCGTTAATATTACAGGCTACTATCGGATTAGAGTTTTGGATATCTATATTGCTAATCGGGCTTATAACCATGGTCTATTCTTTTCAAGGCGGAATGAAAGCAGTGATTTGGGGAGATGTTATTCAAATGAGTATTCTATTTATAGGTATAATCATTTGTCTTTATTTTGGATTTAGTGAGCTTGGCGGAGTAGATAATTTTCTTACTCATGTAGATACCGACAGAATTACTGCTGTAGATTTTAATAAATGGGGTTTCAATAATGCCGATGGTAATGATGAATTTGGGTTTTGGCCCATGGTCATTGGTGGCTTTTTTCTTTACGCTTCTTATTACGGTACAGATCAAACCCAGTCGCAGCGTTTATTGTCTTCTAGCAGCATGTCTAACCTTAAAAAACTGATGATGGCAAACGGTCTCCTTCGTTTTCCGTTTACGTTGACGTATTGTATAATGGGTCTTGTATTAGGTACATTGTTATTACAAGATGTTACTTTTCAAGAACAGATGGAAACTGTTTATCAAGCTAATATTGGTTCTCTACAAGGAAAAAAAGCCGATTTAATGGTGCCTGTTTTCATTATCAAATATTTACCTAATGGTGTTATTGGAATTTTAATTGTGGCTATTATGTCAGCAGCAATGTCAACTTTAAGTTCAACGGTAAATTCATTATCGGCTGTAACTATGGAAGATTTTGTAAAAAGATTCAACCCTAATATGCCTGATAAAAAATACATGACGTATTCAAAATTGTTGTCCATTTTTTGGGGTCTGGTATGTTTGTTCTTTGCATTTTTTGCAGGTAATATAGAAGGCACGGTTATAGAAGTAATCAATAAGATTAGTTCTGTGTTCTATGGTCCTATTTTAGCAGCTTTTATTTTGGCAATTCTTACTAAGAGAACACATGCACTTGGTGCCAATATCGGTATCGTAATTGGAGTGTTGTTCAATATTTATCTATGGCTATATGTACCACAAATATTTTGGTTCTGGTGGAATGCTTTAGGTTGTTTGGTGACAATTTTAGTTGCTCTTGCCGTAAGTTATACCGTAAAAAGAAAAGTGAACGAAGGTCTAGAGGTTACCTATTATTCCGGTAAGAAAGAGGTAGCAATATTACTAGGTTACTTTGTATTAATTGTACTGTTCAGTATTTCATTACCTAATATTTTGAATTAGAACTATGCCGATGAAATTTGTAATAGCTCCAGACAAGTTTAAAGGTTCTTTAACCGGATTCGAGTTTTGCGATGCCGTAGAAGAAGGTATTAAAATGGTTTTTAAAGATGCCGAAATTATAAAAAGACCTTTGGCTGATGGTGGTGATGGTACTATGGAAATTGCTAAGTATTATATAAAAGGAGAAACGATTATCGTTACTGTAAACGACCCTCTTTTTAGACCTATTAATGCTTCTTATTTATATTCTGATGAAACTAAAATAGCCTACATAGAGATGGCAGAAGCATCAGGATTAAAACTGCTGAATGTTGATGAGTTTAATTGTATGGTTACCACCACATCTGGTACTGGGGAATTAATTTATGATGCAATAGAGAAAGGTGCCACTGAAATAATTTTAGGTATTGGTGGTAGCGCCACTAATGATGGTGGTATGGGCATGGCAAATGCTTTGGGGTATCGTTTTTTAGATGATAATGGTCAAGAATTAAGTCCTATCGGTAAAAATCTTTCAAAGGTCAAATCTATAGATGATTCCAATAAGAATAATAGACTTGATTCGGTAAGGGTTAAAGTTGCTTGCGATGTTACCAATCCGTTTTATGGGTTACAAGGTGCCGCATATATTTATGGGGCACAGAAAGGTGCTTCTGAAAATGAGATAATATATCTGAATCAAGGTTTATGCAATTTTGCAGAAATTATTAAAAATCGGTATAAAATCGATTTACAGAAAGTTAGTGGCGCTGGTGCAGCTGGTGGTGTCGGTGGCGGCGCACTTGTTTTTCTAAATGGCGAATTAATTTCAGGAAATAATTTAATAAAAGAACTAGCAGATTTTGATAACGCAATCAAAGGAGCAGATTGGATTATAACCGGCGAGGGGCAGTTAGATGAACAAACACTTTCTGGTAAAACTATAGATGGTGTAGTTACATCGGCAGCCTCTAAAAATATACCTGTTGCAGCCTTGTGCGGGTCGGTAAGTATTAGCGTGGCACAACAGGAAAAATTCGGACTAGCCTATGTTTCTTCCATTGTAAGAGGTATTTCTACTCTAAAAGAAGCTATGGAAAATAGTAGAGAAAATCTTGTAAATGCATCGTACAATTTTGCTAGTTTATTGAAGTGAAAATTACTATTAAACTTAATATAGCTTAAATTCATCTTAGTGATTTAAGTACTAACTGTATATCGTAATTTCCTTGGTTACCAATAGCGGCTTCCGGAAGTTCTTAAAACCGTTCAAAATATCCTCATAAGTTCCTTCTTAATCAGAACTCAAAAATTCAAAATCTTGAGGGCTGTCTTGTATAAATAAAAATAGCTGACTTTTTTTACCTCATTTTAAAACGTATCCATTAATAATTAAAATCATTTTAGGCTACGTCATATTCCCGTTTCATTAGATATCAGTAATTTATTACTATTTTTAACATATATACTTGTTAAAATTAATAAATTGAGTCATTATCCTAATAATACCGAGATTCTGGAAAAGCATCACCAAATATTCATTGAACAAACGCCTACAGCTATTGCAATGCTAGATAAAAATATGGTGTATTTGGCAGTGTCTAAACGGTGGTTAAAAGACTATAAATTAGAGCAAGAAGATGTAATCGGTCATTGTCATTATGATATTTTTCCAGAGATTGGTGATGATTGGAAAAAAGACCATCAAGAATGTCTTGAGGGTGCAATAAATATAAATGATGAAGCACCATTTCCTCGTGCAGATGGTTCTATTCAATGGATTTATTGGGATGTTCGACCGTGGTATAACTCTAAAGGAGAAATTGGCGGACTTTTAATGCACACTGGTGATATTACAGAGCAAAAAGAAAAGGAACTTGAGAAAAAACGTGTTGAATCTATTTTAAACGATACTAGCGAAATTGCACGTATTTCAACATGGGATATAAATCTTTCTACTCAAGAGCTTTTATGGAATAAGATGGCTTATAAAATTTATGAGGTTGCTGATGATTTTAGACCAACAGTAGATGGTGCATTAGAATTTTTTAAATTTGATGAAGATAAACAAGCTGCTAAAGTTGCTATTCAAAATGCCATTGATTATGGTTCTGCTGTAGATATGGATGTAGAAATGCTTACTGCAAAAGGGAATACTATTTGGGCGAAAATTACAGGTAAAGTGGAAAGTATATCTGGAGTGCCAACAAGATTTTATGGTATTTTACAAGATGTTAGTAATATTAGGCTTACCGAGCAACGTCTAAATAGAGCTGATAAGGAATTAGAAGCTATATTCAATTCAAAATCTATTGCAGTAATAACTACAGATAAAGACGGAGTAATTAATCGTTTTAATAGTGGTGCTGAACAGATACTAGGTTATTCGGCAAAGGAAATCATAGGGTTTAAAAAGCCTGAAATGTATCTATTTGAAGAAGAATTAAATGTCTTTAAAAAAGATATGGAACTTGAATTTAAAGGAGATTCTAATGATGCTGATTTTAACTATCGAAACGAGAAGATTTTTAATACTAGGCAATGGACTTTTAAAAGAAAAGATGGATCAACTTTTCCTGGGCTAAAATCTTTAACAGCCATTCAAAATAAAGATGGTTTAAATGAAGGTTTTATAGCGGTTATCACAGATATCACTAAGATTAATGAGGTTAAAGATGAATTGCGTAAAAGGAATGACTTATTAAATCTTGCAGAACGTCTCAGTTTATTGGGTCATTGGCAGTGGAATATTATAGAAGATGTAGCTATTTGGTCGGATAATCTTTTCGCGCTTCTAGATTACGAGGGTGAACAATTTACGTTGGATTTTGCAACGTATTTCGCAATGGTTCATGATGATGATAAAGATGAGGTTCTGAAGCATTTTGAACTTGCTAAAAAGGAACAGGAATTTAAGAATATTACTCACAGAATCATAACTTTTACTGGCAAAATCAAAACTATAAAGATTATTGCAAATGTCATTTCAAATCAAAAAGGCGAAGCAGTTGAAATGGTCGGTACTTGCCAGGATGTAACCGAATCGAAAAAAGCCGAACAGAAAATAATAGAAGCCAAAGAAGAATTAGAAATAGTTGCCCAAAAGCTTTCGCATCAGAACAAACAATTGGCAGATTTTACCCAAATAACCTCGCATAATTTAAGAGCACCGGTAGCTAATTTAAACTCGTTAATGGAGATTTATAAGCTTTCAGATGATGATGAAGAGCGCTTAGATATATTCGGCAAGTTCGATACTGTAATCGATCGCCTTACTTTAACGTTGAATACATTGATAGAAGCATTAAAAACTAAAATTAGTGATGCTCAAGAAGAATTGGAAAATGTAGATTTAAATGAAATTTTAGAAAATACGACCCAAACATTAAGTGGTGTAATTTTAACTTCAGATGCTGTTGTAAAAGGAGATTTTATAGAAGTGTCGAACATCACTTATAATAGAATATATATGGAAAGTATTTTCCTTAATTTGATTGGCAATGCCATAAAATATAGAGCAAAAAATAGGACGCCAGAAATAATAGTAAAATCTAAGCTTAAGAATGGTAGAAATATTATTACATTTAAAGACAACGGCTTGGGTATTGATCTTGAAAAACATGGTCATAAATTATTCGGACTAAACAAGGTTTTTCACAGACACTCAGATGCAAAGGGTGTTGGTTTGTTCCTTACTAAAACTCAAGTTGAAGCTATGGGTGGTTCGATTACCGCCACAAGTGAAGTCAATGTTGGTACAACTTTTACAATAATTTTTTAATTAAGCTTACTATGAATGACGTTTTAAAAACATGTATTGTTGATGATGATTCTATTTACCGTTTTACAATGGTAAAAGCACTAGAATCAACGAAATTGCCAATGGAAATCATGGCTTTTTCTGATGGCGAAGAGGCTATAAATTTTATGCTTGATAATCTTGATCAAGATTCTGTTTTTCCAGATGTTATTTTCTTGGATATTGATATGCCAATCATGGACGGATTTCAGTTCATGGAAGAATACGTGAAAATTAAACCTAGAGTAGGTAAAAAGATCACTATTTATATGGTTTCGTCTTCATTAGATCCTGTAGATATTGAAAGAGCAAAGAAAATAAGTGCAATCTCAGATTATATTGTAAAACCAATTGGGTTAAATAGATTAAAGAATATTATTGAAGAATTATTGGAGGACCGTAAAAACTAACAACCCAAGAGATTGGTATAACTGCGTTTTAGGTTATCATTCGAATGAATCGAGTTAAGCTATAAGGTTTGGACACAGTATTTTTGAATAAACCAAAAAAATAATACTATGTCTCTTTTAACAATAATTTTAAATATTTTATTACCGCCATTAGCCGTTTTTCTAAAACATGGTATAGGTACAACTTTATTGGTCAGTATACTACTTACTATGCTAGCTTGGTTACCAGGTGTAATTCATGCTTTTGTTGTCAATCAAGAATAATCTAAATAAAATATAGTCTTGCTTATATATTTTGGTAAAGACAAGTAAACCGCGCTAATCTTCAATATAAGTTGATGATTAGCGCGGTTTCTCTTTATGGCTAATTTTCTGCTCTTATTTGAAAATCAGTTTCTTATTAACATTAATTATGATAACCAATCTGTTAAACCGTTCTTTTATATAATAACTTTGGCGTGTTAGGTGTAAATATCTCCTTCGACTATTATTTTTCGTAGTGATAGAATTCTGTAAGTCACCTATGGTTCAATTTAATTTTTAAACATGTATAAATTTTTAAGAATAGTTTTTGGTATTATATTATTGTCAATTGTTAGTTGTAAAGATGTTGATAAGCGCACTATTGGCGAAGGCCAAAGTGAAAAAGCTGAACAAGAATTGAAGGAAGAGACCACATTGGCTATTGTGCAAAATGCTATAGAAGCACATGGCGGTAGCTTTTATGATACCGCTAATTATGAGTTCGTATTTAGAAATAAAATGTACACTTTTAATAATAACGATGGATACCTATACCGCGTTAATTTTAAGGATAGTGTGCAAAATAAAATCGAAGATGTATTACAAAATGGTTCTTTTTCTAGAAAGATCAATGATCAGTTGATTGATTTGTCTGAGCAAGACATAGCAAAATATAGTAATGCCTTAAATTCAGTTATTTATTTTGCCACGTTGCCACATAAACTAAATGATAAAGCGGTACACAAAGAATATGTTGGTGAAACTGTTATCAAAGGTGAAGATTACGATGTTATTAGAGTAACATTTGGTAAAGAAGGTGGAGGTACTGATCACGATGATGTTTTTATGTATTGGATAAATAAAAAATCGCACTACATAAATTATTTGGCATACAGCTACAGTACCAATGATGGCGGTGTACGTTTTAGAAGTGCATATAACGCTAGAACTATCGACGGTATTCGTTTTCAAGATTATATTAATTGGGAAGCTCCTGTTGGCACCCCGCTAAAAGAGCTTCCAGCCCTTTTTGAGAAACAAGTGTTGAAAGAGTTGTCACGAATTGAAACAGAACATATTCGCAATCTTAACGCTGTCGAACTAATAGAATAGGGTCGTTCTAGAACACAATTTACTTATCGTATCTTTGATAGTATGTATTTGATACTTTTTTAAATACACATTAAACGAACTTGTTTTTTAAATTAAAATACGTCTTGTATGAAGGGTAAGACCTTATTTGAAAATTTTAATCCCATTTCTGAAAAAGAATGGAAACAGAAAATTCAATACGATATAAAGGGGAAAGATTATAATGAAGAAGTGGTATATAATTCTCCAGAGGGCATTAAAGTAAAACCTTTCTACCATGCAGAAGATTTAGAACACATAACGGTTACTTCATCTCATATTACTTCTTGGAATATTGGTCAGGTTATCTACGCAGGTAATGCCATAATGGCTAATGAAAAGGCACTGAAATATATAGCAAAAGGAGCTGAAGCTATTCGGTATATTGTTCCTACTGATGTAGTAGATGGAGCTATTCTTTTGAACAATATTGACTTAAATGCTGTCAATATCTATTTTGATATGCAATTTTTGTCTAAAACTTATATTACTAAAACGCTAGATAAGATTACTGATTCTCATAAAATACATTTTCAAATAGATCCTATTGGTCATCTAGCAAAATCTGGAAATTGGTATGAATCTATGCCTTCAGATATTAATCTAATTAATGATTTAGCAGCACTTAATATTGACAATTTATTGAGTGTAGATGTTTCTCTCTATCAAAATGCTGGTGCAGATATGGTGCAACAATTGGCAGATGCCTTATCTCATGCCAATGAATATTTGAATATTTTACAAGAACGCGGAAATCTCGCTAAACTTAAAAGTATAGATTTTAAGGTAGCTGTAGGTGGTAATTATTTCTTTGAAATTGCCAAGATAAAAGCGTTGCGTAATCTTTGGAGTATTCTTGTCCAAGCATATGATATTGCTGTTCCATGTCACATTACTACACAACCTTCTAGACGAAATAAAACCATTTACGATTATAATGTAAACTTGCTTAGAACTACTACCGAATGCATGTCTGCGGTACTAGGCGGGTCTGATGCTGTATTTAATTTAAATTATAATTCAGAATATAAAAAAGATAATGACTTTGCAGAACGTATAGCTTTTAATCAGCTTATTTTATTGAAAGAAGAAAGCTATTTTGATAAAGTGGAAAATCCGGCAGAAGGCAGTTATTATATTGAAACCATAAGCGCGCAATTAGCTGAGAAAGCATTGATTTTGTTTAAGGCAATTGAAAAGGATGGCGGATTCTTAATACAACTAAAAAATCATACGATTCAGAATAGAATTGCTGATAGTGCTCAAAAGCAACAAGAGAAATTCAATACGAAAAAGTTAGTCTTGGTAGGTACAAATGCCTACCAAAATGAGAATGATAAAATGGCGCAGGAAATAGAACTGTATCCGTTCGTAAAAAAGAATCCTCGAAAAACATTGATTACTCCGATTATCGAAAAACGATTGGCAGAAGAACTAGAGCAAAACCGTTTATCTCATGAGTAGAAAAGATTTGCAACATATTCAATTGAATGATTCGGTATTACCTGATAATATTCAGAAGAATGGTACTTTAGAAACAGAAGAATCAACATTTACTACGGCAGAAACAATTTCATTAAAAAAGAAATATACTAAAGAAGATATAGCTGATATAGAGCATTTAAATTTTGCTGCAGGTATACCACCATTTCTACGTGGACCATATTCCACCATGTATGTATTGCGCCCATGGACAATCAGACAATATGCCGGGTTTTCAACGGCTAAAGAAAGTAATGAGTTTTATAGAAAAAATTTAAAAGCAGGTCAAAAAGGATTATCGGTCGCCTTTGATTTACCTACCCATAGAGGTTATGATAGTGATCATGAAAGAGTAGTAGGCGATGTTGGTAAAGCAGGTGTTGCCATAGATAGTGTTGAAGATATGAAAGTACTCTTTGATGGTATTCCCTTAAACGAAATGTCTGTATCAATGACCATGAACGGTGCGGTATTGCCAATAATGGCATTTTATATCGTAGCTGCTGAAGAACAAGGAGTTTCGTTAGATAAGCTAGCTGGTACTATACAGAATGACATTCTTAAGGAATTTATGGTCCGTAACACCTATATCTACCCGCCGAAACCGTCTATGCAATTGGTTGCAGATATATTTGAGTACACCAGTAAATACATGCCTAAATTTAATAGTATTAGTATTTCTGGCTATCATATGCACGAAGCGGGTGCCCCGGCGCATTTAGAGTTGGCGTATACACTTTCTGACGGATTAGAATATATAAGAACGGGAATAAAAGCGGGATTACAGATTGATGATTTTGCACCGCGACTTTCCTTTTTCTGGGGAATAGGCATGAATCATTTTATGGAAATTGCCAAAATGCGGGCAGCAAGAATGCTTTGGGCAAAAGTGGTGAAAGAATTCAATCCGAAGAACGAAAAATCGTTAATGTTAAGAACGCATTGCCAAACTAGCGGATGGAGTCTTACAGAGCAAGATCCATTTAACAATGTAGCAAGAACGACTATAGAAGCCTCTGCAGCCGTTTTTGGTGGTACGCAAAGCCTTCATACAAATGCATTAGATGAGGCAATAGCCTTGCCTACAGATTTCTCTGCGCGTATTGCTAGAGAAACTCAGATATATCTTCAACAAGAAACGAATATAACCAAGACCGTAGACCCATGGGCAGGTAGTTATTATGTAGAGAAACTTACGCATGAGTTGGTGCATAAGGCTTGGGAGTTAATGGAAGAGGTTGAGAGTCTTGGTGGTATGACCAAGGCAATTGAAACCGGTATCCCAAAAACTCGTATTGAAGAAGCTGCTGCTAGAAAACAGGCGCGTATAGATAGTCAGCAAGATGTAATTGTAGGTGTTAATAAATATCGATTGACCGAGGAAGACGAGCTTCAAATTTTAGAAGTTGACAATAAAGAGGTTCGTAGACAGCAATTACAGCGATTAGATGAAATAAAGAAGAGTAGAAATACAGCTGTAGTTCTTGAAAAGTTAAAGGCACTGACTATAGCGGCTAAAACTAAACTTGAAGATGGCGATTCGCAAGAAAATTTATTAGCTTTAGCAGTAGATGCCGCAAGAGAAAGAGCAACTTTAGGCGAAATTAGTAGTGCTCTTGAAGAAGCATTTGGTAGACATAAGGCAATTATAAATTCATTTACAGGTGTGTATTCAAGAGAAATTAAAGATGATTCAAGTTTTAAAAGAGCACAAGAACTAGCTGATCAATTTGCAGAAAAAGATGGTCGTCGACCACGTATTATGGTTGCCAAAATGGGGCAAGATGGTCATGATCGTGGAGCAAAAGTTGTGGCTACAGGTTATGCTGATTTAGGATTCGATGTAGATATAGGTCCGCTTTTTCAAACTCCGAAAGAAACGGCTAAGCAGGCGGTAGAAAATGATGTGCATATATTAGGAATATCATCGCTCGCTGGCGGACATAAAACTTTAGTGCCAGAGGTGGTAAAGGAGCTTAAAAGCTATGGTCGCGAAGATATAATGGTTATTGTTGGCGGAGTAATACCGAAACAAGATTATGATTTTCTAAAGGAAGCTGGTGCTACGGCAGTATTTGGCCCAGGCACTAAAATTAGTGATGCAGCCATACAATTGTTAGAATTACTTTTAAAGTAAACACTGATATTAGATCAAATAAAAAATGCCGAGCAATTCAATCGCTCGGCATTTTTTTTATGTCAATTGTAGTGGTTACGCAGCGGCAACTTCTACATTACTTTCTTTATTCTTTAGCCAGAAATATAAAATGGTAAATAGAACTATTAAGATAGCAGGAAACAAAACCATAGTACTTAGTGTTTCTTGACCAGACTCAAGCATAACGCTTTTAATTGATGTAGCTAAGTTTTCTTCAGAAACGTTAATAAGTGAAGCAGCTTTTTCCAAATTTTCATTACTTTCAAAAATAACTTTAGCTTCATTAAAAGTTTCTCCAGAAACATTTAATGAAGATTCCGCTACAGTATTAACATCTTTATCGATCCAACCACCAATAATAGGTTGAAAGATAGAAGAAGAGAACATACCTATTGCTCCAATAATAGACATACCCAAAGCGCCTGTTTTTGGTGTTTTTGTTGCAGCTAGACCAATCATGTTAGGCCAGAAGTAAGCAACTCCAAGTGCGAAAACTACAGCTGCTACATAAGCCATAGCTCCTGTTTGTGTACTAAATAAATAGATACCTAAAGTTGCTAAAACAGCAGAGCCCAAAAGAACTCCGGTTTGGTTAAATTTAGCAACCATGCTACCTCCGAAATAACGTGCTACCGCCATTAAACCTGCAGTTAATGCTAATATTATTGTTGGTTCAGCCCCACTTTTAGAAAGAATAAGACTTACCCATTGGTTTGGACCAAATTCAGAAATTGCAGTAAGTGCCATACATATTCCTATAAATAAAAATAGCGGGGTAAACATGCCTTTTAAGTTACCACTAATAGTAGCAGCTTCTTCGATTTTTGCTTTAGGCCAAGTTTGCCCATAAAATAAATAGGCATAGATTACTGCTGGTATTAATAATAACCATACTTGGCTTTGACCAATAATACCAAAATCTGTCATAAAACCAGAGAGCAAGCTACCTACAGCGATACCACCAGGGAACCACATGTGAAACCTGTTTAGCATCGTACTCATTCTATTACCTTTATACGCATCAGCTATCATTGGGTTACAAGCAGCTTCTGTACACCCGTTACCAAGGCCTATTAATAAGTTAGCTACTAAAAGACCCATATAGCTTCCTGAAAATATTAATAGTAGAATACCTATGGCATGCGCAAAAAATGCAAACTGCATAATTACTTTACCGCCTACTTTATGATAAATTAAGCCACCGATTACCATAGCAATTGGGAAACCTAAAAACCACATAGAGGTTATTAGTCCCGCTTGACTGGCGCTTAATGCTAATTCTGTTTTTAATTGGTCTAATATACCCGCCGCAATGGCAAAGGAGAATGCCGTGGTAATTAATGCGAAACAGCTGGCATAAAAGAGCCTATTCGCGTTTACTTTAGAAGTTGAGTTAGAACTGTCCATATTTAAATTGATTTAGTTGTTGTTTTGGTTAAGTTGCTAAACTAATAAAAATGAAATAATATCAATGCTTTTTTAGTAAAATGATACCTTAAGTACGACAGAAAGCACAAAAAATAGTATTTACATAATTTTTACTGTTTTTTATGCAATACATTATATGTCAAATTTAGGGGTATTGTGTTGATAATGAAGTATTAGGTAACTTGTAGTCTAAATAATCACCTTTAATTTGAAAAATATGAAATACTGTGTTTTAATACTTTTAGCCACTTTTGTACTGAGTTGTGGAGATATAGATAGGACCGTGAGTGAAGAAAATGAAACTACGAGCGCTAAAGCAGATACGAATTACAGCCCAGAAGATTCTTTAGATAGTTTAGGGATCGTGTTACGTGATCAAGGCACACCTGTTGCAAATTATGTGCATGCGGTAAGAACGGGTAATCTTGTATTTTTAGCTGGTAAGGGTCCAAAACAGGCTAATGGTGAAAATATAGTTGGTAAGTTGGGAGATAGTTTAACTATCGAACAAGGTTATCAAGCTGCTCGTGAGGTAGGTATTAATCAATTATCGGTTTTGAAAGCTGAACTTGGCAATCTTAATAAAGTAAAAAGAATAGTCAGTGTACACGGCATGGTCAATGCCGCACCAGATTTTAAAGACCATTCGAAAGTCATTAATGGGTACTCAGATTTAATGGTGGCTGTTTTTGGAGAGAATGGCAAACATGCGCGAGCTGCCGTAGGCATGGGTTCATTGCCAGGAAATATGGCTGTTGAGGTTGAAATGGTTGTTGAGGTTTATGAGTAAACCTATCATTATGTATGGGTATTGGGTGTAATTTTCTTTCAGAATTTGTCTCATTTATTACCAAGTATATTCGATAAGAAATGGAGCATCACAAAATAAGTGTATATCAAAGATTAATATTTTCTTAGGTTAGTAAAATTAAAAAAACCGATTGAATAAATCGGTTTTTTTGTTTTGCCATATAGCGATGACTAATGTCTTTATTTAAGATTAATCTTGTCGAACTAATTCTTGTTCTCGCTAAATAGAAATACCACTAAAAAGGCGATAATTAAACAGATGGCAAAAAATCCAAAAAGATTAATGTAATTAGACATAAGTAGGAATTTATCATCAAAAATATAAAAAGTACAGCAGGGCAAAGCCCTTTAGATTTTATTTTCGATGAATGGTAGGTTATTTATTGCTTACCTAAATTCGTCATTTATGTAGGTATTGATTTTGTGAAAAGTATTCTCGGCGACTTATAATCTTGATAATTCTCTTTTGCTCCAAATTTCATACATGGGTTCTCCTTTGCTATTTTTTCCTGTATGGTGCCAATCATCACCCTCGAGTTTATAATTGAATTCTAATTTTGCTCCTACTCTAGAGTTGTCCTTAGAAAAAAATTCTATATGCTCTTTGTAAATACCATTTTCTGCACTGTACGATCCTCCGCCTGTTCCTGAAAAACGGAAAGATTCCGTGTCATAGGCAATCCATTGAAAGGTATTGTCCATCAAAAGTTTTAAGGTTTTTCTAGTGTTTTCTTCCCCTCTTCTTTCTTGACGGGTATCTGGTCCTCTGGTAGCAAAAAGCCACGCTCCGTCGAGGTCTTGTATTGAAGGATAATTATGGGTTAAGGTCAATTCTTGAAACCAATTCATTTTAAGATTTTCACCTTCCATACTAAAAGGGATAGAGAGTTGTCTTACGCCATCCTTTTCATAATCTGAATTAAATTCTAAACGAACCACTAAATGACTATTCGATGCGGAGTTTTCAATCTGAATAAATCCTCCTACAGTTTTTATAAAATTATTAGGGGCTATTTCATACTCGTTATAGATAAAATAATCGTCATTTACTTTAACCTGATGTACACTTTTTTTACCATTGCTTTCAATGGTATCGGTGTAAATACCAGTGGGAATTTGACTATGACCCACCAAATTGCCAACAAAAATTAGAAAGTAGAATAGAAAAGATTCTTTTGTAGGTATATTTATCATTTTTATAATTTAATTTTTATTTGTTAATTGTCTAAAAATAAATTAGTTATAGGTCAATTTAAAATAATTTCAATAGAATTATTAAAAAAAATGTTGATGGTCGTAAAAAAAATGAAAATCCTTGTTTTTTCATTTTTTTTGATTTCATTTGTCCTGTTCTTACGCGCTACTTTGTGTGTTCGAGATTTCAAGCTTTTAGCTGAACATTATGTATCTTAATTCTATGTTCGGGTTTGAGGGAAATTGGAAGTTTTTCCCACAAATGGCTTATAAGATAGGTTGCCGATTAGTAAAGCAAACTTCCAATTTATTTAATGCAATCATGCAAAGTCAGCATGATTATTTCTTTATACCTACCACACAGAAACAAATCTTGGTGTGATACTTTGGTTAAGATGGTTACATTTTCTTAACTTTCAATTGTTAGTCTAGTTGTTATATTTATACTTTATCAAATTTCATTATAACTTAATTTCATGAATACCAAATACATTGATCTTATTGATCAAACTTATTATTTTCCACAAGAAGAGTTTAATTTAGATGGCGAGTACCTGCAATTTCACGGTATACCCTTAAATGAGTTGGTGCAAAAATATGGTAGCCCTTTAAAATTTACCTACCTACCAAAAATTTCAGAAAATATAGTAAGAGCTAAAAATTGGTTTGCAAATGCTATAGAGAAGAATAACTATAAAGGTAAATACCATTATTGTTATTGCACAAAAAGCTCGCATTTTCAGCATGTAATGCACGAAGCTTTAAAGAATGAGATCCATATGGAAACCTCATCGGCCTTCGATATTAATATTATCGAGAAGCTGAAGAAAGATGGTAAATTAACAGATCAAACATATGTTATCTGTAACGGCTTTAAACGCGATAAATATATTGACAATATTGCACGATTAATTAATAGCGGTCATCAAAATTGTGTGCCTATTATTGATAATTATGAAGAAATAGATTTATTGTCAGATGCTATTAATGACACCTTTAAAGTAGGTATTCGTATTGCATCAGAAGAAGAGCCAAAATTCGAATTCTATACTTCTCGTTTAGGGATCGGGTATAAGAACATTGTTCCTTTTTACGAAAATCAAATAAAAGATAATGATAAGGTTGAGCTTAAAATGCTTCACTTTTTTATTAATACCGGTATTCGTGACAATGCGTATTATTGGAATGAGCTTGTAAAATGTTTAAAAGTATATGTTCGTTTAAAGAAAATGTGCCCATCATTAGATAGCTTAAATATTGGTGGTGGTTTTCCAATTAAAAACTCATTAGCTTTCGAGTACGATTATCAATACATGATCAATGAGATTTTAAATCAGATCAATATTACATGTTCAGAAGCTGATGTTCCTGTACCTCATATTTTTACCGAATTCGGTAGCTTTACGGTAGGTGAAAGTGGTGGCGCTATTTATGAAATTTTATATCAGAAGCAGCAGAACGATCGCGAGAAATGGAATATGATCGATTCATCTTTCATTACAACATTACCAGATACTTGGGCAATCAATAAAAGATTTATCATGTTGCCTATAAATCGCTGGAACGATGAATATGAGCGTGTTTTGCTTGGTGGTCTAACCTGTGATAGTGATGATTATTATAATAGCGAGCAGAATATGAACGCTATATATTTACCTAGGTATAAAAGAGAGAAGCCATTATATATCGGTTTTTTCAATACAGGTGCCTATCAAGAATCGATTGGTGGTTATGGCGGCTTACAGCATTGTTTAATTCCGCAGCCTAAACATATTTTGATAGATAAGGATGAAAACGGTAACTTCACTTACAAACAGTTCAGGGCCCAACAAAAGGCAGAAGACCTTTTAGATATTTTAGGGTATGATGTTACTGCTGAAGATGAATAAAAATAGTTTGGTTACAACGACCGATAGGTATATAAATACGTATAATAGAATTGAAAATAGTACTAAAAAACCACTTAACAATAGCTAAAATATCATGAGTACATCTAAGAATTATGCCGGTATTTCCGATGAATTCGCACAACTAGAAAAATCAAAAATTATCTTGATACCTGTTCCCTATGACGGAACCAGTACTTGGGGTAAGGGAGCGGACAAAGGTCCAGATGCTTTTTTAGAAGCTTCTGAAAACATGGAAATGTATGATATTGAAACCGATTCTGAAGTTTACAGACAAGGTATTCATTTAACAGCGCCAATTACAGAGAATAGCTCTCCTGAGGCGATGGTTAACGAAGTGCATAGCATTACAAAAGACTTTATTAAACGTAATAAGTTTGTAACCTTGTTCGGCGGTGAACATTCAATTTCTATAGGTTCTATACGTGCCTTTAATGAATGTTTCGATAATTTAACGGTATTACATATAGATGCACATGCCGATTTAAGAGAGTCATATGAGGGTACAAAGTATAACCATGCTTGTGCCGTATATGAAGCTAACCAGACTACAAATTTGGTGCAGGTGGGTATTCGTTCTATGGATATTATTGAAAAAACATTAATGGACGATGATAAAACTTTCTTCGCCCATGATATGGTCAATGATGAGTATTGGACAGATAAAGTGATTGAAGCAATGACTGAGAATGTATTTATTACATTTGATCTAGATGCTTTCGACCCTTCTATTATGCCTTCTACAGGAACTCCAGAACCAGGTGGATTACTTTGGTATGAAACATTGGAATTCTTAAAGCAGGTTTTTGAAGATAAGAACGTGGTAGGTTTTGATATTGTAGAACTATGCCCTAATAAAAATGAAAAATCGTCAGATTTCTTGGCGGCAAAACTATATTATAAAATGCTTAGCTATAAATTTGCTGGGCAAGATATAGATCAAGAGTATGATAATACCTTTGATGTAGATTACAAAGCAAATACAAATTCAAAATTTGAAGATGACGAAGAATAAAGGTGCGATAACCAATTTTATTGAAAAATACTATTTACATTTTAATGCTGCTGCATTGGTCGATGCTGCAAAGGGCTATGAAGAGCAATTAGAAAATGGTGCCAAAATGTTGGTTTCGTTAGCTGGTGCTATGTCTACTGCAGAAATCGGTAAAATTTTTGCCGAAGTAATTCGCCAAGATAAAGTGCAGATCATTTCTTGTACGGGTGCAAACCTTGAGGAAGATATCATGAACTTGGTAGCACATTCTCATTACAAGCGCGTACCTAACTACAGAGATTTGACTCCGCAAGACGAGTGGGATCTGTTAGAAAAAGGCTTGAACCGTGTTACCGATACGTGTATACCAGAAGAAGAGGCTTTTAGAAGATTACAAGAGCATATTTTCAAAATTTGGAAAGATGCCGATGATAAAGGCGAGCGCTTTTTGCCTCATGAATTCATGTATAAAATGTTACTTTCAGGTGTTTTAGAGGAGTATTACGAAATAGACCTTAAAGATTCGTGGATGTATGCCGCAGCAGAAAAGAACTTACCTATTATTTGCCCAGGATGGGAAGATAGTACTATGGGTAACATTTTTGCTTCTTATGTAATGAAAGGTGAGTTGAAAGCAAGTACCATGAAATCGGGTATCGAATACATGACCTTTTTAGCAGATTGGTATACTGCCAACTCTGAAAACGGAATCGGATTCTTTCAAATTGGCGGTGGTATCGCTGGCGATTTCCCTATATGTGTAGTGCCGATGCTATATCAAGACATGGAGCGTACAGACACTCCTTTCTGGAGCTATTTCTGCCAAATAAGTGATAGTACAACTAGTTACGGTTCTTATTCTGGTGCCGTACCTAATGAAAAGATAACTTGGGGTAAATTAGATATTAATACTCCTAAATTTATTATAGAAAGTGATGCGACAATTGTTGCTCCCTTGATTTTTGCTTACCTTTTAGATATGTAATTATGGACAAGAACGCACATTTAAATAGAGTCATTGTCGACTTTAAAAAATTGACCCCAGAAGTTCTTAAACTTTTGGTAGAAAGATATCCAGATGGGTATGATGATCGTAATATTATCTCTTTTAGAAACGGACAAGGAGAACGTATTGAAGCGGTTGAGGTTTTAACTGAAGACACTAAATATTTGGTGAAAATCAGTGCCAAGCTTGAGTATACCATGGAAAATTATGATGAGGATGACTACGAAGATTTCGATGATGATGATCCAACAGCAGTAGTTGAGCCAGATCCAGAGGATATGGTCGATGGTGCAGACGA
>NZ_JBGQOO010000006.1:0-220547 GCF_052119685.1 Maribacter spongiicola | reverse complement strand
GTTTTTCATCGTGACAGTTTGAATTTAAAGTTAATAAATTCGAATTATGAACTGTCCTATTTTTTGGGAAGCCTACAGAAGCATACGAGAAAATTGAATTCACAGAATCAAGTATTGTTCAGTTGAACAAATCTGTAAAATTTATTCATGATAATCTTGACACGCTTTATTCTTTTGGCTGTTCAAGAGATAGTGAATGTGATTCTACTTCTACAAATGACAGAAATTATGTTTATTTAAATTCACATTTAATTGAAAAGAGTGTAAATACCAACGACCTAAAATATTGGAATAAATTAACCGAAATTACCACGAAGAAAAACACCTATAAAATAGACGAAGTCAACTTTAGTAGAGACAAGGTTATAAATTTTTCTAATTTTAAAACTGAAACCAAATGCGATACCACAATAAAACATAGTTTACTATATTTACCTAAAGGTATAATACTGAACAAAAGAGGCTATTATGTAGAACATTCTTATTCTGAAAAGCTAACTGATAATTGGGTTTATATAATTACTAAATGCCTTTATAATGGTGACCATTGCGAATACATAATGGAGAAATAAAGTTATACGACGCTTTATTAAAATTAATAAGGGTGTGCTCTTACCGCAAATTATATGGTGTTTTCAATCCAATTTATATTTAAAAAAAAATTTACGATTGAGTAGAATATATGAAACTACGCAAAGCAAGTTGTAACGCACAAGAAATAACGTTGTCAAAATCAGAAATCGTTTTTTTTAAAAAGCATTTGCATAAATCAATACTTGATATAATACTTACGCTGCTATACTTTTTTATAGTTTATTCATTTCTATTTTTCATTGCTGATAAACATGGCGTTAGTTCGATAGATAATCATGGTTTTTTTAAAGTATTCTCTTGGCTGTTTTTAGTAACAGGAACAATTGCCTTTTTAATGATTAAATATTTAAAAATTTATGAATTAAAAGTAGATTTAAAAGAGAAATTGAAGTTGAGAACACATGGCACTGTTAAAAGGGCAGGTAGTTATAAAGATGAATATTATTTAATACTTGTAACTGGTAAACCTATTAGATTACGCTCTCGAAAACAAAGTTTTTATCACTTATGTAAAGGTGATAAAATTGAGTTTGAAGCATATAAAAATTCATCAGGCTTTGTATATCATCATAACTAGACTATAAAATTAAAATAAACCAGCAATTCAATTAGCTAAGGGCAGCGAGACAGGCTTTATGCTAAAGCCCGCAACATACCAATATTAAAAACTACTTATGTCTAACAAACCAGTATTATTATTTACTTTAATTTTCATTCTTGCAATTACGAAAACATATGCAGGTTGGTATAAGTGTTACACCTATAAGGGAACCATAGGAAAATCTCCCATAACACTTTCTATTCAAGTTACAGAGGGCTATTTTGGTATAAAAGACAAGCAAGGTTTTAATGTTAATGGTGTTTATAAATATGATAAATACAATAATCCCATTAAACTGGAAGGCATCTTAAAAAACAATAATATTCAACTCTACGAAATCTATGACGATAAAAAATCTGCTATTTTAGAATTTAATATATCAGAAGATAGTGTTATTGGTACTTGGCGAAGCTTACAAAATCAAAAAACTATACCGTTAAAATTAAAATATATATCTAAACTCATAGATACCTCAGATGATAATGTATTTGAAAATATAGAAATTTTACAAATAAACACTCTTAAAGATTATTACTTTGTTGGTATTTATTCCAAAAATAAAAATGAGGAAAGAGCTCGAATGTTAACGTTAGAAATTTTTAATAAACGAGATAATTCATTATTTCAAGTTCTTGATTTTAGCGATTTAGACTTTGGTGTAGGTAATGTTATTACAATAATATATCAGAATATAGAAGCTAATAGTTCCACAAATAATAAATTAGATATCTGGTGTGATGTTGGAAGAATGGGTGGATGGTTCTCACTTTATTATGATGATCATAAAAGACAATTTATTCCAAATTATGAGCTAAATCTAGATGGAGAATAACCAAAAAACCGTAAATATATAATGAATAAACTATTTGTTTTATTTTTATTAATGTCATTGAACATGACGTATGGCCAGGTTCTTCAGAGTGGCCTTATTTTACCAGAAGAAAATGATGATAATGAAATATGTTGCATTTATTCACCAAAGAACGGCTTCACTGTTTATAGTGAACCAAATGGAGAATCAATTGGTCTATTAACAAAAAACGTATATCAGAATATTGGAGACCAATCTCCTTACAGAATCTACTTTGTAGACCAAAAAGACAATACAGAAACACAAATTGAATTACAATACTTTCGAGAAATAGGATACGAACTTTGGGCTTTGACCTATACCGAGAGACAAGATGAATTCGTTAAAATTAAGTATAAAAACAAGAATTTTTGGTTAAAAGAAAGTGAGCTTCATGAAGTTGGTTTCCAGTTAGTTGAATGGCAATCTTTTATTACTGATAATGTTAATAATCTTTTGGGCTTTTATGCTAATGAACCTGGATTAAATTTAAGAGAAAAACCAAATACTAATGCAAGAATAATTAAAACCCTAAAAGGAGATAACGTTCAAATTTTACCAACAAAAGAACACAATGGTCTATGGACAAAGGTCAAAGTAATTATTACTAAAAAACACCCTTGCAAAACTGACTTAACAGAAGAAGAAAATAGAATGGAAGAATTAGAAGGATGGGTAAAAATTATAGATGATAGTGGTCTTCCCAATATATGGTATTATTCTCGTGGATGTTAAAAAATTGGCTTGCTACTATTGCTTTATAAATATGCTTTTCGGAACATTTTTTAATATGCGAGAACGAGGTGACGGATTAATAAAATAAATTTTATTCGTACTAACCTATAACTTACTCGCGTTATAAAAAGACACAATGCACAAAATTTAAAATAATTCTATGAGATTAACCCTTTCAAACATTTTAATCATTGCAGTTCTTTCTTATTTTTTGATTGCCGATGGTCAAATATTAAAGGGTAATTATCAAGAAAACACCTTTGAACATCTGATTGAGAAAAAGGTAATTTCAGATAGTCTAAATTGGAATAGAAAAAAAGCAAAAATTACGGTTGTTAATGAGATTTATGGTAGAAAAAACTTTTATAACAAAGTCCTTTTAGGGGTAGAGTACAATTTTAAAACTTCAACAAATCGCAAAGCCTATAACCTCATAGAAATACCATACTTGCTACTCATTGGAACCACAAAAAAAGTTGGTGACAGTGTTGATATAATCTATAATGACAACATAGAATGGTCAGAAAGAATTAATGCAATTTATTTACCCTCAAAAAAAGATTTATTAGATAAAAAGATGATAAGCGGAATTAGACTAATGATCATGCTTATTTTCTTAGTACTGTTTATACGTGATGAAAGAAAAAAAAGAAGCCTTAAGCATTACTACTGATTTCCAGTTAATACCTTATTATGAAAAAATTTATAAGAATCGCAGTATATATAGTATCCTGGTCCGTTATCATATATGCATCAATTTTGACTTTAAAATATGCAAAGGCTGCAATATGTAAAGAACTAGACAAGTTTTTTATAGAACTATATATAGTTTTTTCAGGGCTTTATAGTGCCTTATCCATTATACCTGTATTTTTACTTATAGATTACTACATATACATTCCAAAAATTAAAAGGAGAAGCCTATTAAACGTTGCTCGCATTCTAACACTTTTATTGATGATTACGGCTGTAGCAGTTATTGAATATTTCTTTTTTTAAGCATAAAAATTTCTTACGAACCCGTGTACTTCCCTTTCTTTTTCACTAGTATAAAATGCAAGAACCACAATATAATTTATTACTAGAAAGACTCAAGATAAGGCAACTTTTCGCTCGATTGTAAAAGCTGTAATTCTATTAAAAAAGGAAAGTTAATTCTATAACAGCCACCACTTAGTTTGTTTAATGCCTAATCACTCGTTTAACTTCATTCGCTTTCCATTATATCCATACAATTGCGATTGCTGTCGTTAGTTTCGAAGATGTATCACATATTTTACAAATTAAAAAAGATTGGTTGGTTATTGATTTTTGAGGTAATTCTCTTCTGAGTTCAAATAATGACTAGTTAACCCATTAAAAATTAGAGCGATTATAGATCCCGAAATAAAATTAAACATGTAAAATTGTAGATTTATTCTTAAATAGAATATTCGCTAGATACTCTTTAACCACCAAAACAAAAGATAAACGTACTCTGGTACGTTTATACGTACGTTAACAAAAACCACCTAGGCGTACTTTCTCACTCAAATAAAAAGTCCGATTAGAGATGTAAGTCCCGATTTTTTTTTACTTTTTCACCAATCTATGTTTAAATAGATTTCACCCCTAATCAAACTTATTAATGAAGGCTGAATATCCGTAAGGAACTTGACCTTAATAATAAATTTTATGGCTTTTGTTTAAATAGGAATAATCTATTTAATAAATTAATCCCAGTCCATTTTCATAACTCTCAATGCTTATTATTTTTTTTAAAAAAATGCTTGGAATAAAAAAATCGAAACACTAACCTCTATGTTTTTTTCACTAAATTGCTAACTAATAGAAAACTAAAACTGCATACGTTTTTGCATACGATTTTATAATTTGATAGCGGCTGAGCCCAATAAAACCGTTGGAAATTTTCCATACGAGGAGCTCATAACCCGAAGGTCGCTGGTTCGAGTCCAGTCTCCGCTACTAAGAAAAAGCCTCTGAAAATTCAGAGGCTTTTTTTATGCTCAAAACTTTTGAAAGACTTAGAGTATTTTTAGGCTTGACAGCAATTATCTACTATCCTATGAAACATAATATATTTAGTACACTACTCAGCGCATATAATTTCACAAAAATAGCTTACTTCAAATCGGGCACAAAATCTGGCTAATTTAATATTCTATGGACTAAAAAAAACTATGAGGACGAAATGATTTTGCCATATGTTCTTGTGGCAATACCCCTACCTCATAGAACTAAACATATTATAAATTCTTAAAGATTTCATTTAACCTAAAATGCCATATTTAAACCTTACCAATGGTCATCAACTCCCCCCATTGCGTGGTAAACCGCGGACTGCGATGTTCTTTAATTAGTGCCCACTCTTTACTTCGATTACCTACCGTAGCGACCTTAATTTTATTCTTACCATACTTACCGTTTAGATTATCGATTAGATTGGTAATAACATCACTCTCGCTCTTATGCGGATTATCGAACATGTTGGTCTGAACCTCGTTTCGGTGCACTAACTGTGTTAAGTTTATACCCACTTTTTTATAGCGATACCCTGGTTTAAATATCTGCCGCAAACCTTTCAAAGCTTCTTTTGTTAGCTTAATAGTGCTATCGGTCGGTGTATCTAGATTTATACTAATACTGTTTCTATACTGCTTATCTATCGCACTATGTTGATTGGTCTGTAATGAAATCTCTAGTTGAGCGGCTAGACTATGTTGCTGCCGCAATAAATCTGCCACTTCGGCTACATAATAACTACAAGCTTCCTCTATTAGCGAGTAGTCGGAGAGCTTGAATCCGAATGATTTCGCAGTTCCGATACCCTTTTTAGCATTTGCTTCGGTCTCCAATTCTAAACAAGGTATATTATTCAATTCTCGCCATAAACGCTCACCGATAACGGTCATTTCTTTTCTTACCCAAGCTACGGGCATATTGGCAAAATCCAATGCTGTATGTATGCCATTGTTTTGAAGACGAATAGCATGTTTCTTACCTATTCCCCATATATCCTTCACTTGAAGGTTACGTAATAAATGCTGCCTTTTCTGCTCACTATCTACCACATAGACATTGTTGTTTTTCGGGATTTTCTTAGCGTACTTATTAGCTAATTTCGATAACGATTTTGTCTTAGCAATACCTACGCCCACGGGTATTCCTGTATTTTTATAGACCGTATCTTTGATGGTATGGGCAATTGTAGTGTAGTCATCAACCTTAATACATCCTAAATCTACCCAACTTTCGTCAATACTATATTCTTCTACTCTTGGCGAAAATGTCATTAAAGTATCCATCACCCTTCTAGACATATCACTATACAAAGTATAATTCGATGAGAAATAGGTAACATCGTTATCATCAAGCAATTTCTTTATCTTAAATATGGGCTGAAACATGGGGATTTCGGTCAACGCCTTTGCTTCTTTATTTGCCGCAATAATACATCCGTCATTATTACTTAAAACAACTACTGGTCTGTTGATCAAATCTGGTCTAAATACTTGTTCGCATGAAGCATAAAAACTATTACAATCTACTAATGCTATCATAATACCGACTTTATTATAAAGGTGAGTACTCCCCATATATTCAATTCAGCGTCATTAATTTTATCTATTCTAACAATTTTGAAGCTATCATCTACGGCAGCTAATACGAGTTGATTTAATTTCGGAGTCAACGATTTATCGACAATTAAAACATCGTTCTTAAAAGCACCGAACTCCCTATATTCATCATCTGCTACCCTTATAAAAAAAGTGGAAGATGAATTGGATACCAACACTTCGTTCAAATCGATTCGAGGTTCACTATAATGCGTTGCAGGACTCGAAAAACCTGTCTGCGTCGGACTTTTGACCCTATGATTATTATCAGATTTTTTAATCAAGTGTTTATCTTCTACCATCATAACTTAAAACATAATTTATTTTCGTTCCCTTACCCAAAAATCATTCGGAACATTCCAAAAGCCCAGTACCGGCATTATATAACATACTACTCGCGATGGGTATTTATAATATAGATTAACATCGTGGGTATCGGTCTCATACTCGACAAAAAAACCATCCATTGATATTGGTTTATTTTCGAACAGCCCATTATCCTTTAAGGCGCATTCATAGCGCTCCTTCCCTATCTCCTTTAAAAGAGCTTTTATGGAAGTGATATCATAATTTCTAAACACTGTTTTGGACATTGTCCAAATTTCAGGATATATTCCAAATAAAGTAAATCATTTTCGAAAATATTATTAACAATGGAGCAGAAAAATAAAAACCACCTTAAGGCAAGAGGTTCAACCAAATCTAAATAACAGACTTTGAAAGGTATTGAAGAACTTCAAAAACTCAATTGATGTAAAATATATATCATGAACAATAATAAGGAGTAAATTTTTAGAGGTTTTAAGAATGTAAAAGCGGTTATTCAATCAGGTTAATTATTAACCAGTTAGAGTTATCAAGCTTAAAATCGCTTTCATAAATTGACCCATATTAAATCTCTTCTTACGTAAAGACTAAGATGATATTATGCACAAGTAACCTTAAATTAAAATCTATGAGATCAATTTGGAACGGCTCTATTAGCTTCGGATTAGTATCTATACCCATAAAACTATTTTCAGGTTCTGAGGATAGAAAACTTGATTTAGACATGTTAGACAGCCATGATGGCGCACGCATACGCTACAAAAGGGTGAATGAAGAAACTGGTAAGGAAGTAGAATGGAAAGATATTGTTAAGGGCTATAAAAAAGACGATGAATACATTGTATTGGAAAAAGAAGATTTTGAAAATGCCAATATGAAGAAAAGTAAAACCATCGACATTGAGCAGTTTATAGCCGAAGATGAAGTATCTGATGTTCTTTTTAAAAAACCTTATTTCATTAAACCTCAAAAAGGTGGAGAAAAGTCATATTCATTACTACGCGACGCCTTAAAGAAAACTGAAAAGTTAGGGGTAGCTACATTTGTCATGCGACAAAAAGAACACTTATCGCTCATCGGTATTTATCAAGATGCGCTGGTATTACATGTTTTACGATTTGATGATGAAATTAGAAGTACCAAAGAACTTGAACTACCAAAAACAAAAATTATAAAAAAGGAAATGGATATGGCCATTTCTCTAATCGACCAATACACCGAGAAGTTCAATTTCGCCAAATTCAAGGATGTCTATAACCAACAACTTTTAAAAATCATAGAATCTAAGGCTACAGGCAAAGTTACAAAGCCAGAAAAATTTGAATCTAAACCTACACCTGCAAAAGACTTAATGGCACAACTAAAAGCAAGTCTAGAAAAAAGAGAGAAAAAAGCATCTTAAACTGTGAGCTTAAAAAAGTATTACGAGAAAAGAGATTTTGAGAACACCCCAGAGCCTAAAGGGGTGCTACAGCCTATTTCTCAAAATCAACGTTTCGTTATACAACGCCATGCCGCAAGTAGATTGCATTATGATCTGCGGTTAGAAATAAATGGCACGCTAAAAAGTTGGGCAATACCAAAAGGACCTTCTATGAACCCAAACGACAAACGTTTGGCAGTTAGAACCGAAGATCACCCGTTAGAATATTTAACTTTTTACGGCACTATACCCAAGGGTAATTATGGCGCTGGGAACATGATTATTTGGGATACAGGTACTTTTGAAATAGACATCACAGAAACAGATAAACCGCTTTCGGAACAACTGGCAATCGGTAATATTAAATTGAAGTTTTACGGTAAAAAAATTGGCGGTCGTTTTGCCCTAGTTCGTACCTCAGCTAAAAACGATACAGAGCAATGGCTGTTACTTAAAAAGAAAGATGACTTCGCAATTTCTACTTTTTACGATGCAGAAATATTAGTGCCGTTATCTGAAACTAGAACAAAAAAATTTACAACCCAGTTAAAACTAGGTTCGATAATACAGCCTATGTTGGCATCTACCTCTAAAAAGATATTTAATGACCCTAACTATATATATGAGCTTAAATGGGACGGTTACAGAGTTATCTCGCACATAAACAACACTAAAGTTTTATTACAATCAAGAAACGGTATTAATTACAATTCAAAGTTTTCAAAATTATATGATGAACTCTCTACCATAGAACATGATGTCATCTTAGATGGCGAAGTGGTTCTTGTAGACAAGAACGGTGTTTCAAAATTTGCAGAACTACAAAATTACCCCAATAGCAAGGGTGAATTACGCTATTATGTTTTTGACATGTTATTTCTAAACGGTCATAGTATGCTTGACCTAAAGTTAATTGAAAGAAAAAGTCTTATTCTAGATGTCATTGGTGATTTAAACATTGTTCAATATTGTGATCATATTGAAGGTATGGGAACTGCTTTATATGAAAAAGCAATTGAAGTAGGTATGGAGGGTGTTATGGCCAAAGAAAAAAGTTCTAATTATGTTGTAGGATCAAGAACAGAAAAATGGCTAAAAGTAAAGGCTATTCAAAGTATCGATGCCATTATTTGCGGTTATACCGAATCTACAAATAGTCCTGAATTAGTTGGTTCGTTAATTCTTGGCCAGTACGAAAACAATACATTAAAATATATTGGCAATTGCGGCTCGGGCTTTACAGATAAAAGTCGCAGAGAACTGCAAATGCTGCTATCTAATTATGCGGTCAGTACCAGTGTATTCGATAAAAAAATACCATTAAAGGGAAGAAAAGCGTATTGGACACAACCTATATTAGAATGTGAGGTCACCTTTTCAGAACGTACAAAAAACGATTTACTTAGAAATCCTGTTTTAAAACGGATAAAAAGTGAAATCCCTAAATTAAATTCTGAGCCGAATACCCTGGCGGTTCAAAAGAAAAAAATATCTCCTTCGAAAGATATTATTACTATCGATGGCTTAAAAGTACCCATTAGTAATTTAGATAAAATTTATTGGCCAGAATCAAACCTTACCAAGTATGATTTAATTGACTATTACCTAAACGTTTCTGAATACATATTACCGCATTTAATAGATAGACCGCAAAATTTACATCGACACCCTAACGGTATTGATCAAGAAAGTTTTTACCAAAAGGATAATGAATATTTGCCCGATTGGTTTGAAACTATCTCTATTTACTCAAAATCTTCTGAACGGGAAATAAACTATTTACTGTGTCAAAATGCTGCTTCATTAATCTACATGGCAAATTTGGGTTGTATCGAAATCAATCCGTGGAGCTCAAGAAAGTTAAGTTTAGATTATCCCGATTACGGAATTATTGATTTAGACCCTCCGAAGAACATGGATTTTAAAAAGGTAATTCTGGTAGCGAAGACATTCCATAAAATTTTAATAGACCTAGACATTAAGAGCTTCTGCAAAGTATCTGGTTCTAAGGGTATTCATATTTATCTACCTATGGGGCATGCATACACCTATGAAGAAGTTCGAAATTTCATTAAACTGCTATGTCATTTGGTAGAAGAACGTTTGCCTGAACTTACTACCTTAGAACGCACCATTAGCAAAAGAAATGGTAAAATATACCTAGACTATTTACAGAATCGCAGAGGGCATACCATTGCATCGGTGCACTCGGTTAGACCGATCATGAAAGCACCTGTTTCAGCACCCGTACATTGGGATGAATTAGATGAAGACCTTTATCCGCGAAAATTTCTAATGAAAGGGTACATCAAAAGATTAGAAGAAATAGGCGATTTATTTAATGGTGTATCTGCGTCATATTTTGATATGGCTTTGACTTTAAATAAATTAGATGCTACACTTAATTAAAGGATCAAGCTTAGCCAATAACTGTAAATAACATGAATACCGCTTTTTTTAGCAGACTTTATAATAAGTTGTATCATAGGGCTAAAAAAGAAAAAATAAGTTATTTTTAAAACCATATTGTCAGAAGTTAGCAGTAAAAATATAGGTAATACTTTCGAATATGGGGTACAAGAATAAGTTACACATACTATTAGTTGATGATGATAAAGACGATTGTGATATATTTAAAGAGGCATTAGAGGAGTTAGATGTATCTTCTGCTCTTACAATTCTGCATAATGGAATTGAACTTCTAGAATTTTTATCTTCTGAAGAAGGTAGCAATCCAGATATATTATTTCTTGATTTGAATATGCCAAGAAAAACTGGATTAGAATGTATTAAAGAAATGAAATCATCCACTTCATTACCCAGCATTTCAACTGTAATTTATTCTACATCTTATAACACTAATGTTGTTGATGAACTTTATGATTTGGGTGCTCATTATTACATTCAAAAACCAAGCTCATACAAATGTTTAAAAAAAGTTATTGAACAAGCTATACTTTTATTAAGCGAAGAAAACAATACTTCAATTTCTAGGGCTAATTTTGTCATCAAACCTTAAACTAACTTATGCACGCTGGCGACTCTTCATTTATTTTTTTACAAGGAGGCGGAGAAATGGGGAAACTCATAGAATCGTACAATTGGAAAGAAACCCCTTTAGGTGAATTAAAAAATTGGGCGCAAACATTAAAAGCAAATGTTAGTACAATGCTCAATACCCCATATAGTATGTGTATTGCGTGGGGTAATGAATCTATCGAAATATGTAACGATAGCTTTTGCTCGACCTTAGGCTTAAGCAGAAACCATAATACTTTAGGGAATGGAATGAAATTGAAATTTGCCAAAGATTGGCAAAGTATAGATTCTGCCCTGAAAAATGTAAGAAACGGTAACACTACCAATCGTCAATTAGTTTCGTTACCTCTTAATAGAAATAATAAAACATACAATTATCAATTCGAATTCACCTATAGCCCAATTCGATTAGAGACAGGTGAAATTGGGGGTGTCTTAATTATAGTGCAAGAAAAAGGTTTTACCGATCAAAAATCGTTTGAATCAGAATTACAAGAAAGTAAAAATCAATTACAATTTGCCATTGCAGCAGCTGAGTTGGGCACGTGGGACTATAACCCGCAAACCAATATTTTTACCGCTAACGATAGACTAAAAGATTGGTTTGGGCTACCTCATAAGAACGAGCTTGAATTAACAGATGCGCTTAATGCCATTAATGAACAAGATAGGGGTCGGGTTGCCTCTGAAATTCAAATAGCATTAGATTATTCTTCGGGCGGCAGTTATGATATTGAATTCAGAATTAACAACCTGATCAACAAAAAAGAGATTATTTTACATGCTAAAGGTAGAGCATGGTTTAATGACGACTCTATTGCCTATCGCCTAAACGGTACATTAGAAGATGTAACTACGCGCGTATTGGCAAGAAAGAAGGTTGAAGAAAGTGAAACCCGTTATCACAATCTTATACAATCATCACCATCCTCAATTGCTATTTTATCTGGTGAAGATTTAGTGATCACCATTGCCAACAATACCATTATTGAGTATTGGGGAAAAGGTGAAGATGTAATTGGCAAACCATATTTCGAATTATTGCCAGAACTGATCGATCAGGGTTATGATAAAATATTTAAAGAGGTTTATGAAACCGGCAATCCTTTTACCGCATTAGAAACTCCTCTATATTTAGTACAAGACGGTGTAGCTAAGACGAAATATTACAACTTCATTGTTTATCCGCAGAGAGATTTAGAAAAGAATATTAATGGTCTTGGTATCATTGCGACAGAGGTAACCACGCAAGCACTTTTAAACAATAAGATTAAGGAAAGTGAACAAAATATACGAGCCTTGGTCGAAAGTGCCCCATTCCCTATTGCCGTATATGTTGGAGATGAAATGATGATCTCATTGGCAAACCAGTCTGTTATGGATGCCTGGGGGAAAGGAAATGACGTAATTGGTAAGTTATTTTCAGATATCTTACCAGAATTAGAAAATCAACAAATATTCAAACAAGTTCGTGGGGTATTCCATACAGGAATTCCATTTCACACTAAAAACCAAAGAGTTGAATTAAGAATAGATGGTATTTTAAAAACGTTCTTTTTCAATTATAGTTTTACTCCTTTATTCGATGAATCTGGCAAAGTGTATGCGGTAATGAACACTGCTGCAGAAGTTACTGAATTACACGAAGCTAAAATTAAGGTCGAAGAAAGCGAAAAGAGATTTAGAAATACGGTTATGCAAGCGCCATTAGGCATTACTATTTTTAGAGGACCTGACCATATAGTGGAAATAGCTAACAAAAGTTATCTAGAAATTATAGATAAAACAGATAAAGAATTTATAGGAAAACCAGTTTTTGATAGCTTGCCAGAGCTTAAAACTCTTATTGAACCTATAATCGATGATGTATACAAATCAGGCGAAGCTTTTTATGGTTATGAATTTCCGGTGGTATTAAACACCCAAGGCACTCCTGAAACAAAATATTTTAATTTTGTTTATCATCCGTTAAAAGAGGATAATAAAATTACGGGCATCATGGCCATCGCCACCGAAGTAACCGCAATGGTAAAGGCTAAACATGTTATTGAAGAAAGTGAAGAAAAATTGGGCCTAATTATTGAAGCTAGCGAGTTAGGGGTCTTTGATGTCGATTTAAAAACTGACGATATCATAGCTTCTAAAAGATGTTATGAAATTTTAGGTTTTGATTACGAAACAGACTTAACGCATGAGGTTATGGTGAATTCTATTCACCCAGATGATCTTAACCTACGAAAAGAAGCTTTTGAAACTGCATTTAAAGATGGAACATTACAATACCAATCTCGGGTAATATGGAAAGACCAATCGATACATTGGATCGATGCAAAAGGAAAAATATTCTACGATGAAGACAACAACCCGATAAGATTGTTGGGTACTGTACGCGATATTACAGAAGAGCGTAATTTTCAACAACAGCTATTAGAGCGAGAAGAAAAGTTTAGATTATTGGCAGACTCTATGCCCCAATTTGTTTGGACATCTGATGCCGAAGGAAACTTAAATTATTTTAATAAATCGGTTTTTGACTTCTCAGGATTAACGCCTGAACAAGTTTATAAAGAAGGATGGATTCAAATTGTACATTCTGATGATCGGGAAGAAAATATTAGACTCTGGACAGAAGCTATAAGTACTGGAACCGACTTCTTACTCGAACATCGCTTTAGAAATGCAATTGGAGAATACCGATGGCAATTAAGTCGCGCTATCCCTCAAAAGGATAGTGATGGCAATATAAAAATGTGGGTAGGTACCAGCACCGATATTCAAGAACAAAAAATGTTCACTAACGAATTAGAGAAGATGGTTCAAACACGAACCAACGAACTACAACATAAAAATGTAGACCTCGAAAAAATGAATAAAGAGCTACAGTCGTTTGTTTATATCTCTAGTCATGATTTGCAAGAACCGCTGCGCAAAATTCAAATATTCGCCTCTCGTATTCTAGAAACAGAATTTGAAAGTTTATCAGATAGGGCAAAGCATGATTTTACAAGAATGCAGAAAGCTGCATTTAGAATGCAAACCCTAATCCAAGATCTACTTGCGTATTCTAGAACAAAAGTTGAAGATATCACCTACGAAATTTTAAACCTTAACGAAGTAATTGAAGATGTACAAGAAACGTTAAGTGAAGATTTGAAAAATAACGAGGTTACTTTCAATTTGAATATTCAATGCAAGGTTAGAATTATCCCCATACAGTTCAAACAAATTATACATAATTTAATTAGTAACTCCATTAAGTTCGCTCGCGAAGAGCAACCGTTAGTAATTGAAATTGATTGTGAGCATGTAAAAGGTAAAGATCTGGATATAGAAACCTTAGATAACAATAAGAAATATTGCCACATTCGCTTTGCCGACAATGGTATCGGATTCGAGCAAGAATTCAGTGAAAAAATATTTGAGGTATTTCAACGATTACATAGTAACGATGAATACACAGGGACAGGTATTGGACTTGCAATCGTCAAAAAAATAATTGAAAATCATAAAGGTCATATTATGGCAAAAAGTACCGTAAATGAAGGTGCTGTTTTTCATATTTACATTCCGGCTTAAGTAAGAATTTTGCAATTCGTATTCATCAAAAGCATTATTCACTTAGTTAAAACACTTTTATAAGTTACATTATCATCGTGCATAAGTACCATGGCCTTTTGAATAGTGACACTATTCTATAATCGAAGTTATTTGATTAATTTTGTAGTTTACAATCAACCACTCTTACAGTTTCATCTGACCATTTGGTATTAATAGCTACTTCGTTTGCTATATATACTCAGAATTAATTTTATATGGATTGGCATTTATGCTCGGTCTACAAATTTACTAGAATAGTATAAATGCATTTAAAAGAGGAACTTAACAAGCAACAGTTAAAAGCTGTCGAATTTTCGGGTAAACATCTTCTGGTGCTTGCAGGTGCGGGTACAGGAAAAACACGTACGATAATTGCCAGGGCTGCCTATTTAATTGAAAATGGTGCTAACCCGTCGAAAATTCAAATACTCACGTTTACCAAGAAAGCTGCCAATGAAATTGTTGAGCGAGTAAAAGCTAGCTTGCCACAATCTAGCGGGCGTACGCTTAACGGCGCTACTTTTCACTCGTGGTGCAATCAGTTAATTATTAAATACCCTAATCTGTTCGGTGCAGCCAATTTTACGGTAATCGACCCAGATGATCAATTAGGTTTAATGAAAATGGTTTCTGGTAGCCATAGCGATGTTTATGGTAAGCTTCGTATAAAACCTCAACAGCTATTAGATGTCTATTCTTATGCGAGAAACACTAAAAAGAATTTGACCGAATCTATACGGACCCTTATTTATAAGGGAAAAGAGGATAAGGATACCGAGTATGAGATAACCGCTATGAAACCTAATGTAGAAATTTTACTTAGGGCATATCAAAAGAAAAAGATGGAGCAACGTTATCTAGATTATGATGATCTGTTGTTAGTGGTATCGACTCAATTAAAATCTAACCCCGAAGCTAGAAAGTTATTATCTCAGGATCTTGATTATCTTCTAGTTGATGAAATGCAAGATACCAACCCTTTGCAATGGGAGTTGCTTTCTCCATTCATAGATATCTGTAGTTTGTTCTGCGTTGGTGATGATGCCCAATCGATCTATTCTTTTAGAGGGGCAGATTTTAGAAATGTGCATCAATTTAAGGAGCGTGTACCCAACTCTGAGGTTTATAAGCTTGAAAAAAATTACCGCTCTACGCAAGAGATATTAGATATTTCAAATTGGTTACTAAACAAATCGCCCATAGATTATAAAAAACAACTACAGTCGGTACGAGGAAGCGGAGAAACACCAATATTGCTGAACGTAAGTGATGATTGGCAAGAAGCAAATTGGGTAGCCGATGAAATCTTAAAAAATTATACGGATGAGGACCGTAAGTTTGCAGATCATTTAATATTATCGCGTTCTCAGTATTATACGAAAACATTACAAGCTGTTTTCATAAGAAGAAAAATACCCTATGTTACCTATGGCGGACGTAAATTTTTACAAGCTGCACATATAAAAGATTTGGTTTCATTATTGCGAATAGTCAACAACCCATACGATGAAATTGCTTGGGTGAGATTCCTGACTTTTTGGGAAGGTATCGGTGAGGTGAGAGCTTCTAGAATTATGGCCGTTATTATTGCCGATGAAGGTAAAACCGATATCCCTACGCTACTACAAGGTGCTATACCTGGAACAGACGGAATCAAAATTGCCGAGCTATATAATGCCGTTCAAAAAGAAAAAGGTAAAGTCGGTAAAATGGTAGACATCGCCTATGAAGCCATGTCATTAGGCTTGGCTTTTAGATACCGAAAAGATTGGATAGAAAAGCGTAAGGGTGATTTTCCTGTATTAAAACTTTTGGCAAATAGCTACTCAAGCTTAGGGGAATTTATTGGCGAGGGACTTTTAGATAATGCTGAAAAAATGAATGGTGCACCTGTTTTAAGTGAATCGCAATTAGAAACCGACGAAGAAAAAGATCACGTTATTATATCGACCATTCACTCCGCCAAAGGATTGGAAGCCTACGTTTGTATTGTTCTTAATGTATCGCCGAAGGCATTTCCCTCCGCTTGGTCTTTAGACGATGTAGATGCCATTGAAGAAGACCGCAGGGTGCTGTATGTTGCATTAACTCGTGCTAAGAATAGATTGATAATTACCCGAAATACCGCTTCTATATCGGCAATTCATGGTAAATCTATTCCCACAAATTCGGGGCAGAAAGCAGATGACGCAGAAACGTATTTTTTAACGTCTATACCTGACGGATTGGTAAAACAAGAAACCATTGGCTACGATTTTAAGCCTGTGAAGGATGCCGCAGAACCGAACAATATGGACTTATCTTCAGGTATGGATTTTAGCTAAACATCAAAAATGCCGGAAAGAAAATTTGCCATTATTTCGATGACCACTTTTGGTTACAAACCAAATCCTTTGAGAATAGTTCAGCTGACTATAAGTAAACTTAAAGGTGAATACTACGAACCTATATTACAAACAAAGATCGATCCTGAAGAACGCATACCAAATTACATTCAGCAAAAAACAGGATTGACCGATACCTTGTTGTTGAAGGCACCTACGTTCTCAGAAGTTGCCAATACTATTTTAAGAGAACTTGATGACCACATATTGGTGGGTCATAATGCGTCATTTCTACATTATGCTTTACAATCTGAATTCAAATATTTGGGGTATTCTTTTAATACTCCCCAGCTATGTACCGTGCGATTGGCAAAGAAGCTTATACCGAATATGACCAGTTATGAATTACCCTATTTGAGCAGTGTTCTGAATATTCCGTACACAGAATCTAACGATTTAGATGATGACAATGCTGCGGTTGCCATACTATTTCAAAGATTGAATTTGCTTGATGATGACGAAATGGTCATCTCTAAATTCTTAGAACCTAAAGCTGAGGTCGAAAATATAGCACCCAAAAATATAGCTTATCAAAAACTAAACTCTTTACCTAATTCTCCTGGTATTTATAAGTTTCAAGATGAAAGAGGTGAAGTGGTTTACGTGGGTAAGGCAAAGGATATTAAAAAAAGAGTATTGAGCCATTTCTATAACTCGAGCGAGAAAGAAATAACACTTTGTGATGCTACCTACCACATAGATTTTGAAACTACCGGTAGCGAACTGATTGCCCTATTACGAGAGGCGGACCTAATCGATAAATTAGACCCATCATTTAATTATATTCAAAAGAAAAGTTATGTAACCTACCATATCGTACCACAAAAAAATAGAAAGGGAATTCTACAATTAAAAATTGAAAGAAGTCCTTTTCAACACTCCCCCACCGAAATATTCTTAAAGCGAGGTGATGCTATTAAACGCTTATTAGAACTGACGAAGAAGTTTAGATTATGTCCCTTACAAACAGGATTAAAGAGTAAATTAGGAAGATGTACCCATGGTGAATATAATGAATGTGATGGCGTCTGTACCGGTGATGAAGAACTGGGACTTTATAACGAGAAAGTTGAAAATGCATTAGATTATCTCAACAACGATAATGAAAATTATGTACTTTTTGAAAAAGGGCGTACTAAAGAAGAACGAGGTTTTGTCTTAATTCTTCATGGTGTGTATCAAGGCTTTGGTTTCCTCGATAATTCTCAAACAGTTTCTAGTTTAGAAGATTTAAAAACTATGCTTGACCCGAAAAAACATTCCTATCATACAGCAAAAATAATTTCAGCTTACACACAGCGAAATCCATGGAAAATTAAGCCTTTGGAAACTGCGGGTATAAATCAATTTTGAAATTTAAAATTTAGGTAATAAAAGCGTAATTTCTGTACCAACATTGCTTGTTGATTCTATTGAGATGCTTCCTTTATGTAACGTCATTATTCGTTTGGCATACGTAAGACCAATACCCAAACCTTCGCTCAAATCAAGTTTTTCGAATAAATTAAAAACCTTATCCGCATATTTTTTATCAAAACCAATACCGTTATCGGCATAGACAATACGAACAAATTTTCCATATTCAAATTTATCTTCTGTTTCGCTAAAAATGTTTTGCATAAAGTAATCTGTGGTCACCGAAATCTTCAATGGTACATTGGGTCTTTGAAATTTCAGCGAGTTGTCGACCAATTCAATGAACAAGCTTTCTAGATAGATAGCATCTGCAGGGAAATCGAAAAAATCTCCTTCTACCGTAATCATTTCATTATTCGATATCGATAACTTTTTTCTAACGTTTTCTATAACAAGATTTAAATCGACATTCGAAATTTTGAAATTTTCGCTATCGATGGCATGTAACCGTTGAATACTAATCAAAAGATTTCGGAGCCGTTCTGAAGATTTTAAAATCTTGGAGAGGTTTAATTTAACTTCTGCATCTAAATTTTGCATTAAGCTACCAAATAGTCCAATTTTTCTAAGAGGTTCTTGTAAATCATGCGAAAGAACCTTGGCTATTTGTTTATGCTGCTCATTGAATTCTACAATTTGCTGAAGCTGACGTTCAATTAATTCATCGCTCGCATTAAGTGCCTTTTTTAACTTTACATTTTCAGTATTTTCTAACAGCTCTTTTAGTGCCTTATCTCTTGATTGAATAATTTCTGATTCATATTCATTTCTATTCGGTATGCTTACTCCTGTAAAATAAATTTTGACAATATCATTTTCACAAACCCGAATTGCATCTAAAACTACTGGTAAAGATTTACCCTCTTTTGTTTTAAATGACAAAAATACCTCACTTGCTTTTTCTTGTAATTCAATTAATGGTTTTAGATGTACGCGAAAATAAATCATACTCCCAGAATCAAGAATATCATTGATTTTTATATGCTGCGAATTTTTAAACCCTAAAGAATCTTTAAAATTATTATTCGATAAAAGTAGTTCTCCACTATCTGATAATGTAAAATTAAATCCTGGAGAGTTGGTGTACAACCTCTTCCATTCATTTTCAGAAGTTTCGCTCATGCTTTTAATTTTATCCAGCTTTGGTTAAAAAATTTTTAATGGCAGCAATAGTTTCTTCAGGATGGCTCATATGCGGACAATGTCCGGTAGCATTCATCCTAACAATTGTACTCCCACTAATTTTCTTATGAATAAATTCGCCAACAGTATCTGGTGCAATATCATCATCAGAACATTGCAGAATTAAAGTCGGCAACTTCACTCTTACGATATCATCACGATTATCAGAAAAAAATGTCACCCTCGCGAAATTTCTATTTATTGCAGGATCAGCTGCGCAAAAACTATTTTCTAACTCTTCGGTTAGTTCAGGCCTCTCAGCATTCTTCATAACCATTAGTGCTAGAAATTTTGCCCATCCGGTGTAGTTATTATCCATCACATCTAGCAAACCTTCTAAATCTTCTTCCGAGAAGCCACCAACATAATCTGTATCATCAATATATTTCGAGGAAGGTGATACCAGTATTAAGTTCTTAAAAACTTTAGGAGCCTGCAAACTTGCCAAAACCCCAATCATGGAACTTACAGAGTGACCAATAAAAATAACATTCTGCAGATTTAATACATCACAGATATCTAAAACATCTTGAGCATACCCATATAAAGAACCATATTTACCTTCGTTATATGCGCTGGTGTCTGAATTACCACAACCCACATAATCAAATTGGACTATTTTATAATCATCCACAAAGGCCGGTGAGATAAAACGCCACATATTCTGATCACAGCCAAAACCATGAGCGAACATGATCACTTGGGTACCATTACCAAAAACCTTTACGTTATTTCTTTTTAAAATATCCATCCGTAAAATTAATAATCAAAAATAATAAAATATGGAATAATAGACCACAGTAAATTATAGACCTAATTAGGGACTTTTATTGTCGATTTTAACAGACATTACTAACAAATTGTTCGACATTTTAAGAATAATACACACGAAAAGACTGCTAAAATATATTCATACCAGAATTGATATCTTTAAGTGGTGCCCTTTTATAAAATGATAATTAGAACACTGTGATGAATAAAACGCACTTTGGTTTTAATCTATTCACCGGTATGTATAGTAACAAAAAATGTTACCCTTACTTAATAACAATAACTCGGTTAATTAAGGGTAATATTATATCTAGAAAAACACTGATTAAAGGTGTGTATTTTCACTATACACTTTAGAAACTTGTTCAATAGAACCTTGATTAAGACCTTCTCGATTACTGAAATTAACCCAATTTGTCACCATTATTTCGGTTGTGGCACTGCAAGCCTGTAACCCGTATGAATACGGTCTTAAACCAGAGGCATGAGTAAAAGAAACATCATAAATAGTATCGTTAGGTATACCATCTGTATTTCGAATTCGATAAGATGCATCTATAGCTATACCCCCAATTTCTATAAATGATTTAGAACCTTCGGTAATGATATTATAGTTGTCTTTATCTAATTTATCTGGCTCTGTTAAAATAGCTTTTGCCGAACTTATATAGTTTTCGCTGACTAATGTTTTAAATGGATAATCGCTAAGTTCTAAATCTTTTTGACCACCACAACTAATGAACATTTTGTATTCAAATTGCTCGCAAGAATCGTTCTGTGAAATCTTAATTTTTGTAACCTCATCAGTAGGTAATGGTTCTTCAATTTCTACCATTCCGCTTTGTAATGTCAATTTACCAGCCTCGTAAAGGGAAAGTAGAATTTCGCCAGATTGAAGTGGCAAGGCGGCAATAACATTCATTAAAAATGGCTTTACTTCTTTGCGAAAAAATACATGGTCGTCTGCAGGCATAAGCTCTGCATGATAGTTGAGAGTGTACATTAAGTCATCTATAACCTCTTTCCAATGAATAGGTTTGTTGTTTAGAACAGAATTTTTAGCCTCTACCATCTCTATTTTCATGCCTTCAAAAGCATTTTCATACTCGTGCCTTTCAGACATGCGGGTAACGAACTCTTTAAATCCGAAATTGGGATCCTTTAATGCAATAGCGAGCGCAGAAAGATTGTCTTTTAAAAACGCCTTTTGAAGCGCAGGTTTGCAAATTTTATCAAAATACATATGTATTCTTAAATGTTTTTGATCATCTAAAATCTGAAAGATATCTTCTCTTGAAGCATGCCGATAAATTTCTCGCATGGGCTCATCTTGTTCGTATTGCAAATTTGGCAACCAACCATTTGCATCATGCAGTACCAGTTTAAACTCGGTGGTGTTTTCAAAAGGATGATACACCAACTTTTGTCCGTTTTTAGAAAAAGTACCATGGCGATTTGCAATAGAGGCAACAACATCAAAAGCGCTCAAAGAGGCACCCAAAATACCAATTGGAAAATTATAGATTTCACCATCGGAAGGGAGAATTTTTGATATAGGCCAAGGTGAACTATAAAAATTGGTTTTTAAATTATCTTGCTCTGACCAAGAATGACCGGTAGCTATGATCACCTTATCGGTTATAAAAGATGACATGTTTTTAGTGATAAGCTCATACGTGTCATTTTTAGGAATAATATCAATTATTTCTACCGACGGATGTTCTACTATACGAATGCCACTATTTTGTAAACTCGCAATACAATGCTCATACTGAGACCGAAAATACAAGCCCAAAGCTAAACGGCTATACACCTTAGCATCGCTTATTTCTGATTTCTGAATATGGAATCGTTGCAAAGTGTCTTCTGGCTGCTCTCTTAACCAATCTGCAAAACTTATAAATAGCTCTGGTATTTCTTCTGAAGAAATGTTGGCCATGTTATAAATATCTGTGGTATTGGGGCTATATGGCATTCCCATACCTGTAATATCCGCCTTTTCAAAAATGGAAATTTGCGTAATTTCTGATTTTAAAACAGCTATGTTTTTAAAAATATGTCTAAGCAAATATATAGTCGTTGCACCACTACCTATTATAGACACTTTTGCAGGTTTGAATGTCATACAGATATAAATTACAATACGTAAAATTAGCTGCAGTACCATTCAAAATTTAATTCAATCAAGCGTAATTTTAACCATAAGTACCATTAAGTGATACTTAATTTTAATGTATAAGAAACAGTGCGATGAGGGAACAATTGAAATTAGAATTGACCGTAATTAACTACTGAAGTATTCTAGACTTCCCCAAATATTTTAAAAACTAACTCTTTGGTCAGTGGTCGCCCATTTGCTTTTTCACGAATAGTATCGAAACTACACCTAAAGTCGCAACCAGCTTTGTATTCGCTGCAACCATAAGCCGATTTTCCTTTTAAAATAATTCCCTTATTGCATTTCGGACAACTATTTTCTTCTGATGTGGGCTTTGCTTGAACTTTACCATTTTTAGGTTCTAACTTCAGCTTAAAACCATCATCAAATCTAACTAACCCTTCAACTGAAGGATTGTTGACTTTAAAGCCTTTTAAGTTTACGGTAGACCCTTTTTGAAACAACCTAATAAATTGCTTTTCTGAAATAGTTTTACTTTCGAATACAAACGGAACTACAAAATCGCAAGACTTATTAAATTCAGAGCAACCATAAGCTGATTTCCCTTTTCGAATGGTTCCTTTTTTACATTTAGGGCATACCTCTGATGTAATACCCGTAGCCTTTTCAACTGCTTTTTTCTTAGCCGCTGTTGCTGACTTATTATTTACAGCTGAGATATTTGCCTTTCTAGTTTCACTACGCACATCATAAACCAATCGGTCTACCATTTGCTTCATCTGTTTAATAAAACTACCAGCGCTAAATGTACCTTTTTCGATATCCTTTAATTGCTTTTCCCATTTACCGGTAAGCTCGGCAGATTTAAGCATTTCATTTTGAATGGTATCTATTAACTGAATACCAGTGACGGTCGGTAAAACCAGTTTTTTATCTCTCTTAATATATTTTCTACGAAACAAGGTTTCAATTATATTGGCACGCGTAGAAGGTCGACCAATACCATTTTCTTTCATTAACTCGCGAAGTTCATCATCATCGACCTTTTTACCTGCGGTTTCCATGGCACGTAAGAGCGAAGCTTCGGTATATTGTTTCGGTGGCTTGGTTTGTTTCTCGAGAAAAGAGGGTACATGTGGTCCTTTTTCGCCTTTCTTAAACGTTGGTAATATTCCTGATTCTTTACTTTTTTGGTTACTGAGCGTATTCGAAGTATCGAAAACAACTCGCCATCCTTTTTCTAAAATCTCTTTTCCAGTGGTTTTAAAATTTACTGTGTCCGCCTTTCCTATAACGGTAGTATTCGAGACTTTACAATCTGGATAAAACACGGCAATAAAACGACGTACAATAATATCATAAACTTGCTGCTGATTGTATTGCAAGTTCATTTGCTGACCTGTGGGAATAATGGCATGGTGATCTGTAACCTTACTATCATCAAAAACCTTTTTTGTTTTCTTTAATTTCTTACCCTCAAGAGGCTTCGATAGCGTATCGTACTTCGTAAGGTTCTTAAGTATACCTGGTACTTTAGGGTATACATCATTTGGTAAAAATGTAGTATCTACTCTAGGGTAGGTTACTACTTTTTGCTCATATAATTTCTGAACGATCTTTAACGTTTCGTCAGCACTGAATCCGAATTTGGTGTTACAATACACTTGCAAACCTGTTAGATCGAAAAGCTTTGGTGCATATTCATTGCCCGCTTTTTTTGTCGTGGAAACAATTTCGAAATCATGTTCTTTAACAATATTAGCAAGTTTCTCACCATCTTCTACTTTTAAAAAACGACCTTCTTCATAACTGAATAAGGTTTCGCGATATAATGTTTGTAGCTCCCAATAGGGTTGCGGCTTAAAATTCTCTATCTCTTTAAACCGGTCTACTAACATTGCCAAGGTTGGGGTTTGCACACGACCCACAGATAACACTTGTTTGTACCCACCATGTTTTAAGGTATACAAACGGGTTGCGTTCATACCCAAAAGCCAATCGCCAATAGCACGAGAAAAACCTGCGTAATATAAATTATCATAGTCTGTAGATGGTTTTAAATTATTGAAACCTTCTTTTATAGCTTCAGTGGTCAATGACGAAATCCAAAGTCGCTCAACCTTGCCTTTATAGTTCGCTTGGTTCAATACCCAGCGTTGAATTAATTCTCCTTCTTGCCCGGCATCACCACAGTTTATGACGACTTCTGCTTTATCGAATAATTTTTTTATGATTTTAAACTGTTTTTGAATACCAGCATCTTTAGTCACTTTGGTTTCAAAATGTTCGGGTAACATTGGTAGGTTATTTAAATCCCAACTTTTCCAATGCGGTTTATAATCGTTTGGCTCTTTTAATGTGCAAAGATGCCCAAATGTATAGGTAACTGCATAACCATTACCTTCATAATAGCCATCATGTTTGGAATTTGCCCCAAGAACAGAAGCAATTTCTCGAGCTACAGATGGTTTTTCGGCAATACAGACTTTCATTTTATGTGTTGAAAATTAAAGATTTAGGCATGGTTTTCGCCGAAGCGAATACCACATAATAATATTAACCGTAGTGGTAATTATGAATTAAAAACACACCTTTGGTCTAACATTATAATTAGACAAATATAGAAATTGTTTATAGAAGCAACTATGATATAAAAAGCCGCTAAAACAGAGTTTTAGCGGCTTTTCATTTGTATTATTTAGCTATAGGTAAAATAGGAGCTAATACCTTAGCTTATATACCGATAACAAATCTAGAAACTAGCTATCGATTCGTATTTATTTCTTAATAGGTCAACGTATTGTAACCGTTTGCTTGTAATTGGAGCATGCGTACCGAAGCGGTCGGGGTTACATCGAGACCATCAAAAAGGGTTTCTTCTGCTACGCCTAATTTTTCCATGGCAACACTGCACACACTTACTTTTACCTTACCCTTATATTTTTGAAAAAACTCTTCAAGTTCAGAGTTTTTGGTCAATAACGTTACCACTTTGCCTTTTACAACAATTTCGTATTCCTCAATTTCTACTCCGTTTTCAATTAGAAGGTCATACATACTTAACACGCCTTTAAAATGCCTTTCTGTGGTGAGTATAAAACCATATTTAGGTGTTTTCTGTAAATCTGTAACAGCTTGTTGGTCTAATTTCTTTTGACCTTGTACTTCTGTAATACTTGTAGCCATGAACATAATGACTAAAGCAATTTGAAAAAAAGTTTTCATAATGGTTATTTTGATAGCTATTTTGGTGAATTAAAAATACAGATTATAATTTCCAATAGCGATTTAAAGATCTAAAAAATGATTCTTTAATTCCCCCTAAAATCTCATTATCAAATAATTATTATGAGCATAGTATAAACGTTCAAATTAGATTAATACTACAAATTCATCTTTTAAGATCACCTGTTTATTCTGTATCGGTACCTGTTTTAAAGACTTGAGCAATAATTCTTTTAGCTCTTTTAAAGAAGATGATTTTTTCAAGAATTGATTAGCTCCATCCTCTTTTAGTTGATTCACTTCTCGGTCTCTATATATGGAAGAATAGGCGATAATATAAATGTTATTGAATTTCTTGAAATTTCTAATGTCGATAAGGCACTCAAAACCATCCATAATAGGCATATATAAATCTAAAAATATTATTTGTGGCAATATATCATCAGAGAATAGTCTATCCATTAAATCGACTCCATTATTAAATTGAGATACTTCTGTTTCTATAGAAATATCATTCAATGCCTCAATAAAAAAATCACGATCATCTAAATCGTCATCCGCAATATATATACTTAATTTTTCCATTATTTCTATATAAGAACAGTATGTCCTCCAAAAATAAGAGGAAATCGCATTTAAAATTCTACCAATAAAATAGAAAAATAACTCAATAACATAATTATTATAAATACCTTCTAAAAATATAAATATATGTAGTAAAATACTTACATTTAATATTTTGCGTTAGTTAACAAATGCTCCCCCATTTAATTTATAAAATAAGTTATGGCATTTAAAAACAGTAATGAACTCTCATTGCATCTGCAACAATATCAGCTTGACTACTACACTAAGGGTAATGCTTTAAAAGTGCATGTGTTACTTACAGAATTAATGCCGACAATCGAATTTGAAAATGAGAAGTTTGCTTTAGAATTTAGCAAGAGATGCGAATATTTAAAAAGTGTCGAGAGTCTAACTGACATACGTGACTATTCTAATAAATTTGCTGAAAATCTACTTAAAATAATTCTTTTGTTAAATAGCTCTACATTATCAACAAACCTCGGCTAATTCGGCTTATCTAATACGCCAGAAAGCCAAAAACAATTTTGAAATTCAGTTATCTTGAATCTTAGTATAAAATGAATTATTGATTACAATCGGTAGCGCGATTACGAAATGGATATGTTATCGATCTTTATTGAAATTCTCATGCCCTATTTTATTCAATAACAGCTTAGCCGCCAACCAAAATCGTTTTGAAGTTGGATTTGGTACAACGGACATATTAGGAATGTCGAATTCAGGATTAACCATTAGTTTTATATACTGAAATGCTTCATTCGGAAGATTATTTGATAGATAGGCCATACTCCAAGTATCAAACTCTCTAGTATAAATACTGCCTTTAGAAAGCAGGATAACTTCATAGTGACGAGCATCTATCCTAATTTTTTCAAAGAGAGTCGAAACAATATCTACATTGCCTTCTAAGTATTGGATAAAAAATCCGTCATGATAGATAAGACATCCGGTAATATCATGCTTACCATTGAAGTTTCTAGACTCAACTAAAATTTCATCAATTTGTGTCGGTGAAAGGGAATTTGCTACAGATTTATATACAAGATTGAACATATATCGCTTTGAAGAATGAACTGCCAAATAAAATATAAGATACCAACTTTCACCTAATATCAAGTATTAAAAAGTATTCTTTTTCTTACAAAAAATACTCAATAATCACATCTATAAATTTTAATATTAATCTAGTACTGCTATTAGTTGCGTCAATTATTAATTTGATTGCGACTAATGACCCGTGTTTTAAGATATAATTTCACCAAAGAATCTTTAAATAAACACGTTATGAAAATTAAAATGATATCGATGTTAGCATTAACCATAGTATTAACATCATGCTCTAGCACTAAGAAAACAAGTACAGAAAACTCGAAAGATAGCATGGTTGCTCAAGAAACTTCTAATACCACTTCAAACACTGCGGTTATAAATAATAATAGGACTACGCTAAATAATGAAACATCGACAGCGAGAAAATCATCAAATTCTACAAACGAATACGCACCCATGTATTCATCTTTAGAAATGACCGATGAGCAAATACGCAAATTTAGCACTGCAATGGACCAATTTAAAGGCAAACAAGCCAATATGGCAAGCGGCGAAATGTTAGGAACGATTGAAAATGAGCGTACTCGTCAATTAGAAACTATACTATCTAGCTCGCAATTGGCTAAGTACGAGAAATGGTTAATGGACAATCAATAAATAGCTGTTTACATATTTATGTATTGCATCAATTCTAAAAAGTATGCAACAAAGCTTTTGTAAAAGCCTAGCATACCTTTATGAAATACTAATAATAAGATAATATTATCATGATAAAACCCACAACACAAGTACCTGAACTAAAATTACCTTTAATTAATGATACGCAATGGAGTTTGTATGATCAGACTAGTAAATCGTTTACAATGCTGGTCTTTTACCGAGGTCTTCATTGCCCAGTTTGTAAGAGTTACCTAGAAGCTTTAACAAAAAGACTAAAAGATTTTAGTGACCGAGGAGTGCACTTAATTGCTATTAGTAGCGATAGTGAAGAACGTGCAAAAAAAGCTGGAAAAGAATGGAAAATTGCAGAACTGCCTGTAGGATATAATTTACCTATTGAAACTGCTCGAGAATGGGGATTATTTATTTCTAAAAAAACATCTGAAAAAGAACCCGATGCATTTTCTGAACCTGGTCTATTTTTAATCAGACCTGATAATACCCTCTATGCAAGTGCAGTACAAACGATGCCTTTTGCTAGACCAAATTGGGACGATATATTAAATGCTATCGATTATGTCAACAAAAACGATTATCCTGCTAGAGGGGGCGAATAGAATAAACTTCTAAAATATTTTACATAAAAAAAAGGTGATAAGTTCTGTTATAGCGCTTATCACCTTTTTTATTATTTACTTAAATGAGTAATTACATCTTACTTGACTTCCATTTCTCGAACTTTGCTTTTGCCTCTTCACTTACCATGGGGTAGAGTCCTATCACAGGTTCTCCTCCTTGCACCATTTCCAAAACAAAATCTTCATACAGCGTCATCTGAATACATTCATCGGCAACCTCATCGGCAAGATGTGCCGGTATTACCATTACTCCATCATCATCTCCTAGTATAATATCACCAGGAAAAACGGCTACGTCGCCACAACCAATAGGGTCATTTATAGCAATAGCTTGGTGTAAAGTTAGATTTGTAGGTGCTGTTGGTCTATTGTGATATGATGAAAAATCTAAATCTGCGATCTCGGCAGAATCTCGAAAACCACCATCGGTAATAATACCCGCAGCTTTTCTTACCATTAATCGTGTCACCAAAATAGAACCTGCAGAGGCCGCTCTTGCATTTTGCCTACTATCTATAACCATTACACTACCTTCTGGACATTCTTCAACGGCTACTCTCTGTAAATGCTTAGGATCCCTAAAAACAGTAATGGGATTTAAATCTTCTCGTGCAGGTATATACCGCAATGTATACGCCTCGCCCACCATGGTTGGTCTACCTAATTTTAATGGTCTTACACTTTGTATAAACTGATTTTTAAGTCCTTTTTTAAAGAGGCAGGTGGCAACGGTTGCCGTGCTTACCTTTCTTAATTTCTCTCTTGTTGCGGTTGATAGTTTGGTCATTATAAGTGTGTATACGTTTTTATTATTCAGCGCTTTGCCAAGCATTCTTGATAAAAATCAAATCTCTTTTCATGCTTGCAAAGACTTCTTTTTATCTATTGTAATTTCTGAAGCTCCGTGTTCGGCTCCTCCCAAATCATATTCTAAATGTAGCGATATTGGCACATCGATATTATACTTTTTAAGTAATGAAAAATAGCTGCTAAAATCTACCATACCCTCCCCTAGCGGAGTGTTTATCGGTTGCCATTTTCTGTCTTTGTATCCCCATTTAAAATCTTTTATAACTATTGATTTTATAAAAGATTCTATACGACGTAGGTCTAATTGCCAACTGTTACCGCCTTCGACTACCGCGTGTCTAATATCATACTGGCATCCTAAATAATCAGTATCAGATTTTGATAAAATGGGTGGTAGATCCCAAATTGGTGCCCCAACATGATTGCCTGCATGATTTTGATAACACCCTATCAAGCCCAATTTTTTATTGACCTCTGACAGATTAATTGCCTCGCCTGCATATTTCGCCTGACTTTCTTCTATTGATATCTCTTCGGGATACGTCAACCAACCGGTACGGTAATGACTAAAACCAGTTGAGCTCGCTGTTGATAACACTTTCATTTCTGTGTTATCGGCTAATCCCCAAACATTTGTGGTCAGCATTTGCGGATTCAAGCCATACTTTTTCATTGCCTCTACCGCTTTAGGTAGATCATCGGCAACTCTTTCTGGTAATACATGCCCTTTTGGGCGTACGGTCAAATCTAGTCCGTTAAAACCGATTTCTGCCGCCGCAGCCGACATTTCATTATAATCTAAAAATTGTAAATGCTTAGAAAATACATTTACCTGAATGTCTTCAATTACTTTTTTACTCGAATTAAAAAGCTCATTAGGTAGCCCTATAAATGGTACACTTGCAAGAGCTGCAGCAGATAACTTCGTAAAATTCCTTCTTGATAATACTTTTTTATCTTCTATCATTTTTAATTACCTTTTTATACTTGGATAATTGGTTTTATGTTAAATAGTTGCGATTCTTACAAATATATGTATTTTTGGTAAACCAAACTGGTTTACCAGTTTATTGCTTTTACATCTATAAACCCCTCTTTTTTAAGCCTTTTAAAGTTCAACCAATCTAACAATTCTATAATGAAAAAGTGCTTCATACTATTAGCTCCCCTTCTTTTACTCATCTCATGCGGTGAAAATTCTAATGACCGTGCGATAACCGTAAAAGATATTAATGAGTTGAACACTGCCATATCTAAAGCAAAAGCCGGCGATGATATTGTTATGGCCAATGGAGACTGGAAAGATGTGAATATCAAATTTGTTGCCTACGGAAAAGAGCAAAATCCTATTACTTTACGTGCAGAAACGCCTGGCGAAGTTAGAATTACCGGCACCTCTGATTTGAAACTTGCTGGCGAGTATTTAGTAGTCAACGGACTCCAATTTATCAATGGATCATCGCCTTCAGAAGCGGTTATCGATTTCGGTATTAGTGAAGACTCTGTCGCAAATCATAGTAAGATTACCAATTCTGCTATTATAGATTTTAACAAAGCACAGCGAAATCAAACAGATTTATGGGTGTTGTTTAAAGGTCGACACAATGAGCTAGACCATTGCTATATTACCGGAAAATCTAATAGAGGACCAACTGTAAGAGTTGACCTTGCCGGAAACAATAGTATAAAGAACTACCATAAAATAACAAATAACTATTTCGGCCCTCGACCACCAAAAGGTGGTCCAAGTGCAGAGACCATACAAATTGGCAATAGTTTTACCTCAATGGCACCAAGCTATACTCTTGTTGCCAATAATTATTTTGACCACTGTAATGGCGAAGTAGAAGTCATTTCTAGTAAGACTAATTTCAATGAATTTAGAAACAATGTATTTTTCAAAAGCGAAGGTTCTTTAGTTACTAGGCATGGTAATTACTGCATTATCGATGGTAATATGTTTATTGGGGATGAAAATTCTGAACAAATTGGTGGTGTACGATTAATAGGAACGGGACACTGGGTGACCAATAACTATTTCTACAATTTAAACGGAAAAACTTTTAGGAGTCCGCTTGCAGTAATGAACGGTATTCCAAAATCTCCCCTGAATAGATATTTACAGGTTACCGATGTTGTTGTCGCTAATAATTCGTGGGTGAATTGTGTATCGCCATGGCAATTTGGCGTGGGATCCAATACTGACCAAATAGATATTTTGCCTAAATCTGAGATTCGATCTGCTACACCAATACGAACTATTGTTGCAAATAACCTTATTTACAATGATAAGGGCGATAAGCAACCTATTGTTGAACACGACTTTATCAACGGTATTGATTTCAAAAGCAATGTCATCAATAATCAAGGTGTGATGTTAAAGGCTGTTGACGGACTAATTCAAAAAGATTTTGGTACAGCTGTAGCAGACGGAGATATTTTAATGCCCGATAATTCATTAGCTGACTTTGAACTTTATAACGGATTTGAATTTGACCAGATCACTGCCGATTTATTCGGTAACTCTAGAGCTGACAAAAATTTGGTTGGTGCTGTAATAGGTAAGCCAGTCAATAAAAAAGATATGATGAACGTATCTCAATATGGTCCTGACTGGTATGCTAACACAACTTCTAAGAACAACGAAAACAAAACTCATTCAGCAAGTACCGTTGCCGAACTTACCAGTGCTCTTACAAATGCAAGTAGTGGAGATACTATTCTTTTATCATCTGCTCGTTATGATATAAGTTCCCCTTTAAAAATTGATAAAATAGTTACCATACAAGCTGCGCAAAAAACTACTATCCAATACAACGGAGCTGCTGAAACTGCCGCTTTTGAAATGAACCCAAAAGGTCAACTTACCCTTAAAAATGTTCATCTAATTGGCAACAACCAACAATATGCTTTTGCCAGTTTAAAGAATAATATGTCTAGCCTTTACAACCTTACCGTTGTTGACTGTGAAATATCGAATTTCGATTATGTTTTAAAAGCCTACAAATTGTCGTTCTCAGAGTACATTACTTTTAAGTCTACACAAATTAAAGATTGTGCCAATGGTTTAGAACTGTCTGAAGAAACTGATGACAAAGGTGAGTACAATGCCGAAAATATCATCATTGACGATTGCCTATTCGATGGCGTTGCAAGTAACGTGGTCGACTATTATAGAGGCGGCTACGACGAATCTACCGTTGGTGGTAATTTAATAGTGACCAATAGCACATTTACTAATTGTGGATCACAAGCTGAAGAAGCTCTACTACTTAACACCTATGGTATTGTCAATGTAAATCTTGCCAACAATAAATTCATTGACAACCCTGTACAAATAGTAGCTCGCCTTTGGGGCGCTAAAAACAACAGGTATTCTGATAACGAAATAAAAAACTCTGGTAAAATTCTAGTTGAAGAAAATTTACCTCTTAAACTGATGTATTAAACTCACTCTCGTAAGAACATTATAAAATGAAAAAATCACTATTTACCATCATTGCAGTATTCGTATTATTTGCCTGCAAAGACAATTCAAAGAAAGCTTCAGATACTAACGAAGAAGCAACAACCGAAATTGAAACGGCTGTAAAATATCCTAGCGATATTATTCCGTTTATGAACGAATGGAAAATTCTATTAGGTGATGGCACCTACGAGGATAATCTTAAAGATTACGCCAAAGATGATTTCTTTTATGTTGCTAATGACGGAAAAACCGGTTGGGTAGTTTACAAAACACCTAACAGTGGTATTACTTCAAAAACATCTAGTAATACCAGAACAGAATTAGGACAAAAAGCACATTGGATTCCTGAGACCGGTGGCAAATTAACCGGAACTTTAAAAGTACAACACGTGTCTACTTCTGGCGATGCAAGAGTTGCCGCTTCTTATGCTGTTGTGGTAGGACAGATACATAGTGATGAGGGACATGAGAATGAGCCGATAAAAATATTCTATAAGAAATTTCCGGGACATACAAAAGGTTCTGTTTTCTGGAATTATGAGATTAACACAGCAGGTGATAATTCAAAAAGATGGGACTACTCCTCGGCTGTTTGGGGTAATGACATGTCTGTTGTTGGATTAGACGCAACAACACCTCCTGCAGAACCAGTAAATGGTATCGAATTGGGTGAAGAGTTCAGCTATGAAATCAATGTTTACAAAGGCATCATGTACCTGACTTTTAAAAGTGACGGACATGAAACTGTCAGATTCACTAAGAATCTATTAGCATCAGAATTTACTAAAACAATACCCGAACAGATTAAGACATTATACGCCTCTATTGGTCGTGATGGTCTTGAGCGTGAGAATGCTTATGCTGGTGAAATTCAATATTTCAAACAAGGTGCATATAATCAAACTAATGGTAAATCTCCTGAAGATAATATTGTTTGGAGTACAGGTGCAGACACCTATGATGGCGATATTGCAAAACAATATGCAAATGGCGATTACACTGAAGTATGGTTTAGAGAAGCAAGTGTAGGTGCGGGCACACCACCAAGTGAAGAATAACAAAAACTTTTCTTATATGGTAATTTAAAGTCAATTGAAGTAGTATATAAAACGCTCTTTTGCTGACTTAATTATCATCTAATAATAGAAGTATTTGGCTTTACATATTTTATCGAATTGATGATTTATCAAGCAAATACTTATCAATCCGTAATTATAACACCCCTTTTTCTGTTAAATATTTGCTAGTCTTACAAATATCCTTATTTTTGGTAAACCAATTTGGTAAACCAATTCTAATCTATGAGACGCTACCACCTTTTATTTCTATCCGCTTTTTTGTGCGCGATATATTCTTTTACTACTCCGCAACCTAGTAAACTAGTAAAAAATGTAGCTGAATTTGAAGAGATGCTAACCAAAGTTCAACCAGGTGATAGCATTGTTCTTGCAAATGGTATTTGGATGGATGCAGAACTGGTCTTCGAAGCAAACGGTACAGCAGAAAAACCTATTACACTTATCGCAGAAGAAAAGGGAAAAGTGACTCTTTCTGGAGCTTCAAACTTAAGAATCGCCGGCAATCATTTAATCGTTAAAGGTCTCGTATTCAAAAATGGCTATACGCCTACAAACGCTGTAATATCCTTCAGAAAAAGTAGAGAACAAATGGCTAATAATTCTCGACTGACTGAATGTGTCATCGATAACTTTAATAATCCTGAGCGTCAAGTTCAAGATTATTGGATAACCATTTATGGAAAAAATAACCGAATTGACCATAACCATATTGCAGGTAAAAAGAATTTAGGGGTTACAATGATCGTTGGTTTAGATACTGAAGATAGCAGAGCAAATAATCATCAAATAGATCATAATTATTTTGGACCACGCCCTACCTACGGAAACAACGGAGGTGAAACTTTAAGAATAGGAACTAGCCACCATGCATTGGAAAAATCGAACACCTTGGTTGAATCTAACTATTTTGACAGAACCAACGGCGAGCATGAAATCATCTCCAATAAGTCGTGCAATAACACTTTTAAATACAATACATTTTTTGAATGCACTGGTACTTTAACCATGCGCCATGGTAACGAAACATTGGTAGATGGTAATGTGTTTATTGGCAATAACAAACCTAGTACTGGTGGAGTTCGTGTCATTAATGAAACACAAACTGTTATTAACAACTACCATATTGGTTTAACAGGATATCGTTTTAGAGGTGCCTTTGTAATGATGAACGGTGTACCAAATTCACCACCAAACAGATATGTACCGGTGATAGATTCTAAAGTAAACAACAACACTTTTGTAAACTGTGACAACATACTTTTTGGTGCAGGTAGCGATGCAGAAAGAAGTCAGGCACCACGTACTTCTGAGTTTTCAGAAAATATCATTTATAACGACACAAAGAAAGATGTTTTTACTATTGATGATGATATTAGTGGTATCACTTTCAAAAACAATATTCTTGGTGAAAACTCAGAAACTACTATTGCAGAAGGATTTAAGAATGCCAAAATTAAACTGGTAAAAGACAAAAACGGATTCCCGATTCCTACTTCAAGTAAGATTAAAACTAAGGTTGTTATAAGTCCGAATATCGCAACTAAAGAGAATACAGGTATATCATGGTATTCAAAGGCAAATAATACTGTTGCGTTAAACTCTGGTAATACTATCAATGTTGCCGCAGGTATTAATACGCTGTACGATAAAGTAAAAGAAACGAAAGCAGGTGATATTATCATTCTTGAAGATGGCGGCACCTACTTATTGACTAAAGCCGTTCAAATTAATCATCCACTTACCTTTAAAACACTAGGCAAAGAAAAAGCTACGATCTTATTTGAAAGAATGATGGCTTTTGAAATTGAAAATGGCGGTAGTCTATCTCTAGAAAACATCACTTTTGATGGTACCAAATCGCCAGATTACGCAGGTAACTCTGTTATCAGTACCAGCAAAAAATCTATGATCGATAATTATAAGTTATTCATTAATAGATGTGAGTTTAAAGATATGGTAGTAAACCACTCTTTTGATTTATTACGTGTTGCTAAAGGAACTTTTGCCGATACTATTAGCATTCAAAACTCTACCTTCAAAAATATCTCTGGTAGCATTGCAGCCTTAGATAAGGAAAGTGATGATATCGGTGCTTACAACGTAGAGTATTTCTTAATGAAGAATAATGCTATTACCGACTTACAAGGTGCAGCTTTACGGCTGTATAGAGGTGGTAAAGATGAAAGTACTTTTGGTCCGTTTTTAGAAATGGAGCATAATGTATTTGACCATGTCGGTTATGGTTCTAAAAATAAATATGATGCTACCGTTTCTTTATACGGCGTTCAAGAAACAGCTATTAAAAACAACATTTTTAAAGATAGTAAGGCCATTAACATGCATCTGGTAGTCGGTGAACCAATGGTCAAAGTTCTTAATAATGCTTTGAGCAATTCAGAAAAACTTATGGTCACTGGCGATCAGAAATACCAAGTAGAAAATCAATGGGAACTAGCCCCTGAATTTTCTAAGGACACCAACTATTCATTACCTTCAGATTCTCCATTGAAAGGGAAAGGTACTGATGGTAAAGACTTAGGGCTACTAAAAATCGAATAACAAGCATGATTAAATACTTAAAAACAGTACACGTTTTTATTTGCGCAATTTTAATAACGTTCAGCGCAGCTGCACAAGAACACCCTAGCCTTATTCTCACCAAAGAAGGGGTTGAAAAAATAAGAGCAGAATTAGGTTCTGTACCTCTATTTGATGCCTCGTTACAACAGTTAAAAGAAGAGATCGATGCCGAAATCGCTTTGGGTATCGATACACCAATACCTAAAGATTATTCTGGTGGTTACACTCATGTGCGACATAAACGCAATATGATCGTAATGCAACAGGCTGGTGTCTTATATCAAATATTAGATGATGAAAAATATGCGATCTATGTAAAAGACATGCTCATGCAATATGAAGGCATGTATAAAACTTTACCACTACACCCAAAAACAAGATCTTATGCTCGAGGTAAATTGTTTTGGCAATGTTTAAACGATTCTAACTGGTTGGTTTATGTTAGCCAAGCTTACGACTGCGTATATAATTACTTAAGTTCCGCTGAAAGAAAAAAACTAGAAAAAAATCTTTTTAGACCATTTGCAGATCACATTTCAGTCGATAGTCCCCAATTTTACCAAAGAGTACACAACCATAGTACATGGGGTAATGCAGCTGTTGGTATGATTGGTTTAGTAATGAACGATAAAGAATTAATTGATCGCGCTTTATACGGTATTCCAGATTTAGAGATGGACAAAACTGCTAAAGACGATGATGGCGGATTTATTAATAAGGAAGGTAAAGCCGGATTCTTAGCGAACATAGAGGAACCTTTTTCACCTAATGGATACTATAACGAAGGTCCATATTATCAGCGTTATGCCATGTATCCATTTTTGATTTTTGCAGAAGGCCTACACAATGTAAAACCAGAATTGAAAATTTTTGAATACAAAGACGGAGTACTTTTAAAATCAATAAATGCCCTTTTAAATTTATCTGATGCAGATGGAGATTTCTTTCCCCTTAACGATGGTCAAAAAGGAATGTCTTATTACAATAATGCTTTGGTTACCGCTGTAGATATTTCTTATTATTTCGGAAACCAAGACCCAGGTTTATTAAGTATCGCAGAAAAGCAAAACAAGGTTTTACTAGACGACTCTGGATTGGCAGTTGCACTTGGTGTAAAAAATGGAAAAGCAAAACCTTTCGATAAAAAATCAATTAATCTATGTGATGGACCTAACGGAAAACAAGGTGGTGTTGGTATTTTACGAAGTGATGACTTAGAACTTGTTTTTAAATATGCCGCTCAAGGCTCAAGCCATGGCCACTATGATAAGTTATCGTACTCCTTCTACGAAAATGGTGATGAAGTATTGCAGGATTACGGATTAGCTCGTTTTGTAAATATTGAACAAAAAGGTGGTGGTAATTATCTGAAAGAAAATAAAACTTGGGCGAAGCAAACCATTGCCCATAACACCCTTGTGCAGAATGAGAAATCTCACTACCAAGGCAAATTTGATATTGGTAGTAAGTACAATCCAGAGTTGTATCTTTTTGATGATTCTAATGCCGATATACAAATTGTTAGTGCAATAGAAACTAATGCGTATCCTGGAACAGAAATGTACAGAACAATGGCTATTATTAAAGATGCTGAATTTGAAAAGCCTTTCATGCTTGATATTCTACGAGTTAAGTCTGATAGCACCAACCAATATGATCTGCCCTTTTATTTTATGGGTCAAGTATTGAACACAAATTTTGAATACGAAGTTCCGAAAACACTTGAGCCTTTAGGTGCTGATAACGGCTATCAACATTTATGGTCAGAAGGCTGTGGAAGTACAACAGAAGAAAACACTAAATTAAGTTGGCTAGAAAAAGGGAAGTTCTATACCTTAACATCTGCAACATCAAAAGATGATGAGCTACGATTTGTACGAATAGGCGCCAATGACCCTGAATTTAATTTAAGAAGAGAAGCTGGTTTTATTATCCGCAGAAAAGATACTCAAAACACAACTTTTGTTTCAGCTATAGAAGCACATGGAAGCTATAGCCCGGTTTCAGAGTCTGCTGTTAATTCTAATAGTTCTATCTCAGCGTTAAAAGTGGTTTTAGATACTATAGGTTACACCGCAATTTCAATAACTACCGTAAAAGATAAGACCAAACTATTTATTTTAGCAAACACAAACGCTTCAAAAGAAGCAAAACATAAAGTTAAAATTGAGGATAAGAATTATGAGTGGTCTGGTTCTTATTATTTTAAATAGAATATAGAAAAATTAATATTATGAAAAGATTTAGCGAAAAATATGTCATCACTAAAGACATGGAATGGGAAGTGCTTGGCGGCGGAGTATCAAGAAAATTCTTAGGGTATGACAACCAAATAATGATGGTACGGGTAAAATTCGATAAGGGTGCTTTAGGTGCACCTCACCAACATTTTCACACACAAGCTACCTATTGTGTTTCGGGCAAATTTGAATTTGTAATCGATGGCGAAAAGCAAATTATTGAAGCGGGTGACGGAGTTTATATTGAACCAAATTTATTACATAGTGCAGTTTGCTTAGAAGAAGGCGAACTAATTGACACTTTTAGCCCTGTACGAGAAGATTTCTTAAGTGGTGATGCAGTTTCTTACTTTGGAGACAAGGCATAGGTTAAAATTTAGCTTGTAGCCTCTGCTGGTGTTTTATGCAAATTTTTGAAGTAATTCTTAAATAACATTCTGAATGCTGAATCTAAAATCATGACAACTGAAAATTGTTCCCTTACAGGAAAATTTAAGAAACGTCTCAAAGATTTTGGTCCAGCATTTTTTATTATTGGTAATGTTGTAGGTACTGGTAGTGTAACTTCAATGGTAGTTTCTGGTGCTAAGTTTAGCTTTTTTTGAGAACTATTACCCTCTTTAATACTCAGCACATACCTTAACCCTGTTTTCCTAAAAGGGAAATTAAACCGTGTCTGCATATTCATTAATCAAATGTACTTGCATCGTTGGTATTTATTTAGAATTGAGTTTTTTAATCAATACTTCTATAGCTTTAACCAAGTAAAATCTATCATTTTCTAGTCTTCCATTTCTTCTTGCAGTTATGGTAGACATAATCCACTCTTCTGGCATGCTTCCATCTACTTCTTGCGTGTCTTTTTTCCACATATCAATCAGTTCCCCTCCTTCATAAGTTCGCCAGACTCTGTTCGAAAATTATTTAAGGGGCATATAAGCGTAGTGTTTAAAAACTTTCTTTATAAATGCAGTATGTATTGCTCACTTAACATGGACAGAAAACAATGAAAATCAAAATATTGAGATTATTAAATGTTATAATAAACCAAATAAATAATTGAAATATAGCGCGAAAAACACGTCAAAACTAACGAATAACCAGTAAAATTTTACTGAAAAATTAGCTTGAAATTGTATATAGTGAAATAAAACAAATAATAATTAAAATGTTAACCAAATACCATATCCTCAATATAACGGGGTTTTACAGAGCGTTTCAAAAATTAAAATCGACCAAATCTTGTTAAAATGTAAAATTCTATTTTTTTAACGAATAAATAACATATATTTGGTAAACCAGTTTGGAAAACCAATTTGGAAAACCAAAATTAAATGAATACTACTCAAATTGAATTCGAACTTAAAACACTATAAAAAAGTTATGATAAAAAACTAAGAAATACACCTTCATCACATCACAGCTTATTTAAGTGATAGAATTATTACAACATGTACTATTTAACTGAATATGTTTCTCAAAAAAATTTGAAAAAAACATTACAGTAGTAAAAAATGAATCTAAACTCAATATTCATTTTAAATGCTTTAATCAGACTTTATCAAGTCGAACTTAAATTAACATAACAAGACAACAAATGAATTTAAAAACGAAATTAGTATTAATGATGATTATGTTATTCAACATATCATTATTCGCACAAGACGGGTACAACGTGACCGGTACTGTTAATGACAACACCGGCATACCGGTACCAGGTGCCAATGTTGTTATTAAAAATATAACGACTGGTACTTCTACAGATTTTGATGGTAATTTTTCTATTACTGTTAAAAATGGTGATGTATTGGTATTTTCTTCGATTGGTTATTCTAAAAAAGAAGTTGCAATAACTGAACAACAAACCATAGACGTTGTGCTTACAGAAGACGCTAGCCAACTTGAAGAGGTTGTTGTTGTTGGTTACGGTACTATTAAAAAATCACATCTTACAGGTGCAGTGGCAAAAATTGGTGGAGCTGAGGTTGCTGCCGTTCAAGTTGCGCGTGTTGATGATGCTTTAGCTGGTAAGTTACCTGGGGTAAGAATTCAAAACCAAAGTGGTGAGCCAGGTTCTGCACCAAAAATTCAAATTAGAGCTGCTTCTTCTGTTTCTGGAGATTCTGACCCACTTATTGTGGTTGATGGTTTTCCTATTTCAGGTAATTTGGCTACCGTTAACCCAAATGATATTGAGAGTTTAGAGGTGCTAAAAGATGCTGCCTCTGCTGCTATTTATGGATCCTTAGGTGCTAATGGGGTTATTTTAGTAACTACTAAAAAAGGAAAAAAAGGAAAAGTTAATTTTAACTATAACACCTATACCAGTACTTCTAGCAAATATGTTAAAGACATTGAAATGCTTAAGACTGCAGGAGAATGGGCACAAGATCTACAATCGGGTGACTATGATTTATCTAATACCGACCCAGCATTGTTACAATATAGATTAGATGCATATACTAATGCACCTGATGTAATTAGTATGGAAGATTGGCTTTTTAGAAATGGTAGTTCAACTAGCCATGACGTTAGCGTTAGCGGTGGTTCTGAAAATTTAAAAGCATTTGCTTCTTTGGGTTATCTAAATACCGATGGTATTGTAAGAGGTCAAGGTTATGAAAGATATAATGGCCGTGTAAACATAGAAGCTAACTTAAGCGAAAAGTTAAAAGCTGGTATCAGTATGAACGGATTTGTTGGTGATCAAGAAATTGTGCCTTGGGAAATGAGAGATCTTTTAAGAGCCTATAGTATTAGCCCTGTTTATCATACACAAGAGTCTATCGACTTCATTCAACAATTAGATCAAACTAGACAATCGGTTTACGACGCTAGTGTTGCACGTGGCGAGCCAATATCGCAACTAAGTAGCTCATTTGACAGTAACTATCGAGGTATTGGTTTAGATCCTACAAGTATTTATGATTTACAACCAGGTGATGTAGTTCATGATTGGCAATATGGTAGAAACCAAAATGGTATCGGTGGTACTGGTGATGCTGGTGTAGGTGCTAAATTTAACGAATCAAGAAGATTTAAAAAGACATACTTCGCCAACGCAAGCTCTTATTTACAATATGAACTTTTAGACGGTTTAAATTTAAAAACCATTTTCGGAGCTGATATTCAAGATACTCAAACCTATGAGTACCATGGTCAAGTAACTGATGGTCAACAACGTTCAGATCGTTCGCAATTGTCGAATTCAAGTATTAAAAAATCTACGGTTTTAAGCACCACTACTTTAAGTTATGCGAAAACATTTGCTGAGAAGCATGATATATCTGCAGTGGTAGGTATGGAATTTGTAAATACGTATTTTAAGGGCACTTCATCAGATGGAACGAATTTACAATTTGGTCTACCGCTTAATTATTCTTTTGTTAATCCTGCAGATGTAAATACAACTACTATCGATGCTAAGCAATCAAGAAGAGGTTATTTTGGTAGAGTTGCCTACGCATACGACGATCGTTATTTAGTTTCTGCTTCGCTTAGAACAGATGGTGATTCGCGTTTTGGTGCAAATGAGAAATACGCTGTTTTCCCAGCGCTTTCTTTAGGATGGAATGTAAGTAATGAATCATTTTTAGAAAATAATGAGAAATTAAGTCTTTTAAAGTTACGTTTTAGTACTGGTTCTTTAGGTACTGCCGCTTTCTTAGGTTCTTATCAATCACTAAGTATTTTAGGTACTTCAGCAACTGCTTTCGGTACAGGTTTCCTTATTCCAGAAGATGTAGCAAATCCGAACTTAACATGGCAGACAAACACAGAGACGAACTATGGTGTTGATTTAGGTTTTATAAACAACCGTTTCAGATTTAGCGCAGATTATTATACTTCTGATGTTAACGATATGTTGATCAACCAAAGTATTTCTGAAGTTAACGGTACACCTTCTATCGCACTTAACCGTGGCGATGTTACAAGTTCTGGTTTAGAACTTGAATTAACTACTAAACTAATATCAAATGAAAATTTCTCTTGGAATGTTAGTGCTAATTACTCAACAGTTAATTCTGAAATTACAAGCTTAGGTGATTTAGATGAATTACCTAGACAAGTTTATGGTGGTCCAAGTGGTAGAGGTGCTGAGTTCAGAAACTATGTAGGTGGTGAAGTTGGTGAAATGTGGGGCTACGCTGTAACTAGCGAGGTTGAAACACAATTCATTAACGATCCTTCTAGAAATATCGGTTTTGGTAGCTCAGAATGGTACGTTGTTGATCAAAACGGAGATGGTGAAATTACGTATGAAGGTGACTATGTGAAACTAGGATCTGCAACGCCAGATTTTTTCTGGGGACTTTCTAGTGATATGACCTACAAGAATTTTGATTTTGCATTTCAATTTCAAGGTTCTCAAGGGGCAGAAGTTTACAACCTTGATCCTATTTACTGGAAATCTCAATTTGGTGGTAGGTTAACAGATGCCTTTGATCCAGATGGTGATCGTATTGCAGATATAGGCCCTAATGCAGGTAAGCATTATGTTGAAACTAGAAATGCACATGGTGCAATGGTTCAAGATGCCTCTTTTATCGCATTAAGAAACCTAACCTTAGGTTATTCTCTTAATTCAGATTTAATAGATAGAATAGGTCTTAGTTCTTTAAGAGTGTATGCTGCAGCAACTAACTTGTTGTACATTTTTGCAGATGATTATACTTCGTTTAACCCTGAGGGTGTAGAAATCGAAAATTCAGGATATGCAGGACCAACAACCTACGGTTATCAAGAAGGTGCAAGCCCAATTGTAAGAAGCTTCACGCTTGGTCTTAATGTTAATTTTTAATAAAGAAAAGATGATAAAAATAAAAACTATATCTATAGTAGCAATTTCTATGCTGTTGATGACAGCATGTGAGAATGAACTAGATCAAACACCCCCTGTAGAACTTGAATCTAGTGCTTTAACCAATTTTGATGGTGTTTTAAATGCCGCATACTATTACCATACAGGTGTTGTTACACCGCAAGCGGTAATGGGTGAATTTAGAGCAGACAACATAACATTTGATGATGAACCACCTTACCCAGATTTTCATAAATATAATTCAGATTTAGGCGGGTTAGCGATATCAGAAATATTCTTTCGTCCGTTTTATAGTAATTTATATAAGTCTATTCTAAGTGCAAACAATGTAATTGACAATTCTGACGATGCAACTCAAGTAGCAGAAGCTCAGTTTTTAAGAGGCTTATCTTATTTTAAGTTAGTACTAGCATTTGGTGATGTAACTTTGAACTTATCTCCTTCACCAGATTCATCAGATTTGACTCTTTTAACGAGACAGCCAGCAGCTGACATTTATACAACTGTTATCATTCCAGATTTAACGAATGCAATTGCAGGTTTAGACAATTCTGGATTAGGTAGTGGTCGTGCTTCTAAAATTGCAGCTCAAAGTTTATTAGGTAAAGTGTATATGTTCCTTAATGATTTTCCTAATGCAAAAATAGCACTTGAAAATGCTGTAAATGCCGCATCTGGTGCAGGGGTATCTTTAGAACCTGATTTCGCTAATGTTGTTATCGATGAGAGTTCAGAAATTATTTTTGCAACTCAGATATCTAGCTCTATTTCTAATTCAGCCGGTGGTACTATTTTTTCTGGTTGGTTTCAAGGTGGAGATACTAAAGCAGATGAACAAAATATTACTTTAAGCTTAATAGAAGCTTTTGATGCAAATAGCACCGCTGGTGGTGGTACAGATTTAAGAGAAGCTTTAACCATTGATGTAGAAGCAAGAAAAGGCGTGAAGTATTTAGGAGGTCTTGATCAAGATTTTATAGAGCTAAGGCTATCTGATGTGATATTAATGTATGCAGAAGCTTTAAATGAAACGAACTCACCTGCTTCAACTGTTTTACCATTATTAGACCCTATTAGAACAAGAGCTGGTTTAACTAGCTTAACTGGTACTGCAAGTTCACAAACTGATGTAAGAGCAGCAATCGCGCAAGAAAGAAGACTAGAATTAGCCTTAGAAGGCCATAGATGGTTCGATTTGGTTAGAACGGGTACTGTTGATACTACCATGGGACAAACCATTGATAGCAACTATTATGTATTTCCAATTCCACCTTCAGAAGTACTTGCTAGTGGTGGTGTTATTACACAAAACCCAGGGTATTAAGTTATACGCTGTAATTTTTACTATCTGTAAATTCATGAATTAGCTTACATAATTTAATAGGTAATGAAAATTAAAGTATTTATTAGACAAAGTTGTTTGAGTTAGTTTTTTAAGATTGCTGGCTTGTTAAGCGGGCCAGCAAATCTTTATTAGTCATTATTTTAAGTGAATTCGCAAGATTAAAGTCTTGAAAAATTTGTTTGCACAGTTAATTTCTTAAATTTGAGAAACCAATCTGGTTAACCAATTATTTTAGATAAAATGTGATATATGAAGTTAGAAATCCTCACTAAAAATGACAACCAAGAACTACAACACGAGATTATTTCAAAAATTCGTGATCTAATAAATCACAAAAACCTGGAACCAGGTGATAAGTTACCTTCAGAACGAATGTTATCAGAACGTTTTGAAGTTAGTAGAAGTAATGTTCGCGAAGCAATTCAAAAACTTGAATTCTACGGTATATTAAAATCAAAACCACAAAGTGGAACTTTCGTAGCAGATATTGGGCAAGTAGCTATGAACGGTATGATGGATGACATTCTTGGTTTAGAAGACCCCGATTTTAAATCTTTGGTCGAGACAAGAATTCTTCTTGAACTTAAAACCGTAAGATTAGCGGCTCAAAGAAGAACTGACGACGATTTAGAAAAAATGCAAGCTGCCTTAGAGGCTTATAAAGAAAAAGTATCGAACAACGAAGACGCTGTTCAAGAAGATTTACTTTTTCATTTAGCAATCGCCCAGGCATGTAGAAATAGTACGATTAATAGGATGATGCTGATAATTACACCAGAAATCATTAACAACTTTGAAAAATATCATGTTTGTGATAAAGATCAAGGAGCTATTAGAGTAATAGAGCATCAAAATATTTTTGAAGCTATAAAAGAACAAAATACGCAGAAAGCAAAAGATATGATGAAAGTTCATTTTAAAGAGCTTTATAGATATTGTTATAATATTTAGAATGTACAAACCATACGCTCTAATTACCAATCAAATTACATGGTACTTCTAGAAAATTCAAAAGATTATAATAGTCGAGCCAAAACCAAAAAAATAGAATTATGAAAATAAAAGGTCTAAGATGGTGGGTTATTGCTTTAATTGCAATAGCCACTATAATCAACTACATTGACCGTCAATCAATTGGCGTTCTTTGGCCCGACATTGCAGAAGACCTATTTCCTGAAAGTTCAAATGATGAACGAAAAGAAATTTTCGCAACTATTTCAGTTGTTTTTATGTTCGCATATGCTTTTGGGCAAGCCATTTTTGGTAAAATTTTAGATTGGGTCGGGACAAGAATTGGTTTTGCCATTTCTATTGGCGTTTGGTCTATTGCAACCGCACTTCATGCATTAGCTCAAGGGGTTCTAAGTTTTGGTTTTTTCAGAACAATTTTGGGTATTGCAGAGGCTGGTAACTGGCCAGGTGCCGCAAAGGCAAATGCAGAATGGTTCCCTACAGAAGAACGCGCATTTGCACAGGGCTTATTTAATTCAGGCGCTGCTATTGGCGGTATTATAGCTATACCGGCTATTGCTTTTATGACTGTTTATTTCAGTTGGCAAATGATATTTGTATTAGTGGGTCTTTTAGGGTTGTTATGGCTTATTCCATGGATGATTTTAGTTAAAGCTCCACCAAAAAAACACCCTTGGATTTCTGATAAAGAAAGAAACTACATTCTAACAGGTCAAAAAAATCAAGATATTGACAACGATGGTACGCCAGACGAAGGGTTTAATCCAGATACCGCTAAACTTTTAAAGCATAAACAAAGTTGGGGCGTAATCATTGCCTCAGCAGCAATTGATCCTATCTGGTGGTTATTCGTGGTTTGGATACCTATTTATCTAAACGAAGTTTACGGTATGGATGTAAAAACAATTGGTATTTATGGATGGGTACCTTATGTAGGTGCTATGCTAGGTGCTTGGTTTGGAGGTCTATTTGCTCAAAATCGTTTAAAAGCAGGATGGACTGTCGATAAAACTAGAAAAATAATAATTACCATAGGTTGCTTAATTATGTTACCAAGTTTGTTAGCGATGGCTAACCCAGGTGGACCTACCGGAGCCGTATTAATTATGGCACTAATTTTATTTGGTTTTCAGACCGCAATCGGAAATGTTCAGACTTTACCGAGTGATTTTTTCGGAGGAAAAACAATAGGTACTTTATCAGGTATTGCAGGAATGGCTGCTAAGTTAACAGCTGCAGCATTAATTTATTTAGTGCCTTGGTTAACTTCTGGCGGTAACTATACTCCAGCATTCGTAATAGGTGCAACAATGGCTATAATTGCTTTAGCAAGTATTTGGTTATTATGCGGTAAAATTGAACCGTTAAAAGGATAAAAATATTGAATTAAGAATTGATTAAAATAAAATATATCATGAGTACAGAAGGAAAAGTAGCAGTAATTACAGGCGCAACTGGAGGAATCGGTTTTGAAGTTGCTAAAAGATTAGGACAAGACGGTTTTACCGTCATCTTAAACGGTATAGATGACGCAGCAGGTGCTGAAAGAATTAAAGAACTTACCTCAGAAGGTATTACTGCCGAGTACGTAGGGTTTGATGTTACCAATGAAGAAGCGGTAACTAAGAACATAAAAGCTATTGGTGATAAATACGGCAAAATAGATACGTTAGTAAATAATGCTGGTGGTTTAGGTGGTAGATCTCGTTTCGAAGAAATGACTACTGAATTTTACAGATCAGTAATGGCATTGAACCTTGATTCAACTTTCTTTGCTTCAAGAGCAGCTATCCCTTACCTTAAAAAAGGTGTTCACCCATCAATCATTAACTATACATCTAACGCAGCTTGGACAGCTGGTGGACCAGGTGCTGGTATCTACGGTACTTCTAAAGCTGGTGTTAATGCAATAACTAGAGCTTTAGCTAAAGATCTTGCTGAATACGGTATTAGAGTAAATGCAGTATCTCCTGGTACTATCGATACTCCTTTCCATGCACAGATCAAGGCTACTAAGCCAGAAGTTTTTGCTTCATGGGCCAACAATATTATGTTAGGTAGATTAGGTCAACCTAGTGATGTTGCTGGTGTAGTTTCTTTCCTTGCAGGTAAAGACGCAGCTTTCATTACTGCAGAAACTATCCAAATTGGTGGTGGTCAAGCTTTAGGTATCTAATAAGTAGAATTATTTATACTTTATAAAAAAGCGTTATTGTAAGATTACAATAACGCTTTTTCTATTTCGAAGAATCGCGAATGATCAATTCCGAATCTAATATGATTTTATTCAAAGATTGTTTCACTACATCTTTATCGACATAGCTTAAAAAAGTCTCTGCAGCAAGTTTACCTATTTGCTTGCTATGCTGACTTACACTTGTAATCGAAGGGGTTACCAAAGAAGTGAAGGGTTCATTTCCAAAACCTACTAGTTTAATTTCTTCCGGTACTTTAATGTTTTTCTCCTTTAATACTTGTAGCGCACCTAAAGCAGCATAATCACTGGCTACGTAAATTGCATCAGGCCTATTCTTTAATAACAATAATTTTTCTATTTGTTGCCTTCCATCTTCCAATGTTAAGCTGCTTTCTATCAATAATTCATCATCATGTGGCAGGTCATGTTTTTTTATGGCATCTATATATCCTCTAATTCTGTTGTTGAAAATTCGAGTTCTACGGTATCCTCCAATATGTGCAATTCTCTTACACCCTTGCGCTATTAAATGTTCAACAATTATATGACTGCTATCATAATCGTTGATACCTACATAATCTACATTCAAATCATTCTCTCCCCTATCGAATAGAATTAAAGGAATTCCATTAGATTTAATTTTTTCGTAATAAGATAGATCTACCGTTTCATTTGCCATAGAAGCAATGATACCATCTACCTGTAAATAAAGTAGTGTATCTATATTGTTACACTCCTTTTGAAAAGACTCGTTAGACTGTGTTATTATGATATTATAGCCAGCTTTATTAAGAACACCCTCCATGCTCTCAACTACCGAAGAAAAGAAATGACTATTAGTTCTAGGTACTATAACGCCAACTAATTTGCTTTTCCCTTTTCGAAGTGCACTTGCCAAATGATTAGGTTGATAGTTCAACTCTTTGGCAACTTGCTTTACGGCTTTTTTAGTTTTTACGCTTATACGCGGATCATCATTTAAAGCTTTGGAAACAGCTGCAGTTGAAATACCTAAAACATTTGCAATGTCTTTTAAAGTTGTTCTTTTATTATTCAATTACTTTATATATATTTGTTCAATCGATTAACCAAAAGTAAGACTTTAATTAACTATAACAAAAAATGTCTGTTTTGGTTATTTTTTACTCAAAGTGGTTAATCGATTAAACAAGCGATAAATCAGTACTTATTAAACTTAATATTCACATGAAAAAAGTAGTAACATTCGGCGAAATAATGCTTCGCTTAGCTCCTGAAGGATTTTTGAGATTTTCACAAGCAAATAGATTTGATGCTATTTACGGTGGTGGCGAATCTAACGTAGCGGTTTCTTTAGCTAATTATGGCGTTCCTGTAGATTTCGTAACACGTTTACCAAAGAATGATATTGGTGAATGTGCCATGATGGAAATGCGTAAAAGAGGTGTTGGCGTAGATAAAATTGTTTACGGTGGCGATCGTTTAGGTATCTATTTCTTAGAAACTGGTGCAGTATCGAGAGGTAGTAAGGTAGTTTACGATAGAGCACATTCTTCTATTGCAGAAATTAAATCTGGAATGATTGATTGGGATGCTGTTTTTGAAGGTGTAGAATGGTTTCATTGGACGGGAATTACACCTGCTATTTCTCAAGGAGCCGCAGATGTTTGTTTAGAAGCTGTAAAAGCTGCTAGTGCAAAAGGTATTACTATTTCTACCGATTTAAATTATAGAGCTAAACTTTGGACATTCTGTGATGATGCTCATAGAGAAAAAATTATGTCTGGTTTAACTGAATACTGTGATGTTATTTTAGGTAACGAAGAAGATGCCGAAAAGCATTTTAACATAAAACCAGAAGGTTTAGACATTACTACCCAAGGTCATGATGTTAAAGCAGAAGCATTCTTATCTGTATGTAAGCAGATGATGAAAAAATTCCCGAAAGCCAAAAAGGTAATCACAACCTTAAGAGGTTCTATTTCGGCATCTCACAACACGTGGGCCGGTGTTTTATGGGATGGTACAAAAATGTACGAAACTCGTCAATACCAAATTACAGATATCGTTGACCGTGTTGGTGGTGGAGATTCTTTCATGGGTGGTTTGATCTACGGATTATTAAAATACCCAGAAGATGATCAGAATGCACTTGACTTTGCAGTAGCTGCATCATGTTTAAAGCATACAATTAAGGGTGATGCCAACCTTGTAACAGTTTCTGAAGTAGAGAAACTAATGGGTGGTGATGCTTCTGGTAGAGTTGCTAGATAATTAGAAAATTGCTTTAAACTTCTAAAAACTAAAAATGTCGAAAAAATCTGTTTTAATTCTTTGCGGTGGCGGCCCTGCACCTGGTATCAATACCGTAATCAGTACCGTGGCAAAGGCTTTCTTAAAAGATAATTATCGCGTTCTAGGTTTACATGAAGGGTTTAAAGGAATTTTTGATGAAAATCCTAAAATCAAAGAGTTTGATTTTTTCCATGCTGATAGGATTTTTAGTAGAGGTGGCTCCACATTAATAATGAGCCGTTTTAAACCTAAAAACGAAAAACTAAACACTAGCCTGTTTATTGATAATAATGTAAAACTGTTGGTAAGTATTGGTGGTGATGACACTGCTTCTACTGCCAACAGAATTACAGGATTTTTAAAGAAAGAAGGTATTTCAATTGCTAACATTCACGTACCTAAAACCATTGATAACGATTTACCGTTACCAGATAGAAACCCAACATTTGGTTTTCATTCTGCAAAAGATGAAGGTGTACGTATTGGTACTACTACCTATGAAGATGCGCGTACCAGCCAAAATTGGTTTGTAATGTCTACCATGGGTCGTTCTGCAGGGCATTTAGCGTTCGGTATTGCAGCGAGCTGCCACTACCCTATGATGATTATACCTGAAATGTTTGATCGTACTGCTATCACTTTTGACAAAGTGGTTAGAATGGTCATCTCTTCCATGATCAAACGAAAGATTGAAGATATACATTATGGTGTCGCATTAATAAGTGAAGGGGTTTTTCATAATATGCCAGACTCTGAATTAAATAAGTGTGATATTAAATTCACCTATGATGATCATGGGCACCCAGAATTAGGTAATGTTAGTAAAGCGCATATTTTTAATATGCTGGTTCAAAAAAAATTAAAGGAGTTAGGTATTGATATAAAAAGTAGACCTGTTGAACTAGGCTACGAATTACGCTGTTGTAGACCTATTGGGTTTGACCTTACCTTATGTACGGTTCTAGGTCTTGGCGTAAAAAAATTATTTGACGAGGGTAAAAGTGGCTGTATGGTTACTGCGAATTCTAGAGGTGAAATTACCCCTCTATTCTTATCAGAAATTCAAGATGAGAACGGTAAAATTGCTCCTCGATTGGTAAATATCAATTCAGAATTGGCAGAATTATGCTTCCAAAACTTATTCTATATAGGTGAAGAAGATTATGAGGATGCAAAAAAATATGTAGTCAACCCTTCGGAGTACGATTTCAACAAAATTTTAACTGAGAAATAAAAAACAGATGGCACAATATTCAAGAATAGAAGTAGCAAACGTAATGAAGGAATCTGGTATGGTTCCATTATTTTATCACCCAGACATCGAGTTAGGTAAAAAAGTTTTACAAGCTTGTTACGACGGTGGCGCACGTTTAATGGAATTTACTGCTCGTGGCGATTTCGCTTTCGAAGTATTTTCTGAATTGAACAAATACGCTATCAAAAACTTACCAGGTATGATAATGGGTGTAGGATCGATAACAGATGCAGGCGCTGCTTCATACTATATGTCTATTGGTGCTAATTTTATTGTAACACCGTCTTTGAGAGAAGATATTGCAATTGTTTGTAACCGTAGAAAAGTATTATGGTCTCCTGGTTGTGGGTCATTGACCGAAATTAACAAAGCCGAAGAAATGGGCTGTGAGATTGTAAAATTATTTCCTGGCGACCTTTACGGACCTGGATTCGTAAAAGGTATTAAAGGACCTCAACCATGGACAAGCATTATGCCTACCGGCGGTGTTAGTACCGATGAGGCCAACCTTAAAGGTTGGTTCGATGCAGGTGTTACTTGTGTTGGTATGGGATCAAAACTTATTAGTAAAGAAATTTTAGCAAATAAAGATTACGCTGGTTTAGAAGCTTTAGTAAAAAACACCTTGGGTACCATCAAAAAACTGCGTTCATAAAGTATAGAGGCAACGCCAAGTGAATTCAACATTCACAAAGTGCCGCCTTTTAAAAGTGCATATTTAAGTTGTTAGTTGGAAAAGGGCATTTAAACTTTGGCATTACGCTGAAGTTTGGTGCTCTTTTTGTTTGTCCTAATATCAAGGCCCTTCTCATTATTAATTAACTCATTCATATTCAGAGCTATAATTTTATAGGAGTAATAACTACGCTCTAATTCAAAAAATAATACTCAAAAAGTTCTACATTAGAGGAATGAAATACAACAAGGTTTCATTTATACTACATCTTTTCAATATTATAGTTTTTGCTTTTAGTTTTTCTTTAAGTGCCAAAGCACAAACATCTTCTGATAATTCTATTTATTATCGTAATGCCATTGTAAACCCTACAGAACCAAATGACCTACCATCGGGCATTCACTTTTTTACCAAGAAAAAAAATAAAGATTTAGAATCAAACGACACCTTAAATGCTATTTACGATTTAAGGCTCTTATCTATCGCTGAATTTAAAATAGGAAACAATTTCAACAGCGAAAATCATGTTGTAGAAGCCTTGAACCTCATTAATTCAATGGCTACCAAAGACACGTTGATTAACGCCAGAGTAGGTTTATACAATCAATTAGGTAGAATTTATAGAACATCGAGTAGTTATAACGATGCTATTGATACGTTTGACCAGGCTTTACAAATCGCCACTAAATTAAAAGACAGTGTAATTATACTAAATAATAAAGCCAATATTCATAAAGACGAATTAGCATATTTCAAAGCTCTCGAGATTTATACCTTACTACATAAAAAACAATCGCAATTAAACAATTATGAACTGGGTTTAGTGGTCGATAATTTAGGTCATGTACAGGGCAAACTCAACCTACCAGATGCATTACAGAATTTAAAAAGGGCATTTGATATTCGTAAAAAAAATAATGATATTATTGGTCTTCATTCTAGCACCACACATTTGTCTCAATATTATTTAGATAGAAAAGACACCACCAATGCATTAGTATTTGCTGAAAGAACATTAGCATTATCAGACAAAATAAATAGTAGCTCATTTAAGATCGAAGCTATTTCTTTACTCATGAATTTAAATAAGAATCCGCTAGTTCATGAATATATAAGATTAAACGATAGTATAACCAAAGCCAAACAAATAGCAGAAAACAAAAATGCTTTTCTAAAATATAACGTTGCCGAAGAACAAAAGAAAACCCAAGCCAGTATATTACTTCAAGAAATTGAATCTCGTAAACGACTGGCTTATCAAGCTCTGGCCTTCATCATTTTTTTAATCTTAGTTGGTTCTTATTTTATCTATCGAAACAGATACCGCAAAGCTAAAATTGAAGAAATCTATAAAACGGAAACCAGAATTGCCAAAAAAGTACATGACGAGGTAGCTAATGATATGTATAAAGTGATGACATCACTTGAAAATAATTCGGGTATTGACAGCAAGGTTATTGATGAAATGGAGAAAATTTATACCAAAACAAGAGATATTTCAAGAGAAAATAGTGCAATTGACCTAAGAAATGATTTTGATCTTCAATTAAATGATTTATTGCTTGGCTACAAAAATAACAAGGTAAATGTGATTACCCGTAACCTGTCTAAAATACCATGGAATACTATAACAGAACATAAGAAAACCGCTATTTACAGGGTGCTGCAAGAGCTTATGACCAATATGCGCAAGCATAGCGAAGCATCATTTGTTACGCTAGTTTTCAAAAAAGAAGGGTCTAAAATTCAAATAATTTACCGTGATAATGGGGTGGGTTGTGATCTTTTTAAAAAAAATGGGCTACGACATACGGAATCCCGTATCGCTTCTTTAAATGGAACTATTAATTTTGAATCTAAGCAAGGTGATGGCTTTAAGGCATCAATAATAATTTAATGCATGTTCAAAAAAGTTTTAATCGCGGAAGATATGGAAGACATCAACAAAGGTGTATTTTCATTACTGACCGAATTAGGGGTTTCTCAAATAGACCAAGTACAGTATTGCGATGATGCGTACTTAAAAGTAAAAAGAGCCAATTTAGATGGCGAGTCTTTTGATTTAGTGATATCTGACCTCTCTTTTAAAGTAGACCATAGATCACAAACCTACCCTTCTGGGCATTCGTTGGTCGAAAAACTGAAAACGGAATTTCCTGAACTTAAAGTAATTGTGTATTCCGTTGAAGACAGACTACAAGCCGTACGAACGCTATTTAATCAACATCATGTTGATGCTTATGTATGTAAGAGCAGAAACGGACTCAAAAACCTAACCGTTGCCATTAATGAAATAGCTGAAGGAAACACCTATCTATCTCCTGAAGTGGCTAATGCCTTTAGCAGTGAAAATGAATTAGAGATAGATGATTACGATATTTCTCTGTTAGATCATCTAAGTAAAGGATTATCGCAAGATGAAATTAGTGCTTTATATAGAAAAGAAAATATAGCACCTGCCAGTCTTAGTTCTATTGAAAAGCGGTTAAATAAACTCCGTGTTCAATTTAATGCCAACAATGCCATACACCTTGTGGCCATTGTTAAAGATCTAGGGCTGATTTAAAAACTGAAAATTACATCGCCTTACGGAAAACCGTAAAGCTATTTTGTAGAATGTTAGTAGGTTTGCCGTACTTATAAAACAAGAATAAACACTAATCAATATCTATAACATTAATGCTATGGCCATCCTACTGAAAAGGTATTTCGGGGGAACTAACTGATTTGGTAGGTATGGCCTTTATCTAATATCTCAAGAGACTAAATAATTATCTACCGAGGTTGTCTTTCTAAATTTCATTAATTCCTTTTTATAGAAAAATATAACCACACCATTAATCTCATCAAAATTTCGCCTCTAATTTATCAATATCACATTAAACTATTGAATGTGTAAATATCCTTTCAATTTTGGCGTTTTCAGAATTGGTGCTTACCTTGTTTGGCAGTCTATTTTTTAAGCAACCATAAACCATGATAACATTAATTGAAAGAGCCAATTCATTCAGCGAACGAATTGCTATTAAAAGTGATGGCCAAAATTACACATATGACTATTTAGTAAAGCAGTCAATATCTGTTGCCGCTCACCTTTTACAAGGTCAAAAAGATTTAAACCAAGCTAGAATAGCTTTTTTAGTTCCTGCGAGTTTTTCATATGCCGCCGTTCAATGGGGCGTTTGGAGGGCCGGAGGTATTGCGGTTCCTTTATGCGAAAAGCATCCATTACCTTCAATTCAATATGTATTGGAAGACACTAAAGCTACTACAGTCATCTATACCGAAGCTTTCGAAGAATTGCTTTCGCCACTTTTTAAAAATACCAATATCCAATTTCTAAAATATGTGGATATTACTCCTAAAAAATGTGAACTACCAAAAATAACCTTAGACCGAAGTGCACTGATTTTGTATACAAGTGGCACTACTGGTTTGCCTAAAGGTGTGGTAACTACTCACGCCAATATTGAAGCACAAATTACGGCTTTGACCACCTCTTGGGAGTGGAACAAAAATGACCATGTGCTGAATGTTTTACCACTGCACCACGTACACGGTATCATTAATATGTTGAGTTGTGCCTTATGGAGTGGTGCCTGTTGTGAGTTCTTACCAAAATTTAGTCCGAAAGCTATATTTGATATTTTCTCAAAAGACGCGGTTAATGTATTCATGGCCGTACCTACCATATATTTTAAATTAATCACCTATTTCAATGAACTCCCTCAAAATGAACAAACTACAATTTCCAATCATTTGGCCAAATTCAGGCTCATGGTATCAGGGTCTGCTGCATTACCGGTTAGTGTTTTAGAAGAATGGAAAGATATAAGCGGGCATACATTATTGGAACGTTATGGAATGACAGAAATGGGCATGGCAATCAGTAACCCATACAACGGCTCACGTAGACCAGGTCATATTGGCCAACCATTACACGGGGTATCAATTCGACTTGCTGATGAAAATAACAATGCTGTTGCTGCTGGTGAACAAGGAGAAATTCAAATTAAAGGACCGAATGTATTTAAAGAATATTGGGGAAAACCAGAGGCCACGGCAGAGACATTTACGCAAGACGGATGGTTTAAATCTGGCGATATAGCCATTTTCGATGTTGATAGTTATCAGATTTTAGGTAGAAACTCGGTAGATATTATTAAATCTGGGGGTTATAAAATATCGGCATTGGAAATTGAAGAAGTACTGCGCACACATCCGAATATTAAGGATTGTGGCGTAGTTGGTATTCCAGATTTAGAATGGGGTGAAATTATTGGCGCAAGTATCATCTTAAAATCGGGAGCATTATCTACTGATGATTTAACCTCGTGGATTCAAGAAAAACTTCCTGCTTATAAGACCCCTAAAAAGTATATTTTTCAAGATGACTTACCTAGAAATGTTATGGGTAAGGTCACCAAAAACGAAATTAAAAAACTGTTTATTTAAAAAATCATCCAATGAAAATTTACGGGGTAGCACTACTGGCAGCATGTTTTTTAGTCGGAAAACTATTAGGGAATCTCTTAGGGAAACTAATTAACATCAATAGCGATATTGGAGGAGTTGGCTTTGCTATGATTCTTTTAATCGCATCTAGTATTTACCTTCGAAAAAAAGGATGGTTAATTCCTGAAACAGAGAAAGGCATCTTGTTTTGGAGTTCCATGTATATTCCGATTATTGTTGCAATGGCCGCAACATTGAATGTAAAAGCAGCCGTCTCTGGTGGCTTCGTGGCTGTAGTTGCCGGCATTGTAACCACTTTTGTATGTATGATGCTTGTGCCCGTACTTTCCAAAATTGGTAAAACTGATACTAGCCCTAAAAACTAAGCATGGAAATTATTGATAAAGTCATTGCTAAAAACGGACTCATATTTGCATTTCTCTTTGTTGGTTTTGTAATGCTGTTTTCATTTTTAATTTCTAAAAAGCTCTTACGTAATAAAATACCTGGTGTTGCCATTGCCATTATAATTGGTTTGGCGCTCGCATTTACAGGTGATAAAAAAGGTATGGCCGATATTCCCCTATTTGCAGGCATGGCAATTTTAGGCGGTTCTATGTTTCGAGATTTTGCCGTGGTAGCTACAGCCATGAGTGCCGATATTTCAAAAATAAAGCAGGCCGGACTTGCAGGTATTATTTCGCTATTTATTGGGGTAACCGTGACCTTTTTTCTAGGCGCAACCATTGCATATTTTATGGGTTACACTGATGCCATAAGCATGACCACCATTGCCGCGGGTGCAGGTACCTATATTGTAGGACCAGTAACAGGTACTGCATTAGGAGCCAGTTCAGATGTGATTGCTATTAGTGTAGCAACTGGTGTGATTAAAACAATCTTCACGACCATCATTACACCTATAATCGCAAAAAGGATAAAATTGGATAATCCGCATGCGGCAGTTGTATTTGGCGGTCTTATAGGTACTACAAGTGGTGTAGTAGCCGGTTTGGCAGCAACTGACGAGAAGCTTGTGCCTTATGGAGCTTTAACAGCTACATTTTATACTGGGGTTGGATGTTTGTTATACCCTTCAGTTTTTTATCTGATCTTAAAGTTCTTCGGGTTTTAGTTTTAATGTTAATAAAATAGCTATATGATTTACCGAACGGAAGCAATATCTACCGATACTTTTAACTTACTTTGACCACTGCCATACACCACTCCTTTTAAAGGCGGTACATCATAATAGTCCCTGCCCCAACCAACTACAATGTGTTGGTCTTTGGGAATCATGTTGTTTGTAGGATCAAAATCTACCCAGCCAAAACCCGGTATAAATATCGCGAACCATGCATGCGATGCATCTGCACCTACCAATTTTACCTTACCCGGCGGCGGTAAAGTTTCAATATAACCACTAATGTATCGTGCGGGCAAACCCACAGAACGAATGCAAGCAATGGCAATCTGTGCAAAATCTTGACAAACTCCTTTTTTCTCTTTCATAACTTCCTCTATGGGAGTCGAAATAGTAGAAAACTCCGAATCGAAATCGAAATCGGTATAAATTCGTTGCATTAGTTCGTAAGCTGCTTCAAAAACAGAACGGTTGCCTTTAAAAGAAAGCTCGGCATATTCACGAATAGCCTTATCTGTTCTTCTTATAAAAATAGATTCTAATATATATTGTTTGGCCTCAAGAACTTCTGTTTCCATACCTTGTAATGCCGCTAGTGCATCATTCATCGTAATACTTTTGCAAGCTTCGCTACTGAACGATTCATGAAACTTGGCATATTCGCGCTTAATTTTACTTTTGGTAGTCACCTTTAAGGTTCTATGCTCTGTCTGTATTGAAAAACGTGTAATATAGTTACCAAAAAAATCGATTCGTTCACTTATTTCTGCAGGTTCGGGCGTAATTTCTATTTGATATGATAATAGATCTTGACCTTTAGATTCTCTTGGTCTAAGGGTTGCTATATTATGACAATAGCTAACGGGGGCATTATAATCGTACTTGGTAATGTGTGTTACGTTGAATATCATAATCAAATAGGAAAAGACTGTGTAAACAATTGGGTCTGCTTGGCTGTATGATTGAAATAGGTATTTGTTATAGCTTGCGAAGCTTTATACAATAAATCTGAAAGCTCTTTTAATAATACCTCTAAATCTTCTCGCGTGAAATCTTTTTCTGATTTGGTCATTGCCAATTTTGAAGACTCTGCCAATCGTAACTTCGAGAATGCCTCGAATACATATTTCTGATAATTACTTAATTGATGATCATGTTTAGAATGTGGTAGCCGTGCTATATCTTTTTGAATACGATTGATCATAAAAGTCAATGATCGTGCATAATCTAAATCTAGCACTACCAAATCTAACACATGCGCTAATTCTATATGAGAACGGTAACTATATCTATATATATTTAAACTTTCGTGACTGGTCAATAAATATTCTAAGACATCATATTCTACTTGCTCTTCATATTTTATTGTCAATAGAGCTCTACATTTGGTTATTGTTAAAGTACTCTGTTCTAATTGCAGGCCAATAAAGTATAACAACAAACCTTGTTGCACCATAATGCTTTCTTCAATTAACCCCATAAATGCTATTAAGCGGGTAATTAACTGATTTAATACTTTTAATATTTTATTGATGGAATGATCTTCACCATCTACTAAAGAACTCCACAATTTTTGAATATTTTCAAAAACACGCCACATATCTGAAGACCAAAGATTACGAATGGAATAATAGGAATTACTGAACATTCCTATGGTATGTGCCAAACTACCTATTCTATTTTTATCAAGAATTACAGATAGCATTTCTTCATACGGATTGTCCATTGCCAATTTTCCGTTTTCGTCCTTTTCTATAAACCCCGGATATGTACCTGTTAATTGTGTAACAGCTTTAAACAACACTTTAAGCTTTTCAGAATCTGGCTTTTCATCCCTATTCTGAACTATGGCCATTTGGCGCATTACAGTTCTTAAAAATCGTGCATTGACCAATGTACGACCGACATAGCGACCCGCCCAATATAAATTCTCGGCCGTTAAACTTGGTAGGTCGTTAAGTCCAGAAATTGCTACTGAAGACTTTTGATGCCAATGTCTATTTTTTTCTTCTTTGACTTGGTTTTCATCTAATATCCAGAAATCTTTACTGGTACCGCCTCTTTGGTTTGAAACACGTACAGTTTCGCCATCGGGCGCCACTCTTACTAAACCACCTGGCATTACCGAATATTGGTCATTTGATGCAATACAAAAAGCTCTAGCAACCACATTTCTAGGTTCTAATTTTTCACCGGAAAGATTAGGTGCCGTAGAAAAATTAATGCGCTCTTGAGCAACAAAACGGTATGGGCGTTCTAAAATAACTTTTTTAAGGTTTTCTAATTCTTTAGCGCTCATTTGCTCGCAAAAGTATATACTCTCTCTATTGGTACGATCTATTCTCTTTATAACTAATTCAGATATATGCTCAAGTACATAGTTTCTTTCTTTCTCTTGCCCACACCACCATGAAGCTATCTGAGGTAATTTCAATTCTTCCTTTAAAAAGTACTTTGCAATTGCGGGCATGAATGGAATTAATCCAGGATTTTCAATTACACCGCTACCAATAGGATTGATGACAGCTACATTTTTTCTTCGTACTACATCTAGCAATCCGGCTACGCCCAAATGAGAATCTTCACGCAATTCTAACGGATCTGTAAAAGCATCGTCAACTCTACGTAAAACAACATCTATCTGCTTTAAACCTTGCAATGATTTCATCCAAAGAAAACCATCTCTCACTACCAAATCATTACCCTGAACTAACGGGTAGCCTAAGAACGACGCCATGTAGGCATGCTCAAAATAGGTTTCGTTATGTGAACCGGGAGTTAGTATTACAATTGTCGGATTTTCTTTTTTGCCAGGTGCCGCATCAATAAGCATTTGATTGAATTCTTGAAAGAAGCCAGACAATCGCTTCACCTTCATTTCTGCGTACATATCTGACAGAATTCTACTGGTGGTGGATCTATTCTCTAGCGCATATCCCATTCCCGAAGGTGCTTCTGTACGATCATTTACTACCCACAAACGCCCATCTGTACCACGGCAAAGATCTGCTGCATATATAGATAGAAACTTTTCTAATTTAAGCTCCATACCAGAGCATTGCCTTAGAAAACCTCGATGTCCATAAACAACTTCATAGGGCACTATGCCATTTTTAATCAGCTTTCGTTCGCCATAGACATCTTTAAGAACTAAATTGAGCAATTCTGCCCTTTGCTTCAATCCTTCTTCTACTTTGGTCCACTCCTCTTGGTGCAACATAAACGGAACCACATTCAGGTTCCATGGTCTGTGCATACCCTTAGGGTCATTATATACATTGTAGGTGACACCGTTTTCTGATAATAACCAGTCAATATCTCTTTGACGTGCGATTAATCCTGATACTCCTAAAGTGTCAAATTCGCTTAATAATTTATTCCAATAGGGCTTTATACCATTGTTCAATGAATACATTTCATCATTGCCCTGTTGGGAATCATAATTATTAAACCAGGTAGTCTCTGTTGTTGGCATTACTTCTTACGTAAATCTGTTACATGCGGATACTCGGGGTTAACCGGCATCTTCTTATATACAAATGTATTTGAACCTGACTTAGGTTCTACCATTCTACCCGTAAAATTTGTTGAAGCGATCAATTCTGTAGGTGTTACCTCTTCTTGCGTTACCCCAATATCCCAAAAACGATTAATTCTTCTCGATTCTGCCTCCAAACTATTTACCGGGTACATATCGTAAGAACGCCCACCAGGGTGCGCTACAAAATAGGTGCAACCGCCAATAGACTTTTGATTCCAATCATCAACGATATCAAATACTAACGGGGTATCTACACCTATGGTCGGGTGTAATGCCGACCATGGCTCCCATGCTTTAAAACGCACGCCCGCAACATATTCCCCTTTTGTACCTGTTGAACTCAATTCTATTTTTACCCCGTTACAGGTCAATGAATAGCGTTTGCTAATAAAATTATTCACTTTTACCTGTACACGCTCTAATGAAGAATCTACATAACGCGATGTGCCGCCACCGGTCATTTCTTCACCAAGAACATTCCAAGGTTCTATGGCCATTCTCAATTCCATTTGAATAGAATTTATTTCTACCATACCATATAGCGGAAAGCGGAATTCGAAAAATGGATCGAACCAATCTAACTTGAACGGATAGCCCGCCTCGTTCAATTGTTCGACTATATCTTTTATATCTTCTTTTACATAATGCTCTAACAAAAACTTATCATGCAACTCGGTACCCCAACGTACCAAATCATGCTTATACGGCTTTTTCCAAAACCATGACACCAATGTACGCACCAGTAACATTTGCATTAAACTCATCTGTGCATGTGGCGGCATATCAAAAGCTCGTAACTCTAAAATACCTAAACGACCCGAAGACGAATCGGGCGAATATAATTTATCGATGCAGAATTCTGCCCTGTGGGTGTTACCCGTGATATCTGTTAATAGGTGACGGAATAATCGATCCGTTAACCAAAACGGCACCTCTTTATCTTCTGGAATTTGAGAAAAGGCGATTTCAAGTTCGTACAAATTCTCTAATCTTGCTTCGTCTACTCTTGGTGCCTGACTGGTAGGCCCTATAAATGCCCCAGAAAACAAATAAGACAACCCTGGGTGATGCTGCCAAAAGGTTAATAGGCTTCTTAGCAATTGCGGATTACGTAATAGCGGACTATCGGCCGGCGTTACCCCGCCCAAGGTTACATGGTTACCACCACCTGTACCGGTGTGCTTGCCATCTAACATAAATTTTTCTGTACCTAAACGGGCTTGTTTGGCTTCGGCATAAAGTGTCAAGGTATTATCGGTTAACTCTTGCCAGTTTTTCGCCGGATGCACATTTACCTCGATCACCCCTGGATCAGGCGTAACCTTCAACACCTCTAACCTGTTATCTCTTGGTGGCTCGTAGCCTTCTAAAATTACCGGTACATTTAGTTCTTTTGCAGTTGCTTCTATACATGCTACCAAATCTAAAAAGTCTTCGGCGCTGTCTAATGGCGGAAGATATAAGAACAATTTATTCTCACGAACTTCGGCACAAATTGCCGTACGTACATACGGGTGCTTTCTTGGGTGCGAAGTTGATTTTAACATTCGCTTTTGTAAAGCGTCGCCAGGCATTGGCAAATCTGGTGTTTTTTCAAACAACTCTACCTCTGCTGTTGGTTCTGACGGAATCGGCGGATCCTTTGGTAGTGCCGCTAAAGGCAAACGCAACCCAATTGCCGAATTACCGGGAGTAAGTAATAAATTCTTATTTCTGAATTCCCATTTATTGGTAATCCATTTATTATCTTTTTTAATCAGCGGATACACATGACCTACCGTTTTGCCTAAACCTTGTTCTAAAATCTCCCCAAGTTTTCTGCGTAGATGGGTATCGTCTTTATTATATTTTTTCGGATTAACATCTACAGGTAGTTTCCCCTCTTCCCACAAAAAGTAAAAAGCATCTTCATAGGCTGGCACTATACTATTGGTCTTACAACCTAAGTAACCACCTAATGTCTTTAAAAATCGTTTGGTAATATTTCTTGGCATCTTATATTCCTCAGAAAATGATGCCAATAAACTCGGGTCTTTCCAAATTGGTTTTCCATCTTTTCTCCAATGTATGCCGATTAACCAACGAGGCAATGCTTCACCAGGGTACCACTTACCTTGTGCGTGATGTAACAAGCCACCTTTACCAAAAACCTCTAATAAACGAATAGACAATTTGCTTGCCAATTCTCGTTTATGCTTACCGTCGGCTGCGGTATTCCACTCTTCAGACTCCATATCATCTATAGAAACAAAGGTAGGTTCGCCACCCATGGTCAAACGAACATCGTTTGCCTGTAGTTCTTCTTCTACCTTAAAACCAAGATTGTAAATAGCATTCCACTGCTCTTCTGTGTATGGTTTTGTCACTCTCGGAGATTCGAATATTCTGGTAACCGAATTATCGAATTCAAAGGTAGTTTCTGCAAAATCTGTGAATCCGCTCACCGGTGCTGCACTTTCATAAGAAGGTGTACATGCCAACGGTATATGACCTTCGCCGGTAAAAAGTCCAGATGTGGCATCTAAACCTATCCACCCGGCACCCGGTAAATATACTTCTGCCCAGGCATGTAAATCTGTAAAATCTTCTTCAGGACCTGACGGACCGTCTAATGATTCTTCATCTGATTTTAATTGTACCAAATATCCAGATACAAAACGTGCCGCCAAACCTAAATGACGAAGTATCTGTACCAATAACCAAGCAAAATCTCTACAAGAACCTAATTTGCCTTCTAAGGTTTCTTCGCATGTCTGCACACCTGGTTCCATACGTAAGGTATAGTTCAGATAATTATACAAGTTGCTATTAAGGTTAATTAAGAAATCGATACTTCGTAGCGGAGTCATATCAATTTTTGACAAATATTCTTTTAGTAACGGACCACTTTCTACTTTTTCTAAATAAGGCAAAAGCTCCTTTTTAGCTTCTTCAGAATACTTGAACGGGAATTCTTCACACGCTTCTTCTACGAAAAAATCGAACGGATTAATAGTCTTTAAATCTGCTATAATTTCTACATCTACAGAAAGTTCAGTCGTTTTATCTGGAAATACAATACGAGCCAAATAATTACCAAATGGATCTTGTTGCCAATTGAAGAAATGGTTTTCTGGTTTTATCTTAATAGAGTACGCCTCTATCGGTGTTCTACTATGTGGCGCAGGTCGTAACCTGAATATATGAGGCGATAGATTTATACTTCTATCATATGTATATTTCGTTTTGTGTTTAATTGCAACTTTTAATGCCATAATGCGATGAGATTTCAGTACTAACTAATATAAGGACTAATACTAGCAAAAAGAAAACACAATTGCTTAATTGCCTAATTTTTATACATAATAACGTTGCAGCGATATTTATTGATAGATTCTTAATGTGATGACAGTATTGTTATTTTTTCTTTGGATGGGATATTGGAGCAAAGGCGATGATTTAAGAGAAGTACATCAAAAAACTTTTAATTTTTGTACTTTAATATCTTCAACCAAATTTTGAGAAAATGGACAAGGCACTGCAAACCATGATTGATAATATGCCCGAGAAAACAGGCAAATCTTTAACCGAATGGAAATCTGTTTTAAAGACTAAATCGTTTACCAAACATTCTGAAGGCGTCAACTTTTTAAAAAAGGAACATGGTGTTACACACGGATTTGCAAATACCATAGTAACATTATCAAAAGAAGAAGAAAACGACCCAGCCGACTTAGTTACACAACAGTATAAGGGAAAAGAAAACTTAACACCCATATACGATGCGCTTATAAAAGTGGTAAAAACTTTTGGCGATGACGTTACTATTACCCCTAAAAAAACCACCGTAAGTATTATTCGGAAAACGCAATTTGCACTTATAAAACCTGCAACCAAAACTAGAATAGACCTCGGACTCAAAATAAAAGACAAGCCTACTACTGACCGTCTAGAATCTTCAGGACCATTTGGTTCGATGTGTACCCATAGAGTTCAACTCACCGAAGCTAATCAAGTGGATGATGAATTAATTGATTGGTTGAAGGAGGCTTATGAAAAAGCGGAGTAAGTTTGTTTAGTTCTTGAAAATCATACAATGAAAAGCATATACATAGTAATTTCAGTTCTATTTCTAAATCTCATATATACTAGTACTCTTTTTAGTCAAGATTTACTTTTCAAAGGAATATCACCTGCCGAATTTGAAATCATTTTACTTGGAGAGCAAACTCATGGAGATGGTGCCGTTTTTGACAAAAAGCTAGAAATGATAAAAGACCTGCATGAGAACTATGGGTATAATCTATTAGTTTTTGAGAGTGGTCTTTATGATAATTTTAAAGCAAATGAGCTTTACAAAAATCAAAAAGAGGAAATTGACATTTTCAAGCAAAGTGTTGGTTGGCTGTATACTACTACCGAAGTTTTTCAACAACTTTTAAATTATCTAGAAACACACCCTGAATTAAAAATACTCGGATTCGATTCTCAAGAATCAAATCTTTTTGAAGAATACTTTCTCAACGACTTTAAATCTCTTTGCTCTAAAAATAACATTGTAATTTCTGATGAAACCTATATCGAAATTGAAAAGACAATGATTGTTAGAGATTTTGAAAATTATGCCTTTAATAAAAGAGACTCTACCAACCTTTACAACAATATTAATGCTGTCATTGAAAAAATTGACGAAATCCCTAAAAATGATATTAAAACAGAAGTGTTAGTTCAAACATTTAAGAGTGTGTTTTCTGACTTGGATTTCGGATTAAAAAGTTTACAAAAAGAAAAAATAGCCATTCAAAACCCTAGAGATAAACAAATGGCTGAAAACCTGATTTTCATTAAAGACATTTACCCTAATGAAAAAATTATTGGCTGGGGCGCTAGTTACCATTTTGCCAATAAATTGAATGAATTCGAGTACACCTTAGAAACTGAAAATTACATTAAAAAACAAATTACGATCACAGACAGTATTCACGGTGATAGCCACACCAACACTGAAGAAGAAATTTCACAAATAAAAGAATTGAAATATGCCGTACCAATGGGTCAAATTCTTAAAGAAAAATACGGCACAAAGTTGTTTAGTTTAGCTTTCACCTCTTATGAAGGTTTCTATTTTGATTTTTCAGTAGAACAGATTTCTCCAATTTTACAACCGCCAGCTAATAGTATTGAATCCGATTTTAAAAATCAGAATAGTAAAGCAGAACTATATGTATTAAATGATATTCCGCATAAATTTTATTCATCTGCTCTAGGCTACATTCCGCTATCTGCCAATTGGGAAAATATTTTTGATGGTATTTATTACATTGAAAAAATGTACCCTCCAAAGTATGTAATATATGATAATGAAAAGACTAAGACAGTTACATTTAAAGGCAACAGCATAACGGGCTCTATTATTGACGCCGATACTTCTGAACCCATAAATTATGCCGATGTATATTATTCTAATCTGAATTCAAGTACAGTTTCAAACGCAAAAGGACAGTTTAACATCCCGAATAAAAAAAGTTCAAAGTGCTATTTAGTATTTTCTTCAATTGGGTATGAAAGCGATTCTATTTCTACCAATTCACTAACAAAACCAATTAACTTACGTCTTAAAAAATCTAAAGATGATATTGTTTTAAATGAGGTCGTTGTTTCGGCTGCAAGGGTAGAATTAAGTGCTGAAGAAATCATTAAAAAAGCTCGGGAAAATATTGAAATTAATTACGTGCAAACCCCCTACAACCAAAGTTTCTTATTTAAAATAAGTCAACTCAATAGCACAGATTCCTTAGGCATTGGTGAAGAAGCTATTATTAAAACATATAACAAAAAGGGAATTAACGGAAGTAATAAACCTGAGAATAACATATTTGCGGAAATTGAACACTTAAGAGCCAATACAGATGCTTATGAGAAAAGTAAATGGCATAATGGAATAGGCGCATTATGGGCAGTTTTAAATAGGGATATCATTTTAAGCAAGACTAATGTTTTGTACAGAATAGGTTCTTATGACTTAAAAAAATATAAAACCTTGAACTATGAAGGACAGAAAGTATATCAGATAAATTTCACTAATAATTCTCCAGGTTCTTATTCTACTGGGTATGGTTACCCTGCGCCAATAGCATCATCTGGCTGTATTTATATTGGTACAGAAAACTATGCTGTTTTAAAATATGAGCATAATATAGAGCGTGCAGAATACCAAAATAAAAAATCTAAAAAATGGATAAAACAAGAGCACAACATTGTACAGACCTATAAAAACGTACAAGGAAAATACTTTTTTAATCTATTAGAAGTCTCAACAAACACTGATATATTCTCAAGTGACCATCAATTTTTACAAAGCACGTATGCTATTAACAAACTTGTCTCTAATGATATTGAAACCTCATCGGTAGAAATTTTAAAAAGACCACTTACAGAATTAAAACAAGGCTATAAAAAGAAACTAAACGACCCATATTGGGAAGACAAACCAATGGATTTTATGATTGAAATACCGTCAAGAAATTTTTAATATTAACTACTAAAATATATCCTTTCATATTCAAGACTACTACCTTTGCATTATGAGTATTGAACAGACGGCAATCAAGACCACATATTTCAGCATCATCGGTAACATATGCCTGGCTTTGATTAAAGGTCTTGCAGGTTTTTTTGGTAATTCTTATGCCCTTATTGCCGATGCTATTGAATCTACCACTGATATTTTTTCTTCTATTCTGGTTCTCTTAGGTTTTAAATATGCCGAAAGACCGGCAGATGAAAATCACCCTTACGGACACGGAAAAATTGAACCAATAATTACATTTTTAGTTGTCGCTTTTTTAGTGATTTCCGCCACTGTTATCGCTTACGAAAGTATTGAGAACATACAGACTCCGCATAAAGTTCCAAAAGCATGGACATTAATCGTTCTGGGTTTAATCATCGTATGGAAGGAAATATCGTACCGCATTGTTATCAAAAAAAGTGAGGAGACACAAAGTACCTCTTTAAAAGCAGATGCTTGGCACCACAGAAGTGATGCTATTACTTCTATAATGGCATTTATTGGTATTTCTATTGCTGTAATACTGGGCAAAGGTTATGAAACGGCAGATGATTGGGCAGCCCTTATGGCATCGGGCTTTATCTTGTACAATAGTTACTTAATTCTAAGACCTGCTTTAGGAGAAATAATGGACGAGCAACGTTATGACGACCTCTTGGAAGACATACGTATTAAGTCATTAGAAGTACCAGGGATAACAGGTACCGAAAAATGTTTTATTCGTAAAGCGGGAATGAAGTTTCATGTTGACTTACATGCCATGGTCGATGGTAATATTTCTGTCACTGAAGGGCATGATATTGCCCACCTATTACAAGATCATCTTAACAAGGAAATTCCGAATCTAGAACATGTGCTGATTCATATTGAACCTGATCATCTTTAATTTGGAATAAATTTATGCTCTGGTTAGTTATTACAAATGTAACAATGCCAATGCATCTTCAGTTCTACCATCTACTAACCATTGTTGAGCTAGTTTATGCAATTCTGTATTATCCTCATTTCCATTAATAATAGATTTCACCTCAGCGTGTTCTGCAATGTTTTCGATAGCTTCTTTCGTTGGCAATTCTTCTAAATTACCTAGTCTCCCTAAATTATTCCCCGTTAAAACCGAGCTATTTCGAACAGCTTCGGGTAGCATATCTACTCCTATGCCTTGGGTGCGTATTGGTTTCGGTATTTCGAATAAAGCATCGCCGTTGGCTCTGCAATACCAATTACCACCCATACGGGCGACTAAATCTAACTTCGGTGTATCGAGATTTCCATCGGCATCTAAAAAGGCTTTTTTTACATGTATCTGAACGACTTTTGCTAGCACCAAGTTTCCTGCTCCTGGTCCGTCACCCAAGGCTATGACTTGATCTACCACACACTCAAATGCTACGGGAGCCTCGCCTACTCTCGGTGGTTTGACCTTATCACTTGGTACTTGCGTAAATCCTGCTTTTACAAACTCATTTACTCCATCACCGTATTCGGTGCTTGACAATGACATTTGTTCTACCATGTCATAATTCACGATATTAATTACCGTTTCTTTAACTTCCAAAACATTGTCTAACGTATGCTTCGTAGTATTATCTCTACCACGTCTAGAAGGTGAGAAAATCATGATTGGCGGATTTATACTGAATAGATTAAAGTAACTGAACGGACTCAAATTAACATTGCCATCTTTATCAATCGTACTGGCAAAACAGATAGGTCTTGGTGCTACGGCAGATAATAAATACCCGTGTAATTCTTGTTGAGAAATACTGTTTGGATCTATAGAATTGATTTCTTCGTTCTTTGACATTGTGCTACTATTAAGCTATTTAAAATATTTTTATTTACTTGGTAAAATGGTTCCGGTTACTTCACCGAATCCTACTCTCTTACCTTCTTTTTCTGCAAAACCTCTTATGGTTACCGTATCGTTATCTTCTATAAAAGTACGTTTGCTACCATCATTTAATTCAAATGGTTTTTTACCGCCCCAAGAGATTTCTAACAATGAGCCATATGAACTTTCGTCTTTTCCAGATATGGTTCCCGATGCCATTACATCACCTACATTCAAATTACATCCGTTTACGGTATGGTGAGCCAACTGCTGCATCATATTCCAATACATATATTTGAAGTTAGATGTACTAATTGTTGTTTCTTCAGAAGTTGATGAAGACATACCCACTTCTAACTTAATATCGTAATTATGCTCTCCCTCGTATTTTAAATAAGATAGCACCTCTGGTTTCTGTTCAGGTCCCTGAACTTTGAATGGTTCTAAGGCCTCTAAAGTAACAATCCATGGAGACATAGATGATGCAAAGCTTTTTCCTAAAAACGGACCTAAAGGCACATACTCCCATTTCTGAATATCGCGGGCAGACCAGTCATTGAACAGCACTAATCCGAAAATATGTTCATCAGCATCTTTTGTAGAAACGCGTTCACCTAACTCGGTACTTTTACCCACTACAAAACCCATTTCCAATTCAAAATCTAAATTACCGGAAGCTTTAAAAACCGGCACTTGCATATCATTCGTTTTCACTTGACCCATGGGTCTGTGAATATTTGTACCACTCACTACTATTGATGATGCACGACCATGATACCCAACCGGAATATGCTTCCAATTTGGCAACAAAGCGTTTTCTGGATCACGAAACATTTTACCCACATTGGTAGCATGCTCTATACTTGAATAGAAATCGGTATAATCACCTACATGAACTGGTAAATGCATTTTAGCATCTTGCTGCGACACAAAAACTTTTGAGTGATTTTTCAGCGGAGAATTCTCAGATATCAATAAATTTTGAATATCTAATCGGACTTTATTTGTGATTTTCTTTCCTAATGCGATAAAGTCATTTAAGGTTTTCTGTCGAAAATAAGTAGCACTGACTTCTAATAAACCTAATTCTGATACTGCTGCTAAATCAACTATCTGTTCGCCAATGGCGATTCCTGCTTTTGGGGCATCATCATTTACCGAGAATATTCCAAAAGGAAGATTATAGATAGAAAAATCTGAGTTTTCGGGTATTGAAACCCATGTATTAAGTGTTGTCAAGTCTTTACTTATTTTACCATTCTAACTTATCTAACCTTCGACTGCGCTCAGGGTGACATTGTTTCCGTTTTAAAACTTTGTTTTAAGACCTATTTATTTAACCAAGATTGATAATAGTCTCCATCATCTAATTTCATTGCGTTTTCTGTTACCATTAAAGGTTTAAAAGTATCTATCATAACCGCTAGTTCTTCAGACCCTTTTTGACCAATACTGCGCTCTGCCGCACCAGGGTGCGGACCATGAGGGATACCTGCCGGATGCAAAGAAATATTACCTGGCTGCACTCCATTTCTACTCATGAAATCTCCATCAACATAATACAGCATCTCATCAGAATCTATGTTCGAATGATTATAAGGTGCCGGTATAGAAAGTGGATGATAATCGTACAATCTTGGCACAAAAGAACAAATTACAAAGGCATTTGTCTCAAATGTTTGGTGCACTGGTGGCGGTTGATGAACTCTACCGGTAATGGGTTCAAAGTTGTGAATAGAGAATCCGTACGGGAAATTATAACCATCCCAACCTACAACATCAAAAGGATGCCCAATGTAGACCATTTCATGCATAACCCCTTGCTTCTTAACTTTAATCAAGTGCTCATCGGTATCGGTAAACGTTTCTAAATTTTGCGGCAGTTTATAATCGCGCTCACAAAACGGTGAATGCTCTAATAATTGTCCGAACCAATTGCGGTATCGCTTAGGTGTGTATATTGGAGAAAACGATTCTGCGTATAGAATGCGATTGTCTTCTGTATCAAAATCTATCTGATAAATCGTTCCTCTTGGAATAATTAAATAGTCTCCGTATTCAAAGGGAATCTGTCCGAAAATAGTTCTTAGTATACCTGTACCTTTATGAATGAACAACATTTCATCGGCATCGGTATTCTTATAGAAATACTCGCGTAACGATTTTCTAGGTGCAGCTACTCCAATAATAATATCGCTATTCACCAAAAGTGGTTCTCTAGCTTCTAAAAAATCATCTTTTGCCGGAGCATTAAAACTGACCAACTTCAATGATCGTATATTTTTCTCTAAAGCAATTTTCGGAGAAACATCGGTACTCTTTAATATCTCTTTGACCATTGTTGGTCTATTGTGGTGATATAATAAAGAGGACATACCGTCAAACCCTATAGTACCGAACAATTGTTCTGAATACAATTCACCATTTGGTTTTCTAAACTGCGTGTGCCTTTTAGGTGGCATCGCTCCTTGTTTATGATATATAGGCATATGAGTTCGTTTTAGTTGATGATCGAGATTATATACTTCGAGGTTTGCGTCGAAATATAAAAAATACTTAGTAATAAATACCTCAAGAACTAGCCTCGAGGTATTTATGATTACTTACTTTAAAAATAATCTATTTTAAGATTCTCAAGAAATCTGTTGAACCTATAAAGTTCCTCTTAATTCTTGCTCACGCTCAATAGCTTCAAATAATGCCTTGAAATTTCCTTTTCCGAAAGAAGTAGCTCCTTTACGTTGAATAATTTCAAAAAACATTGTTGGTCTTGCTTGAACAGTTTTAGTGAAAATCTGAAGTAAATATCCTTCATCATCACGATCCACCAAAATACCTAATTTTCTTAGCGATTCTATATCCTCATCGATCTCACCAACTCTTTCTGTCAATACATCATAATATGTAGTTGGTATCGTTAAAAACTCAACCCCTCTATTTTTTAAATCGGTTACCGTTTTTACGATATTATCTGTAGCTACGGCAATATGCTGAACACCTTCACCTTCGTAAAATTCTAAATACTCATCTACTTGAGATTTTTTCATACCTGGTGCCGGCTCGTTAATCGGGAACTTAATACGACCGTTACCATTACTCATTACCTTACTCATTAATGCCGTGAAATCTGTAGAAATATCTTTATCGTCAAAAGACATAATTTGCTTAAAGCCCATAACATTGGCATAGAAATCTACCCAATAGTTCATTTTACCCTCGTGTACATTACCTACCATATGATCCACAAATTTTAAACCTGTAGAAGTTGGTTGATAATCACATTCCCATTTTTGGTATCCTGGTAAAAATGTACCGTTATAATCTTTACGCTCCACAAAAATATGAACTACCTCACCGTAAGAGTAGATACCAGAAGTAACCACTTTACCATGTTCATCTTTCTCCGTCTTAGGCTCCATATAACTTTTGGCTCCTCTTTTCATAGCCTCTTCATAAGCATATGTAGCATCATCTACCCATAGCGCAGTAACTTTTACTCCGTCACCATGTTTATCAATATGTCTACCTACATCAGTACCACTTTTAAGCGGAGATGTCAATACCAATCTTATCTTATCTTGCTCTATTACATAAGATTCAAATTCTCTACTACCAGTCTCTAAACCTTTATAGGCTAAAGATTTGAAGCCAAATGCAGTTTTGTAATAATGTGCTGCCTGTTTAGAATTACTTACGTACAGCTCTAAATAATCTGTACCGTTAATAGGCATAAAATCTTGTGCCTCTTTGTGTTTGTTTTCTGCTTTTGTTGCTGTTGACATATTGTTGCGTTTTATTTTTGTTTTATTAATCGTTGCTTCTGCAACATATAGTATAAAAAATTATGCTGTGGTCGTTTGTGTTTTCATGAGTACTTCTAAAGCTGCAAAGAGCGCTTTGTTCGCCTCTCTTACTCCGAACGAAATTCTCACTTTTCCCGGAGCCCCAAAAACACCTACGGGTCTCACCATAATACCACGTTGCTCTAAAAACGCAGTAAATTCCATATCATTGATTGGCGGGTCTATTAATACAAAATTACCTTGTGTTGGCCAGTATTTTATGTGTAAAGCATCAAGTCCGTTCAAAACAAACCTTCTTTCCTCTTTCACCAATGCCACAGTTTTATGAACAAAATCTACATCTTCCAATGCTGCAATTGCACCTTCTAATGCTAAAGATGACAATAAGAATGGCTTACATATTTTACGCATGTAATTACTGATTTCTACAGGTGCATAGCAATACCCTACACGCAGACCTGCCAAACCGTAAGTCTTAGAAAAACTATTAATGGCAATTACATTTTTACCTTCTACTACAAAAGGTAAACCCGATGTATAATCTTCTGCCTCTGCAAAATGTCTGTAAACTTCATCTAAAACCAAAATAACATGCTCTGGTAACTTATCTATAAAATTTCTCAGGTCTGCCATAGGAATATAATTTCCTGACGGATTGTTAGGCGATGCTAGAAATACCAACTTCGTTCTATCAGTAATTGCTTCTAAAATGCCTTCTAAATTGTAATCGTAATTCTCGGTCATGGGTACATTGATCGCCTTTGCCCCCATCCAACGGGTAAATGCAGTGTACGGAAGAAAACATGGCTGACTCACAATCACCTCATCACCTTCACTTAAAAATGCCTTAGAAATCATATCTATAATTTCAGAACCACTATTTGCGGTAATGAAATTATCTGCAGATAAGACTCCATCAAAATCCTTCACCAAGGCATCACGTAATCTACTATCTGTATTATCTGGGTAGTAACTTAAATCATCAAGAGTTTTTGCTAAAGCTTCTTTCACTTTTGGTGAATACCCTAACGGATTTTCGTTCGACGAAAGCTTGTGCACCGTTACACCATCTGGCATAACAATTTTCTTGCCTCCACCTTTATAGGTGCTATCTTCTAAAATATAGTTCTTGAAACCTAGTTGCATATATCTTCTTCTTTAGAGCATTTTGTCAGTAGTAAAAATACACTTTTTTTTGAATATTGTTGCATTAACAACAATATTAACGATAAACTCCGTTACTTTTGGAGGAATAACATTTGGATTATGGACAGGACTGAAGGATTCGGAGTATATATTGATCGCACCCTTAAAAAGGTTCAAAGCACCTTTTTACAGGTATTTGCAGAGAATAATATTGATTTGACGATTGAGCAATGGGTAATATTACAACGGGTACATTTAGAAGGTAAAGATGCTTCTCAAGCCGATATTGCCAAATCTAACTTCAGAAATAGGGCGACAACTTCTCGAGTTATTAGCGGACTTTGTAAAAAAGGGCTGTTAAGAAAGTCTAGATTCAGAGATGATCAAAAAAGATATAAATTGGTGATTACAGATGAAGGATCTGCATTGATCACCCAGGTAATGCCATTTATAAAAGATTTACGAAAAGTTAGTACACTGGGTATCACCGAAGAAGAGTTTGAAATTTTCTATAAAGTTCTTGATCAACTATGGGAAAATTTCGATCAATACGAGGGTCGTTCATAGCGGGATTATAATACAAAAAAGAAATAATGAAAATTTTGTTGATTTTGGTTTTACCAGTCTATAAAAATCACTAAGTTTGCACCCACATTTGAAAAAATGGTGTCGGTCGCATAGCTCAGCTGGATAGAGCATCTGCCTTCTAAGCAGACGGTCGGAGGTTCGAATCCTCCTGCGATCACTCAAAAGCCCCTTTTAGGGGCTTTTTTGTTTTATAACATTTGCTATTTCGCACGCTATCACACTACTACAAGTATTTGATTATTTGTTTTTACATTTTTATTATTTTTGCCGGCTAAGAAAAATTTCATTTTAGATGTATACATTGACTTATGAATCTGTTGCCACCGATAAAATTAAGGGCGCAGAAATGGAAGAATTACTTGAAAAGGCTCGTGCAAATAATCAACGCGATGATATCACAGGTTGCTTAATCTATTATAAAGGTCGCTTTGTTCAATTGTTAGAAGGCAATAAAGAAAAAATAGAAGTGCTTTACGAAAAGATCAAACTAGATCCTCGCCATAAAAATGTAACTCTTTTTTCTGATGACGAAACCAGCAAAAGAACATTCCCGAATTGGGGAATGGCCTACTACCCTATTGACGAGAACAATACCAACAAATACGAGTACGAGCAATTCAAAAGAAATCTAATTTTGATGGCAGATCTAATTGAGCCTACAAATGTTACTTCAAAACACTTTTGGAAAAAAATTAAATCGATGGTGGCAGAACCGCCTTTGTAACCTTAAAGGTTTTTTTACATTTTAACTAAAAATTGTACTACGTGCTCATAATAATACGTTCGTATTTAGCTATTGAGCTATTTTTAAAATTAATCGAATTACTGAATAGACATCTTAATTTTTACCTTGCTTACAGTTTTTAAAAAAAAAATATAATTCATGTTCTTCTAGAACTGTTGTATTTAGAGTTAAAATATTTGGTATGAACAAAACTTTACTTAATGTCTTTCTAGCAGATGATGACAGTGACGACAGAACTTTTTTTTCTGATGCATTACGCGAAATTCCAATAAAGACTAAGATATCTGAATTTAATAATGGTGTAGATTTAATGGCTGGGTTATTATCTGAAACCAACGAAACACCAGACGTTATATTTTTAGATTTAAAAATGCCAATGATGGATGGGTTCGAATGTTTGGCAGATATTCGTGAACTTGAAAAATATGCAAACACTCCCGTGATTATCTATTCTACCTCTTATCACCCAAAAGAAATTATACGTTTAGATGAAATGGGTGCTTCTTTGTATTTACAAAAGCCTTCTTCATATAATCAACTAAAAACGCTTTTACACAAATGCCTTAGTTATGTAAATAATAATGAAGGAAACCGAAACGACAAAGAGTTTGTTATTTCTATTTAAAACAACCTTTCACACACTTACTACTATCCTTTTAAAATAAATATCCTTCTAAGATTTTTGTTAGTAGTATTTTCTTGCTTTTCAATCTTTTCTCCAGTATTTACTTCACTATATAAAACAACAAAGCCAGCTCAATAGAGCCGGCCTTAACTTTTTTGTACTGTTATATTCTATGCTGAAAGCGATACGTTTCTAATATTCATTAGGTATGCTTTTGGAGTACATTTAAATTTATTTCTAAAAATTTTAGAGAAGTAACTTCTACTGGTAAATCCTATAGAATATACTATTTCTGAAATATTCATATCAGACGTTTGTATTAGTTCTTCAGCCAAAACCAATCTTTCATTTCTAATGAAGTTAGTTACAGTAGTACCTTCCATTACCTTAAAACCTTCTTGAAGCTTAGTTGGTGAAAGACCATATTCTTTACTTAAATCTGTTACCGTATAAGGAAACTCTGGTTTTCTTTTAATAGCGTTTACTGCTTCTTCAATTCTTAAAAGCTCTTTTTTAGTTAGCATTGTGGAAACTTGACCACTGTTCTCTATATCTTGCTTACAGTGTAAGATCTCTAAAGCCAAAGTAAAGTTTACTATACCTTCAATAAGAAGTTTTCTAACCAAACCTACTTGTGTAATTGCTCTTATTTGAAGTAACTGCTCTTTTATTTTCAAGTTAAAAGTACCTATATGTGCCTCGCCATCTTCATTTAAAAATGCAGTGAATAATTGCTCATACAACTCATTATTTGCATTTTTGCTTAGTGACTCACCATCTTGAGTTACCTTGATTATTGATAGGTTACTTTTAGTCGCCTCTCTTAATTTTATGTTGATAGTTTCATTTGAACCTCCTATCACGACAGTCTGTAAAGCCTCTACTTTATTATTTTCTTTACCTTGAGAAAACCTGAAACTACCTTCTAGACAATAAATAAAATACAAACTACGGTTTTCATCCAACTTCAAATCGAAATTGAAATCTTCTTTTAAATCCATATCGTATTCTGTATAAGAAATTCCTGATCCTAATGATACTGTCTGAATTCTACCATTTCCTTTCTCATTGTCATATTGAAGAATACGATCACCTTGAAAGCTTGAAATACTTCCTCCTAAAACACTATTGAAATAACTTAATTGATTATGAACTATTTGCATGATATATTATTTAGTTGGTTATTATTTAATGTAGTCTCTTCAGCATTAAAAGCAGCCGAAAAGCTAGAACCATTTTGTTGTGTATTCACAGTTTGCTGATAAGCATCTTTGTGTCTTATAGCACCTACTCTAGCGTATTGAAGATTTTTCATAAAGCCTACATTTCTTGTTGATACAAAGATGCGGCCAATGAGATGCAAATGTGTTACATCATTTTAAGAAGCTATTACACAATTTTAAGAATGCCCTATTTATATGGAGAAATGTATGGTTATAATAAGGTAGGTAGGTAGACCGTAAATTCGGCACCTTTGTTCAATTCTCCTTTAGCCACTATAGACCCGTTATGAGATTGAACGATTTTTTTACAGATAGATAGTCCTAAGCCTGTACCTGAAAATTCTGTTTTACCATGAAGACGTTGAAAAATTTGAAAAATTTTCTCTTGATACTTTTTCTCGAAGCCTATACCATTATCAATAAACTGTAATTTTACATAGTTGATATTTGGCAATAAGCTATCCTCTGACGATTTGCTTCCGGATATAACACTGCTTTTAATTTTGATATGGGGCTGAACACCTTCTTTTACATATTTAAGTGAATTGCCGATAAGATTGGCAAATAGTTGCTCTAATTGAAATTGAATACCATTGACCACAGGTAAACTTGTAGCATCTATTTCTGCATTTAAATCATTTATGAGCTCACCTAAATCTTCTAGTACATTATTCAATACATCATTTAAATCTACGCGTTTAGGTTGCTCAATTAGCTCATCTACCTTTGAATAAGCTAGAAGATTATTTATAAGGCTTCGCATTCTATCTGATGAAGACTTGATTTTAGCCAAATAACCAAGAGACCGATTGCTTAAACGCCCCTGCTCTTCTTCATCTAAACGGCTAACGAACATTTGAATCTTACGTAAGGGCTCTTGCAAATCGTGACTGGCAACACGGTTAAAAGCTTCTAAATCGGCATTTGTTCTTTTTAATTCTGAATTCTTTATTTGTAATTTAGACTCGCCCTCTATTTCTTTTGTTACATCTCTAATTACACCGACCATATACCAATTACCGTCTTTCTGGTAATATTCGCCTATCGTATTCATATATCTTAATTCGCTCGATTTTGTATAGATACGAAAGACCAGATCAGATTTTGTCTTATGCTTTTTGCTTTCTTTAAAACTAGATTTTACCTTCTGCACATCATTGGGGTGTAAGAATGATAGTAATCTATCATACTTATCATCAAACTCATTAGGATCATAACCGAACAATCTGTAAACGTTGTCAGAATATTTAACTTCCTTTTTACTTAAATTCCATCGAAAACTACCAATATTGGCAACACGTTCTGCCTCTGACAATAATCTATTCTGAATAAAAAGTTGCTCTTCGTATTTCTTTTCTTGAGTTACATCTTTTGAAAAAAGAATTAAGCCATCGTTCATTTTAATTGCCCTTGTTGTCAACCAAATAACCTCTTCATCAAAAATAAATTCTTTCGTATACTCTTTATTTTCACCAGATATATAACCATCTGCTAAAATCTCTAGCACTCCATTCTCTAGATTATTGGGATAGTACTCCAATATAGTTTGACCTTCAATTAGTGCAGATTCTTCATTGGCAATTTCGCCCATTCGATTATTGATATAATCTATTCGAAAATCTTCAACTGCACCCTTCTTATTGAAAATAGGCTTCAAATAACAAATAATACTATCATTACTATCTAATACCCGTATACCAAAAAGACTAGAAATTTCAAGCTCACGCTTTCTAGATTCTAAGTTACCTAACGGAAGTTTGGATTCTTTATCGGTAATAAAATCTGGCTTAAGTAAGGTCAAAGCAAATAATAGCCCTGTATTAACCGAAGTAATTCTGACGTTATAATTATGAAGATTGTTATCTTCTTTGACTATGATATTGAAATTTTCTTCACCTCCTACTTCTAAAACCTTATTGGCTAAAATTAAAACTTCATCATATTTTACAATTTCACCTAACGATTTACTTTCATTGCGATTTGAAGAAATGGAGAAGAAATTTTGCGCCTTTTGGTTCGCATACTTAACTACATACTCTTTTGAATGTAAAGAATTCGGTACCGATGACTCAGCATATAAAAAAGCAGTGTTGGCATCGTCAACTATTTTTTTAAAAAAATCTTCTGCTATAGTATTCATCATTGGTATATACTTTTCTCCCTTTTATTAAGATACTACGAAATAAGTGTTTAAAACCCAGCTCGACTAGTCCTAAAACAAAAAAAGTTGTTCCGAATGAAACAACTTTTTTACTATAACTTTATTCGAGACCTTATATTTTCAATAAAAAATTCTCTTTCTTAAAATCATTTAAATGATATGCCCAGTTCATTTTAACCACCTGTTTCAATGACTTTTTAAGTTCATTAAAGCTTGAAGGTTTTTTAATGTAGATGTTCGCTCCTTTTTCAAAAGTTTCTTCGATATCTCTTTCTGCCGATGAGGTAGAATAAATAGCTACCAACAAGTCTTTTAAATGAGGGGTACGTCTAATTGCTTCTAAACATTCGAACCCATTCATAATAGGCATATTCAAATCTAGAAATACTAAATCAGGTGTATTATCGGTATCGCTCAATAAATACTCCATACAGCTTTTACCATTTTCTAATTGGTGTAAATCTGTATTAAGTTCAATTCCTTCCAATGCATCTGCAAAAAACTGTCTGTCGTCTTCGTCATCGTCAACGAGTAGTATTCTTAATTTATCCATTTTCACTTTTCATGTATTGAAAGAAGAACCATTCTTCTTACTTTTTTCTAAACTTAATATACTGGGTGATGGTTAACCCAGTTACCTTCTTAAACTGATTCGACAAGTGAGGCACACTACTAAAATTCAAGTCATGAGCAATTTCACTTAAACTTGTATTATCCAATAGCACTAAATCCTTCACTTTTTCAATGCGCACTAATATATAAAAATTCTCTATTGAGGTAAACGTTTTACTAGAAAATAGATTAGAAAGATATGGATAACTAAAACCCAATTGATTGGTGAGCAGTTCAGAAATTTTTACATTTCTAATATCGCCCTCATAAACCATCTTCTTAATATAAATCTTAATTTCTTCAACGATATCTCGATTCTCTCTGGTTTGAATCTTTATACCAAAACCTTCAAGCTGCGATGAAATAGATGTAAGTTTTTCTTCACTTAAATCATTGGGCAACTTAATGGTACCGTCTTGCAACATTTCAAAATCAATCTCTGCAGCGACCATTATTTTTCGAAATACTTCATTAACCAATTTTTCAGGGTTATATATGAAACTATATTCCATTCAATACATCACAATTAGTTTGCTGCATAAGAGCTTGTAAAATTATTATTTTAGAAAAACATTATATAACAAAATACAATAAAATATTACCACTTTTAAATCTTAGCTTAAAAAACGGCTTAATTTATTAGTTTAAAGCTAATAAAAAGCCGTCTGTAATAATGAATAACAGTAATACGATTAAGATTTCGTAAAAATTAATGCCCCATAAGCCGGAATATTAATTTTACCCGTCCAGTTTTTAGCGTCTGTGCTTTCTTCAACTACTTCAACACTATCTACCGGTAATTCTGAGAAATCTTTATCGTAGATTTTACTACCCGCATTAATCCTTAATCGAAATGGTTCGTTTTCATTTAAACCTATACCATAGTCTTCATATTCTTGATTGCTAAAGTTCAAAACTACAAGAACTGGTTCTGTTGGATCATTACCGTCGAAACGGGTATATGCCAATATTTTAGTTTCATGGTTACTATGTAAAATCTCAATATGTTGACTTCTTAACCCTTTACCGCCTTCAGTTTCTCCTGTTCTCAACTTAATAACATCTCTAACCAAATTCTCTATACCCTTGTGCTTTTCTTGTTTGTTCCAATCTAGGCCTTCGGTATCTTGAAAATACTCATCTTCAATAAACTCTTGCCCTTGAAAAAGCATTGGTATACCTGGCGATGTTAACGTCAACACCATACCCAAAATGGCTCTTTTCTTAGCAAAATCACTTTCTGCATCACCGGGTTGAATTTCTTCTGGAACCCTTGCCTTACCATTTGCAACCTCATCATGAGATTCGGTATATACAATTCGGCAAAAAGCATCATTGCTATATCTAAACTCTAATGCATCAATAATTTTCTGCAAATCTCTACTGTCGTCATGTGTATCTTCTATGACCTCTCTTACCGGATGAACAAAATTCATATCCCACTGAGAACCATATGCCAACCCGTTGTGCTCAACAGCATCGGTAACCCTACTGTCGCCTTTTAAATCTTCTGCAATTGTTAATACATGCGGATATTTTTCTCTAATCTCTGAATTGATATCGCGCATTAATACATTGCCTTCTTCAATTTCTGTATCGTAACCTAACCCACCACCTTCGTAACGTATATAAGAAGTAGCATCCATTCGTAAACCGTCACAATGATATTTCTCGATCCACATCATGGCATTGTCACGCAAGTATTGACGTACTTCTTCTCTACCATAATCTGGTCTGGTATCTCCCCACGGGGTTTCGCTCTTATGATCGTTGTAGAAATAAATGCCGCCTTTGTCATTTTCGCTCCACCCATCGAATTGCCATAAATCTACATCTGACGGACCGAAATGATTATATACAACATCCATAATAACGGCAATGCCCATTTTATGGGCCTCATTGACCAGTTTTGCAAATGCATCCGGACCACCATAATCTTGCTCTATTGCAAATGGGTGAGCGGGATTGTAACCCCAAGATATTCCACCTGCGAACTCAGCCACGGGCAGTAATTCTATACAATTGATACCTAAGTTCTTTAAGTATGCTAATTTTTCGATGACATCTTCGAATGTACCCACCACATCTGGTGCAGAACGATTAAAAGTACCTACGTGAAGTTCATAAATGACAAGCTCGTTCCAGCTTGGCATTTTAAAATCTTCATCTTCCCAGTTGAAATCTAATGTTCTTATTATAGAATTACCGTTGCTATTTGTTACCTCATAGGCATACGGGTCATTTCTTGACAAAAGCTTACCGTTATATTCGATAAAGAATTTATATTCATCACCTTCCGATGCTTGATCTGTACTTACAGACCAATATCCATTATTTTCTGCTTCGAGAACAATCTCGTTTTCAGACCAATTATTAAAGCTACCGCCAACGAAGACTTTCGCTGCATTCGGAGCCCATACTCTAAATGTTACAGCACCATCATTTATGACAGCGCCCATACCTGCCGATTTTGTTATTGTAGTATTCATGAGTCAAAAATAGAATCGAATTCACCCATGTAATATCCTTAAAAGAATATGCTTTAACTCAAAAAAATTTTCTTTTAAATATCTTGAAAATAAACGAATTCAACTAGCTATTGAAATGGAATACAATGACATAGAAATTTATCCTAATCAATATCAATGAATAGATTTCTAGAACTTTAGATAAAAATATGGGTTGTATTTATTGCTTTTTAGGAAGTACAATTGTAAAAACAGATCCTTTATTTAATTCACCTGAGGCACTAATGACACCCGCGTGATTTTGCACAATTTTCTTTACAATAGCCAAACCAATACCTGTACCTACGTATTCTTGCTTAGAATGTAGTCTTTGAAAAACCTCGAATATTTTCTCTGAAAATTGGTCTTCGAACCCAATACCATTATCGGTAATGGTTATTTGAACGTATTCTTTAGTATTCGACAGACTTGGATCAATAGATTTCGCTTTTTTAATTACCTCGGTTTCTATAGTAATTACAGGTGGTACATCAGCCTTTGAATATTTTATAGAGTTCGATAACAGGTTATAAATCAATTGACGGAATTGAAAATGAACAACTTCTAATTGACAAGAGTTTTTTAAAGTGATGGTACCATCTTTTTTACTTAATTCTTCTCCCAAATCATTTTTAATATCTTCGACTAAATCTTTTAAATCTATCGTTTCAAAAACCCTTTGCTCTGTATCTGTGCGAGAATATGATAGTAAATCGTTGATAAGAGCCTGCATTCGATTGGCTGCAGATTGTATCTTTTCGAACTTAACTTTACCAGAAGTAGATAATTGATCGTATTCATTATCCATCAACACTTCTGAAAACATTTGTATTTTACGCAACGGCTCTTGTAAATCATGACTAGAGATATATGCAAAAGACTGTAACTCTTTATTCATTTTTTCTAGCTTTAAATTACTAGAAGCCAATTGTCTCGTGCGATTGTCTACCTCTTCTTTCAATTGATCTGCAAATGATTTTTGCTTATCAATATTCATACCCGTACCAATAAAACCTATCCTTTTACCTTCTTCGAATTTAGGAACACCTAAAACCTTAAACCACTCATATTTATCGGTACGATGATTTTTTACTCTATATTCTAAAGCAAACCCCGTTTGCTCCTCTAATGCCTTGCCGAAACCCGAATACACCACATCTAAATCATCAGGATGAACCACATCGACCCAAACTTGCCCTGTAAATTCAGATTCGTCTTCTACGCCAACATAATCTAATAATGCCTTATTCGAATATTCTATATTTATTTCATTATCGGTGATCCAAATCCAAACTGGAGATAGGTCTGCCAACTCTCTAAATCTTCGCTCACTCTCTCGTAACCTTCTCTCTGCTAAAACAGCCTCAGTAGTATCTGTTACAATTACTAGAACGCCAGATACGTTTCCAGATTCATCTTTAACAGGGCTATAACTAAATGTCCAGTAGACATCTTCCATTCTACCATTCCTATAAATAGGAATCATTAAATTTTCTCTCCAAATAGACTCTCCTTTTTTAGTTACCACACTAAGCATCGGAAAAATATCTTTCCATATCTCTGCCCAGGCTTCTTCCCCGTTTAGACCTAAAATTTTGGGGTGTTTACCGTCTACGCCTAAAATTGGCCTATAGGCATCGTTATAAAATCCTTTTAGGGTATCTCCCCAAAACAAAAACATTGGAAAAGGTGTATTTAAAATAATATTAATCGTAGTTCGTAAACTTTGCGGCCACTCTTCTGGCGGACCTAAAGGCGTCATTGACCAATCTTTTTCGCGCATTAACTTACCCATTTCGCCACCATCATCAAGAAAATGAAACTCTTTATTCATACGATTAAAATTGAACTACATACTAAAATTTATGCTTACACTATTGCGTGTATAGGTGTATAAAAATACATCTTTAAGACAATACGATTAAGTAAAATACTTTCAGATTTGATTTACAAATAACGCTATTCGCAATTTAAATTGTGGTGAATTGAGCATTTGAGATACTTTTTTTCGCATTAGAGCAACTTATCTTTCAAGAAGTAATCTCAAATATCTAATCCATCACTATTTTGAATAAACATATGGCGCATTGCTACACTATTCTTATTTTGCATACACATACCAATCACCACTCATAATGACCAAAACTGCAAATTCAAGATTACTAACCAACATTTTTATTCTACTTTTTGTCAGCACACCTTTAATAGCATTAGCTCAAGACACAAGTTCCAATCAAAATTTAGTTGAACTTTTTAAAAAGTGGCGTTCTTTTGAAAACCCGCCTTTACTAGACGGCACCCCAGACTATACTGCTGAAGCTTTCGAAAAGAGAGCTCCTGAATTCAAAACATTACAGCAACAAATACATGCTATTGATACTACTGGGTGGTCAATACCTGATAAGGTTGATTGGCATATTGTAAATGCCGAGATGAACGGCTACGATTTTAATCAACGAATTTTAAAACCGTGGGTTAGAGACCCCGCATTCTACAAGACAATTTGGACAGACCGAAGCGATGTACCTGCGCATGAAGGTCCGGCGCACCATGCCATAATCGATATATGGAAATACAATTTTCCATTAGACAAAACCGACCAAAGCAAATTCATTGCCGCCTTAAAAGTAATACCCTTTCTTAACGAACAAGCGAAGAAAAACTTAACGGGTAATGCTAAAGATCTATGGGTCGCAGGTATTCGCGATATCGAAAATCAAAGCCAAGACTTAGCGCAGCTAAAAAATCGTGAAGGAGTTCAAAGAAATAAAAAAATAGTTACGGCTATTGATGCCGCAATAACCTCAACAAATAATTTAGCTGAATGGTTAAAAACCGAAGCAACCAGTAAAACGGGACCTTCAGGTATTGGTAAAGATAATTATACGTGGTATTTACAAAATGTACACCTGGTGCCTTTAACTTGGGAAGATGAAGTAATGCTCTTAAAACGTGAGCTTACGCGAGCTTGGTCGGCACTAAAATTAGAGGAACATAGAAATCGAAATTTACCTGAATTAGATGATGCCAGTAGCGTTGAAGAATACAATAAAATGGCAAAGGCTTCAGCCAAAAGCCTTCTAGATTTTTTAGACAAAAATGAAATTGTTACGGTAAAAGACTATTTCGAGACTGCACTAAATGACCATTTAGGTGCTTTTGTACCGAAAGAGAAAAGAAACTTTTTTTGGATTACAGCACATTTAGATCAGCGCCCGCTATACTCTCATTTTTACCATTGGTTCGAATTGGCTAGAATGGATAATGAACCTAACCCACGTGAGATAAGAAAAGAGGCGTTGCTTTATAATATATTCGATTCAAGAAACGAGGGTACGGCCACAGCTGTTGAAGAAATGTTTATGGATGCAGGTTTATATGATGACCAAACCCGTTCTAGAGAAATCGTATATATTATGATTGCACAACGTGCCGCTAGAGGTTTAGGTTCGTTATATGCACATGCAAACCTTATGACTTCTGAAGAAGCCGGTAGTATTCACTCTAACTACACCCCAAGAGGATGGATGAAAACAGAAAAAGACTTATTGCTTTTTGAACAACATCTTTACCTTAGGCAACCAGGTTACGGCACCAGCTATATAACAGGTAAATACTTGTTAGAAAATACCATGGCAGAATATGCCAGAATGAAAGAGAGCAAGAACGAACCTTTTGAAATGAAAGCCTTTTTTGACGAATTAAATGCTATTGGGAGCATACCAATAACCTTGGGCAGATGGCAAATGACGGGTGTAACATCTTTTCTAAATCAAGAATAGTCTAAGCCGCTGTAACTCTTTTTAAATGTCAAAAACTACCTCAAAAAAACTAACTCGGCAAATGGGGCTATTAGCCCTTACCGCTACCGGCGTGTGCTCTATGTTAGGGGCTTCTATAAATGTTGTTCCTTTCATGATACAGCGTAATGTACCCGGTATTGGTCCGTACGTATTACCTGCTTTTGCTTTTGCTGCTATACCCGCATTATTTGCCGCTTTGGCATATGGTATTTTGGCATCGGCTATGCCACGTGCGGGCGGTAGTTATATTTATGCTAGTAGAGGATTAAATCCGTATTTAGGGTTTGTTGCTAGCTTCTCCCAATGGTTCGGACTCTCGATTGTTATCGGAGTTATCGCTTACGTAACCGTACCATTTATTCGTGACGTAACCCTGAGTTTAGGATGGGAAAGTATTTCTACCGGATTAGAAATAGGATGGATACGCGTAACCATCGCTCTGGCATTAATTTGGTCTTTTGTCACCATAAATATTCAGGGAATAAAAAGTTATGAGCGCATTTTATTACCCATGATGTTTTTGATGTTCGCCCTCGGCGGGATTGTTATTGTGTCGGGACTCATTTACGACTCGACAGATTTCTTGACAGGGTTACAAGAAAAAACCGGACGCACTTTTGAACCCATTAAAAATATTGATTTCGACTGGCGCATATTTTTGTCGGCAGCCGCACTTTTATTTTCAAGTTTTATCGGTTTTGACTCCATAGCACAAGCTGGTGGCGAGGCTAAAAATCCGACTAAATCATTACCACGAGCGATTCTACTAGCCATATTCGGAGTAGGCTTATTCTACTTTCTTTTTGCTTCGGCGGTATATCATATTGTTCCTTGGAGTTTTGTTGCCCAAGAAGCAATGACTAAAGATATTTCTGCCCCTGGCTTATTAAGCTACGTGCTGCCCTCTGGTTTAGGTATCGCTATTTTGGCAGGTGCTGCAATTGCGTTAATCAACGATTTACCTGCCATGCTGTTATCGGTTTCACGCTTAATGTTTGCTTGGGCGAAAGATGGTATTTTTCCTAAATCTATCTCTAAAATCCATTCAAAAAATCATACACCTCATATTGCATTAATTGTAGCGGGTATCATGGCAAGCATTGGTGTTCTAGGTTCTCACTTCGCAGGCGACTTCTTTTTAGGTATCGATATTATGGTCACTTCTATGATGATCAATTTTCTTTTAATGTGTATTACCCTAGTCACTATTTCCAAAGTAAATCCCGCTTTGGCGAAACAAATTTCAGTACTAAAAAATAGAACATTGCAATTATGGATTGCTTGGTTAGGTATTTTTACCCTATCCGCCTTTTTAGGTATTCACACCTATAAAGATGTAACATCAGAAACAACGGCGTGGTATTTTCACTCCACACCTATATGGCTAATTGTTATGGGCTTGGCAAGTTTACTTTTTGCCTATTATTGGAAAAAATTGAAAATACAGCACAACAATACAAACGAATTATTTTTAGAACTCCCTGAAGAATAAAAGATGCAGTCAACAATTAAATTAGCAAAAGATTTAGAGATTTCTAGAGTGGTTACCGGGTTATGGCAAATAGCTGACATGGAACGTCATGGTAATACATTAGACCCTGTTGAAACCGCCAAATTTATGAAGCCTTATGTTGATGCCGGACTCACTTCTTTCGACATGGCCGATCACTACGGCTCTAGTGAAATCATAACCGGTACTTTTAAGAATAGTCTTACTGATAAAAACAGCGTACAGCTATTTACAAAATGGGTTCCAAAACCAGGTAAAATTACTCGCGATGATGTTAGAGCTGCCATACAATTAGCTTTAGACAGAATGCAACAGCCTAGTATTGATCTTTTACAATTTCATGCATGGTACTACCCCGATGCTAGTTGGTTAGACGGTCTATTTTACCTTAAGGAGTTACAAGAAGATGGATTAATTAAACATATTGGAGTAACTAATTTTGATGCCGCGCATTTACGAATTGCTCTAGCAAGTGGTATACCCATTGTCAGTAATCAAATTTGTCATTCTTTGATAGACCAGCGTGCGAATGGAAACATGGCTGCCGTTTGCAGAGAGTACGACGTAAAACTATTGGCATTTGGAACACTTGCTGGCGGATTTTTAACCGATAAATGGTTGAATAAAACCGAACCTACGTATGATCAATTGACCACGTGGTCACAAATGAAATATAAACGTTTTATTGACGCCGCTGGCGGATGGGTGCCATACCAGAACCTATTACAAATAGTAAAAAAGATTGCCGATAAACATGATGCTTCGATTGCAAATATTGCAAGTAGATTTATTCTAGAGGGTGATGCGGTTGCTTCTGTTATCGTTGGCGCAAGATTGGGCGAAAGTGAGCATATTGAAGACAATAGAAAAATGCTGGATATTACGCTAGATTCAGATGATATCAACGCCATCAAAAAAGCACAATTTCAACTAACATTAATACCTGGCGATTGTGGTGACGAATATAGAAAACCTCCATTTTTAACAGCATCGGGTGATCTTAGTGATCACTTAGAAACGATACCAAAAGCATTTACCCCAATAAAAACTGGAGAAAACAGAGAACAGATTTTTAGCGGTACCGAATGGGAAGAATATGCAGGGTACTGTAGAGCGGTAAAAATCGGCAATACCATTCATGTTTCAGGCACCACGGCAACTCACGGAAGTGACATGATTGGTGGCACAGACCCGGCTGCCCAAGCCCATTTTATTATTGACAAAATAGAGGGTGTTATCACTTCATTTGGCGGCACTTTAGCCGATGTAGTGAGAACCCGAATTTTCGTCAACGAACTAAAAGACTGGGAACCTGTAGCACGAGCACATGGCGAACGTTTTAAAGGTATCAATCCGGCAAATACATTGGTAGAAGCCAAATTGGTAGGCGATGGCTATATGGTAGAAATTGAAGCAGAGGCAATTTTATCTTAGTTACCTCAACTTCATTATATTACTCATCCCAAGTGATGTTGCTATTTTTGACCATAGTTACAAAGGGTCCCCATTCATTTTTCATAAAATTGGTTACTGTTTCTGAAAATTCCGTCACCAATAATTCTCCCTGTTCAAGAATTTCTTGATGCTGGGCAGAAGTCTCATTTATTTGTGCAGCAGCGATACTTAAAGCTTCTCGTATTTTTGAATACGGCGATGTCTCGAAAGACTGCCACGCCCCTACTTGTCTTTCTGGCTTAGGGGTTTGACCTTTTGCCTTTAATATCTTTAGGGACTGTTTCATATTTTCAAGCTTGGTCACTAATGCTTGATCAGGTGTATTCTCAGACTTACTTATTTTGCTTAACAAACCATCTACTTTTTTGCTTTTAGCATCAATTTCAGTTAAGTGTTTCGACAAGATTTCGACTTGACTATCTACAGCTTTTTTATATTCATAAAGTGCTTTGTCTACATTTGATTTTAATTCAAATCTAGGATCTGCAATTACGGTTACTTTAGTAGTATCGGTTTGTGCACCATACCTTAAAACAATAGTATACTCGCCAGGCAAAACAGGAATATCTCTTGAAAAATCATCGCTCCATGAACCAGGTAAAGATGCTGCTGACTCATCTAGTTTCCAAATCATGTAATTCAACCCTTTAGTGAGTTCTTTAGTTTCAACCGTATTTACCAATTTATTTTCTTGATCATAAATCAATGCCGTAACGCCAGTTTCCGCTGTTGGCTCGTCAGATAAGTAAAACGGAATTTGAGTTTTCTGAAAGACTTTATTCTCACCCTCGAAAGTGGTATGAAAACCTGTCCAAATATTTCCTGGTGGATTAATGAATAATCCTTTTACTTGCACGGCATCATTCATTGGTAACGCGGTTATACCAGATTTTAATCGGTCACCAGCTATTTCCCTTAAAGTCAACAAATCATCTAAAACCCATATTGCCCTACCAAAAGTTCCAACAACCAGTGCAGATTCTGTTTCCTGTATCTTTAAATCCATCGTTGAAACTGACGGGAATCCGTTTTTAAATTGAGACCAAGTCGCCCCTTCATCAATACTTATCCATAGACCATTCTCAGTTCCTAAAAACAACAAATTCGGTTCTACGGGATCTTGTATAATTGTTAATGCATAACCATTGACCATAAATTTATCAACTACTTGTTTCCATGTTCTCCCTAAATCTTCAGTTTTAAAAACATAAGGATCATAATCTCCCTTTCTGTAATTATTCACCACCACCCAAGCAGTTTTAGCATCGTATTTAGAAGCTTCAATTTGAGCTATCCATCCTTCATTTGGCAGCCCTTTTAACCTTTTAGTGATGTTTTTCCATGTTGCACCACCATCTGTTGTTAATTGCACTTGACCATCATCAGTACCTACCCAGATTATTTCATCATCTATACTACTAGGCGCAATACTCAAAATAGCATTGTAGCGCTCTGCACCCGAAACATCCAATGTTAATCCGCCATAATCAGGTTTTTGATGCTCAGGATTGTTAGTGGTTAAATCAGGAGAAATTATTTCCCACGTTGCTCCTTTATCTTTTGTAAAATGAACAAATTGTGACCCATAATAAGCTGCATTATCATCCATAGGGTTTCTAGCAAAAGCAGCATTCCAGTTAAAACGTAAAGGGATCTTCATATCTGGAGCAGGTGGTTTTATACTTACATAATACCCGGTTAATTTATCATACCTGTATAAATCTCCATTTTGAGATGATCCATACCCAAATCTAGAATTATCTAAATCAGGAGAGATATCAAAACCATCTCCCCCAACCAAATACTGCCAATACAAAGTTCGAATTCCGCCTCTTTTCCAAGTATATGCTGGTCCAGACCAATTGCCATTGTCTTGCATACCGCCATATACGTTATACGGAGTATCATTATCTACACCCACATGGTAAAATTGTGCAACAGGTATGGTTTCCGGAAAATACCAACTTTTACCATGATCTTGGGTAATTCCCAATCCGCCATCGCCACCAATAATAAAGTGTTTTGCATCTTTCGGGTTCACCCAAAAGGCATGAAAATCGGCATGAATACCCTTTGTCTCATCGGCAGGTATCATAGGTATCGTATCGAAAGTACTGCCACCATCATAGCTTACCGACAAAGGCTGATAAATATTATAGACTCTATCTGGGTCTTCTGAATCTACAGCCAGGTCTTGAAAATAAAAGGGTCTATTATTCGCAAATTTGGGATTGTCATTGATCATTTTCCAACTTTCACCACCATCGTCACTTCGATAAATTGCATTCTTCTTCGCTTCTATTTTAGCATAGATTCTGTCTGGTTCAGAAGGTGCAATAGCAAAACCTATTCTACCTAAATCTCCAGCAGGCAGTCCGTTTTTCTCTCCTAATTGCTTCCAATTTTCACCTGCATCGTTGGAAACATAAAACCCTGACCCTTCACCACCTGAGGTAAAGTAATACGGAGTTCTTTTATGTTCGTATAGCGCAGCAAATAGTTTTTTAGAATTTTTAGGATGCATTACCAGATCTGCAATACCAGATTTCGTATTGGAGTATAAAATCTTTGTCCAATGAAGACCGCCATCGACCGTTTTATACAAACCTCTATGCTCATTTTCTTTAAAAGGATCACCCATTGCGCCTACATAAACAACATTGGGATTATAAGGGTCTATACTGATTCTATGTATGGTTTTAGTTGCCTCTAAGCCCATATGTTTCCAAGTTTCTCCCCCATCGGTACTTTTAAAAACACCCATTCCTAAATTCATAGAATTACGAGGATTACCTTCGCCTGTACCTACCCAAATAACATCAGGATTACTTTGCTGTATAGAAAGTGCTCCTATATTCTGTGTTGGTTGTTGATCAAAAACAGGTTTCCAAGCAGAGCCGCCATTTTCAGATTTCCAAACTCCGCCAGAAGCCGCACCAACGAACATTATCTTCGGATTCTCGGCAACCACATCTATTGCCGTAATACGCCCGCTCATATTTGCAGGACCTACATTTCGAATCTTCAAATTTTCAAGACTAGAGAAATCTATTTTTTGTGCGTATAAAATAGTAGTACTACTTAATAATATGAAGAAGGTGATTATTCGAATTTTCATGCTCTATTAAATTGGTTACTCAAAAATAAATATCAGCCTTTATATAGAAGCATAATACTGCTCTTAAATCATTTAATTGAACAACAATTTTATTTAACGAAAATTATAGCTAGACTAATACGCTTAGCCATTAAATAATACCGCTGGTTTTACAAAAAACACAAGAATAATAAAATTCGATAATCATCATTTTTACCTAAAAATGAGCTAAAAACTATTCAAAACACACAAATTAATCACAAAACATGTCAATTTCTTGTATTTTAACTAAAATTTACTATGTTATAAATTAATCTAACATCATTCTATGCGACAATTAAAGATTACCAAACAAATTACGAACAGAGATGCCAAATCATTAGAAAAATATTTTCAAGAAATCAGTAAAATAGATTTAATTACTGCAGAAGAAGAAGTTGAATTGGCTCGAAAAATACGTGATGGTGATCAAAAAGCGTTAGATAAATTGGTGAGTGCAAATTTAAGGTTCGTAGTATCTGCAGCTAAGCAGTACCAAGGTAGGGGTCTGCGCCTTACCGACCTTATCAACGAAGGCAATTTTGGTCTGGTCAAGGCAGCTAAACGCTTTGATGAAACTAGAGGGTTCAAATTTATATCTTATGCCGTATGGTGGATTCGCCAGTCTATTCTTCAAGCACTATCCAATAAATCAAGAATAATTCGTCTACCACAGAATAAAATAGCGGTAAGCAGTAAAATATACCAAGTATATTCCTCTTTAGAGCAATCAAATGAAAGACCGCCAAGTGCCGCTGAAATTGCTACAGAATTAGACCTAAGCGTATCTAAGGTCAAAAGCTCTATGAAAAATTCTGGTAAATCAATTTCATTAGATGCCCCTTTTAAAGAAGGGGAATCTTCTTCTTTATATAATGTGCTGGAGTCTACAAACAAGAACAGTCCAGATAAAAAGGTAATGGCCGAATCATTAGAAATCGATATCGATCAAGTACTCCATAAAATTCCGGAAAGACAGGGAGATGTACTTCGTTTGTACTTTGGTCTGGGTAATCAACCAGCAATGAGCTTGGTTGAAATTGGTGAAATCTTTGATGTTACCAGAGAAAGTGTACGCCAAATTAAAGATAAAGGGCTTAGATCCTTACGCCGCACCTCTAATACCGAAATTTTACGCGCCTATTTATAAACATCACATCAGCATATACCATTATTCGGAAAACCCTTTTCCAACCTTTATTCTATTCACTTTAAAATAGTATAACATAAACTTAACAACTCTAATTAGGAGTTGGTAATGCATTTGTTATGTTACTATTTGAAATACCATTACATGAAATTTATTTATATTAAAAGAGAAAGCAATACCAAAGAATTATACAGAACACGCAACGGACTCAAAAAGTCGAAGGTGACCTCCATTACAAAATACTTTATGGGCATCCCCGTAAAAACCCTGCACACTTACAGACAAATTTATTACAAGCGTAAAAACAACGCTATCGAGAAAATGTTATTTATCTAAGTACACGATCACATATAAATTGAATTTATGAAAATACTAGTAATAGGAGCCGGAAACATGGGATTGACGTATGCAGAAGGCATGTCCAAATCAAAATTACTGAAGAAAAGAAATATAATGGTACTCGATACTTCTGAAGATAAACTGGAAGAATTAAGAAAGAACCCACAATTCGATGCTTTTGATGATCTTAAAAATTGTGCACCACAGGCAGATATCATTTTTATAGCCGTAAAACCCTATCATGCAGAGGGTGTTTTTAAAAAATTAAATCCGCTAGTAAAACCGGGTCAAATCATTATTTCGATTATGGCGGGTGTTACCATCGGTACTATAAAAAACTTAACCGGACTCACAAAAATAGTGCGTGCCATGCCTAATCTACCAGCTTCGATTGGTAGAGGACTTACATCATTCGTTGCTTCTGAAGAGGTAACTAGAATTGAACTACTGACCATTGAAAGTTTGTTAGATACAACAGGTAAATCCATTCAAGTAAGTAACGAAAATTTCATTGACGCCTCTACCGGTATATCAGGTAGTGGTCCGGCTTATGTATTCTATTTTATGCAAAGCATGATGGAAGCTGCTTTAAAAATGGGCTTTACACCAAATGTCTCTAAAGTACTCGTAGCGCAAACATTTACCGGGGCAATTGAACTTTTGAACCAAAATGAACTATCACCAAATTCTTGGATGGATAAGGTTGCCAGTAAAGGTGGTACCACACGTGCGGCATTAGATTCTATGGAGAATAATAATGTAGGAGAGTTAATTAAAGAAGCCGCGTTCGCCGCATTTGAACGTGCCGTTGAACTTGGAAAAGAAAAGGTAAATGTATAAACAGTAATAAGTGTAGGCGCCGTAATGACCTATAAAATTTCTAGCGTCTATTTTATGTAAACTCTATAAAATCCATTTGTTATACATATGCTGATCTCGAGTAACGAAATTCCATAAAATATCTATTGTCTCATTTTAAAACAATAATCCTTTGATGTCATTTAATTTTGTGCTTTATTTGATAAATACTACTAAATTTTATCAAATTCACGCATGAAAGGTTCAGAAAATACGAAATTCATTCCCAACCTTTCTTATGATTGTGTAATCTTTGGGTTCAACGGTGTAAAACTAAAAATTCTCATTTTAGAATATCACAATACTGGTTTATTTGCACTTCCCGGAGGATTTATAAAACAAAACCAAAGTTTGCAAGATGCTGTAAACAAGGGGGTAGAAGAACGTACCGGAATAAAAAACGTATTCTTGGATCAATTTCAAGTTTTCGGAGATCCAGATAGAACAGATCCTTCAACCACCCGTCGAATTTTAGAAGCAAATAATAAGGATTTAGCCGATAATGAATGGATGACGGAACGCTTTGTAACCGTAGGCCATTATGCATTAATAAATTACGAAAATGTGAATCCGAAACCGGATCACTTATCAGACAGTATTGAATGGTACGACATCGATAATGTTCCTAAATTAATGATGGATCATAATGAAATTGTAAACAAGGCTCTTGAAGTACTTCGTAATAATATAAGTGAGAAGATAATAGGAATGAATCTGTTGCCTCCGAAATTTACCATGAAACTCTTACAACAAGTTTTCGAAGCAATCTTAGACCAGACATTAAGACGCACTAGTTTTCAGCGTAAAATGTTGTCTCTAGACATATTGCAACGGCATGAAAAGCTTTTTGAAGGTAAAGCTCACAAAGCCCCGTACTTATATAGTTTTAAATAAAATTAGACACTTAAAATAACAACAACAATGAACAAATCAACACTCAACAACTTTTTTAAATGTGCCGTTCTCGCTGCTTTTATGTTCGGCTCATTAACGACCTACGCCCAAAAGAAATTTGGCGGTCTTGCTCTTTATACCGTAAGGGATGATATGGGTACAAATGCAAAGGCAACTTTGCAAGCCGTTTCAGATGCCGGCTATAAAAATATCGAAGCTGCCGGTTATGAAGACGGTAAGTATTATGGTATGACTCCGGCAGATTTTAAAAGTTTATTAAAATCTTTGAAATTAAAGCCCATTAGTACCCACCAAAGTGCCGTAACTCTTGACAATGCCGACCAAATGATGGCAGATGCAAAGGCTGCAGGTTTTAAATATTTTGTAGTTCCGATTCCACCTATGGGCATGTTCACTTTTAACCAAGAAGACAGAACAATGGGTATGACCGGTACAGTTGAAGACTTAGCTAAAATATTAACTACTCTTGGCGAAAAGGCTAACAAAGCAGGCTTGAAATTACTATACCATAATCACAATTTTGAATTCAAGAAAAATGCTGACGGCATTACACCTATCGATTACTTGTTAGAAAATGTAGACCCTAAATTATTAAATTTTCAGATGGATTTATATTGGGTAACCAAAGCAGGTGCCAACCCTATCGCCTACTTCAACAAATACCCAGGGCGTTTTAAAATATGGCATGTTAAGGATATGGATGAACAAGGTAGATTTGCGCCAGTAGGTACAGGTTCTATAGGTTTCAAAAATATTCTTGATAACAAAGAACTTTCTGGCATGAAATACTACATGGTAGAGCAAGACATGACTTTTGAAGGCCTTAAGCCTTTAGATGCTATTAAAATTAGTCATGACGGACTTAAAGAAATAGGTTTTAAATAAGCAGTAAAACTACAATGTACATTATGAAAAATCTTATTCAATTAACGACTATACTAGTCGTAACGATATTCTGTACCTCTATTTCTGCGCAAGATTTGGTACTTACAGGATCACAGGTTCCTGCTACAAATACTGAATTCGGACAAATACGGGGTTATATCCATAATGATATTACTACGTTTAAAGGTATACCCTATGCACAGGCAAAAAGATTTGAAGCTGCAGTAAACCCTACAAAATGGGAAGGTATTAAAAGCACGACCATGCATGGTCCTGTTGCTCCATTATTGAATCCTACTACGGCTATTCAAGATGAATCTGAATTCGTTTTTGATCATGATTGGGGATTTCCAAATGAAGATTGCCTTAGTTTAAATGTGTGGACACCTCAAGCAAGTACCGCTAAAAAAAGACCGGTATTATTTTGGATTCACGGTGGCGGATTCACAACTGGCTCTAGTCACGAATTACCATCTTATGATGGAGAGAACTTAGCTAAAAAGGGTGACGTAGTGGTCGTTTCCATCAATCACCGGTTAAATGTTCTTGGTTTTTTAGACTTATCCGCTCATGGCGAAAAATATAAACACTCTGCCAACAACAGTATTCTTGATATGGTAAAGGCACTGGAATGGGTAAAGAACAATATCGAAAACTTTGGTGGCGACCCTAATAATGTTACCATTTTTGGTCAATCTGGTGGTGGAGCCAAAGTAACTACCCTTATGGCGATGCCTAAAGCTAAAGGACTTTTTCATAAAGCTATAAATCAAAGTGGCTCTTTTAGAACGGCCATGTTAGAGAAAGAAGATACGCAAGCAATTGCCACAGAAACATTAAAGATTCTAGGGCTAAACACAACTAATGTTGACAGTATTCAAAATATACCTTTTGAAGTTTTAGCAGAAGCAAGTGGCAAAGCACTTAAGGTTGTTGGCGCACAAATGAAAGCGGCAGGCAAACCTGTTATTGGTTTTGGATTAAATTGGGGACCTAGTAGAGATGGCACTGACCTACCATATCAATTAAGCTCTAAAGAAGCGTTAGCAGTTTCTAAGGATATTCCTTTTTTGATTGGTACCGCAAAAAACGAGTTCGCCCCTTTTGCTAATATGCGTTTTGTTGGAGCTTCTGATGAAACTATCATGAAGCATATTAAAGATACCTACAAAGACAAAGCTGATGCCTATGTAAAAGCCGTTAAAAAAGCCTACCCAAACGATACAGAAGCAAAAGATCTTCTAGATGTTGACACCATGTTTAGACCCGGAGCCGTACAAGAAGCCAATGACAAATCTGGATTAAATGGAGCTCCCGTATATATGTACTTATTTACATGGCAATCTCCAGTCTTTGATGGTAAATATAAGGCACTGCATTGTATGGAACTTCCATTTGTTTTTGACAATATAGATCTTGCCAATAAAATGACCGGTGGCGGTGAAGAAGCGCATCAACTTGCTGATAAAATGAGTAGCGCATGGCTAAATTTTGCGAAAACCGGCAACCCTAATCATGCTGACTTACCAGAGTGGCCAGCGTATAACAGTAACAATACCGCAACAATGCATTTTAATGTTACGTGCGACGTAAAGCCACAGTTAGATAAAGAATTATTCGATATTGTTGCAGGTAATTAAAGATGGCGAACCTTTTTTCCGAAGAATAAGCCCTGTCGTTTAGATAGATAAAACTGTCGTTAACAGCATTTCATTCGTTAATTAACTAGACAGCATTTAAATTCCTTACATATCAACTTAATACACACATTAAATGAATAAATCAACTATTAAATTTAGTACAGCTACCCTCATCATCCTTACGATGATGGTTAGTTGCGGTGAAAAATATACCTCTACAATCAAAGAAGGTATAACCGTAGTAACGAATGAAGATGGTGCCACGTTAGGCTTTTCAGAAACCTCTGGTGTTGCCATTATAGCACAAGACAGATATGCGTTTAAAGATTTAAATAAAAATGGAACGCTCGACAGTTATGAAGATTGGCGATTACCGGTAGCGGAACGCGCTAAAGATTTAGCAAGCCAAATGAGTTTAGAAGATATTGCGGGACTAATGCTTTATAGTTCTCACCAATCCCTTCCTGGTAGCAGTCGAGGCTTTGGGTCCTCTTCCTATAATGGCAAGCCGTTTCCAGAAAGTGGTGCTGTTGCGAGTGATCTGTCTGATGAGCAAAAAAAATTCTTGACCGATGACCATTTGCGTCATGTATTGATTACCTCTGTTGAGAGTCCGGCAGTAGCTGCACAATGGAACAATAATGCTCAAGCATTTGCCGAAGGATTGTATTTAGGAATTCCTGTAAACACCAGTTCCGATCCAAGACATGGTAGTGATTCTTATGCAGAATTTAATGCAGGTGCAGGTGGTGCTATTTCTATGTGGCCAGGTACTTTGGGCATTGCTGCATCTTTTGACCCAGCGTTAATGCAACAATTCGGAGAAATCGGTTCTAAAGAATATCGTGCTTTAGGTATAGCCACATCACTTTCCCCTCAAATAGATTTGGCTACAGAACCACGTTGGAGCCGTTTTGATGGCACCATGGGCGAAGATCCAGATTTGGCTACCGATTTGGCCCGTGCATATGTAGACGGCTTTCAATCGACCGATGGTGGCGATTGGGGCATGCAAAGCGTAAATGCCATGGTAAAACATTGGCCAGGTGGCGGACCGGAAGAAGGTGGTCGTGATGGTCACTTTGGTTATGGCGCTTATGCCGTTTACCCAGGTAAAAATATTTCGGATCACATGAAACCGTTTACCGAAGGTGCTTTTAAATTAGATGGTCCTACTAAAATGGCAGCTGCCGTAATGCCCTATTATACAATATCTACAGGCGAGGGTGAAAATGTAGCCAACGGGTATAACAAGTATTTAATCACCGATATCTTAAGAGGTAAATACGGTTATGAAGGTGTATTATGTACAGATTGGGGCATTACTAGAGATATTACCTCGGTATCTAAATTTGAAGGAAAACCTTTTGGTGTAGAAAACCTATCTGTTGCAGAACGTCATTATAAAGCTATCGATGCAGGTATGGACCAATTTGGAGGAAATAATGACATGGGTCCGGTTTTGGAAGCCTATAAGCTAGGTTCGGCTGCTATGGGCGAAGAAGCAATGCGCGCACGATTTGAAGCATCAGCAGTTCGATTATTGACGAATATTTTTAGAGTAGGTTTATTTGAAAATCCGTATTTAGATGTTGCGGAAACGACCAAAATTGTGGGGAACAGTGAATATATGAAAGCTGGTTTCGATGCACAATTGAAATCGATTGTTATGTTGAAGAACAACAGCAAAACGTTACCTGTAGAAGGCAAGAAAAAGGTATATGTACCACAACGGTATATAGCGCCTAGCACTAACTGGTGGGGAATAACTTCTGAAGAAAAAATGGTAGATGCCTTTAATATGGAAGTGGTTGCAAAATATTTTGATGTGGTAGACACTCCCGAAGAAGCAGATATTGCTTTAGTAGGAATTTACAGTCCAGATGGTGGTGTTGGTTATGATAGTGCCGATTTAGAAAATGGCGGTAACGGCTATGTACCTATCAACCTACAATATGGAGATTACACGGCAGATACCGCTCGTGAAGTCAGCTTGGCTGGTGGTAGTCCATTAGAAGATTTTACCAATAGAACCTACAAAGGGAAATCGGTAAAAACGATAAACACTACAGATATGAAATTGGTTACCGATACAAAAGCAAAAATGGGCAATAAGCCGGTAATCGTTTCGGTGAAAGTTAGCAAACCTATGATTTTCTCTGAAATTGAAGGTAGTGCCTCGGCCATATTAGTGCACATGGGCGTGCAAGATCAGGCGTTAATGGAAATTATTACAGGTGCAGCAGAACCTTCTGCCCTATTACCTTTTCAAATGCCAGCCGATATGTTGACCGTAGAAGCTCAATTTGAAGATGTACCTAGAGATATGAAAGCATATACCGATGCCGATGGCAACACCTATGATTTTGCATATGGATTGAACTGGAACGGAGTTATAGCCGATGAACGTGTAAAAGCCTATAAATAATTACAATTACCAAACAACGGAGATTGCCCTAAGGAGATTTTTCTTCTTGGGGTTTTCTTTTTTAAGTACCATCTCATTAAACCTTTCATCTTTAAAACTGTCTTAATCACTTATAAGAATATGTGCTTATTTTTGCACTCCTAAACCAACTATTAAAAATGACCATATGAAAATGACAACAAGTTTACGCATAAGAATTATTCACCGATATCTAGGTTTCTTTCTAGCTGGTATTATGGCGATGTATTCTATTAGTGGAATCATTATGATTTTTAGAAACACCGATTTTCTTAAAAGTGAAAAAATTACTGAACAACAACTAAAACCTAATTTAAAAGCCGGTGAACTTAGCGATGCACTACGAATAAAAGGCGGAGTAAAACCTGAAAAGACCGAAGGCGATGTTGTTTACTTTAAGCAAGGTGAATATAACGCCGCAACAGGCATGGCTACCATAACAAAAATGGAGCTTCCATTAATTTTAGGAAAAATGGAGCACTTACATAAAGCGACCACAAACAGCCCCGTATATTTTCTGAACATATTTTTCGGACTCTCACTACTATTTTTCGTGGTGTCTTCTTTTTGGATGTTTATGCCCAAAACTACCGTATTTAAAAAAGGACTGTACTTTTCACTTGGTGGTATCGTATTGACTATTATATTGCTGTTCGTGTAAGAAGGTAAAATGAATTGATATCAAATCCGCTTTTAAGAAATGTCTTTAAAGCGGATTTTTGTTTTTGATAAACATCATAACCAACAAAATACCCACCCCTAGCCCCTCCCAAGAGGGGAATAGTGAGTCACATGAATTAGACCATAGAAAAAATAACTTTTATGAAAACAGAGATTTCAACTAACTCTAATTTCGCAATCAATAACGTACTTCTCCCCTCTTGGGAGGGGATTAGGGGTGGGTCTTACGATGAGAAATATTATTCCATATAATCCAAAATTAGTTGAACTCGCTAGAACACTAAGAAACAACATGACTCTTGGTGAAATTGCGCTATGGAGAGAAATCAATGGTAAAAAACTAGGTCAAAAATTTAATAGACAAATTCCTATCGATCAATATATAGTTGATTTTTATTGCAAAGATCTTCAACTCGCCATAGAAGTAGATGGTAGTATTCACTTTGAAGAAGGACATGAGGAAAAAGATAAGAAAAGGCAAGCACGCTTAGAGTCTCTAGGGGTACATATGCTAAGATTTTCAGATACCGATGTGAAGAATAATTTGGGCTTTGTTTTAGAGGAAATTAAAGAACAAATTGAGAAATTAGAACAAACAAGAACCCACCCCTAGCCCCTCCCAAGAGGGGAACAGTAAGTGACATTAATTAGACTATTGATAAAATAGAACTTATGAAAACAGAAGTTTCAACCAACACATATTTCGCAAACAAAAAAACAAATCTCCTCTCTTGGGAGGGGATTAAGGGGTGGGTACTACGGTGCTATAGATTTTATTAAACTCCCTTACACAAAATACAGACCCCAAGCCCCTCTGAGGAGGGTAACAATCAGTGACTATTATTAAACTTTTTAAGTCAAACTTCTGTATCTTGCTGTAACCAATAAAGTCCACTCCCCTAACACTTTATGATGCTATTTTAATCAAAGAACTATTGCTATTGTATTCTTTGAAAAAGACTATATAAATCCAAACATTATTATATGAAACAATTTTTATCCCTCCTTCTCCTTTTAACAGCGACATTACCCGCAATTGCACAATCAAAACTGATCAAAGCAGATTCTTACTTAGATGTCAGAACCGGAAAATTAATTTCTCCTGCTAATCTGCTCATCGAAAACGGAACCATAAAATCTATTAATCCAAAGGCACTTCCCGAAGGTATTGAAACAGTCGATTTAACAGGTAAAATATTATTGCCAGGTCTTATGGATATGCACGTGCATTTAGACGGTGATTTTACAGGCAGCTGGGATTATGTGTATAAAGAAAGTGCTAGCCAAGGTACTGTTAGGGCTGTGGTCAATGCAGAAAAAACACTAATGGCAGGGTTCACTACCATAAGAAGTATAGGGCAATTACACATTACACCCGAGCTTATCGATGTTGCCGTTTCTGAGGCTTCTGATAAAGGGATGATCGCTGCACCTAGAATCATTCCATCGGGACATATGATTTCTATTAGTGGCGGACACGGAGATATTTCTCTTGGTCTTGCCGAGGGATTAGTGACTGTTGGACCTAATGACGGAATCATAAACGGAAAATATGATGCTATCGAAGCGGTGAGATATCAAATTAAACATGGTGCTAAATTCATTAAAATGCATGCCACGGCAGGTGTACTTTCTATGGAAGATGCTATTGGCGCACAACAATTAAGTAATGAAGAAATGAAAACCGTTGTAGAAGAAGCTGCAAGACATCATATTAAAGTAGCTGCCCACGCACATGGTACCGAAGGTATTAAAGAAGCTATTAAGGCTGGTGTGTATTCTATTGAGCACGGTTCTATAATAGATGACGAGGGCATCAGGTTAATGAAAGAAAACAATGTTTACCTTGTTCCTACAAGAGGACTTGCTACCATAATCGAGCCTATGATCGACAAAATGGATCCTGTTATGGCCGGCAAAGCAAACTATGTAATGCCTATTGCAAAACAGAACCTTACTAAGGCTATAAAAGCAAATGTCAAAATTGCTTTTGGTACAGATACCCCTATAATCCCTCATGGTAAAAATGCCATTGAATTCGCTGCATTAATTGACTGTGGCATGAGTACTAAAGAAGCAATTAAAACTGCTACTACCAATAGTGCAGAAATGCTAGGACTCACTGATCGTGGTGAAGTAAAAGAAGGTTTATTGGCAGATATTATTGCCGTAGATGCCAACCCCATATTTGATATCTCCACTTTAGAGAATGTAAAATTTGTTATGAAAGACGGAGTCATTTATAAGAATGAAAAGTAAATAACCTCGGGGCAAGCCCGCGATACATTGTATTGAAAAATAATTAATATTTCGACCCAATCGTCGCGGCATTTGAATCTCGATTATCGAGTAGAAGCCACTTGTTGGTACTATAGTCAATCAATTAAAAAACGAACATCATGAAATCATCGCATCACATTTTAATCAGAACACTTCTTTTAGGCTTTTCCGTAATATTATTTTCAGGTACCGTAGCATACGGCCAAACGAAAGCCGAACAGATAGATGAGCTTTTAAAGGAATATCTAGCCTATTCTAAATTTAATGGTTCTGCTCTAGTTGCCAAAGATGGAAAGGTCATTTTCAAAAAGGGATATGGCATGGCGAATATGGAATGGGATATTCCAAATAACCCCAACACCAAACATCGCCTAGGCTCTGTGACCAAGCAATTTACTGCCATGCTTATTCTACAATTGGTAGCCGAAGGTAAACTAGATCTGCAGGCACCTATTACTAACTACTTGCCAGAGTATCCAAAAGAAAACGGAGACAAAATTACCACCCATCATTTATTAACCCATACTTCTGGTATACCGAACTACACGTCATTTCCCGATTTTTTCAAAGACGTAAGTAGAGACCCGTACACCCCAGAAGAGTTTACTACAAAGTTTCAAGATATGGAGCTAGAGTTTACTCCCGGCGAAAAGTTCAATTACAGTAATTCCGGTTATTTTTTATTGGGAGTGCTTATTGAAAAACTATCCGGCAAAACGTATGAAGAAATGCTAAACGAAAAGATATTTTTTCCATTAGGTATGAAGGAATCCGGATTCGATCATCATTCCGACATCCTAAAAAATAGAGCAACAGGTTATGAAAATAATGGAAACGGATTTATCAATTCCCCTTTCCTAGATATGTCTATTCCGTATGCTGCAGGATCGTTATACGCTACCGTAGAAGATTTATACCTGTGGGACCAAGCATTGTATACCAACAAATTGTTATCCCAAAAATATATGGATATGTATTTTAAACCACACACACCCGCTTTCGGCAGTTTTCATTATGCCTACGGATGGATGGTTGGTAATGAAGCCTTAGGTAACACAACCGATAGTATCGCAGTAATTACCCATGGTGGTGGTATTAACGGATTCAATACACAAATTTCAAGACAGCTTTCAGACAAGTCATTGATTGTGCTTTTAAACAATACAGGTGGTGCCCCATTAGGTAAAATCACGCAATCTATACTTGGTATCATAAACGATAAAAGTTACGACCTCCCTAAAACTCCTTTAGCATCTAAACTTTTAGAGGTCATAGCATCAAAAGGTATTGATGCAGGGGTTGCATATTTTAATAAAAATAAAGACAACAAAGATTTTGATGTCAATGAAAATGAAATGAACCAAACGGGATATCAACTATTGAGATCGGACAAAACCAAAGAAGCTATTCAAGTTTTTAAACTGAACGTAGACGCGTATCCAAAATCTGCCAATGTATATGATAGTTATGCCGAAGCATTAATGAAATCTGGCGATAACAAAGGTGCTATTGAGAACTATACAAAAGCGGTAGAAATGAATCCTGGTAATGAAAATGCCATAGATATGCTTACAAAATTAGGTGTCGATACCAGTAACTTAACAAAAGTGTTCGAAGTACCAGAGGCACTATTAAAAAGCTACATAGGTGTCTATGAATTAATGCCCACTTTTAAAATTACCATAACCAAAGAAGGCAAGCAGTTAAAAGCACAAGCAACAGGGCAGCCGATGTTGGATATTCTCGCCAAATCGAACGATACTTTTTTCTTAAAAGAAGTTGCTGCCCAAATTCAGTTTATTAAAGATGAAAACGGAGCAATTGAAAGTTTAACTCTATTTCAAAACGGGCAAGAAATGAATGGTAAGAAGGTGGAATAGTGTGAGATTATTTAGTCTTATCACCCACCCCTAACCCCTCCCAAGAGGGGAACAACTAGCGTCTTTAATTAAAATATATTCTAAGAATAATATTATGAAAACAGAAGTTTCAACTAACTCTAATTTCGCAATCAAAAGCGTACTTCTCCCCTCTTGAGAGGGGATAAAGGGGGTGGGGTACTACGATGAGAAAGATTATTCCATATAATCCAAAATTAGTTGAACTCGCTAGAACACTAAGAAACAAAACAAGAAGCCCGAAAATCTTGCCCCAACCCTAAAGGGTGGATTTTCTACAATAGAGAAATGAAAAAAGATAAAACAAACATATCTGGAATGCATCATGGAGCAACACCTTCGGTATTTAGAAATGCCGCAAAACTGAGAGCTTCTATGACTGAAACAGAATGTATTTTATGGAATTATCTTAAAAACAAACCACAGGGTTTCAAATTTAGAAGACAACACCCCATTGCAGGATATGTTTTAGATTTCTATTGTCATAGATTAAAACTATCAATTGAAATTGATGGTGGTTATCATTTAAAACAAGAACAAATAGAAAAAGATAAGGAAAGAACGATGTACCTAGAGGATATCGGCATTTCAGAAATTAGATTTACAAATAATCAAGTTATAAATGAATTTGAAGCGCTAATTGATCAAATTAACTCAATATTGCGCGCGGGCGCCCTTTAGGGTCGGGGCGAGCGCTGGCATTATAAAAACGCAATTCCTCAACAACCAACAACTCGCAACCAAAAACGAAAACCTCCCCTCTGGGGAGGGGATTAAGGGGTGGGTGCTGCGATGATGAAGATTTCATTGAACATACTAACTCAAAAGAACCCACCCCTAGCCCCTCCCAAGAGGGGAACAGCTAGTAACTAAAATTGAATAATAGCACACCTATACCCTTTACCTCACCCAACACTGGTATCTTGCATGTATAAACTACCATTATGAAAATCAATTTACTGTCTTGTGACGCCCAAAGACCCGATAGAAGAGCAATAGCCAATTGTATTGCAGAATTATCATCTAATGTTAGCGATTCGCTTGCCAATGAACTTACAGATATTCTTTTAGAAGGCGATGCAGTAGCTATTGAAGTAAACGATAAAAATTCTGGTTCTGCATTAAGGGCTTTGAGAAAGCTGAGTATAGATTATGAGATTATAGAATAAGGCGTTCTACATTCAGCTCTTGTTAGCTTGTTCGTTATAAGTACTCTTGTCACTTCGAGTGAACTACGAGGTACGAAGAGTTTGTATCGAGAAACATTCGTGTACCAAAGGGTTCTCGATACAATTTTAAGTTTCCATTGCATTACAACTTAAAACCACTCGAACAGACGATGCATATTCAATTCAATAAATGTTAGCCCTTTCGTTCTAAGTAACATTGTCACTTCGAGTGAATTTTCGAAGAATGAGAAAATTTGTATCGAGAACTCGTTTGTCACCATCTCCCAACTTGCAAAAACCCAAAATACCCACCCCTAGCCCCTCCCAAGAGGGGAACAGACCGTGACTGTGATTAAGCTTATTAGATTAAGACCACACAACAGCACCAAACTGCGCAATGGCACCTTTAGGGTTGGGGTGAGCGGGGCATTGCAAAAACGCAACTCCCCACCCACCAAAAAACCCACAACCAAAAACGCAATTCTCCCCTCTTGGGAGGGGATTAAGGGGTGGGTGCTACGATACTGAAGATTTCATTAAACTCCCTAATCAATTTCTTTGCAAGATTATTCCACTATTAGCTTGGCAGAAAGTAACAGCATTTATCCCTAACCTGCCCTATTTCAGCATAACTTCTTGAGTTTAAGATAGTATTGGTAAAGTTCAAGTATTAAAGCTGTATACTATGATTGAACAATTAAAACAATAGATATGGGAATGATTAAGGATAGAAAGAAATTTAAAAGAACAAAAGAGCAAACCAATCCAACGAATCCGACTGGTAATACCAATCAACTCAATAAAGGGTACGACATTGATAAGCCTACCATAAAAAAACAACAAAACAAAAAATAACAATCGTTAATAAAGAGATAAAACAATACCTAAAACGAAATAGGAATTAAAAATCAAAGAAAATGGAATCTCAAAATGACCTTAATACTAATATCCGGTTAACTACCATAAAAATACAGGAAGAACATCCAGAGCTAGTAAAATACATAAATGAAATACCAAGACTCTTTTTTAAAGATGAAGAAGAAGTAAATAACAAAGCACTAAAAGGATATTTAGATTCCCTAAATATGATATTAGAAACCTATTCAGAAGAACACTAAAAACAATACATATGACAATCCAGATAAATACAGATAAAACCATTAATGGAGAAAAAAGAAATGCCGATTTTTTTTCTTCTCAGATTAAAGAGGCATTACAAAGGTTTGAGTCTCACATCACCAGAATAGAGGTTCATTTAAAAGATGAGAATGGAAAAAAAGACGGATTCAATGATATCTCGTGTCTGCTAGAAGCTAGAATCGAGGGCAGAAACCCCATTGCGGTTTCTAATCAAGCAGATACTATGGATCTAGCCGTTAAAGGTGCTATCGATAAAATAAAAACTTCCATAGAAAGTATTCTTGGTAAAATTCAAAAACAAAACCATTAATTATGAAAGCAAAAAATATTTTAGGTATTTGGATGGATCACTCCATCGCTAATTTAATTGATATCGATGCAAGAAAAGAATGCGGATCTATTGCATCTAATTTTACATCAGATACAAAGGAAGATGCATTGAATAAGAGCGAAAACCTTATGCATAATAAAAGACAGCAAATGAATGAAAAATTCTATAAAAAAATTGGAGCTCAGATTTTAAAATATAACCATGTGCTGCTATTTGGTCCAACAAATGCAAAAGTAGAATTGCACAATTACTTGAATAAAGATTCACATTTTAAGAATATTAAGATAGATGTAGCATCATCAGACAACATTACAGATAATGAACAAGTAGCTTTTGTGAAAAATCATTTTGCTAAAGTTTAGAATTCTGATAGAGAAATTGTAGTTGTAGAAACAGAAACGCTTAGCAACCAAAAACTCGCAAACAAAATTGCAAATCTCCCCTCTTGGGAGGGGATTAAGGGGTGGGTGCTACGGTGCTGAAGATTTCATTAAACCCACTAACCCAAAATACCCACCCCTAGCCCCTCCAAGGAGGGGAACAGTTTCTGACTTGAAACATACTTTTTAAATAAAACAGACGAAGTAACTCTTATAAAAACCCAACTCCCCAACTACCAAAAAACCCACAACCAAAAACGCAATTCTCCCCTCTTGGGAGGGGATTAAGGGGTGGGTGCTACGGTGCACTAATTTCAACTACAAACGCAGCTCTTTATATTCTCTTTACTCCCCTCTAATTTTTCTGACAGTTTTACGGAAACCCGTAAGAAAATGAACTTTAAGCTTCTTTAATTTGTTAGCAGTAATAAAAATAAAAAATATGAAGTATAAAGTAGTACCCTTTGTCGCAGCTATAGAATTCAAAAATGGCACATCTGACCACGTAGCACAGCAATTAGAAGCTTTAATAAACAAATACGCGTTAGAAGGTTGGAACTACATAAGACTTGAGGGAGTCTCTACATATGTCGGTCCTGATAATGGATGTTTTGGTTTTGGTGGAAAACCTGGTTATTCAACAACAAAACAAATGGTTGTTTTTAGTAAATAAATGAAATACCTACTCATATTAATAATTAAAACTTACTGGATAATCATTCCAAAAAATAAGCGCAGAAAATGCATTTTCAATAAATCTTGCTCCAATTATGTTTATGATGAAACCATAGCACATGGTCTAATTATCGGATTAAAGGAATTAAATTTTAGAATTAAAAATTGTCAACCTGTATTTGATATTTTTAGAGATGATACAACTGGAAAAAGGAAAATGATCTTAAGAACAGGAATTATAGTCGACGAACATGAAATAGCTGAAAGATTAAAATAATTACTTATCTGAATAAACCGATAACTACTGCCTAAGCATGCGGAAACCCGTAAATAAACTTTAAACCATTCTTTTAAATCGAATACTAACTTTTATAAAAAATATCAACTATGATTACATTAGCGATAGGAGCACCACAAGTAATACTAATTCTTCTAGTTCCAGTAGCAGTTTTTTTTCTAGGCTATACTATGGGGAAAAAAGCTGGATATATAAAACGAGTTAAAGAATCTGAAAGCCAAAAAATTGAATAATAACTTAAAAACTAATTTTGAATTTGAGGTAAAACCACTCCCAACCAAAAACGCACATCTCCCCTCTTGGGAGGGGATTAAGGGGTGGGTGCTAGGGTGTACTAATTACAAATGCAGCTCATTATATTCTCTTTACACCCCTTTTATTTTTCTTACAATTTTACGGAAACCCGTAAGAAAATATAACGAAAACTCATTATATTGCAGTACCAAGCAAAGTTCACTCCCCCTAAACACTTTTGGAAAAACAATAACAAATAAAAAATGAGTGAACATATAGCTCTTCTATCCGAAGATATTAAGAAAAAGAAAATAGTTCTTTTTTTGGGTTCTGGATTTGCATACAATGCGCTACATCCACAATCAAAAAAACCCCCTTTAGGCAAAGAACTTGGTAATTTATTATCCGAAAGATTTCTAAATGGAAATTATAAAGACAGTCCGCTTTCGTTTATTTCTGATTTGGCTATATCTCAATCAAACTTATTTGATGTTCAAGAATATATTCATTCAGTATTTTATGACTTTTCGCCTACCAAAAATCATTTGAAATACGCCAGTTTACCATGGAAGGCTATTTTCACTACAAACTATGACTTAATCTTAGAAAAATCTTTTAAAGAACTAGGAATTAAAACAATTCAAGATCTGTCAGTTGTATATAGGAATACCCCTGAGCAACAAATTTTCAAAACTCCAAATACAGTTCCGTATTTTAAACTTCATGGTTGTATTTCATATATAAATGATCAAAATTTACCATTAATATTATCTTCAGAACAATATTTAACACATTTGTTAAATAGAGAGAGACTTTTCAAAAAATTCGAAGAACTTGCCTCCGATTATTCCATAATTTTCATTGGTTATAGTAATCAAGACCATAATATACGTGCAATTCTTCAAAAACTTGAAGCATTAAAATCTGCAAGACCTAGGTCATATATGGTTAGCCCTAGTTTTACAGATATTGAAATTTCTTATTGGCAAGAAAGAAAGATTACTCCCATTAAACTCGGTCATGAAGAATTTATTAATCAAGTAAGCAATAATATCACAGATAATGACCTTAAATTATCAACATACATACAAGAAGTTGACCGTGAAATCGAAAATAAATTCGCTGTATCCTTTAAAGACAATCCACCAACAGAAAGTTTATTGAACTTTCTTGATCACGAGACTGAATTTATACATTCAGGAATGCCTCTGGGGGATAGTATTCCTAAAGACTTTTATAAAGGTGTTTTAAAAAATTGGGATCCAATTATCAGAAGTCTAGATGTAAGACGTAAAATAGAAGATAGAATTCTTACTGATTTAGTTTTAGAAGATAAATTCCAAAAAGAAAATGAAGCATTCATTTTTTTATTAAAAGGATTCGCCGGTTCAGGAAAAACAGTTTTATTAAAAAGACTAGCATGGGAATGCTCTCTTGAATTTGAAAAATGCTGCATCTACGTCAAACCAGAAACATCTTTGCGATCTAAACCCATTTTAGAGCTATTTACATATGTTAAAGAGCGGATATATATATTTATCGATAACCTATTAGCGAATGAGAAACAATTAATTGAATTAATTAAAAAAGCTGAAAGAGAGCAAATACCAATAAGCATAATTACTACTGAAAGGATTAATCAGCTAAATGACGAAGAATCAATTGAAGGCTATGTTTCTAAAGATTATAAACTAAATTATTTATTAGATACCGAAGTTGAAATATTAATATCTAAATTAGAGAAACATGACTCTTTAGGTCATTTAAAAAACAAAACTAAAGAACAACGTAAAAGAGAACTTGCTGAAAAAACAGGAAGAGTATTATTGGTCGCTTTATACGAAGCAACTGGCGGTAGACCCTTTGAAGATATTATTTACGACGAATACAGTAGTTTAAATTCAGATGAATTAAAGGCTATCTATTTAACTGTTGCTGTATTTCACCGATTAAACACAAAAGTTAGGGCAGGACTTATTAGTCGTATTCATAAGGTCAGCTTTGCAGATTTTAGCAAAAAATTATTCAAACCACTTGAGTTTATAATCTTTTCTGAAAAAGATTATAAAATAAATGACTTTGTATACTCTACAAGGCATCCCTATATAGCGCAATTAATTTTTGAGTTAATTTTAAAAGACCAACAGGAAAGATATGATGAATATATACGTATTCTCAACAACATTGATATTGACTATCATAGTGACTGGTCCGCCTTTTTAGATATTATTAACGCAAAGAATTTAAATGAGATTTTTAATGATCCAATAAGAATCAATAACATTTATGACCTTGCTTTGGAGATAAATCCAAAAGACCCTAAACTAATACAACAAAGAGGTATTTTCCAAATGATTTCAAAATCAGGTAATTTGTTCATTTCTGAAAAATTACTAAAGGAAGCAAAAGAACTTGATCCAGAAGATATCCAAATATCTCATTCATTAGCTGAATTAGCCTTAAAGAAAGCCGAAAATTCAAATATTAGTATCGAAAGAAAAAAATACTTAGATACATCGCGTAGCTTATGTAGAGAAATTATTAAAAAATCGAAAACTAAATCATTTAGTTATCACACTTTACTTAAAATAGACCTGAATGATTTTAAGGAATCCCTCAAAAATGGATCAGATGAAAGAATAGAAAAAAATGTAAAACAATTTGAAAAAACACTTAATGAAGCAAAACAACTATTTCCTAATGAAACTTTTATATTAGAAACAGAAGCAAGATATAACGAACTACTTAATGAAAAACCTCAAGCAATTGAAATTCTGAAAGAAGCATATGAAATCAATAAAGCTTCTCCATTTATTGCTATTCGTTATGCTAAGCTTTTAAATAGCAGTAATAATACCCAAGGGGCCATCGACATTTTAAAAGGAACTATAGAACTTAACCCAAATGATAAAAATGTAAACTATTTACTAGCTAAACTAATTAATGAGCTTGACCCTAAAAACTATGATGACATTTCGCACTATTACAGAAGATCCTTTACAAAAGGTGATACTAGATATGATTCTCAATTTTGGTATGCCAGAACATTGTTCCTTAAAGGAGAAATAGATGAATCTAAAAAAATGTTTGAAAGTTTAGGGAAAGCCCGAATCTCACCTAAAATAAAAAATAATTTAGATGGTATAATTTTAAAAGAGGATGGTGAGAAAAAAGTGTTTAAAGGTATAATAGAAAAAATGGAAAGCAATTACGCTTTTGTCAAAAGGGAAATACATGGTGATTCAATATTCATGTTCAGAGAAAAAAGTATTCATGATTGGAAGGATTTCAGAATAAATTCGAACTTAGAATTTAATCTTTCTTTTAATTATAAAGGTCCAGTAATAGTAAATCCAAATTTAATCTAAAATCAAATTTTATAATACTTTTCATAGAATATCTTATTTAAGCAAAATCAGATTAATCGTAGTTTGTGATAATACAGTTATTGATTAAAATAAACTTAAGCATTTAAACATTTTGAGAATTATCATCATTTTATTAGTATTTACATTATTATCATTAAACAGTTACTCCCAAAATAGCTTCGTCAAACTACCACAGGCAGCAAAAATCAATTGCCCAATGCTATTGGTTGACGATACTATAATTTCCAATAATCATATCATTGCTTCAAAGGAAGATATTGAAGAAATAGCAGTGATAAAAGATAAACCTAGACGAGAAACCCATGACTTTTACAATCTGAGTGAAAACGGTATTGCATTAGTGATTTTAAAGAAAAAAATAGCCTCTAAAACTCAAGCTGAGCTCAATACCTTTTTTAATTTAAATGCGAACAATAGCATTTATGTAAATGGGTATTTAATAGAATCCCCTATATACAAATTCGCAACCGAAAGTATTGTTGAGGTAGAGTTGGTAATCCCTACTGCCGAAAATAATCTAAAGCAAAAAGTCGTCAATATTTGGACATTAACACAAGATGAAAGGGTTAATGGGTGTAAACAGTAATAAAATAATTAAATTTAGTTGCTATTCATCTCATCATCAATCATCATGAAAAAAACAATCACACTTATTACTTTCATCCTATTTACAACAACTTGTCTTTTCGCCCAACAAAATAAATTCATTGACGACTCCATAGAGCGTTTAGAAAACTCCCGCAAATACTTATTACTGGTAGCCGATATGATGCCTGAAGAAAAGTACGGGTTTAAAGCAACAGAAGAGTCTTTGAGTTTTTCAGAGAATTTAATGCATATTGGCTATGCACTAGATTGGCACAGCCAGTCGCTCATTGGCGACAGAGAAGCGCGCGTGTACCAAACGGACACCGTTTTTAAACCTGCTAATAAAACAAAAGCAGAAATGATGGCACGTATAGACCAAACGTTTACCGAAGCCATTGCGCTTTTACAAGATGTTGAACCCGCACAATTAGATATTGAACTAGACTATTTTGGATCTACCAGAAGTAAGCGCCAAATTTATATGCTATTGGCAGACCATATTACACACCACAGAGCACAAATGCTGGTCTCTATGCGATTAAATGGGCTAGTGCCGCCTAGATATGTGTTGTATCAATAAGAAACTTACTCTTGCTTTTTCTTATCGTTCTTCATTAAATTTAGTACGATAAGTACAAGGCCTAAACATACGGCTGCAAAAATGGCAATTAGAATTACGCCATAGCTCCAATTAACAAGAGGTATCATCTGTGATATCATAGGTCGGGTATTTTAGAGCAACAAAAATAGAATGAAGTTGCAAGGCATCATATGACAATTGTCAGGAAATCAAAATACTACACAACTATTAAATTTTCATTTCATTTGAGTATGCCTAAACGTTGTAGGCTTGGTATGTGTTCTGTATTTTTATAGTTGAAAATGGATTTTATAACATGGTAGATAAAATTAAGTGTCCCAATTGCGCACATGAGTTTGATGTTGAAGAGGCGTTGTCCGGTAAAATGCAGGCGCATTTTAAGGCTGAATATGAGCGTAAAGTAGCAGAGCAGGCAGAAATATTCAATAAAGAGCGTGATAAGCTCGCTATTGAAGTAGAAGAATTCGAAAAGAAAAAAGAGAAAGAAAACGAGCTTTTTAAAGAGAAGCTTGCACAACGACTTGCCAAAGAGTCAGAAAAAATACAACAGCAGACTAACGAATCTTTTGAGCAAAAGTTAAAGGCACTACAAGAAGAGAACGAGAAAAAGAAAGAGGAAAACAGGGCATTGCGTTCGCAAGAAATAGATTTACTGAAACGGGAGAATGAGCTTAAAGAAAAAGCGGAGGACTTAAAGCTGAACGTGCAGAAAGAATTGCTAGAAAAGCAGACCGAAATCGAAGAGAAAGCCAAGGCCAAAGAGCGCGAGTCTATGGCGATGAAAGAGAAAGAATACCAAAAACAGCTTGATGACCAAAGAAAGCTTATTGATGAAATGAAGCGTAAAGCCGAACAAGGTTCTATGCAAATGCAGGGCGAGGTGCAAGAACTCGCTTTAGAAGAGCTGTTACGTGCCACCTACCCTTTTGATGATATTGATGAAATAGGCAAGGGCGTACGTGGTGCAGATTGCGTGCAAACGGTTATTAACTCGCTACAGCAAACCTGTGGTTCTATTGTTTATGAGAGTAAGCGCACCAAAAACTTTAGTAACGACTGGATCAATAAATTAAAGCAGGATCAAATTAACTGTAAGGCAGATATTGCAGTGATCGTAACCGAAACTTTTCCGCCAGATATGGATCGTTTTGGAGAGAAAAACGGAGTTTGGATCTGCGGATTTAACGAGGTAAAAAGTGTATCGCTTGTGCTTCGTGAGCTACTACTTAAAACGCAGTCTATTAAGTCTTCGGATGAAAATAAAGGTGATAAAATGGAGCTGCTATATTCTTACCTAACCAGTAACGAGTTTGTACAGAACATAAATAGAATTATAGAAAACTATGATTCTATGATCAAGCAACTGAACTACGAGAAGAAAGCGGCATTCAAGAATTTTGCGGTTCGTGAGAAACAAATTTGGGGCGTTCAAGAAAATATCAACGTACTCTTCGGCTCTATTAAAGGGATTGCGGGTAATGCGTTATCTACTTCAACCATTCTGGAATTACCGGATGCGGAGATAGACGAGTAATTTTAGTTGTTGGTTGTTGGTTGTTGGTTGTTGGAAATTAGAATTTCCATGTACACAGCCAAATTTCAGTTGGAAATCATTTATAACACTCCTGAAGACCTATATTAGCACATTACAAAAACACGACCGAGGTTCACTTACGCATACAATATGGATATTTTAGATTGGATACAAGATTGGTTTACAGATAATTGCGATGGCGATTGGGAAAGTAGTGATGCTATTCAAATAAACACATTGGATAGACCGGGATGGGAAGTTGAGATTAATATTTCGAACACATCTATAGCCACTATGAACCTCGAATGGATTTTGAACGAAACGAGTAAAGAGGATTGGTACGGAGTTAAAATAGCAGATCAAAAATTTACTGCTGCAGGTGACCCTCACAAACTAAAATTTTTGCTAGGTCTTTTTAAAGAGATGATCGATAAGATAGAAAATCAACAAGATTAACCCTTCGATTTTACCTTTCCTCATAAACCAGTAAACGATAATTTTCGTTGTATCCCACTGTCCTTTTTACAGTACCGCTACACTTCATCAACAGGTAACCTAAGTGAAAAATATATTTCATCTTAGCGTGCATATTATTATAGAATTATAGTTGCTAATTCACTAAGTTTAATACATGGTTTTGACATCTTTTTAGACCGCAAAACCGTATATAACAATCAACTAAGGGTGAACGGCAAATCGGTTGCATTTTACCAGAGCGTTGCAAAATGCACACCATATGATTTCATTGCTTACCATTGAAACCAGCTTGCCCTTTACCAATCCGGTATTGAAATTTCTATTGATACTAATTATTATTCTGTTCACTCCCATTCTATTAAATAAAATAAAAATACCTGCCTTGCTAGGGCTTATCATTGCTGGTGCAGTTGTTGGTCCGAACGGATTTAATTTAATGGAGCGAGATAGCGGAATTATTCTTTCGGGTACTGCGGGACTTCTCTACATTATGTTTCTAGCGGGTTTAGAAATTGACCTGGCAGATTTTAAAAAGAACAGTAAAAAGAGTATCGTTTTTGGTCTTTATACCTTCATTATCCCCATGGTATTGGGCATATATGCAGGACTATATCTGTTAAAATTTTCTATGGCGACTTCGGTACTTTTGGCGAGTATGTTCGCATCGCATACCTTAATCGCATATCCGCTCATTAGTAAATTGGGAGTAGCCAAAAATAGGGCGGTGAATATTACTGTCGGTGGCACCTTAATTACCGATACGCTTGCGCTTTTGGTACTTGCCGTTATCGTAGGTATGAACACGGGTGAAGTAAACCTTGCCTTTTGGGTGAAGTTATCGGTGTCTATTTTAATATTCGGCGCAACCGTAATGTTGATTTTTCCCATTATTGGCAGGTGGTTTTTTAAAAGATTCGATGATAATATCTCGCATTACATTTTTGTACTGATGATGGTGTTTCTGGGTGCCTTCTTAGCAGAAATTGCAGGTATAGAAGCTATTATAGGTGCATTTTTAACGGGTTTGGCACTCAACAGACTTATACCACATACTTCGCCCCTTATGAACAGAATTGAGTTTGTGGGCAATGCTATTTTTATTCCCTTCTTTTTAATCGGCGTAGGTATGCTGGTCGATTACAGGGCATTCTTTAAAGATTTTGAAACTATCAAAGTCGCTACCATTATGATTATTATAGCCACCTCAGCAAAATTTTTAGCGGCATGGCTTACCCAAAAAACATTTCACTTTTCGGCAGATGAGCGCAGGTTGATCTTTGGTCTAAGTAACGCCCAAGCCGCTGCTACCCTTGCTGCAGTTTTAATCGGTTATAATTTAATTATTGGCACAACAGCTGCCGGCGAACCTATTCGATTGCTGAACGAGAGTATTTTGAACGGCACCATTCTTATGATTCTATTTACATGTACCATCGCTTCTTTCGTAGCGCAAAAAGGGGCTAAGAACATTGCCTTGTTAGAGCATTCTGAAACTACTACCGATGAGGAAGACTACTTAGAGAAAATATTGATTCCCATAAATAATAGTGACACCATCGATGACCTATTGAATTTGGGCATTACCGCAAAATCGAAGCAGAACAAAGAAGGTCTTTTTGCCCTTAGTATCGTTGATGATTATGAAACGGGTAGCACTGCCGAAAAACATGCGCGTAAAATTCTTGGGGATGCCGCTGTTACCGCTTCTGCAACCGATAACACCTTGCACCAGTTACTGCGTTACGATATTAACATTGTTAACGGGATTTCGAATGTTACCAAAGAACATAAAATTACCGACCTTATATTGGGGCTGCATATAAAGAGAAATCTGTCCGATTCTTTTCTGGGGAACTTGACCGAAGGTATTTTGTCGAGATGTAACCCTACCACCCTAATCTACAAACCTACACAACCCTTTAGCACTTTAAAAAGACACGTGATCATTGTGCCCGAGCATGCCGAAAAAGAAATCGGATTCTCACTATGGCTAAAAAAACTTTGGAATATTGCACAGAATTCAAGTGCCAAGCTAGTATTTTTTGCATCCGATGAAACTAAAACTGCCATCGATAGCTTGCAGTTAAATCATCCGGTAGTATACGAATACCACCATTTTAAAAACTGGGAAGATTTTTTAGTGCTTAAAAATGAAATTCTAAAAGATGACAATCTGGTTATTGTTCTTAGTAGAAAAAATATGCCTTCGTACGATCCCAATATGAGTAAAATACCAACCTACCTAAATACGTATTTCAACAAGAAGAGCTACCTTTTAATTTACCCTAAGCAAGCGGGCGTTAAAGATACATCACCCATTAATTTGACTAACCCAACATTATTAGAGCCTTTTGATAAAATGGATGAAATAGGGCAAACGATATCGAATATCTTCAGAAAAAAGCAATCGAAAAAATAAGAAAATCCTAAGAGTTCATCCAACTTTTAAACTCCGTCGCTTTTGCCTTGCTCACCACAATACGTTCGCTACAAACCGGGTGTACGTCGACCAATAACTTGCTATTGAAATGTAATTTTATGGTAACTATAGCTTCCCGACGTACTATAAACTGTCGGTTTGCCCTATAGAAAACCGAAGGGTCTAAGGCTTCTTCTATCTCTTCTAAATTCACATCTAATACATACGAACGCTCTTGCACGGTTACCGCTTTTACAACACCGGTATCAATAAAGAAATAAGCAATATCGGCAGTCTTAACCGGTACTAATTGGTCGCCTACACTTACTAAAAAAGTCTTTTTAAAATTTTCAGCCTTGGTCTGTATCAGTTGTAAAAGGCTGTTCATTTGAACCTCATCGATACCCTTTTTAAGGTTTAATGCCTCAAAACGATCTAAGGCATCTGATAATTCTTCTTTATCGATCGGTTTTAATAAATAGTCAATGCTGTTCACCTTAAATGCTTTTAAGGCATATTGATCATAAGCGGTAGTGAATATTATAGGAATGTTGATTTCGACTTGATCAAAAATTTCGAACGAGATACCATCTGCCAAATGAATATCCATGAACACCAGAACACCGTCATGAGGCTTAGAGAAATAATCTACTGTAGCTTTTACGGTATCTAAAACCTGAATAACCTCAATATCTGCATTGATCCTCGTTAATAAATACGAAAGGTTATCGCTTGCAGCAAGCTCGTCTTCAACAATAATTACTTTCATGCCAAGGGTTTTAAAGGTAATTCTACTTTAAAAATATCATTATCGGTACTGACCAATATATCTTTCTTCAATAGAAGAGAATACCGCTTTTTAAGATTATAGAGTCCCGTGCCCATACCTTCTGCCATCGTACTTCTCGTACGAATCGGGTTTTCTACGAACAATGAATCTCCGCTAGAATACACCTTGACCGTTAATGGGTTGGTCGATGATATTTCGTTATGCTTTACCGAGTTTTCTACCAATGATTGTAATGCCAATGGCGGTACTTCACAGTCCATTAAACTGGGGTCGATATCAACCTCTATTTGTATACGGTCACGATATCGGGTCTGCATTAAAAAAGAATAGCTATCTAAAAATTTCAATTCGTCTTTTATCGGTACCAAATTAGTCTCACCACTCTGTAAAATATAGCGATACATATACGACAGCTTGTTTACGAACTGGGTCGCCTGGTCATTTTCACGTACTAGCGACGATAATGAATTTAGCGAATTGAACAAAAAGTGCGGATCGATCTGGTTTTTTAAAGCCGAGAGTTCGTTCTCTAAATTTTGCTGCTTCAATTGTTCGTTCTCTATTCTACTTTCTTGCTTATCGGTGCTTACACGAAGTAACCTGGCAATAAAATAAAGAACGATTGAAAGATTAATAATCGTAAATCTAACAAAACCAGTTTCTCGAGGATCTAATGGTTTTCCGTTAAAAATAGGATATAGGGCATGTATTAAGTAAATCCCTATTAAAAGAACCACAACATTCATTATAAAAATAACACCCAACTTTAGAAAAGTGGGCCATTTGTACGCATCAAAATCTATATTGGCATTTAATTGTAAAACTGAATAAGAGAAACAAATGAAGAAGATATAACGATATAGAAAATCTGTAACCCAAGTAAAGGAAAAATCTAAATTGCCCTCCATAATACCATTATACAAATAAATGGTTTTTGGCAATGATACCAGTATACCTAATAATAGGGCAGTTTTAATAACTTCCCCTTGTTTCACCTTTGTTATGGCCATATGACTACTTATGATGGTACCTATCAAATGTACCTAATAATACTTTTATATCTAAAACACGTAAAAAGCCGGTCTTCACCAAAGCGAAGACCAACTTTAATTTAAACTACACAAACTTCTTAAAGTGCATAGGCATCAAAATCAGATGGCAAATATGCCGCTGTATCAAACCCTAAATCAACTTCTTCTTCGCTCTCGAATATTTTAAAATCTTGCTCGGTCAATTCTGCACTTGCATACGCATCGAATACTATTGGTAAATATTCAAAGGCATCAAAACCTAAATTTACTTCTTCATCAATTTCTACTAGCCTAATATCATTAGGGTTTAATTTATCGTTCTCTAAAGACGTTTGTAATTGCGCTTCTAAATCGATAATACAATCATCGAAAAAAGCGGTCATTTCAGCTTTCTCAGCTGTTTTATGTTTTTGTACTCCTTTAAACGAAATAAATGTTACGGCTAAAATTGCTACTGCAGCTACTACTCTAATATTCTTCATTATATATGTTTTTAAGTTTCTAGAATTGTTTTCTATACCACAAAGATATTGCAGAATATAGCTGACGGATGGTATTAGTGACCCAAACGACTTTTTTGACATCTAAAACAGCCTTAGACTATTATGAATTTTTAATAGATTGAAAATGAAGCTTATATACCCATTAAATTGTTTAATTTTAATAGTAATAAATGGAACCTTAAATCAATATCATCATGTTAAAAAAAATAGGAATCGCCTTGGTCATTATTCTAATTATTATTCAATTTATACGACCGGATAAAAATATTTCTGGTGATGATACTTTTGCCATTGAAACAAAATACAGCGTACCAAATGATGTAGAGAATATTTTACAGGTATCTTGTTATGACTGCCATAGCAATACCACAGCATACCCTTGGTATTCTAATGTACAGCCTATTGCTTGGTTTTTAGCAGAACATGTAACTGATGGCAAAAAGCACCTGAATTTTTCTGAATTCACTAACAAACCACTATTTGTTCAAAACCATAAACTAGAGGAAACTATAGAAATGGTAGAAGAAAAAGAAATGCCATTACCATCATATACTTATTTTGGGCTTCACCAAGAAGCTGACTTGACCGATGCACAACGCCAAAAAATTATGGATTGGGCAAATGCGCAAATGGACTATTTAAAACAAACGTACCCTGCAGATAGTTTGGCATTCCCGAAAAGAAATTAATGAGCTTTACTTTTAGACGAATGTGAATTGAAAAAGTACTTAATTATTTTGTAAACCATTCGCGAACAGTTTCTTCCGCTAATTTATTATTAGGTGTAAAGGCACTGTTGTGCTCGCCACGGTATTCGATGAAGCTTGGGAATTTCCACCACAGTATACCTTGGCACCAAGGTTCGTTTTGTATGCCCTCAAAGATAATTTCGTAGGATCTTCGTTGTGCTTCTTCATTTATGGTATCGTCTGCCTCTGCATGCGGATTCTTCCATGGGGTGTCTACACTTCTAAATCCGATTTCTGTAAATACGATAGGCTTTTGAAAACGGTCGTATACTTTTTTAATCTTAGTCTTTATAGTATCAAACTGCAGACGCATCTCTTCATTGGTTGGATTGTCTTTTTTACTTAACGGATAATAGGAATTTAATCCGATAAAATCTAAATCGTTCCAGAACTCTATTTCCTCAAATTCAGCTCCCCAATTGGCAGCATAGGTCAGTTGCCCAGAATACAAAGCCCTTGTTTTTTTTATCATTGCACGCCAAGCATCGGGCTGCGATAAGGTTGCTTTGGTAAATTCGACACCAATACACAAAGCATCCATTTCATGAATTTCAGCCAAGAATGCGTAGTGGCGTATCCATCGGTAATAGTAATCATGAAACTTGTTCCATTGCGCATCTGTCGGCATATCTATACCACCTGGCCAGCTGCCACCCACATATATTTGAGGTTTCAATAACGTATACATGCCCATGTCGCTTGCCGTCGCAACTGCATGCACTATGGCGTCATCATTTTCACTACCTGCATTATCACTAAAATGTAGCGGTGTTGGTGTATTTATATCGTTAATACCTGTATACGGCACAATCGCCATGGCATTACTACCCATATTCTTTTGCTTTAACAGCGATTCTGTTGCCTTTTTAGAACCATAGCCATTATATATACTGTAGCCTTCATGTGCAAAATTGAAACCTTTGAGATAGGGTAATTTTTTAGATTCTGTCTTTTTCTTCGGATGTTCTTTTGGCAATCCCTTTAAATAATTCTGCCACTTTACCTCTAGACTTTTAATTTCACGTTCAGAGAGTGATACATTTTTGTAGCGTTTTAAGTAGGTATCTTTTCCCCAGGTTTTTATCAGAAAATCTGTAAAAGCACCCGCCATACAATCTCTAATAAGTGATGATTCCATCTCCATAAAAGAATTGTCTAAAAGTTCTGCAACAGTATACGTATTTTCAGATTCTACCAACCTTGCCGACCAATATTTATAACCTTTCATTTGCCAGGTATCTGTGAAATAAATTGGCAATCCTGATGTGACTATATTCTTATCACTCTCACCAATAAGGTTGTGCAGCAGCAAAGCATTATCTCTACCGATATTATTATTTTCATAAATTTTATTGACAATAGTATGTACAGCATTTGTAACCGTGTCGAAAGTGGAATGATCAGTATTACCTGTCATTAAGCCTTTTTCTTCTGTACAGGTATAAAAATTATATGTGATTTTAGGCACGTTGTCTTTGCCCACAAAATCAAAAACTCTAACCCTAGAAGCATTTACCTCATTCTGTTTTTCTGACACCTCTGATGTTCGAATTGCATTTTGATGATCTATAAACTGGTACTCATCGGTATCTAAAACTACTTTAGTACCTGTTGAGAAATTAAAGTATGTAGACCCCTCAATACCCCAATTCGCATTGAAATCGCCCATTACCATTCGCTCTTTATTTTCGTATACTTCGTACTCTAGATTCTGGCGGTAGAAAGACTGCCCCTGTTCTAAAACTTTTTCTGCAAAAAAACTAAACACCTGTTCTGCATCGGTACCCGTTAAAAAGCTGAGCGGTATTTTTGAATCTACGGGACTTGGATAAAAACTCACCCCTAATACTGAATTGTTATTTTGAACTTCTTTAGTCCCGATTCCAATAGCCGTTTTCGAGACCTGAAAAGGGGTATCGGTTATGTACTTTTTAATCAACCTGTTTTCATCAACAGCGCCCACCAAATACACAATACTGTTTTTCAATGATTCTTCGCTGACCTCATCTACATTTTGATAGTTCACCTTTACACTTCGCCACGATTTGCTTACTTCTAATAACGATAAATCATGAAGAATATCTTTATACTGCCGCTGTAAGACGGTATCTTTTGCACCGTAAACAACTAGAATTTCTCGTTTATCAAAGAAGCTTCTGCGTAAATCTCTACGGGTAGCAACGGAATCTAAAGCTTCAGAAGCTATCTCATTTTCTGATGTAGGTAAGTATTGTACACCAGCAAAACCGACGATACCTACTATAACAAATAAGGCAACTAACAGATATTTCTTTTTCATAGACCCAATTAACTTCAAAGACTTGTTTAAGATAACAAAACTGTAAACCCTAAATATACTTATGGCGTTATTTAACTTTTAAAAAGGGGTTTGTGTGGTAGCGTGTACCAAACCTGTTCCCGATACATTTTTAAAATACGCTACGCTCCTTTAAAAACACTCGAACTGACATTTCGTTTTGCTTGCACCTATCTATTTTCAACGTTAAATGATATATCACAAGTAAAAACCACAACTGTACTTTTGTGGTACAAACCCATTTGTACCTTAACTTTGTATTACCTAATAGCCAACACTACATGAAATCTATTCTTCTATTTGCTTTAATTTTCTGTTCTACCTTGAGCAGTTTTGCTCAAAACAATGCTACTATACCGTTAGCTAAATTTTCTGAACTTAGAGTGTATGATAGAATCAGTGTTACCCTGGTTAAAGGTGATGAGAACAAAATCGAAATTCTGGCGGTCGATAAAAAAGATTTAAGCATCACTGAAAATGATGGGCGATTGCGTCTAAAAATGTGCTCGGGAGAATCTGTTCTGAACACTATCTTACATCTAAAACTATACTATACCGAAGCTCTGACCGTTGTCGACGCCAATAAAAATTCTAGAATCATCTCCACAAATTTGGTTAAAGGCAACACCTTAACCATTGATGCTCAAGATGCAAGTACCATTACCCTAAATATTGCGTACAACGACATTACCGCTAAATGTTTGAGCGGTAGTGAAATTAAACTTTCTGGTACTACTACCGATCAAGATGTAACTATAAACACGGGTGGTAAATTATTGAATAAAGGACTGAAATCGAAAAACAGTACCGTAATTGTATTATCTGGGGGTAGTGCCGAGGTATATGCGAGCGAGTCGGTCGTGGCAAAGGTAAAAGCTGGCGGATTTATTACGGTATACGGTAATCCGAAATCAGTGGATAAGGATGATACTTTTGGTGGTAAAATTGCAATTCCAGAGTAGCTATTGCTCTATACTCTGCACATCAAAACCGATCAGCTCATTATCTTGAAACTGCGGAGTAACTTCTATAGGGTTACAACACACTTCGCAATCTTCTACATAAGTCTGTTGTGAAATCGATGGATCGAGAAGCATAGACACTTCTTCCCAGCAATACGGACATTGAAAATAATGCTCGAACATATTAATTTATGCTTTCAATTCTTTTGCTAGCTCTTGTAATGTAAGAGTCTGTATTAAATTGCCACCATTTGATGTAAAAATGGTTTCGTGACCCAATTTTAGAGAAAGTACGCCTTCATCTGTGTCTAAATGAATGTCATCGGCATTCACCTTAATTTCTTCAAGCTTTACGTCGAAACGCTTTTTTAAAGTAATTAAATCGCTGTGTTTGCTTAATTCGAATCCGTAGAAATCGAATAGACGTTTTAATCCGCTGAAAAAGCTGATTCCTATAAAAACCAGACTTGCCATTGCAAATTTATATGCCAAAGTAAATACATCAAGCTCATCACCATTTATAAAAGTATATACCAAGTTTATACAGCCGTAAATACCCATAAAGAACACTAATAAACCAACAATAACAGCAAGTATATCGTTAAGCAAGGCTTTTGTGGTTCTGGTTATCGTTAGTCCGTCTGCAGTTGTATTTGCTTGAAACCCGAAGTCCTTTAAATATACTAGATTATTTATTTGAGCTAATTTATTGGCAATGGTAGTTTCTAAACCGCTTAGATCTACAACAACAGCACGTTTCTGCAACTCTTCTTGTAGACTTAACTGCGCTTCATAAGTAAGTAATGAATGTTGATCCAGAATCTCTATAAGCTCGCTATTTGTTTTATCGCTATACATGGTATTCTCTAATTAATTTGCTCGATTATCGAGATTGAAAACTACAAGACTCATTTCTTACAATTCTATATTCAATAACTGCCCCGTAAGTTGTAGTAATTGTAATTCTGCCAATTTAGCATCGTACTTCGCCAAATTCTTATTGGTCTGTGCATTCAACAGATTTATTTGTGCCTGCCTAAATTCTATCGATGTTATACTACCTATTTGAAACTGCTCTTTTGAACGTTCAAAATTGTTTTGGTTCGTAAATACATTCTGCTCTTGAATCTGATAAATCTTTAAAAGATTCTCATATAATGCCATAGCATTCTGCATATCTCTATTTACTTCTAACTCAATCTGCTTACGCAATAATTCTTGGTTGGCATACGTAATTTTTGCATTCTTGACACCCACTGTGGTACTACCACCATCAAAAAGATTCCATGTAAGACTTGCGCCCAACGAAACACTATTTGCAATTGAATTGGTACCCGGAAAAACAGCTCCAGTTAAAAAAGCAGATGGTGCATTTTGGTTTCTATTCCACCCATAAGAACCCGTTAAATTCAAAGTTGGCAGATAACCCGATTTGCTCACTTTAATATCATAATCATTAATACTCAAGTTCGATTCTGTCTGTAGCACGGCAACGTTATTGGTTATTGCCTGATCCATATACTCAACAATTTGAAACTTAGGTAAAAAAACTATAGTGGTGTCTACAGCGTATTGCGAATTCAAATCTTGGTTCAACACCACGTTTAAATCGCGTTTGGCATTTGCCAATTGTTGCTCAGTATTCAACAAATTAATACTATCATTGGTCATGTCTACCTGAGCATTTAATATATCTAATTTGGTATTTTGACCATACTCAAAAGCATATTCTGAACGCTGAATTCTATCTGTAGATATTTCTAATGCCTGTTTTTGTACATTTTTATTTTCGGTCAATCTAGCGATTTCAAAATACACACTAAACATTTGAATCATGGTATTCTCTATAGTTTCTCGCGCCTGCAACGTACTTAAATTGTATTGCTCTTTTAACCTTTTATAATTATAGAACCTACCCATACCATCAAATAATGTATAGTTAAGATTTAAGGCAGCATTATATCGTTGACTTTCGGCATTATCTATTTCAATATTTGATCGACTACTACCATCATCATTAAATTGACCTGGAAATTCAGTTGTTGTATTATTGGTATTATACGTTGCACCAGCGGTACCGTTCAATGTCGGCAAATACCCTGAATTTAAAATACTGGCATTATTCTCGGCGATATCTACTTGACCTTTTGCAATCTCTATGCCGTAATTATTCTCCAAGGCTTTTATAACCGCCTCTTCTTTTGACAATGTTTTCTCTTGTGCAAAAATTACACAAACAGGTAGAAATACTAATAATATGATGAATCTAACTTTACTCATTATAGCTTATCTATATTCTTATTTGGGTGTGAACCACCTTCAATTTGCCCTTGATGACTATTATCATCAATTGCGTGTTGCGAGTGACCTTCTAAATGCACCGCTTCTTTTCTTTCTTTAATCGCTCTTTCTACTTCTTCTTTCGCAATCTTATGGCCAGAAGCAAATGATAAGTTCTGCGCTTTTAAGTTATTACTGAAAGACAAAAACAATGGCAGCATCAATAAGGTAAGTACCGTTGCAATACCGATACCGTAAGCGATAGATATTGCCATCGGCTTTAAGAACTGTGCTTGCCTACTGGTCTCTAGCATTAATGGAGCTAAACCTGCAATAGTCGTTATCGATGTTAAGAAAATAGCTCTAAATCTCGATTTACCTGCTTCAAAAATGGCATTATCAAAGGTCATGCCTTCTCGTAAATTCGAGTTGAACTTACCAATAAGCACCAAACCATCATTCACCATAATACCTATCAATGCGATAATACCTAATATAGAAAGTACGTTTATTGGGAAATCGTGGATCCAGTGGCCCCATGCTACCGCTGTAAAGCTAAATGGCACTAATAATAATAGCATTAATGGCTGACTGAAACTTCTAAAAGTAAATGCTATAGTAATGTATATTAAAAGTATAACCGTAAAACCGACCAACTTTAATGAGCCTGTAAGTTTCTCCAGCTCCCTATTCTGACCTTCATATGATGCACTTACCGTCGGATATTTTGACTGTATCTCTGGCATGTGTACATTCTGAATTTCGGTCATGATTTCTGTCGGACTATCCTTTACATCTTTCATATCGGCAGAAATTTGAATTTCTCGCCTACCCTCTAAACGGTTGATCGCTACATCGCCACGTACAATAGTATAATCTGCAATTTCACTTAAAGGAACACGATCACCTGTCGGTGTTACAATACGCATATCATCTAAATTAGATATCGACGAACGCTCATCTCTGTCGTAACGTACCCAAACCCTAATCTCATCTTGAGAACGCTGAAAACGTTGTGCCTGTACCCCGAAGAAACCTGCACGAACCTGTGTCATTATTGCTTGAAGATCTAAGCCCAATAAATAGGCATTCTCTTTTAATGTAAGACGAATTTCTTTAATACCCGCTGGATCGTTATCTGAAATATCTTTTAACCTCGGATTCTTGGTCAATATTCCCTTTAATTCTGCCTTTGCAGCTTTTAACTGTTCTATGTTATTACCCAGTAAAGAAACCGAAACCGGCGATCCACCAAAGTTACCACCAGAACCATAGATCAAACTTTCTACACCCAATACCGGACCAACCAATTTTTCTAATCTACTGGTCACCATTTCTGATGAAATTTCGTTTGGCCTTTCTTCACCTGGCAATAAGTTAATAATCAATTCTGCCGACGATGAACCCGGACCTAATCTTCGAATCATATTCTCGAAAACATCTTTATCTGACCCCACCATATATTCCTCTGTCAATTCTTTATTGACAATCATGGCTTTTTCTTCTATTAATGAAATAATAGAATCTGTAATTTTTTCATTGGTACCATTTGGCATCTCCAATTCTATCCCTACCCTATCGCTAGCAATTCTTGGAAAGAAAGCGGTTCTAATGATACCACCACCGACTGAACCTAAAGTTAAAATGAAAGCAGCTGCAAATACCGAGAACATAAATATTTTATGGTTCATCGAGAAGCGCAGTACAGGCGTATACAGTTTATCACGCATCCACAACATTAACCTATCTCCAAATTCATTGATAACCCTAAGTTTGGCAAACGCATTTGCGAATCCGCTTTTCGGCTTATTATCAATTGGCTGTAATGCTTTTGAATGTGCCAAGTGCGCTGGTAATATTACCAAAGCCTCAACCAACGACACTACAAGTGTCAAAATAACAATTACAGATACTTCGCCAAAGAACTCCCCAATTCTACTATCTAAGAACAAGAATATTGAGAATGCCAATATGGTTGTTATAATTGCTGAAATAATTGGCGGCAAAACCTCCATAGTGCCATCTACGGCTGCTTGAACAGGAGACTTTCCTTTTTCGTAATGTTGATAGATGTTTTCGGCGATAACGATCCCATCATCTACCAAAATACCGATTACGATAATCATACCGAACAATGAAAGTACATTGATGGTAACATCGAAGAATCCTGCGAAAACGAACATCCCCAAGAATGCTACAGGTAAACCAAAAGCAACCCAAAATGCTAATCTTGTATTTAAAAACAATGACAAGAAAATCAACACCAAAACCATACCCATTATGGCGTTTTCAGTTAATAACTGTGTTCTTTGATTTAGTGTCGTAGACTGATCAGATACCACATCTAACTTAATGTTATTATACTTTTGATTGAACTCGACTACGTATTCATTTACCTGATCGGCCGCAGCGATTAAATCTTCATTATTGGTACTGGTTATCGTTGTACTTACCGATAAATTACCATTAAAATATGTTGCGTTCGGCGATTCGGCAAAGCGATCTCTAACATTAGCTACATCTTTTAATCGAATTACATTACCAGACTGATCTGCACGAACAACAAGGTTGCTCAACTCGCTACCATAATACGAACGGTTATTGGCACGTATTAAATACTCTTCTGCATCAGTTTTTATATTACCACCGGTTACCAGTATATTGGCTTTACCAACAGCATTTGCCACTTCTGAAAAAGATAGACCGTAGGTTAACAAGTCATTCTCGTTTACTGCAATTTCTATTTCTTCATCCGGGAAACCAGAGATCTGTATTTGAGAAATCCCTTCCATCGCCCTTAGGTCATTTTCAATCTCTCTACCAACACTTTTCAATGTTGCTAAAGGAATTTCTTCACCGCTGATAGCAAAAGAAATTGTTTGACGAACAGTTTCTAGAACAGAAACAATTAAAGGCTCCATACCTGTTGGGAAAGTAGGTACTCTATCGACCGCATTCTTAACTTCTAAAAGCATGAAATCGATATTCTCGCCTTTTTCGATCTCTACGTTAATAGTACCACTATTCTCCCTAGAAGTAGAAGTTACACGATCAACACCTTCAAGACCTTTTAAGTTATCTTCTATCTTTAGAACAATACCTTCTTCTACCTCTTGTGGCGAAGCACCAGGATAAGTAATCGTAATTGCAATGTTCTTAGAATCCGTTAACGGAAAGTAAGAAGACTTTAATGCTTTAGCCCCAACAATACCAAATAAGGCAAAAGAGATAACTACAACATTAACGGCAACATGATACCGAATAAAATATTCTATCAGTTTACGCATTATTCTTTTATGTTTTCTAGTTGTTCAGAGTAGATTTTTACTGCCATACCTGTAAAAGCACCACTTATTGGCTTAGATACAATGGTAAGTCCGTCTGGCACATTTCTAAGTACTACACGCTTATCTGAGAAATAAATAGGATCAACATCTATCATATCCAATACAGAATCTCTGACAACGAAAATTTTATTTCCTTCTAAAAGTAATCCTCTATCTACTTCAATAGCGTTCTCCTCTTTTTTAGCATCTAAATCTGCCTCTAGGTACATACCCTCACGCAAATTTTTACCATCGACCTCTATGTAAGCATTTACAGTTTGTGTTAACTGATCGATACTACCACTAATTCTGGTCACTTTACCTTTATACTTACTATTGTCATCTAGATTGGTCAGTTCTACAGACTCGCCAACTTTAAGTAAATCAGTATAGCGTTTGCTAATAGCAACTTCAAGTTCGTAAACTTCTGTATTAATGAATTCTCCTAGTTTTTGCCCTGATCGCACCAAAGTACCTTCGGTAACCAAAGTCTCAGTCAATACACCCGAAAATGGTGCAGCTATTCGGTATTTAGATAAACGTTGCTCTAAATTTTTAACATTGTAAAAACTGGTTATGATACCTCTACCCGATATAAAAAACTTTTCTTTCTCTGTAGCCATTTCTGGAAGTGGCGGAGTAGTTTTCGACATATCGAAGTTTGAAAGATAATTTTGCCACTTAGAATAGATATCTGGGTAGTCTAATCGTAAATCGGGCATTACAGCCGTTAATTGATTGAAAAGATTACTCTTTGCAGATTGTACGCTCGCCGCGTACTCATTTGCATCGATGCTTATAATAGTTTCGCCTTGACGAAACTCTTGCCCTTCTTTAAATAATTTGCTGCCTTTTTTAAAAACACCTTGAACTTCTGCATATAATTCTACACGTTGTTTCGCAGTAAGATTACCATTTGCAGATACTATAATAGGTACTGTACCATTTTTCGCTACCTCTGTAAAGACAGTTTTCACTACTTTCTCAGATTTGGGTTTGAAAGTTTTTTTACTATCAATAATATACCCTGCTAAAAAAAAGGATACTACAATTAGTAAAATACCTAGAACGGTAAAAATAATTTTTCGCATTTTATTATAATTTATAAGCGTATTTCAAAAAACACAGGATCAAAAATACTTTTTAATGTCCTTTAAACTTTGCCCTAATTAAATGAAACGACCAAATTCAATAGTGAAACGACTTTGAACCTATTTCAGTTTAATAGACCTCTTTTTTAAAGGGACTACATTCAATTACTACATTGCTCCAAAACCAAAAAAAAGACATCAGTGTAACACGTAACATTTAATGAATTGTTAAATAAGCATGTGTATTTTAAATAGACTTTAACTAGAAAATTTTGGAAATCTGTAATTCAATCGCGAAACTACAAAAAAACATATCTGGCACTGAAGATTGCAATGGTTAAAGTAATCATAAAAAATGCCTTGCAGCTGTATTTACCCCATAAAAAAAGGGATGCTTTCGCATCCCTTTTTATTTATAATAGCTTACTATTTAATTTCGTTTTACATCTTCGTATTTGGTATCTACTAAACGCGTTCTACTCGCCTCATTCGTACCAAACTTCATATTTAAAAATTCATCGTCACTATCAAAAACAGCAAGTTTTGAACTCTGTAATCTTAACAGGGAGTTTAAAGACCTAAAGTCATTACCCTGTAATTGCACAAATTCAAGATTACTTAAAGTTGCCATACCGCTCGGTAAGTCGCCTTGAAATTGATTATACGAAAGAATCAATTCTTTTAAATTTACTAAACGACCAAGGTCAACTTCTATGGCCCCTGCCAATTTATTGCCGAACAACTCTAATCGCTCTAGTTTATGCAGCTTTTCAATAGACTTAGGCAAACTACCTTCTAAATAGTTACTTGATAGGTTTAAGGTCTTTAAATTTGAAATATCGCCTATACCATTAGGTATTGCGCCTTGCAACAAATTGTTGAACATAGACAACTCTTCTAAACTGGTCATTTTAGAATAATCTTGCGGCAAAGACCCTTTAAGCTTATTCATTTCTAACTTTAATGATGTCAATGTTGCTAATTGAAATATATCTTCAGGTAATTCTCCCTCTATAGTATTGAACGCTAGATTTAAAGTTTTTAATTCTGAAAGGATAGAAATTCCGTCAGGTATAGACCCCTTTAAATTATTACGGTACAATTTTAAAGCAGTTACATGACCGTCTTTTATTTCTACACCGTACCATGTTGATGGATCTTCTTGAAGATTCCATTTGTTTTGCCATTGTTCACCAAGAGTACTTTTATTGAAATCTAATAGGTATTGTTTCTCTGTTGAAGGTATTTGTGCATTGACCATAAAACTACTGGTCAGCATGAGAATCAGGCAAGCATAGGTTAAAACATTTTTCATACTGAAAAAATTTAATTGTTTGGGGGAACTTTATTCATACCATTTACGCTACAATACTAATATTCAATTATAGTAGTGTAAAAAGTACTTTTATTATAACGTGCAAAAAATACATTTATGATACATTGCTAGTGAAAATGCTTAAAAACAAGAAAGAGATGCTGTTCAACATCTCTTTCTTTCACCAAACTAACTAAAAGTGTAAACTACTCTTACTCTTCTATATCTTCGAACTTCGTGTCGGCCATTCTGGTCTTACTGAAGTTAAGGTCTTTAAATTCTAATTTTCTATCTTCTTTGTCGTAATCAAATACTAAATACTCTTTCGTTTCTAAAAACTCTAAAGCTTTAAAAGAACTGAAATTATTATTCTGAATTTGAAATACTTCTAAACTTGCTAAATCGGCAAACTCATTTGGTATTTCACCGATAAGTCTGTTGTTTGCCAAAACCAATTCTTTCAACTTACTAAGTTTACCCATATCTCTTGGAATAGCACCTTCTAATCTATTTTCGAATAGACCTAAAGTTTCTAATTGAGATAAGGCACCTAATGAGCTTGGTATATCACCATAAAACTCATTACTAGAAAGGTTTAATACTTTTAAACCTGTTAGGTTACCTACAGTTGCAGGAATTTCACCAGTGAAAAAATTATTAAAAGCGGAAAGCTCTTCTAATTGTAACAAGCTACCAATGCCTTCGGGAAGTTGACCATTAAGTCTGTTCATTTCTAGCTTCAATACTTTTAAATTAGAAAGCGTAGTTATTTCTAATGGTAAAGCTCCTGTTAATGAATTGAACGCAAGGTTCAACACTTTAAGGTTTTGTAAATTTCCTATTTGCGAAGAAATAGAGCCCATTAAATTGTTATGGAACAAATTAATTTCGACCACTTGATCATTTTCAACCGTAACACCGTGCCATTGAGAAACCGGAGCATTTAAATCCCATTTTTTTACCCAATGAATACCGTTCGTGGTTTCGTAGAAATCAATTAAAGCTTTTTTCTCCTTCTTTGATACTTCTGCAAAACAAATTGTTGTCAGAAATAATAGACTGAAACTTAAATAGTATAGTTTTTTCATAATGATGGTGGTTTGAGCAATTCTTTAAACTAAGAATTATCCTACAAATTTGAACTAATAACGGTAAAAACTAAAATTTTATCGTTGACTGACCGCTCTATGTTGTGAAAGATGCAGATTATGTTGTGAAACCTCAAAAACCGTATGTGAAGCAATTACATATTACCCCAGCGATTCAATATCTATTGTAAGAATTTCCCAGTTCTGCATCAATGTTTCCAGCTTTTTCTTTTTGGCTTGGTAGCCATCGAAAAAATTAGGCTTTGCAATAGTAGCATCATAATCTACCAATAACTTGTGGTCTATTTCTTTAATTTCTTTTTCAAGGCTACCGATTTTACTTTCCACAGAACTCAATTGATTTTTCAAGCTCTTCATTTTTTTCTGGTCTTGAAAAGAATTCGTTGATTTTGGTTTTGCCTTTTCGATCACTACCGCTTGCTTCTTTTCTATAGCCCTAAAGTTTTCGACCTTACGTTGCTCTAAATAGAAATCGACATCGCCTAAATACTCCCTGATCTTTTGATCTTTGAACTCGTATACTTTGTTGGTTAACCCTTGTAAAAAGTCTCTATCATGAGACACCAAGATTAAAGTTCCCTCGAAATTTAAACAGGCTTGCTTAAGTACATTCTTCGATTTAATATCTAAGTGGTTGGTAGGTTCATCCATCACCAGTACATTAAAAGGCTGTAATAACATTTTCGCCAAAGCCAAACGGTTACGCTCACCACCTGATAGTACTTTTACGTACTTATCTACTTCATCACCTCTAAATAAAAACGAACCTAAAATATCTCTTACCTTGCTTCTATTCTTTTCATTTGCTGCATCGATCATGGTATCTAAAATGGTTTTATTACCATCTAAATACTCCGCCTGGTTTTGAGCAAAATATCCTATTTGTACATTATGCCCCAATTTTAAATGACCTTCATGCTTTAATTCGCCGACAATTATTTTTGCCAATGTAGATTTACCTTGACCGTTCTGCCCCACAAAAGCAGTTTTACTATCACGCTCAATAAGAAGGTTAATATCGTTTAAGACTAAATTATTACCATATGCTTTTGATAGATCTTCTATTTCTACAACCACTTTACCAGGAACAACAGAAATTGGAAAACGAAGACTCATAACACTATTATCATCTTCATCGACCTCTATACGCTCAATCTTATCTAATTTCTTGATTAAAGATTGTGCCATTGATGCTTTAGTAGATTTTGCCCTAAACTTCTCAATTAGCCTTTCTGCCTGTTGTATTTCTTTCTCTTGATTCTTTTGCGCGTTTACCTGCTGCTGTTTTATCTCATTTCTTAAAACAAGATATTCAGTATATGGCTTATTATAATCGTAAATACGACCTAATGAGATTTCAATCGTTCTATTTGTAACATTGTCCAGAAACATTTTATCGTGAGATACGATTACCACCGCACCTGTATAATTGTTCAAGAATTGTTCGAACCAAATGATAGATTCAATATCTAAGTGGTTGGTAGGCTCATCGAGTAGCAACACATCATTAGTTTGCAATAATAATTTGGCAAGCTCTATTCGCATACGCCACCCCCCTGAAAAGGTTTCGGTCTTTTTATCGAAATCTTCTCTTCTAAAACCTAACCCTTGTAGTATTTTTTCTGTCTCACCTTGGTAATTATAACCACCTAATATTTCATAATGGTGAGAAACATCATTAAGGTCTATAATTAGCTGACTGTACGAATCTGATTCGTAATCGGTTCGTTCTGCCAATTGATGGTTGATTTCATCTAATTTTAGCTCTAAATCTTTTATCTCTTCAAAAGCTTGGTAAGCTTCATCTAAAACTGACCGACCTTCAACGAAATCTATATCTTGTCTTAAAAAGCCAATTTTAATATCTTTTTCTATGGCAATAACACCGGTATCTAATGGCATATCTTTGTTGAGTAATTTCAACAATGTCGATTTACCTGCACCGTTTTTACCTACTAGCCCTGCTCTATTTCCTCCATTTAATCGAAAAGATATTTCTTCAAATAAATATTCTCCTCCAAAAGAGACTGATAGGTTGTGAACGTTTAACATAAATTCTAATTATTCTAGTGTTTTCTTAAAAGCAAGGCATACTTTACCTTGGTAACTTTTAAGTTAAATTTATCTATATAACTGCAGATTTCTAAGTTTAAAAATGTCTCAAAATCGTACCTTGGTATAAAGTTTTGCAAATGTTAAAAAAAGGAAACAAACTCTACAGCATTTTAACAGGAAGTTGCCCAAGATGTCATGAAGAAAGCATGTATTTGGACAAAAACCCTTACCATATGGGTAAAATCTTTAAAATGCACGAAAAATGTAGCCATTGTGACCTTAAATATAAAATAGAACCATCTTTCTTTTATGGTGCTATGTATGTAAGTTACGGAGTCGGAATTGCATTTGCCGTAGCAGCATTTGTTATCGCCAATCTTTTTTTAGGCACTGGCTTGATAGAAGCGTTTATTGCTATAATTATTACCCTTATTGTATTTATGCCGGTAATTATGAGGGTATCTCGTAACATATGGATTAATTTGTTTATAAAATACGATGCTAAGGCTACCTCAAAAAGTCTTAATTCGTAGCAAATCGCCCTATATCCATTTCTTCTAATAAAGGAATTTGATGTTCTATATGCTCGTAAAGCGATTTTGCCGCCCACGGTGCTATGGTAATCCCATGAGATCCAAAACCATTCAATACCCATAAATTGACATACTTCGGATGCTTACCCACCAAAGGTCTTCTATCTTTGACCGTAGGACGCATACCTGCCTCGTGACCAACTATTTCAAACGGACAATCTAAAAGGTTACCTAGTTTATCTACAAGCTCAATTTTAGCTTTTTCGGTAGTAGTATTATCTTTTTGATCTCTATTATAAGTTGCGCCTACCTTATACAAATCATCGCCTAGAGGAATTAAGAAAATGGAAGATTTAATTATTCGAGTTTCTTTAAGCTCTTTGGCTTTAATAACAATGTACTCCCCTTTTGAACCTTGCATAGGCAAATGGTTGAAATACGGATTCTGCATCATTCCAAAACCTTCGGTAAAGACAATGTGTCTAGCTTTTATATTTTGATAACTTACAAACTCTTGTTCAATTATAAGTTGACTATAATCGAATGTAGCCGTAAACAACTTGTTTTCTTTTTCGAGCCACTCCGCATAGCTTCGAAAAAGTAACTTGGTATCTAACTTTCCTGTTTCCAGTACTTTACCAAATTGATGTGGTGCTTTGAGCGAGGTATTCTCATTATTAACCAATTTTGTATCTAAATATGGCTTCAGTTTTTCTTTATCGGCTGCTTCAAACCATAAATTTTGCTCTTCTATAGAGGCAAATTTTCGTAACACATTCAACTTTTTATCAAACGTTATATTCAAAAATTGTTCTATTTGGGTATAAAATTCAGTGGCTATCGGTAGTTGCTCATCTGCTCGCCAAGAAAGTGTGAATCGTTTTAAAATAATAGGATTATACAAGCCGCCTGCTACACGAGACGATGTTTGCGATTGGTCATTAAAAACGACAAATGTCTTGTTATTTCTACGCAAATTTTCGCAAAATGCTGTACCCGCCAACCCAAGCCCTACTACCATATAATCTACCATGGCGTAAAGGTAATGACAATTGTAGAAAACATGATATAAAAACAAAAGACCCAATCTTTCGATCGGGTCTTTATTATGTGAATTGGATTTTCAGTAAGCTTAATAAGCCCACATGTCTTGTTCCTTGTCTCTAATTGTTTCTTTAATTCGTTTTGCTTCCAATAATTGGAACAAAGCATTATCAGAAATGTAATCGTCAACTTTTCTGTCGCCTTGTACGTTATCTTCTTTATAAATAACGGCATCGAATCTTCTTGCATTCAACAACATGTCGAAAGAAATAGGCTGAGCTGAATTTTGTGAATTGAAAACTTTGGCTTCATGTAACATTTCACGAGCATCTGGGTACCATACCCAAAAAAGCTCTACCATGTCTGGATTGTCATCATCCATAAAGTTTACATCTGGTGCAACTGGAGCAATACCTAAAAGACGGTATTTTAATTCTCCTTGTCTCTTATCGAAATACCAAATTCCTTTTACATGATATTCTTCAATATCAGCTGCAGAAATATTTCTACGAGTAATATACTCTTCAGAAACCGTCTCACCTGCGTTCATTTGCTCATACCCGTAATCAAGAGTATCTACCATTTGCAAGGCATCTTTTAAATCGTTAAAAGATCTTTTTTTAGTGAAATAAGAATCTGTATAAGTTTCTAATTTTCCACTCTTTAAATTTTTAATTAGAACGTGGTATAAAGACCTTCTATCTGGGCCAATATCCATAGTATCTGTTGGATAATATAATGGGAAGTTAACTCTCTCATCTAAATCTATGGTTTCCCATAATGTTTTAGACCAAAGGATATCCCTATCATCTACATAACCATATTCTAACGGAGCATCGTTATCGACAGCTTTCTGAGCTTCTGTACGAATACCAACCTCATCGGGTTTCTTTGCATTCAATACATTTGCTTGGGCCATCATTGATAAAGGTAACATTGTTACCGCTCCCATTACTAAAACATTTTTCCAATTCATGTTTGCTTCACTTTAAAAATAACCGGGTAATACCAAAGGGTTTACCCGGTATCATTCTATTTATTTAGTTTGTAATCTCCACAACTACTGGAGATACTTTCTTCAACTTGTAACTTTTATTGTTTGTGATAAACGCTTCGATATCAAATATTTGAACGATATCTCCTCTTTTAGCACGTGATAAAGCTTGTTTTGCTTTAGCATCCATCTTATTTCCTCTTACAGAAACAGTTGGTTGACCTGGTACTTTAAATTTAAAACCGCTTACTGCAAGGTTTAAATCAAAATCGAAGTCTTCTAAACCAGCACCGATCGTAGCGATCTCAACATTCCTTTTTGGAAGTTTAATACTACCTGTTTGCTTACTTACACTACCTTCTGGTCTTGGAATATCTTTAATTCTGAATTCAGAGTTAGATGATACCGACTGACCGTCAGGTAAAGTACCTGAAGCTGTAATAGTAACGTTTCTACCAGTACCTGGTGTCATTACATAACTACTACCACTAACAGCCTTAAGACCTGGAGCAGATGCTCTTACTTTATTATTTGGTATACCTGGTATAGATATAGACATTGGGTTAGCAACACCTCTATATACAACATTCATTTTATCAGCAGCAATTAAAGCAGCATTTGGCTTAGATATAGTTGCGAATGAATTTTTAACCTCAACAGGAATTTCTTCACCATCTTGCTTAAAGTAGATAGTACCTTTTACTTCATGGTCACCAGCAGAACCAGAACCAATCAACATTTTAACACCACCAGCTTCTAATTTATAATCAGAACCTTCAGTTAATTTTCTGCCATCTAAAGTTAACTCAGCTTTTACAGGAGTAGAAGAATTATCAGTTTTGCTGATAATAATCTTACCATCATACTTCTCACCTGCATAGTAAGCAGATTTAGTAGAAGAAAGTGAAGTAGCAAAGTTCTTTAAAGAAACTTGGTTAGTCAACTCACCTGCTAACATAGATTTCAAAGCTGCTTCTTCAGTCATTTTAACGTCAGCTTGTAACTGAGTTAATTTTGCTAAAGATGCCACTAAAGGATATCCTTCATAGTGATAGTTGATCCAATCTTGTTTGGTACCGTCTCTTTTTTCAACTTTACCATTCTCATCTCCTGTTTGGAAACGATCAATAACAGATTGCTTTAAAGCTTTAGGCACTATTGCCGCAACTTGATCTCTATAACCAGTTAGGTTACTCATAAATTTTTTACCGTCTTCTGATAAAGTTTCACCTTGGAATAATTTCTGATCTAAGTAATCAGCCATATCCATACGAGCATAATCTTTAGGATCTTCGATCCCTTCCATCATACCTTTTTTAAGTCCTTCTAAGTAATCATAATACTCTTGAGACATTGCTTTAATCTGTTGAGCATTCTTATACAGCTTATCATATTTAGCTGCATCTTCAGATGCTTTAGTTTCCAGACTACCTAAGAACGCTTCGTTACTTGCGGTTGTCATTGCGTTTGAAGTCTCTAGCTTTTCATTCATTATACCGAATGCGGCTAATACCTCTTTACTCATGTTTAGTGCCAGCATTGCGATGAAGATCAAATACATTAAGTTGACCATCTTCTGACGTGGTGAATTTTTTCCTCCTGCCATGGATTTGTTTTTTTAGATTTTAATTAATAATTGACTTGGGTTTTATTAAAATCCAATTTAGTTTTTACTACTCATTGCAGATAACATTCCACCATATACACCATTCAAAGAAGAAAGGTTTGTAGACAAAGATGCCATTTGATCTTTAAGTGCACTTGCATTTTGAACAACTTCTTCATTAACTGAAGCTTGTTTGCTAGCACTTTCTAATTGTACTTTATAAAGACTGTTCAAAGACTCCATTTGAGCTGCAGCATGAACCATTTCACTAGAATATTTCTTAGTAGATTCCATTGCATCAACTGTTGGAGCGATACCTTTAGCAGCACCTTCAAAGTTTTTAATGCTTGAACCTAAGCTTTCCATAAGACTTGCGTCTACACCAGCTTCTTTTAATAAATCATCTAATTTCTTAGATAAAGATGCTTCAGCTTCTTTAATTTCAGTTGCAGCTTGTGCTTTTTTAGGTGCTTTACCTTCACCACCAGCTAATTCTGGGTATACTAATGCCCAGTCTAGATCTTCATCTACTGGTTCGAACGCACTGATCGCGAAAATTAATGCTTCTGTAATAAGACCTATCGCTAAAAGAATACCACCATTTAATGGTCCTAACTCCCAGTGAAGAATTTTGAATAATGCACCGATAATTACAACTGATGCTCCTAGCCCGTAGGCCATGTTAAATAATTTTTTTGTGGATTTTGACTGTGCCATGTTTAATTTAATTTAAGGTTTAATAAAAAAAGATTTGGTTAAAAAATGAATTTGAATTTATTATAAAACTGTTAATATTATTATTTATTGTGTGGAATCTTCCTCACCCATATAATCTTGTACTGTTCTGAAACCTATGTAACTACGAGCCGAATCAGCGTATTCGTAATCTCTTGTACTTACCTGTAAGAAGTAAGCTACATCTTTCCAGGAACCACCTCTAATAACTTTTCTAGTATTAGATTGATCACCACCGTTAGGGTTCATTGTTGATACATAATCGTATGCACTTGGATCATAACTTGAATTCGTCCACTCAGAAACGTTACCGGCCATGTTGTACATATTAAAGTCATTAGGCTCGTAAGATTTCGCTTCCACTGTATATAAAGCAGCATCTGCAGCATAATCTCCACGTTGTGGTTTAAAGTTTGCCATAAAACAACCAGTATCACTGATTACATACGGGCCACCCCATGGGTAAGTACCACCTTCGATACCACCTCTTGCAGCATATTCCCATTCAGCTTCTGTTGGAAGTCTAAATTGATTAACGAATTGTCTATTACGACTCTTGTTATCATCATTTTTGAACTTCGTTCTCCAGTTACAGAATGCTTTTGCTTGTTGCCAGCTGATACCAACTACAGGATATTCGCTGTAGGCATCGTGCCAGAAATAATCATTATGCATTGGTTCGTTATATGAATATGAGAAATCTCTGATCCATACAGTAGTATCTGGGTATATCTCTACTTCTTCGGTACGAATAAAATCTTTACGACTCTTGTTCCCTTTTAAAGAAGCACGGGCAGCTGCCTCGATATCCATCCAACTATACTTATACTTTAAATTCTTAACGTTGATAGTACGTTGACCGTTATATGACTCTTCTTCAGATAAGTAGATAGAATCCATAATTTCGGTATAATACTCATCTGGGTAGTCTGATGTGTCCCAAACTAGGTCTTCATCTTTGCTTAGCGCTCTACCTTCGTAGCCCGTTTCGCCCATACCCGAGTAATTATCTAACATATACTTATCGTATACAGATGCTCTTGTAGTATCTGCATCTTTAAATGCATAATCACCAATACCGCCTTCTTCTGGACCGATACCTAACTCATCAGCTAAAATGGCTAATTTGGTTCTAACGATAGAATCCTTTACCCATTCTACAAACTGACGATACTCACTGTTTGTGATTTCTGTATCATCCATGTAAAAAGAACGTACCGTAACTGTCTTAGTCGGCGCATTCAATAATTTTCCTTGATCTTCTTCACTCTTACCCATTATGAAAGAACCCCTTGGGATAAGTTCCATTCCATATGGTTTTTCTGGATACCACTTTTTTCCCTGGACTCCAGTTAGCTCACCTTTTTGCTTAGACCCACAACTTGTGAGTAAAAAAACAAACGCTATAGAGGATAACAATAGCTTCTTCATACTTTAGGTTAAATTTCGATTATGGTTTAAACTGAGAATACAATAATTTATTCTATCAACTAAAACTAGGTTTTATATAAAATATTGTATTAAAGTCTTTTTATGCTTTAAAAAAATAATGTTAATTAAAGCCTTTCTTATAGGCCTTGTACCACCTTTCTGGAATCTGTTGATTACATGCATCAATATAATCCTTCTCGGTGCAAGGTAATAACGCTGGTGTATGGCCTTTAGTATGTGAAGTGAAAATAGATGGGACTTCTGTCCACCATCTTTCTGTTAATAAACTTTTGTAGAATACCAATTCTTCGTCTTCGCTAGGTACATTATACTTAACAAAGTCATCGGTTTTGGTATATGGACTTTCTTTTATTCTAAAATTGATACCTTCTATGAAGTACCATATTATCTGTGCTATCAGTTGTTGCGACTGTACGGTATTCTCCATTTCGTACAAACCGAATACAGATACTTTATCGCTGATACCTGCATATCTAGAAATGGCACAAATTTCTCTTCCATTAAACCCGTTCGGAGAAAAATTGCCAGACATAGAAATTTCACTGGCCTTTACAGATCGTAAGTCTAAACTTACCATATGTGCATTTCTTAGTACTGGTTCTGCTAACGAAATATCATTTGCAACCTCACCAAGTCGGTAAGCATCAAAAAATAAACGCTCCATTAAATCTATCTCTTCTTGGGCGTTAAAATAACTTTGATAGCCAATATTCGAAAAATTAAAAAGGTTATTGGGCTTATCAGTTATAATTTTACTCATATAAGAATGCGAAGAAATAAGCTCATCTTCGATCCCGAAATCGAACCTACTATCTATTGCAACCAGGTTGATCATATCTCTGATACCATCAAAAGCTCTGTATGCAGGGTAGGTAATATCTTGTGTTGCCCCTAAAATAATAGGAATAATATCTTCTTCTAATAGACCGGCAACTACTTCTTTGACTACAAAATAGGTGTCATTTACCGTAGCACCCTCTTCAATATCACCTAAATCTACAATGGTAGCATTCCAGTTTCCTATTAAAAGCTTGTAGAATTGTAATCTTATAGCAGAGACATCTAACTTCTCATGCTTCTTTTCATAAGCATTTCGAGATTCTCTAACCCCTATTATGGCAACGGTAGCATTTGCCAATACAGGCAACCCATCTTTTTCGGTATGTATATAGGTGTTTTTACCGATAGATTGACTTGGCAATAACTCTTTATGAGCTAGAACTTTATCCGATACCGGAACTAAAAAATCAAAGGCCATTTATTAAAGGTTTTTAGAAATCATAAGGATACTGTACTGATCTTTGACCTAAAATTAAATTACTTTTTTGACTTAGGTTTAGCTTTTGCCTTTTTCTTTACAGTTTTTTTCTTCGGAGTCTTTGCCTCTATCAACTTCTGTGCTTCTTCTAAAGTCATTTTAGTAACATCGACGGTTTTTGCCAATTCTACCTTTATTTTACCTTTTAAGACATTATGACGACCCCATCTCGCTTTTTCGATACGGATGCCTTCTTCTTCCCAGTTTTGAATAACCTTATCTATTTCTTTTTGCTTTTTGACTTCGATAAGTTCTATAATATCGTCGTTAGATAAATTGTCAAAATCGTATTTTTTGTTCACGTTAATGAACATGCCATTCCATTTAATAAACGGTCCAAATCTACCTGTGCCTTTGGTAACCTCCATATCTTCATACATGGCAACCGGCGCATCGGCTTTCTGTTTTGCAACAATAAGCTCTATTGCCCTATCCATCTCAATTTCAAAAGCACTTTCGCCTTTATCCATAGAAATAAATTTCTCTCCAAATTTTACATACGGTCCAAATCGACCTACATTGGCCAATACTTCTTCACCTTCATAAACTCCTAATTTTCTTGGTAGTTTAAAAAGATCCATTGCCTCTTCGTACGAAATGGTATTCAGTGATTGCTCTGGTAATAAACTTGCGAACGTTGGCTTTTCTTCATCATCAACAGTACCTATTTGCACCATTGGGCCGAATCTACCTAAACGTACAGAAACTTGTTTTCCGCTTTTAGGGTCCTTGCCTAGTATTCTTTCTCCGCTTGCACGTTCCGCATTTTCTTCTACATCTACCACATTCGGGTGAAAATCTTTGTAGAAATTCTTCATCATCTTCTTCCAGTCTTCATCACCAGAAGCTATTTCATCAAAATCTTCTTCTACCTGTGCAGTAAAATTGTAATCTAAAATATTGGCGAAATTAGTGACCAAGAAATCGGTAACGATCATACCTATATCTGTTGGCACCATTTTACCTTTATCTGAACCTACATTTTCAGTTAGGTTCTTTTCTTCTATTTTATCTGCCGCTAATACCAATTGCTGATACTTACGCTCAGTACCCTCTATTGTACCTTTTTCAACATAACCTCTGTTAAGAATGGTAGATATTGTTGGTGCATAAGTAGATGGCCTACCAATACCAAGCTCTTCTAATTTCTTAACCAAAGATGCTTCTGTAAATCTATATGGCGCTCTTGTAAAACGTTCTGTCGCTGAAATATAATTATTCAACAAACGCTCGCCTTCTTTCATGGCAGGTAACATGCCTTCTTGTTCTTCGGCAATATCTTCATCATCTACACCTTCCATGTAAACTTTCAAGAAACCATCGAACTTTATAACCTCACCGTTTGCTGTAAATTCCTCTGAATGTTTGCTTGCCTTAATCTTTACGTTGGTACGCTCTAACTGAGCATCGCTCATTTGAGAGGCAACCGTACGTTTCCATATTAAGTCGTACAATTTAGATTGATCGCGTTCTAATGATGGAGATTGATTACCCATCTCAGTTGGCCTAATGGCTTCGTGTGCTTCTTGAGCACCTTTAGACTTACCTGTAAAATTTCTTGTTTCGCTATATTCTTTACCGTAGTTTTTTTCTATGGCTTCTTTTGCAGATGTCAACGCTTCGTTAGAAAGGTTAACACTATCTGTTCTCATGTACGTAATTAAACCCGCTTCGTATAAACGCTGGGCCACTTGCATGGTTCTACCTACAGAGAAATATAATTTTCTTGAAGCCTCTTGTTGTAAAGTAGAGGTTGTAAACGGCGCAGATGGTGATTTCTTGGCAGGTTTTTTATCTAATTTGCTTACCGAAAAAGTAGCAGCTTTATTCTTTTCTAAAAATGCTTTTGCTTCTTTTTCTGTGTCGAAAGCTTTATTCAGCTTAGCCGAAAAAACACTACCTTCTTCTGTTTGAAACTCTGCAGCAATCTTAAACGACGCTTGTGGCTCAAAACCCTCTATATCTCTTTCTCGCTCAACAATTAACCTTACGGCTACAGATTGGACACGACCGGCAGAAAGACCCGGTTTAATTTTTTTCCAAAGTACTGGCGATAATTGATACCCAACCAAACGGTCTAATACCCTTCTTGCCTGTTGTGCATTTACAAGATTGTAATTGATTTCTCTCGGATTTTCAATTGCTTTTTGAATAGCAGCCTTTGTAACCGAGTTGAAAACGATACGTTTTGTCTTCTTCTTGTCTAAACCTAGCTCTTCGGCCAAGTGCCAAGAGATAGCCTCACCCTCTCGATCCTCATCACTCGCGAGCCATATAGTTTCTGCTTTATCTGCAAGACTCTTAAGCTTTTTCACTAAAGCTTGCTTGTCTTTATCTACGATATATTTCGGTGTGAAATCGTTCTCGACATCTACTCCCAGCTCACTTGAAGGTAAATCGGCAATGTGACCAAAGCTCGATTCAACCTTAAAATCTTTTCCCAAAAACTTCTCTATAGTTTTTGCCTTTGCAGGAGACTCAACAATTACTAAATTTTTCGCCATCAACCTTGTTTATACTTACAAATGTATACTAAAAATTAAACTTTGGAATTTCAGGAATTTATTTTTTCCCATATTTCAATAGAGTTTAGCCAATAAATTCAAATAATTCATGATTATTATATCCGCTATATCACAAGCCACAAACCAATTAGGGCACTGAAATAAAAAAAGGGAAGCTAAACTAGCTTCCCTTTTTTTAACCTTTTATTATTTTTACAATTGAAAGGTACTTAACAACCTAATGTCATTATCAATATATTCATATTGATACAGTGTGCGATCACCGACCATTAATAATGATGATGCCAACGGTATTACATCATAAGCGATGATATCTTCGAAAGTATTGACCAATGTTATATTTGGCGCATCCGTTTTATCATATACCTTTAAGCCCGAATCTCCATCACATATAAATAAGGTATTGTTTTTAATTCCTAATCCGTTTGGTCCATCCATCGGGTAAATTACTTTTAATTCAGGATTCTCAAGATCAGAGATATTGATTACATACAATCCGCTTTCGGTATTTCCACAGAAACCTCCGCCTTTTAAAGTTACATAAGCATAATCGCCATCTACAACTACTGGGTCACAAGCGGTACCATGTCTGAATTCTGAAATAAATTCTGGCTTTTCAGGGTTTTCTATTCCATAAATATACATTCCCTGAGCACCACCAATAAACAAAATATCTCCCTGACTATAAATCGTTTCAATATCCCAAGCGACTTGTACATCATCTAAAACTTTTACATCTTCGACATCTGCAATGTTAAAAATATTGATATTACTATAGTCTACTACATATAAATAATCGCCTATGATCTTAAAACGCGCCAAAGACCCGCCTTGACCTGTTGTTGGCTGCGGACTATCGTTAAAACTTTCAGCAGAATCTACAAGACAACTGTCACAATTGTACCTAGACTCATACTCTTCAACAGACCTTCTTTCTGTGATTACCTCCCAGCCTATAACAATATCTCTACTATAATCGATATCGCCATACTCGTAAAAATCTGCCTGAGGGTATTCAATATTCGAAAGCCATACATCATTATTATAGATGGCATTTACAATTCTACTTTGAATGGTAATATTTGTAATATCCGATATATCAAAAATTACCAAATCGCCATAACTATCGGCAAACAGCTTGTCATCTTTAATAGAAATATCGAAGTTGCCCTCTAACTTTATAAATGCGATACTCTCTGGCGCTGACGGATTTTTGTTATCTATAACATGAAAACCCAGGTTTACATCATTTACAAAAATATAGTCTTGGTAAGCATATATTTTACCTGACGAAACAATTGGTATAGGATCAACTACATCGACCGCTTCTGCCTTAAACGATATTGCATCTTGCACAATTGGTCTAGCCACTAAGTAATCTTCATATGGGCCATCATCATTACATGAAACAAATGCAAATAATGCAATAGTGCAAAAAAGAAAAACAACATTCTTCATGGTATATAATTTTTAACTGTTTGTAATTATTAGATGAAGAAACACATAATAGTTGCGTTATCAATAGTTTGAAATCTCTTCTACATCGTTAAAACCAACTCCGTCTTTATACATATAATAGGTAGGTACTTTACCAAGCATTGCTGTAAACAATACCCCTACACAACATAAAACAAAGCCTAGTTGTGCTACAAATGCCGAAACGATTACCAGGCCAAATATGACCAACCAGTTTTTATTACCCAAGGTAAAACTAGCTTTCACCATGTCTAACGGAGAAAGATCATTCGAAAATGCCAAAAATGCCGGAATCAATGAAACTGGAACCATTACATAAAACATACCAACACCACAGGCAAGCGCCCCTAGTATTGAGAGTCCGAATGTATACAAAGCAAGAATAAAGACCTTACCTAAACGCCCTTCTTTAAAGAAGTAGAAGTAATCATCGGCAGATTCTTTTCCTAAATCTTTTTCTCTACATATCTTTAAAAATGCGGCATTTAATGCCAAAGCGAAAGTGGTGATCCCAATCGCAAAAACAGGAAAAAGAATAGCCATCGCTACAGCAGCCATTGGTGGCAACTCATTATGTTGAAGTGCCTCTGGATCAGTTATACCCAAAGCGATCATAGGTATGTACAAAACAATATAAAATGGGAGTATTACAACGAATGTTAAGAGCAAAATAATAAAGCCCTGTAACCATACCTTCTTAAAAAGGTCTATAGACCTACTGAATATCGTACCAAATTCTAAATCTGGTTTCGCTTTAATGTGCTGCGTCAAGTTTTCTAAATTCATAAGTATCGGTGGTTATAATTGGTGATAAAACTAAATAATTTTCGTGTAGAAAGCATAAACAAACCCTAAATAATCATGTCATCTTGTCATATTTTTGATTATAATAGTATCTTTGCCCTCCAAAATATTTTATTGCAACGTATTACAAAAATGGAGAAAACCATAGACGAAAATGTGCAGGGCACAACTTTGGTAGTTAAAGGAAAAGAAGTGAACAAGCGTAATCTCTATATTGAGAGTTACGGTTGTGCCATGAACTTTGCCGACAGTGAAATTGTAGCATCTATATTAGCGACCGAAGGTTTTAACACCACCCAAACGTTAGAAGATGCCGATTTAGTACTTGTAAACACGTGTTCTATTCGAGATAAAGCGGAACAGACCATACGCAAAAGATTAACAGAGTATAATAAGGTAAAAAAAACAAGACCACATTTAAAAGTCGGTGTTCTTGGTTGTATGGCCGAACGTCTAAAAGACAAGCTTTTAGATGAAGAAAAAATAGTAGACATGGTCGTAGGGCCAGATGCTTATAAAGATTTACCCAACTTAATAAAAGAAGTAGATTCTGGTAGAGATGCGGTAAATGTTATTCTTTCTAAGGATGAAACTTACGGCGATATTGCACCTGTAAGATTAAATACAAACGGAGTTACCGCTTTTGTTTCTATCACCAGAGGATGTGATAATATGTGTACATTTTGTGTTGTACCATTCACCAGAGGTCGTGAACGTAGCAGAGACCCACAATCTATTTTAGCAGAAGTAAAAGAGCTTTCTGAAAACGGATTCAAAGAAATTACGCTACTCGGACAGAATGTTGATAGTTATCTATGGTATGGCGGCGGACTCAAGAAAAATTTCGAAAATGCTTCTGATATGCAAAAAGCTACTGCTATCGGCTTTTCTAAACTTTTAGAAATGGTCGCATTGGCAAACCCAAAAATGCGTATTCGTTTTTCTACATCGAATCCGCAAGACATGACTTTGGAGGTCATTAGAACCATGGCCAAGCATAAAAATATTTGCAATCACGTTCATTTACCTGTACAAAGCGGTAGTAACCGTATTTTAAAGGCAATGAATCGTTTACACACCATCGAAGAGTATTTTGAACTGACAGATGAAATTAGAAAAATTCTACCTGGCTGCTCTATTTCTCAAGATATCATTACTGGTTTCCCTACAGAAACAGAGGAAGATCACGCTGCGACATTAAAAGCACTAGAGCATGTTAAGTATGATTTCGGTTTTATGTATTCATATTCTGAAAGACCTGGCACCATGGCCGGTAGAAAAATGGAAGATGATGTACCTGAAGCTACAAAAAAGAGACGCCTTTCTGAAATCATAGCTTTACAGAGAAGTCACTGCCTCTTTAGAACAGAAAAACATGTCGGTCAAATTCAGGAGGTTTTAATAGAAGGAACTTCAAAAAAATCGGAACATGAATGGATGGGAAGAAACACTCAAAGTACAGTTGTGGTTTTTCCGAAAGAAAATTACAAGGTTGGTGACTTTGTAAACGTACAAATTAACGACTGCACTTCTGCAACCCTTAAAGGTGTTGCTGTCGGGTATTCTGACAATAACTAAATTTAGTAGCCATTTTATATGGAAAGTATACAAAGCATAAAACAACGTTTTGAAATTATTGGGCAAGACCCAAAATTGAACCGAGCACTTGAAAAAGCGATGCAAGTTGCCGCAACAGATATTTCTGTTTTGGTTACGGGCGAAAGTGGTGTTGGTAAAGAAGCTATTCCAAAAATTATTCATTCGCTTTCCCATAGAAAGCATGCAAAGTATATTGCGGTAAACTGTGGCGCCATACCTGAAGGCACAATCGATAGTGAACTTTTTGGGCATGAAAAAGGCGCGTTTACAGGTGCTACACAAACAAGAAGCGGTTATTTTGAAGTTGCCGATGGCGGTACTATATTTTTAGATGAAGTTGGTGAATTACCGTTAACTACCCAAGTACGACTTTTGCGTGTACTAGAAAACGGCGAGTTTTTAAAAGTTGGATCATCGCAAGTACAGAAAACCGATGTTCGTATTGTAGCAGCAACGAACGTTAATATGTTCGAGGCAATTAAAAAAGAGCGTTTTCGCGAAGATCTTTACTATCGATTAAGTACTGTAGAAATTAACATTCCGCCATTGCGTGAACGCCAAGATGATATTCATCTATTATTTAGAAAATTTGCGTCAGATTTCAGTCAGAAATACAAAATGCCTACCATTAGATTAGATGATAATGCAGTATCGTTATTAATAAAATATAGATGGCCAGGTAACATTCGTCAGTTAAGAAATATTGCAGAACAAATTTCTGTTCTGGAAGAAAATAGAGCAATTTCGGCCTCGACTTTACATGGATATTTACCGAATAATACTTCGAATAACTTACCTGCGGTAGTCTCTAATTCAAAATCTGACAGCGATTTTAGCAACGAAAGAGAGATACTCTATAAGGTTTTGTTCGACATGAAAGGTGACCTCAACGACCTTAAAAAACTAACGATGGAGTTATTGAAAAATAATGACTCTGAGAAGGTTCAAAAAGATAATGAAAACTTGATTCGTAAAATCTACGGTAACGAAGATGACGAAGATGCCGATATCGACCATGATTCTCAAGATGAAAAGCCAAGGAATCTTTTACATTTACCCGAACCTAAAAAAGAGGAAGCATCTATAATTCAAGATTCTTACGAAGATAAATATCATTTTGCCGAAGAAATTCAAGAAGAAGAAACCCTATCTTTACAAGAGAAGGAAGTAGAATTGATCAAAAAATCTCTTGAACGAAATAGAGGAAAAAGAAAGGCTGCAGCCACAGAATTAGGTATTTCTGAACGAACGCTTTACCGTAAAATAAAACAGTACGACCTTTAATTTAACATGAATCCCATTTCAATGAGATACCTAAAAAAATCTATTCTATTTATATTACCGACCATCTTACTTTTAAGCTGCGGCGTATACAATTTTACCGGTGGCAATGTTGGCGAAGCCAAAACCTTTCAGGTCACCTATTTCCAAAATTATGCCACTCAGAGTCCGGGTTCTACATTTGAACCGGGTGTAGACAGAGATTTTACTCTGGCACTACAAGACCGAATTTTAAATCAGACCAGCTTAGATCTTATTTCTTCTGGCAACCCAGATTTATTATACGAGGGTGAAATAACAGAATATAAAATATCACCAATGTCTGCTACAGCTGCTCAAACAGCTGCTCAAAACAGACTTTCAATTCGAGTAAAAGTGCGTTTCTATAATCAACTAAAAGAAGATGCCGCTTTTGACCAAAGTTTTTCTTTCTTTTATGATTATCCGGCAGACACACAATTGGCGAGCATTAAGAGTGAAGCCCATGAGATAATTTTCGAAAGGCTAACACAAGATATTTTCAACGCCTCATTGGCAGATTGGTAGCATACATGAACGTTAAGGACTTTACATATTTTCTAGAACATCCTACCAAAGTGGTAGAACCCATTCATACAAAACACTTAGAAGATATTATTGCCGAATACCCTTATTTTCAGGCAGCAAGAGCACTGCATTTAAAAGGTCTAAAAAATCTAAATAGCTATAAATACAACAAAGCTCTTAAAACAACGGCTGCATTTACAACCGATAGAGATGTACTTTTTGATTTTATAACATCTAAAGATTTTTTACAGTATGATACCGATATTCCAACAAAAAAAGTTGCTGAAATAGAAAAAATCGAAGCTGTCGTACCAGCTAAAGAACCTGAGGAAATAAAAGAAACGGCACCTGTTGAAATTGAAGATACTGTAGTCGAGATTCAAACTATCGAATTGCCAGCAGAAGAAATCTTAACAGATATTGAAGTCACCAGCGCTGAAATCGAAACCACAGAAGTGGAAGAGATTACTATTGCAATCAAAGAAGAAGTTGCAATTATTCCTTTGATTACCCCTTCTGCAGATAAACCGTTGCCACAAGATGAACATGATGCCGATCAAATACTTGATCCAGAATTATTTCAATCTAAAAACCCTACCAATACTGAAGAAGAAAATGCTCTTGATATTGGAAAGCCTTTAGCTTTCGATGCTAAAGAGAAATATTCTTTTTCAGAATGGTTAAGTCTAGCGTCTAAAAAACCTTTGGAAAAATCTGAAGATGATACCATTACCCCTATTAATGCAGATATAATTCAGCCACCAACTCAGGTAAAAGAGAGTAAAGTAGAAAAGACCATACAAAAGGCAAAAGAACCAATAATTACTGTAAAACCTGTTAAGAAAACCAAGGTTAAAAGTGAAGCAATTAAGAAAAAATACGACCGAATAAACAAGTTTATAGCCTCGAACCCTAAAATTGTACCTACAGAGGTGAACACGGTTATTGACCTTTCCAAGTCTTCAAGAATCGATCATAATGAGCTGATGACAGAGACTTTAGCAAGGGTTTATCTAGAACAAAAAAAGTATAAAAATGCAATTCAAGCTTACAAAATTTTAAGTTTGAAATATCCAGAAAAAAGTAGTTTCTTTGCAGACCGAATTAAGGCGGTAGAGAAATTACGAAAAGATAATAAATAATTTAGAATGAGTACATTTTCAATTTTCCTGATACTTATCATTGTCGTTTGCCTATTATTAGTATTGGTGATCATGGTACAAAATCCAAAAGGTGGCGGACTTTCTTCTTCTTTTGGTGGAGGAGGCAACCAAGTTGTTGGTGGAGTTAAAAAAACAGGTGACTTTTTAGACAAGAGCACATGGACACTAGCAGGTTTGTTAATAGTTTTAATCTTAGCATCTAACATTGCCCTAAAAGGTAACTATGGTGATGCAGATTCTAAATTATTACAAGGTGATGACATAGAAACTGTGGTTCCAGAAACCTTACCAGAGGCTGTAACACCACCCGTAACTAATGACGCTACACCTTCAGATAGCTTATAAAATTATTACTACATTATATTAAAAATGCCAGCTTATGACAAGCTGGCATTTTTTGTTTACAATTTGTCAGTAAATAGGCAATGGCATAATTTCTGCCCTTATATTTCTACGAAACTAAAAATCAATTTAAAATATAATAATTATGGCTAAAATTAATATCAAACCATTGGCAGACCGAGTTCTTATCGAGCCGATGGCAGCTGAAACGAAGACTGCGTCTGGACTTTACATTCCTGATACTGCAAAAGAGAAACCACAGAAAGGTAAAGTTGTAGCAGTGGGTCCTGGAACAAAAGATGACAGTGTTACCGTTAAAGTTGGTGATACCGTTCTTTACGGAAAATATGCCGGAACCGAATTAAAATTAGAAGGTACCGATTACTTGATGATGAGAGAGAGTGATATTCTTGCTATTATCTAAATAGCAATTGGCTTATGGCTCTTAGCCGTTAGCCTTTAAATTTTCATTTTAAAATTAATAATTTCCTTGACTTTATGCTCTGCGCAAAAGTCAAAAATCAAAAATCAAAATAAAATTAGAAATGGCAAAAGATATTAAGTTTGATATAGATGCAAGAGACGGTCTTAAAAGAGGTGTTGATGCATTGGCAAATGCTGTAAAAGTAACGTTAGGCCCAAAGGGTAGAAACGTTATTATCAGCAAATCATTTGGTGCACCACAAGTAACTAAAGATGGTGTTACCGTAGCAAAAGAAATTGAATTAGCTGACCCATTAGAAAACATGGGTGCTCAAATGGTAAAGGAAGTTGCTTCTAAAACCAATGACTTAGCTGGTGATGGTACAACTACCGCAACGGTTTTAGCTCAAGCTATCGTTAAAGAAGGTTTGAAAAACGTTGCTGCTGGTGCAAACCCAATGGATTTAAAGAGAGGTATCGATAAAGCTGTTGAAGCTATAGTTGCCGATTTAGCTAAACAAGCTAAAAAAGTTGGTGATTCTTCTGAAAAAATTAAGCAAGTTGCTTCAATTTCTGCTAACAATGATGAAACTATTGGTGAATTAATCGCTCAGGCTTTCGGTAAAGTTGGTAAAGAAGGTGTTATTACTGTTGAAGAGGCTAAAGGAACAGATACGTATGTTGATGTTGTAGAAGGTATGCAGTTTGACAGAGGTTACCTTTCTCCTTATTTCGTTACCGATTCTGAAAAGATGGTAGCTCAATTAGAGAATCCGTATATCTTATTGTTCGACAAGAAGATTTCTTCAATGAAAGATTTACTTCCTGTATTAGAGCCAGTTGCTCAATCTGGTAAGCCTTTATTGATTATCGCTGAAGATGTTGATGGTGAAGCATTAGCTACTTTAGTAGTTAACAAATTAAGAGGCTCTTTAAAAATTGCTGCTGTTAAAGCTCCAGGTTTTGGTGACCGTAGAAAAGCAATGTTAGAAGATATCGCCATATTAACTGGTGGTACTGTTATTTCTGAAGAAAGAGGTTTCTCTTTAGACAATACGACACTTGATATGTTAGGTACTTGTGAAAAAGTACAAATTGACAAAGACAATACTACAATTGTAAATGGTGGTGGTGTTGCAAAAGATATCAAAACAAGAGTTAATCAGATTAAATCTCAAATCGAGACAACTACATCTGACTACGATAAGGAAAAACTTCAAGAGCGTTTGGCTAAATTAGCTGGTGGTGTTGCTGTACTTTATGTTGGTGCTGCTTCTGAAGTTGAAATGAAAGAGAAAAAAGATCGTGTTGATGATGCATTACACGCTACAAGAGCCGCTGTTGAAGAAGGTATCGTAGCTGGTGGTGGTGTTGCGTTAGTAAGAGCAAAATCTGTTCTATCTAAAGTAGCAACTGAAAATGAAGATGAAGCAACTGGTTTACAGATTGTTGCACGCGCGGTTGAAGCCCCTTTAAGAACAATCGTTTCTAATGCAGGTGGTGAAGGCTCTGTAGTAATCGCAAAAATCTTGGAAGGAAAAGGAGATTTCGGTTACGATGCAAAATCAGAAAAATATGTTGATATGATGAAAGCTGGTATTATTGATCCTGCTAAAGTAACTAGAGTGGCATTGGAAAATGCAGCTTCTGTTGCTGGTATGATTCTTACTACTGAATGTGCTTTAACCGACATCAAAGAAGATTCTCCTGCAGGTCCACCAATGGGTGGCGGTATGCCAGGAATGATGTAGTGGCGTGGCGCCACAGCCAATAATTAATTGGTTTGCGCAGTCAATATAATTTAAAACCGCTCTTGAAATATCAAGAGCGGTTTTTTTGTGGCAAATATATATATAACAAAAAAACCACCTTCTTTATTTACAGAAGGTGGTTTTGTCGTCCAAACGGTGTCGCCTTCTAAAGGCAAAAACCTGACTACTTCTTCTTAGGAGCAGCTTTTGGAGCAGCCTTTTTTCCAGCTTTTGCTGGAGAAGGTTTTGCAGCTGGTTTCCCTGCTGATTTTGCTTGTGCCATTGTTATAGAATTTAAGATAAATCTATAGCTAATGTATTTCAGATTTTGATTCGTGATAATTACGTTGGCAAAAAATTAACTAAAATTTATTAACCAATTTTCAACTCCAAATTACACCTAAATAATAGCAATTATTATTTCTTATTTTCATGATGTTGTCCATCATCAGAATTATCTTCTCTATACAAACAACAAGGGTGTACGCTATTATAAGCTTCATCTGTCGCTTTTAACTCTTTGGTATCATGACCAACAGCAACTATTGCAGTTTTAATCTTCATGGCATCGGTTTTACGCTCATCCATGATAATAGCCAATTGATGTGTTGGTATATCCCAATTTGCATATTTTACACCTTTTACATTTAATGCAGCTTCTTCTATACGCTCTTTACACATGGCACATCTACCATTAACATCAAAAGTCATTTTCTTGTTCTTGTCTTGCGCATAGGTTACTACCGCAATTAGCATCATTGCTATGGATAAAATCGTTGTTTTCATAATTTTATATTAATCGTTAGTTACTGAATTTTAAATCTGAATCCGCCGTAGAACATTCTTCCCATAATTGGCGCATATACTATGGTTGTATCAAAATTGGGACCAAAAGGATTATTCGCTCCTAAAACCGGATTATTTTGTTGCTCTCCTGTTAAATTCTCACCACCTATATATAACTCTATGGTATTAGAAAATACCTTGGTTATTTGGGCATTCATTAAATTATAGGGTGATGAATATTCGCCTAATTGATACGCCGGCTCATTAACACTGGTATCAGGAAGTCTCATTTTACCTAAAGCATGCAAAGTATAATCGAACTTCCATTGTGCACCGTTTTCTTTTGCTTCGGTTTCATACCCTAAGTTAGCAAAAAAACGGTTTTGCGCCAATAAGGGTTTTTGTAAATTTTCAGAATTATAATCTGTTGACACATCATAAAATTTATAAGATGCTCTAAAATTTAAACGAGTTAATAGCTCGTAATTAACCTCAACTTGAAAACTCTTAGCACTACTGTCTCCATCTAAATTATAAAAAGAAACCTCTTGCGGATTTTCCCAATCTACCACTACCTGATTTTCAAAATCGGTAATGTAATAATCCAACGAAATATCTCCTTTTTTATTTAAAAAATTGAATCCCTGTAAAAAGCTTACTCCGTAATTCCATGCATCTTCAGGATCCAAGCCGTACACCTTACCACCTGTATCATCTATATTAATTTTTCTTGCAGATGCAAACAACTGCTGATTCTCTGCAAAGATATTTGCTGTTCTTTTACCTCTACCAAATGAACCTCTTAGACTACCTTTTTCCCAAGGAGTATAGCGAATATGAAATCTTGGCGTTACAAAAGTTCCCAGCCGATTATGGTTATCTACTCGTAAACCAGCTGTAAGACTTACTTTTTCTAAATTCTCATAACTATATTCAAAAAATGCCCCTACAGATGTATCGTCTCTAGAATAATCTGTTGCCGTAACCAGTTCATCATAACCATCATAAGCGAAGGTTATACCAGTTTTAAACTTATTTCTAGTATCGCCGATTATAGAATTGAAAAGTAAATTACTATACAAACTTTCATGATTGATATCATAGGTTCTAAATCCGAAATAGGAATCTTGCTTATGCAAACTGTATGATGTTTGAAAGCCTAAACTCTGAAAGGGTAATTCTGGAAAAACATAACCCAATTTTAATGAAGTATCGAACCTACGTGTATTAATTTCACTTCCCCACACTTCGGCTCCGCTCAGTGCAGGAAATTCAGCTCCGCTCAATGAACTATTACTACCGTCTACTCTATCTGTATCAGGATTAAAATCTACTTGCCCAACTTGTTTTTCATCATTTAAAAAACGAACATTGAAGAAACTAACCCATCCCTTTTCTGCATCTTGGTACTGCCAACGGTTCATTACATTAATTTGCCCCCCTAATGGAGCATCTAAAAATCCATCTTCATTATTATCCTCTTTTTGCCTCCTTGTATTTCCATGGATATACAAACCGGTACTCAACTTGCCTGACAACTTTCTATTGAAATGTGTGTTTAGCTCATAACGACCGTTTTGGTTTGCATATCCGTTTACAAAAACAGCATTATCAGTCAATGGTTTTACCAACTCTGTATTTATTTGTCCAGATATACTTTCATAACCATTTACAACACTACCAGCACCTTTAGTAATTTGAATACTCTCGATCCAAGTACCTGGTGTAAACGTTAATCCGTATGCTTGTGATGCCCCACGAACCATTGGAATATTCTCTTGGGTTATCAATAAATACGGACTCGTTAAACCCAACATTTGTATTTGCTTCGTACCTGTTAATCCATCAGACAAATTCACATCAATAGACGGATTCGTTTCAAAACTCTCAGCCAAATTACAGCAAGCAGCCTTCAATAATTCTGCACTATTTACGGTGATGACGTTCTGCGGACTGAAATATGTCTTCTGTATTGCATCTCGCTCTTGCTGCACCACAACCTCATCTAATTCATTAGATGGTTTTAAACTTACACGAATTGTCTTTGGTTCATTTATAGTTAATGTATCAGTCTCAAAACCAACATAACTAATTATCAATTTATTAAATTCCTTTTTAAACGGAATTGAAAATTTACCGTCAAAATCTGTCACCATTCCCGTTTGGGAATCTTGCCAATAGACATTTGCACCCGAAAGTGTCAACGCATTAGATCCTTCAGAATCTAAAACCACGCCTTCTACTTTGTCTTGCGAAAAAGCCAGCCCAGATAGCAAAGTCATTAATATTACTATTATATATTTATTCATTTAATTTTTTATTCGATTTGATTAATCAATTTTTGCCGCCCGTAACCGCAATGCATTTGCAATCACTGAAACAGAACTAAAACTCATAGCCAAAGCAGCAATCATAGGCGAAAGCAACAACCCGAAAAACGGATATAAAACTCCTGCAGCTATAGGAATACCGACAGTATTATAAATAAGTGCAAAAAATAAATTCTGCTTGATATTCTTCATCACTGCTTTGCTTAGATTATGCGCTTTTACAATACCATGTAAATCACCTTTAACCAAAGTAATAGTAGCACTTTCAATAGCTACATCTGTACCTGTACCCATAGCTATACCCACATCACTTTTTGCCAATGCCGGTGCGTCATTTATACCATCGCCGGCAACGGCAACTATCTTACCTTCTAACTGTAATCGTTCAACTTCAGCTAACTTATCTTGAGGAAGCATGCCTGCTTTAAAATCTGCCAAATTTAATTGCTCTGCAACAGCCTTTGCCGTATTATAATTATCACCTGTTAGCATGATCACCGAAATACCAGATTTCTGAAGCGCTTCAATTGCCTTTTTACTAGTCTCTTTGATTTGATCACCAATGGCCACAAAGCCGACAGCATTACCATCAATTGCTACATAAGAAACAGTTTTACCTTGCTTTTGATGCGCAGCAACAACTACTTGTAAATTTTCAGGAATAGTAACCTTAGCCTTACCCATCATTTTATCATTTCCTAAAACAAAAGATTCCCCATTAATCTTGCCAGCAACACCCATACCTGTTATAGAATTGAAATCATCAACTTTTAATAATTCTACATTTTTAGATTTTCCGTAATTAACGGTGGCATCTGCCAATGGGTGCTCACTTAACTGATTTAATGAAACAATATACTGCAGCACTTTTTCAGAATCAATTTCTGATATGCTCCCTACTTTCTCTACGGATGGTTTTCCCTCAGTTATAGTTCCTGTTTTATCTATAATTAACGTATCAATTTTATTCATACGCTCAAGCGCTTCTGCGTTTTTTATCAAGACACCAGATTGCGCTCCTTTACCCACACCTACCATAACGGACATTGGTGTCGCCAAACCTAAGGCACAAGGGCAAGCAATAATTAATACCGCAATGGCATTTACCAAAGCAAATACATAAGCTGGGTCAGGTCCGAAAATGACCCACACTATAAAGGTTATAATAGAAATAAAGACAACTACCGGCACAAAATAACTAGATATTTTATCTGCTAGTTTTTGAATAGGCGCCTGACTACGACTAGCCTTGTTCACCATATCGATGATTTGAGACAAGAGCGTATCTGCCCCAACTTTCTCAGCTGTCATTACGAAAGACCCCTTGCCATTTATTGTACCTGAACTTATTGTATCGCCGACTACTTTCTGAACCGGAACAGATTCGCCCGTTATCATAGATTCATCGACCGTACTTTCACCTTCATGAATACTACCATCTACAGGTATTCTATCTCCTGGTTTTACACGAAGTAAATCTCCTTTTGAAATCTGGTCAATAGATATACCCACCTCTTTACCGTCTACAATTTTAATAGCTTTATTAGGCGCCAATTTCAGCAGTTCTTTTACCGCAGAATTCGTTTTACTATGTGCGCGGGCTTCTAATAACTGACCAAATAAAACTAAAGTCAAAATCACCGTTGCCGCTTCGAAATAAACATGAACCGTACCTTGATCCGTTTTAAATTGCGGCGGAAAAAAATCGGGCACCAAAATAGCGAATACACTAAACAACCACGCCACGCCTGCACCAATACCAATTAATGTAAACATATTTAAATTCCATGTTTTAACAGAACGATAGGCACGTTCAAAAAACATCCACGTTGCATAAAACACCACAGGTATCGACAATGCGAATTGTACCCAATTCCAATATTTTAAGCTCAATATATTTTGAAGCGGATTATTAGGTATCATCTCTGACATTGCAATAAGAAAGATCGGCAACGTAAACCCAACTGCTATTTTAAACTTATTCAGTAATTTATTATAGCTCTTTTCCTCTGCTGAAATATCTGCTTGTTTCGGCACCAGATCCATTCCACAAATAGGGCAATCGCCAGGTTCATCTCTAATTACCTCAGGATGCATGGGGCACGTATACTCTTGACCTTTATTGGTGGTGACACTCGCCTCTTCAACCAGATCCATACCACAAACCGGGCAGTCACCAGGTGCTGCATATGTCTTTTCTCCTTCGCAGTGCATTGGGCAGTAAAATACACCATTACCATTCTCGACCGCTTTGGGTTTTGTAGCCTCAGGTACCTGAGCACCGAGTTCATGTATGGAATAATGCCCCCCATCAGCTTCCATAGCAGCCTGTAGCGTTTTTAATGGAATATGATTATCCATCTCTAGAACTGCTTCAGCCTTTTCTAAATTCACCGCAGCATTCGATACTCCGCTAATTTTAGCCAAAGTTTGCTCAACATGACCTCGGCAGCCATTGCAGGTCATACCAACTATAGTATACGTATGTTTCATTCGTTGTATTAAAAATATTATGTAAACCCAGATATCTAATCAATCAGATAGATAGAAGAATTATTTCTTTATAACGATGGGCTGTTTATCAAAGAGATTAAGATTCCCATTTCGATAATTTATAATGTAAAGCACTTCATCTTTAATCATCATATCAGTAGGTTTTTCAATCTGGTCTGTTAACACCTGCAATAACTTGCCGGTCTTATCAAAAACGAGAACACGGTTGTTTTCAAAGTCAGTTACAAAAACTTCATTTTCTGAAACAAATATTCCTGTTGCTGCATTCATCTTCTGATTTTGACCCATCATTTGAAGAAAACCGCCTTTTTTATCAAACACTTGAATTCTATTATTATAGGCATCTGCAACCCAAATTTTATCTTTGGTAATTTGCACATCTGTTGGATAATAAAATTCTCCCTCAGCTTTTCCTTCCTTTCCAAAAGAGATCCAATTTGCACCATCAAAGTAAAGAATACGATTATTGTAAAAATCTGCAATAGCTCTTTCATTTTTAAAAACAGAAACTCCCGCAGGGGCATCTAAAGAATCTGAAACCTGCATTACAAACCTCCCTTTTTTATCAACGGTTTCAATTACATCTTTTCCATACTGAGGAATAAAAATCGTTTCCTTCACAGCATCAATATGCATTGGTCGGTCTAACGAATCTATTGTTTGGGTAATTTTACCTTCTTCATTAATCTTTACTAATCGATTATGGTCACCATCAGATAGCCAAATACCTCCATTCACCTGCGTTAACCCAATAGGATTTACCCCGTCTAATTGAATAGTTTTAGACAACATCCATTCTTTTGGAATTTCCTCTTTTTCTTTACAAGCCGTTACAAGTAGCAAGACAGCTATGATGTATATAAAATGTTTCATTATTAGTAACTTAAACGTTCGTATTTACAGCATGCAGGCAAATTGCCATAATCATCAGTATGCGCCTGATGCTTCTTTGTATCATGACCTGCTAATGCTACTTCTTTTTCAATCTCTTGTATAGAAGTTAAACCAGCATCAAAAGATACTTTCATAATTTTAGTGTCCTTATCCCAAGAAACATCAGAAACTCCGTTTACAGCCCCAGCCGCTTTCGTTATTCTAGCTTCGCACATCGCACAGTTACCTGCTACCATTACATTTTTACTTACGGTACCCTCAGTTTTTTTAGTCAACTCATTTGCTGAAGATTCTTCAACTTTACCATCGGCACGCTCCACTTTTGCCGTTATTGGCGTATAACCTGCATTTTCTACTTGTTTTTCAACATCTATTAACGAAAGTGCTTTTTCGACCGGATAACTAAAACTAAAATCGCCTGTTTCAATATCGATTTTTACATTTTTTATACCTTTAAATTCCTTGAATTTTTTCTCTAATCCATAGGCGCAAAATGGACATCCAAGACCATCTACTTGTACCATAAACTTATCCATTTCTTTTTGTGCGTTTGCACTAAACATTGTCATTATTCCAATAATCAATGTTGCTATAATTTTATTTTTCATTGTTTTTATTTTATTTGTTAAAATGTGAATCTACTTCCTAAAAATATACTGTGCTTAAATTTTCTGCCTTCATCTACATCATTGACCAAAGGCACTTGAACTGCTAGCTCAAATGTTGTATTTTTTCGAGCGTACTGCACACCTTGTGCATATAGTAATTGATACCAATTACGCTCTACTAGCCATAAGTTAGTATACTCGAAAAAAAGATTAATTTGCTTATTAGGGTATTGTGGTTTTAACAGGGGAAGTCCAAAACCTAGTTTATAACGAAAGTCATCCCTGGTGCCATCTGGCATCCAATTATAGCCAATTTCATTAGAAATTCCGTATTTGAGAGTTTCATAACCAGCAACTACGCCATAATAACCAGCATAGTTACCTGTACTTAAATCCATAGCGTCTAAATCTTCGCCAGTAGGCAAGGTTTGTATGGTTTTACCAACTATTCTAAAGGTTTTGCCTGTGGCATCTTTTCTAAAGAACTGATATTTTCCCATTAATTTTATATCGGCCAAAGCACTTTTACTCGTACCTTCTGTAACAGTGTTAACCAGGTATGGAATTTCTACAGCTAGCTCTATATTTGAAGTGGGCAAATAACTAAAGTTAATCGGAATATAAGTAAACGTTGCACGCTCAGTTGTTCTAATTTCCGCTAGGGTTCTTAAGGTAAAACTACCTTGCCCCAACATAATTGGTTTATCTGCAGTTATTGGAGGACCTTGGGCCTGAATACTGTGTATCCCCAATAAGATAATGGCTAAAAGCCAAATATTATTTTTCATTGAATTATTAGATTTGATTAAAAAATGTATAAACGCTATAACACGCTGTTGTACAGGTTTTAAATCAAATCAAGAAAACTTGGTGTAGAATATTTAAATCTTCTGCCAGTATAGGCGGCGGATATGAATCAAAATCGATATTCTCATCTGTAGTTTCTTCAAACAAGCCTAAATAAGAACTTGTAAAGGATATTAAGAATACCTGTTGTGAAAAATTAAAATTAGAAAAATCATGCGTCAAGTCGTCTTGACCTTGAATGGTAAAGGCTTCATCATCGCAACAGTGCTTTTTTATTATAGAGGTATCATCTAACAAAGCCAAACCAATCTCCATACCACAATCATTTGCATGATCAAACAAAGCAACATCCATAACTCGCCCCATGCACAGATGTTTCTCTACCGTCCAAGAAATAGTGGACAATAACAATAGCAAAGCCATTGAAATAGAAAACAGTTTATGAAGCAAATTTTTCATCATGTAAAGTTACTGAATAAAGAATTCTTAAAATTTTATAGTTCAATTCTTTAACGAAATTTTGACGAACTGAGTATCTAATCAATTAAATTCTGTAAATAAATAGGATTAAAAGTATACGATTACCTCTATTTTTAAGTTTATGGAGTTGAATACTTTGATAAATAAACAATCATTAACAGCTTTAACACTAACTATTTAAATTAAAAATCATGAAAAAACATTTAAAATACACATTTCTAATCTGTACAATTGCCCTTTTTATAGGTAGCTGTAGTTCTGACGACGGTTCAGTTTTTGACACTCCTATACCAGACAATACAGGCGGTGACGATGGCGATGAAACCGAAGAGCCAGAAGTGGCAACAATAGTTTTTAACGAAGCTGTTCCTTCCTCAAATATTACAACTGCTTCTGCAAGCGGAGAAGCAGGTACAAGTGTTACCGGTAGGGTAATTTTTACCTCAGATGCAACTACACAACGTAGAATGTATATTACTCAAAATTATTTAGGACAAGGAGAAATGCCTTTTAGTTCTTTTGATTTGGTAAGTGATGATTTAACTAAAGCTTTAAAAGCTGATGGTTCTATTGACTTAGACGGTGCTACAAAAAAAGAAATCGATTTTTCTTTTCCTCTACCAGTTCCAAATATCGATAACGGAGAAATTGTTTATACTTTCTGGACTACAACAGGTAAAGGAGATTTTAGAGATGTTACAAAAAGATTAGCTCTTGGAGCAGGTCAGATTACAGTAACTGTTGGTTCAGGTACAAACCCTGCAGCGGCAGTTAGAGATTTTACAGGAGTGAAATTATTTGCTCCTGATGTAAATGGCAATACAGAAACGTTCTTCTCTTTATTAAACGAAACTGTTTATAAGGTAAATGTTGGTCGTGAATTCAGAGCATTTTGGGATTTCGGATACTACTACGGTGCTTCCGGCCAATCTGCCGATGACAATGCTTCTTTCGCTTCAACTGAGCAATATGATGCCTCTTTTGGTTTTCCTGTTCAAGGACTTCAGCCTGCTGCTGACGAAGAAAATTCAGCGACAGAAACATTGAACCAAATGTTTTTCGCAACTTCTACCACTATTGATGTTGCGGCATTTGACGCCATTACTTTATCTGGTGGTTTAGATTTTATTGCTAGTTCTGATGCTCAAAAAATTACCAACCTAAGCGTAGGCGATGTTGTAGAGTTCGTTGACAACTACGGTAAAAAAGGATTAATAAAAATTACTGCTATTCAACCAGGATTTGGAAATGCCGACTTTATTGAGTTCGATGTTAAGATTCAACCATAAGTTTTTCAAATAAAATTTAGTTTTAAAAGAGGATGTTTCAAAAACATCCTCTTTTTTTATTTTTTATAGTTACGATAACATCACACCATATGAACAATTCTTACTTTTGAAAAAAAAAGTTATGTTCGAAGCGCTACGCCCACAAGTAAGTTCTATTATAGACTCAAATAAAACCCCCGATGCTAAAATGCAAGACATTTGCGAGCTATTAAAAGCTAGCGTACCACATTATGATTGGGTTGGATTTTATTTTAAAAATGGCGATAAGCGTGAATTAAAACTAGGTTCTTATGCTGGCGCCCCAACTGATCATACTATTATACCTTACGGAAAAGGTATTTGTGGTCAAGTAGCCGAAAGCAATCAAAATTTTGTTGTACCCGATGTACAGGCACAAGACAATTATATCGCTTGCAGCATTACCGTTAAAGCAGAAATAGTAGTACCGTTATTCGTTAATGGCGAAAACATTGGTCAAATTGATATCGATTCTAACACTCCAGACCCATTTTCAAAGGCAGATGAGACCTTTTTAGAATTCGTAAACTTTGAAGTAGCCAAAATTCTTTAAAACTTTAGGCTTTTTGTTGATAAACTTGCTCGTTTCATAGCTGCAAAAAAATTACTTTTGCTTGCTTATTAAAAACATTTAAGCATCATACAATGAGCAGTGTAAAAAAAGCGTCTTCAGCCTTAATTTCAGTTTTCCATAAAGATGGGTTAGAGCCGATTGTAAAGAAATTTCAAGAATTAGGAATCACTATTTACTCTACCGGAGGAACCGAAAAATTCATTACCGATTTAGGTATTGATGTCGTTCCTGTAGAAGATGTAACGAGCTACCCTTCAATTCTTGGCGGCAGAGTTAAGACCTTACACCCAAAAGTTTTTGGTGGTATTTTGAATAGACAGGATAATGAAAGTGATGTTGCTCAATTAGCAGAATTCGAGATTCCACAAATAGATATCGTTATTGTTGATCTGTACCCATTCGAAAAAACCGTTGCAAGTGGTGCTTCTGAACAAGATATTATTGAGAAAATCGATATCGGCGGAATTTCACTTATTCGTGCCGCAGCTAAAAACTTTAAAGATGTAACCTGTGTTTCTTCTATGGAAGATTATGCTGACTTTCTTGAAGTTGTTTCTGCTGATAACGGAAATATAAGTTTAGAAGACAGAAAGCGTTTTGCCGCCAAGTCTTTTAATGTTTCTTCTCATTACGATACCGCGATTTTTAACTATTTCAACAAAAATCATGATATCGCTGCTTTAAAAGTTAGCGAAACTAATGGCAAGGTATTACGCTACGGAGAAAACCCACACCAAAAAGGATTCTTCTTTGGAGATTTCGATGCTATGTTTTCGAAATTACACGGTAAAGAATTATCATACAACAACCTTTTAGATGTTGATGCTGCCGTAAACTTAATGTTAGAGTTTAAAAATGACGCACCTACTTTCGCAATTCTTAAGCATAATAATGCATGCGGACTTGCACAAAGAGAAACCTTGCACCAAGCTTATGTTGATGCTTTAGCTGGTGATCCTGTTTCTGCTTTTGGCGGTGTTCTTATCAGTAATAAAGAAATTGATAAAGCTACGGCCGAGGAAATTCATAATTTATTCTGCGAAGTAGTTATCGCACCAAGTTATAATGCAGAAGCTCTTGAGATTTTAAAAGGAAAGAAAAATAGAATCATCCTTATTCAGAATGAAGTTGAAATGCCAGAAATGCTAGTAAGAACTTGCTTGAACGGTATGCTTCTTCAAGAAAAAGATCACAAAACAGACACGATTGCCGAACTTACATATGCAACAAAAACAAAGCCTACCGCACAAGAATTAGAAGATTTAATCTTTGCATCTAAACTTTGTAAGCATACCAAGTCTAATACCATTGTAATTGCGAAAAATAAACAACTTTGCGCAAGTGGTACAGGGCAGACTAGTAGAGTTGATGCTCTAAACCAAGCAATACACAAAGCACAAACTTTTAATTTCGACCTAAAAGGGTCAGTGATGGCGAGCGATGCTTTCTTCCCTTTCCCTGATTGTGTGGAGATTGCAGACAATGCCGGCATCACCAGTGTTATTCAACCAGGCGGATCAATTAAAGACCAATTAAGTGTAGATTATTGTAATGAACACAAAATTTCAATGGTCATGACAGGTACACGTCATTTCAAGCATTAATTTCATTACTTTTGTCGATGAAATACACCCTTTTATCTAAAATTTAAACACCACATATGGGATTTTTTGATTTCTTGACCGAGGAAATAGCTATAGATTTAGGTACAGCGAACACCCTTATAATTCATAATGACAAGGTTGTTGTTGATAGCCCATCCATCGTTGCTAGAGATAGAATTAGCGGTAAAATTATTGCGGTTGGCAAAGAAGCCAGCATGATGCAAGGTAAAACCCATGAGAACATTAAAACAATTAGACCATTGAAAGATGGTGTAATTGCAGATTTTGATGCATCTGAAAAGATGTTGATGATGTTCATCAAAAATATTCCTGCTTTAAAGAAAAAGTGGTTTCCGCCTGCGTTGCGTTTAGTAATCTGTATACCTTCTGGTATTACTGAGGTTGAAATGCGCGCGGTAAAAGAATCTGCAGAACGTGTAAACGGTAAAGAGGTATATCTAATTCACGAGCCAATGGCAGCAGCTATAGGTATCGGTTTAGATATTATGCAACCAAAAGGTAACATGATCGTTGATATAGGTGGTGGTACTACAGAGATTGCAGTTATTGCATTAGGTGGTATTGTTTGTGATAAATCGGTAAAAATTGCGGGTGATGTGTTTACAAATGACATCATTTATTACATGCGTACACAACATAACTTATACGTTGGCGAAAGTACTGCAGAAGCTATTAAAATTGAAATAGGTTCAGCTACCGAAGATTTGCAATCTCCACCAGATGAAAAATCTGTTCAAGGTCGCGATTTGTTGACAGGAAAACCTAAACAAGTTCAAATATCATATAGAGAAATTGCTAAAGCTTTAGATAAATCTATTCTGCGTGTTGAAGATGCTGTAATGGAAACATTATCTCAAACTCCCCCAGAATTAGCTGCAGATATTTATAATACTGGTATTTATCTTGCTGGTGGTGGTTCAATGTTACGTGGTTTAGATAGAAGACTGTCTCAAAAAACAGACTTACCTGTATACATCGCTGAAGATCCATTACGTGCGGTTGTACGTGGCACAGGTATTGCGCTAAAGAATTTAGAACGCTACAAGAGTATCTTAATTAAGTAAGAAGGCGTTTTTAAAACAATTTCATACGTATTGATATATAAGCTTGAAGAAAGTTCAAGAGCCATTAATTAATGATAATAGATAGAAGTTCGAAATTAAACTCGAAACAACTTACCTGACGACAGTCAGGTTTAAATCTAAATTATCGAGTAAAAATTCAGGGGTGAATGCAACAGATTATAAATTTTCTAATTAGGTATAAGATATTCTTGCTTTACCTTTTTCTGTTATTAATTTCCTTTATTTTTACTTTTCAGTCGCACTCGTATCATCAATCTAAATTTTTAAATTCTTCAAATTATGTCTCTGGCAGTATTTATACTTTCTCAGACAACATTACTTCTTACTTTGGTTTAAGAGAAGAAAACAATAGGCTCGTCGAAGAAAATAAAAGACTTAGAGACAAGCTATTTAATAATATACTTCTAGAAAAATCAAACATCGATTCAACAACGGTTGATTACGAGATTTTAAGAGGTCGTGTTATCAATAATAGCTACGCAGATCAACGAAACTACATTACCATTAATAAAGGTGAAAATGATAGTATCTTTCAAGATATGGGCGTAATTACCGACAAAGGTATTCTAGGTATTGTAGAAAATACTTCAGATAATTTTTCAACGGTGCAAAGTATTTTAAGCGATAAATCGAACATTAACGCTAAAATTAAAAACTCGAACCACTTCGGCTCTTTAGTTTGGGAAAATACGACAGATTATAATGTGGTACAGCTAATTGATATTCCGAGATTGGTACCACTTACCATTGGCGACACAATTGTAACTGGTGCAATGAGTAGCATTTTCCCTGAAGACATCCCTATCGGCACCATTAAAAGATTTGATTTAGATAATTCAAAGAGTTTTTATTTTATTGATGTTGAACTCTTCAATGACATGACCAATATTGGAAATGTTTACATCATCAAAAATTTAAATCGAAAAGAAGTTTTAGAATTAGAAGCAGAAACAGAAGCCAATGATCAATAGTACCTCCTTTTTAATTGTACTCCGATTTATATTATTGGTACTACTGCAGGTGCTAGTATTTAATAAACTGAATTTCTTTGGCTATATAAATCCGTTAATATATATTCTATTCTTATATTGGTATCCTATCAAACAAAATAGAACTACCTTTATTATTCTATGCTTTTTCTTAGGACTTTTTGTAGATATTTTTTCTGACACACTTGCCATAAATGCAGCAGCTACAATTACCATAGCTTATCTTCGACCAACCATTATGCGTTTTGTCTTTGGTGTCAATTATGAATTTCAAAGTTTTAAGTTAAACAACAGTACCAAGGCACAACAATTCACGTTTTTAGCGTTATTGATTATAATACATCACTTGGTATACTTCACGTTAGAAATTTTCAGCTTTTCTAATAGCTTGTTAATTTTGCAAAAAACATTAACAGTGGGTGTATCTACATTGATTTTGGGCATATTGTTCAGTACTTTATTCAGCAGTAAAAAAGAATGAGAAAAATTCTTTTATCATTAATTATAGTTGTTATCGCAATTACCTTTTTGGGAAGGCTATCCTATTTGCAAATTTTTAGTTTTTCTGCAGAGCAAGTTTTAGAGGACCCAGCGATTAAAGCAATATATGATTATCCTGAACGAGGCTATATTTATGATCGTAATGGTCATCTTTTGGTAGGTAACGACCCAGCTTATGATGTCATGGTAATACCTAGAGAAGTGCAACCTTTAGACACTTTAGAGTTTTGCGGACTATTAGGTATCGATAAAGAAAAATTCGTTGAAAAACTTCGAAGAGCCAGAGTGTATTCACCAAGACTACCCTCTGTACTGGTGCCACAACTTTCTAAACAAGATTATGCGAAGCTGCAAGAGAAAATGCGCAAGTATAAAGGCTTCTATATTCAAAAGAGATCTCTACGCTATTACGACACACCAAGTGCTGCAAATGTTTTAGGATATATTAGTGAAGTTAACGAGGGTGATTTGGCGGTCAACAAATATTATGTTCAAGGGGAACTGAAAGGTAGAACCGGAGTCGAACGTTTCTACGAAGATTTATTAAGAGGTCGAAAGGGCGTACAATATATTCAGAAAGATAGATTCAATAGAGATATCGGTCCTTATAAAAACGGAACAATAGACACTCTACCAGAACAAGGAAAACAGATTAGTATTACCATTGACAAAGCCCTTCAAGAATATGGTGAGCTGTTAATGAATGGTAAAAGAGGTGGTATTGTAGCGATAGAACCTGCAACAGGCGAAATTCTATCTATGATTTCCGGACCTACATATGACCCTGCTCTTTTAGTAGGTAGAGAACGTTCTAAAAATTACACAAAACTTTATAACGATACCATAGCGAACCCTACCTGGGATCGTTCAATACACGCACAACAACCTCCTGGCTCTCCATTTAAAACACTAAATGCCTTAATTGCATTGCAAGAAGGTGCTTTAGACGAATCTACGACCATACAATGTTACCACGGATTTTATGTGGGCAAGAAGAAAAGAGGATGTCACTGTGGTGGCGGTTTACGCAATATGAATCAAGGTATATACCAATCATGTAATGCATATTTTGCTGGTACCTTCAGAAAAATATTCGAAAAATTCGAGACGACAGATGAAGCTATGGATGTTTGGGAAAAACACATGAAAAGCTTTGGTCTAGGCGATTATCTAGGTTATGATTTACCATTCGGACAAAAAGGGCGTATACCAAGTAAAGAATATTATGATAAATGGTATGGTGATAATAGATGGAGCTCTTCATATATTATATCCAATTCTATTGGTCAAGGCGAAATTTTAGCTACTCCTGTTCAATTAGCGAATATGACTGCAGCAATAGCTAATAGAGGCCATTATTTTACGCCTCATATTTTAAAGAAAATTGAAGGTAAAGATATTACAGAACCAAAATTTACAGAGGCTAAACATACTACCATTGACCCAAAATATTTTGAGCCAGTGGTAAGAGGTATGGCAGATGTATACACGAAAGGTACGGCAGCCAGATTGCAAGTGCCAGGTATTGAAATCGCAGGTAAAACAGGTACAGCTGAAAACTTTACCAAAATAGATGGGGTACGTACGCAATTAACCGATCACTCGGTTTTTGTTGCATTTGCACCAGTAGACAACCCAAAAATAGCCATTGCCGTTTATATTGAAAATGGATATTTCGGAGCCAGATATGCTGGTCATATCGCTTCACTTATGATAGAAAAATATCTAAAAGGTGAAATTTCAAGAACAGATCTTGAAAAAAGAATGTTAGAGAAAACATTAGAAGCAGAATATGCGAAACCCTACAGTGGGGAGGAGTTTAAAATTAACGAGCGTGTCTGGTAGAAGCATCTTAAAAAGAATAGACTGGCTAAGTGTTTTTATCTATTTTGCACTTGTTCTTATTGGCTGGATCAATATATATTCTAGTACATTCATTGACGAGCAAAGTTCAATCTTCGATATTGGCACACGTTACGGCAAGCAATTATTTTTTATCGGAGTAAGTTTAGCTGCCATAGTCATTATATTGTCTTTAGAGGTTAATTTTTATGAACGATTTTCGAGTTTATTCTACTTAATCTCAATGGTCTCTTTGTTAGGTCTATTTGTGTTCGGTAAAACTATTGCCGGAGCAACATCTTGGTACGACCTTGGTTTTTTCAACCTCCAACCTTCAGAATTAGCTAAAGTCGCTACCGCATTGGCATTAGCCAAATACCTGAGTGATATTCAAACAGATATTAAACGGCGGAAGGACCAAATGTATGCCTTGCTTATTATATTAATACCTGCTATACTTATTATACCGCAACCTGATCCTGGTAGTGCCCTGGTATTTTTTGCGTTAATTTTTGTGATTTTCAGAGAAGGTCTTCCTTTATTCTACTTAGCAATTATTTTTAGCCTTATTCTCATATTCGTTATCACATTAAAATTTGGACCTATTTGGCTTATCATAGGTTTGGTATTGTTCATTATTTTGTTATTCGGTTTAAAAAGGAAAACCCTTAAAATTCCGGTTATACCATTGGCCCTCGTAAGCGTTGCCGTAATTCTATTTTCTTTATCTGTAAACTTCGTATTCAATAACGTTTTTGAACAACGTCACAGAGATCGTTTTAGCTTGTGGCTACGACTTGAAAAAGATCCAAATAAATTAGAACAAATTCGCAAAACAATTGGTTATAACACGTACCAGTCAGAAAAGGCAATTGAATCTGGAGGTTTTTTTGGAAAAGGATTTCTAGAAGGTACTAGAACAAAAGGTGATTTCGTACCCGAGCAAGATACCGACTACATTTTTAGCACTGTGGGTGAAGAATGGGGATTCATAGGCACTGGTACCGTAATAATTTTATTTACAATCTTGTTTCTTCGGTTAATCTCTTTGGCAGAACGACAGAAAAATGCCTTCGCTAGAATGTATGGCTACGGCGTTATATCTATCTTATTAATACACTACTTTATTAATATTGGTATGGTAATCGGCATTTTACCTACTATTGGTATTCCACTACCCTTCTTTAGTTATGGTGGATCAGGACTCCTATTCTTTACTATTCTACTCTTTATTTTCTTGAAATTAGATACCAACAGATTAAAGGAGAGTTTCTAAAATTTCCACCCAGTCGTATTCTTGCTACCTTCAAAAGCGCTTTGTTGTTTTTCTGGTAGTTCGGTAAAAAAGTCTATTCCTGTTTCGTTTTCTATTTCATCTATAGATACTACGAAATTGCGTAATGATGTAAATTGAGGTTTATTAGGAATCAAAAAAGACAAGGTATATATTTTATCTCCCTTTTTACGGGCTATAATTTTATAGAATGTATCGGGCACATCAACATCTTCTTGCCCTATCTCTTCTAAACCACTTTCTAACACGCCGCCTGTAAATACATACAATGTACCATATTGTTTCGCCCAGCGTCTTGTTTGCTGCTCTAAATCGTTCCAAATACCCGCATTGAACTCTCTATCTTGCGGACTTATATTACTCGTATAAAAAGTTTCATTGTACGCTTGTAACGAAAATCTACGATCACCAGCTGGTACCAAATGCCCACGATCATACCCTGAGCCTTTATAATTTCGCCAGTCGGCAGATTTAGAAGAAACAAACGGATCTTCAATAAAATAGGGCCGCTTTCTATCGTCATTTGTTAAATGACTTTTATCGAGCGTATATGCCACCCACTCTGCTTGCTCATATGGCTCATTGTAAGACAAGGTAAAATATTCATGGTTTACTATTTCGCCAGTTGTTGATAACGGCAGTAATTCTTTCGGAAACTCATTAGCAGTATTTACCTCATTACTTTTTGAATATGTTGCAGGAGTATAAAAGTTCTCGAACAACCAAAAACCTACAATACAAACGAGAATTAAAATACTATAAACAGTTCCAGTTCTTTTACGGTATGCCATACGCCAAAATTACCGTAATTTTGTAAGATACAAGGTAATTTACCGACCAATATACCTAGTAATTAAAGTCTAAACGAAAGGAAAATTATGATGTTAACTTGGAAAGATGTAATTCGTTTTTCAGTGAATGGCAACCCAAAACCTGACAGAAGAGTTGAGAAAACAGAACAGGAATGGAAAGATATTCTAACTCCTGAACAATATAGGGTTACTCGAAAAAAAGGTACTGAAGCTCCGCATTCAGGTGCATTATGTACTGCACATGACGCCGGAAAATATGAATGTATCTGTTGTGGCACCCCATTATTCGATTCTACGATTAAGTTCGAATCTGGTACTGGTTGGCCAAGTTTTACCCAACCTATTAAAGAGAATGCGATAAAATATCATAAAGACTCCTCATTCGGAATGATACGAGTAGAAGTGATGTGTAATACATGTGATGCTCATTTGGGACATATATTCCCTGATGGACCAGAACCTAGTGGATTACGCTACTGCATTAATTCTGAATCTATGCAATTAGAAAAGGAGGCGTCTAATGGCTAATACAAATTTAGAAGTCGCCACTGTTGGCGGTGGATGCTTTTGGTGTACCGAAGCGGTATTTCAAGAAGTAAAAGGCATACATAAAGTTGTTTCTGGCTACACGGGCGGAAAAGCACCGGGAAGACCAACGTACAGAGAAATCTGTTCTGGATTAACGGGTCATGCAGAAGTGGTTCAAGTTACTTTTGATCCTGCCATTATTTCTTATGAAGATATATTGATAATTTTCATGACAACACACGACCCTACATCATTAAACAGACAGGGTGCTGATGCCGGCACACAATATCGTTCTGTCATTTATTATCATAATGACGAACAAAATAAAAAAGCAAAAGTAGTGTTGAACGAAATGCAGGCAGTATATGAAAAGCCTATTGTTACTGAATTGAGTCCGCTAGGTATTTTTTACGATGCCGAAGAGTATCACCAAGATTATTACAAGAACAACTCTGAGCAAGGGTATTGCCAAGTAGTAATTAATCCGAAGTTGGCAAAACTTAGAAAGTTACATGCCGACAAGCTTTCATCTTAGTTTACATTTCGGTTTATCTTAAAAGATATTCAATTCAACTACAGCAATTTACTACTCACCTATGAAAACGTAAAACTTTTCATAGGTGAATTTACTTTTGAGACATAATAACATTAAAACCTACTTATTATGAATTCTCAGAAATCTTTTTATTATATCGCATTAGGGCTTTTCGCCATCGCCGTTGCAGGCTCAATCATTAACTCTATTATCAATTTTGATACAGTTGTTACTACCTTTACGAAGCTTGGTTACCCTACTTACCTAATATATCTTCTTGGTGTATTTCAATCTATAGGTCTGTTGATGATTGTATTCAATAAATCGCACTGGTCATTAGAATGGGTTTACGCCGGGTTCTTTATGAACTACACATTGGGCGCAATAGCTCATTTAGCTGTCAAAGATGGTAACGGAGCATCTGCGGTAATATGCATCGTACTTCTATTCGTAACCTATATTCAAAGTAAAAAAATACGTGACACTAACAATGACAATGAATTGGCTAAATTCGGAAAACTAGAGCACTCATAAATTTTTAAAATAAATACGAAAAAAACCGCTACAATTATGTAGCGGTTTTACTTTTTATAGAACTGGTATTCTAGTTCTTTACACTGGCAAGTTTACCTTGCTTAATGTTGTTTACTTTTAAATCTTCTAAAACATTCACTGCTTCTTCTACATAAACATCTTTGGCTAAATTTTTATGCCATCTGTTACGCTTTTCACGTAGAACAGAATCTTTAGTAAACAAAGCTTCTTCGTAACCTAAAGACTTGAAAGTAAGTTTAGAATCATATTCTGTCAAACTTTTAAAATAATCTGACTGCTCTTTATCTTTTTCTTTTTCTTCTTTGTAAGTATCAAAATTTAAAGAGATTTCAGTTTCATCTTGCTCAGCTTTTAACCACTTTGCATTTTCTTCTATCAACTTAATTTGCTCACTAGTTGCCATTCTCTTTTTACTATCGGCAATTGTTTTCTCGTAATCGATATAACCGTCCCAAGCTTTATAATCGGCAGGTGAAATTTTATCCCATCCTAACGGGTTGGATTGATCTCTTTCACCTAAATCGATATAACTATACCTGTCTGGTACAACAATATCACTCTTTACGCCTTCTAACTGTGTAGAACCACCGTTAATTCTATAGAACTTCTGAGTAGTAATTTTAATAGCACCTAAATCGCCATGATCGTTACTACGCAACATATTGTTCAATGGTATAACGTTCTGTACCGTTCCTTTACCAAAAGTCTGCTTGCTACCAATAACAACAGCTCTTTTATAATCTTGCATTGCAGCAGCTAAAATTTCAGATGCAGATGCAGATAATTCGTTTACAAGAATTACCAACGGACCATCCCATTGTATTCTTTCATCTTTATCATCATAAACATCTTTGGTTTTATCTTTTGATTGTACTTGTACTATAGGACCATCTTTAATAAACAGACCTGCCATTTCAACAACTGTCTTTAAAGATCCACCACCATTATCACGTAAATCTAGCACTAACCCTTCCATGCCTTCATCTTTTAATCGCTCCACTTCTTTCGCAACATCGGTTGCTGCATTTCTTTCACTGTAATCATTGAAATCAACATAGAACTTAGGCAGATTAATAATTCCGAATTTCTCTTCTCCTTTAATGATGTTAGCAGATTTTGCATACGACTCTTCTAACTCAACAACATCTCTTGTTAAAGAAACAACATCTAAAGAACCATCGACTTTTTTAACAGTTAAATCTACAATAGTACCTTGTGCACCTTTTATTAATTTAATGGCATCGTCTAAACGCATGCCTACAATATTAATAGGCTCTTCGCCATTTTGACCAACTTTTATAATTTCATCGCCAACTTCTAATCTTGCATCCCTCCATACTGGTCCGCCAGAAATAATTTCTACGATTTTTGCACCTTCAGCCTTTTTCTGAAGTCTTGCTCCAATACCTTCGAACTTACCCGACATGCTGGTATCAAATTTCTCTTTTTCTTCTGGAGCGAAGTAAAATGTATGTGGATCAAATTCATCAACAATAGTATTGATATATTGTACGAACCAATCTTTACGTTCTAAATCATTAACAAAATCAAAAAACTCATCTAAAGTAGTTTCTGTAGATTTTCTTGATTCTTCTTCAGCCTCTTTTGGTGAGTGTGCATTATGATCATGCTCATCTGTGCTTTCAATTTCTTTATTCTCCATATGAGAGATTTTAGAATCATAAGTACCTAGAGTTGCATATTTCAATTGCTTTCTCCAACGTTCTTTAAGCTCTTTTCTATCTGCAGCAAATGGCTCTTCATCATATTTAATACTGATACTTTCTTTCTCAGAATAATCAAATGGAGTTTCCAAAACTTCTTTGTAAATACCCTTGGCATCTCCCATACGTTGCATCAATCTTTCATATACTACATTGAAAAATGTAATGTCTGTATTTTTGATTTCATCATCTATCTGATATTTGTACTTTTCAAATTCAGAAATATCAGATGCCATAAAATACCTCTTAGTAGGGTCGATTACATCAATAAAATCTTCGAATACATGCACCGAAAAGTCATCATTAAGCGCTTTTGGCTCATAATGCCCTTTTTCTAGAACATAGGTAATCAAATCTAATAACAACTTATCTTTGTCGTCATTTTCAAAAGTCTTATTGGTAAAACTGCATGATGCTACAGTTGCGAGCATCAATAATAATACATAGGCTAAATTTCTTTTCATAAAACTATCTTTTACTTTCCTTTTCAATATCTCCGAATTTGAGGGTTATTCGTAGCAGTTAAAGCCACTTAAACCCCTAAGGTAAAGAAAAAACCATGCCAATTAAATGTGCTAAGAACTAATTTTTTGTTAAACGGCATTTCGGGCTTATCATATTTAAAAACGTATTTTTACTACAGAAAGTATACGCTATGGAAAAACCATTGATCTTAGTTACAAATGATGACGGCATTACCGCACCCGGTTTACGCATGTTGGTCTCAATAATGAAGAAAATAGGCGATGTAGTTGTGGTTGCACCCGATAGCCCGCAATCTGGTATGGGGCATGCTATAACCCTAGATACTGCACTATTTTCTAAAAAAATGAAAATTGATCTTGACCAAGATGGCATTGATGAATATAGCTGTAGTGGCACACCCGCAGATTGCGTAAAATTGGCGCTTCAAGAAATATTACCTAAAAGACCTGACATTTGTGTAAGCGGTATTAACCATGGTTCTAATTCATCTATCAACGTTATTTATTCTGGTACGATGAGTGCTGCAATTGAAGCTGGTATAGAAGGCATACCTGCCATAGGTTTTTCATTATGTAATTATAGCTGGAATGCTGATTTTGAGCAAGCAAAAGATTTTATTCACACTATCGTCACTCAGGCTTTAGAAAACGGTATACCGAAAGGCACCGTATTGAACGTGAATATACCTAAGCTGACCAAAAAAGAGATTAAGGGCATTAAAATTTGCAGACAGGCGAAAGCAAATTGGAAAGAGAAATTCGATAAGCGCACCAACCCAATGGGTAAAGATTATTACTGGCTTACCGGTGAATTTGAATTACTTGATAAAGGCGAAGATACCGACGAATGGGCATTGGCCAATGGTTATATTTCTGTTGTACCGACCCATTTCGATTTAACTGCTCATCATGTAATTCAAGAATTAAACAGCTGGGAATTCTAATAAACCACTGTTCAGAGATTTAATGATATCGCACAATTATTTTAAATGAATACCAAAAAAGAAATTCTAATAGGTTTTATAGTAGGCATTATAGCAAACGCTATTGGCACATTATTGTATATTCTTATATTTTCAGATTTAAGCATTACCGAAACGTATGAAGCTGCTGTTCGACAAGAACATGTTGGCAGTCTTTTAGCATTAGGGGCGATTCTTAATCTAGTTGCTTTCTTCGGATTTTTAAAAATCAAGAGGGACACCAGAGCAAAAGGTGTTTTAATCGCTACCATTTTAACCGCATTCGTGATTCTTTACTACAAAGTTTTTTAACATGAAGTACTACATTATTGCAGGCGAAGCTTCTGGTGATCTTCATGGCTCTAATTTAATTAAGGCACTGAAGAGACAAGATTTGAATGCTGACATTAGATGTTGGGGCGGCGACTTAGTGCAGCAAGCAGGCGGTACTCTCGCCAAGCATTATAAAGAATTGGCTTTTATGGGATTTCTTGAAGTCCTTTTAAATCTGAATGCCATTTTTAAGAACATAAAATTCTGTAAGCAAGACATTGCTGCCTTCAACCCAGATGCTATTATTTTTATTGATTATTCGGGATTTAATTTGCGTATTGCAAAATGGGCAAAAGAGCATAATTTCTTGACCAATTATTATATTTCTCCGCAGATATGGGCTTCTAGAGAAGGTAGAATAGAGAAGATAAAGGCTACGGTAGATCACATGTATGTAATTCTCCCTTTTGAGAAAGAATTTTACGAAAAGAAACACAATTACCCCGTCAATTTCGTAGGGCACCCTTTGCTCGATGCAATTGCGAATAGACCAGATTTAAACGAACAAACATTTAGAAGCACAAATGGCATAGACACCAATAAGCCTATTATTGCACTACTACCAGGTAGCCGTAAGCAAGAGGTTCAAAAGATGCTAACGTTAATGCTTTCGCTAGCAGATGATTTCGCTGACCATGAATTTGTTATTGCTGGGGCTCCTAGCCTTGATAAGGAATTTTACATGCCTTTTCTTACCAATGCGAACGTAAAGTTCATTCAAAATAAAACATACGACTTGCTTTCTATAGCTACTGCCGCCCTAGTTACTAGCGGCACTGCTACCTTAGAAACTGCATTATTCAAAGTACCGCAAGTAGTATGTTACAAAGCAAATTGGATCTCGTACCAAATTGCGAAACGCATTATCACCTTAGAATATATCTCGTTAGTAAACCTTATTATGCAAAAAGAGGTAGTGAAAGAATTAATACAAGATGATTTCACGAAAGAAAATCTAAAAAAGGAACTGACCTTAATTTTAAATGGTGAAGCAAGAGCAAAACAATTAGCTGCTTATAATGAGCTTATTACCAAATTAGGTGGTTCGGGAGCGAGTGATCTGGCCGCTTCATTGATTATAGAAAATGCCAAAACTACTTACTATTAGCAATTTTAAATAATAATTCTATAATTTTATAGTTACACGTACTAAAGGGTACACTCTGTTTTATGCGCATACTACCATGTTTTCTTATCATTTGCTTTTTAGCCAGTTGTGGCATAAGCAAAACAAGCAGTTCTGACAAGGAACGCAAAATATCTGTTGCGGCAGCTAATAATGCAAGAACCGGTAATGATCCTGAGCCTACTAAAACCGAAGAACGTAGAATTATAACTTCTTCTACAAATAATACCAAAGCCGACGAAATTATCAATACAGCGCTTTCATTTTCTGGCACACGCTACAAGTTTGGTGGTACCACAAAAAAAGGTATGGATTGCTCCGGACTTTTATATGTTTCGTTTGGCGAACATGATGTACAATTACCTAGAACGTCTTTTCATATGGCGGAAGAAGGGCATCGTGTTACCGTTAAAAATGTTGAAAAGGGAGATTTGTTGTTTTTTAAAACGAGTCGAGGTTCTAAACGTATCAACCATGTTGGTATGGTCGTAGGTACCGCTAACGACGAAATTACTTTTATACACGCATCGACATCGCGTGGTGTTACCGTCTCATCTTTACGTGACGGATTCTGGAACCAAGCATTTGTAAAGGCTACAAGAATATTATAGCATGAAGCTCTTAGCGTTTATTCCGATCAGACTAACGCTTTTACTCATACTTGGAATTTTAATAGGTTACTTTTTTTCCTTTAACCTATTATATATACTTCTGTTCACCACTTTTCTTTTTCTGCTACTTGCAGGTATTTTCTTCTTTGAAAAGAATACAAAATCAATTTTATTTGGCACCATTGCCGCGCTAACATTCGTATCATTAGGAATCTATAGTTACACTGCTGCACAACCTATAAATTATAGGAGTCACTACAGTAATCGCCAAAATAATAATAACGAACTATGGACGCTAAAAATAAAAGAAGTTCTAAAACCCAATCAGTTTTCGACCCGCTATTTTGCCTCAGTAAAAAGTATTGGTAATAAACAGGTATCTGGCACTATTCTTCTTACTATACCTATTGATTCAGCAAAACTAAACTTAGCTATCGATGATGAATTTGTAACTTATACCGAAGCAAAAGCTATTTCCCCGCCCTTAAATCCGCATCAATTTAATTATCAAAAATATCTAGAGAATTTAGGCGTATACCATAGCATACGAATAGCGCATGATGAACTTGTGAAAATTAAAAGTTCGCAAACTACCCTTCTCGGTATCGCCGCGAGAACACGTAATCATATTATCGATAGGCTTGATCAAGAAAATTTTGGAGCAGACGAATTAAGTGTAATCCAAGCTTTATTATTAGGGCAGCGATCAGATATTTCTGAAGAAACATATACCAATTACCAGAAAGCTGGTGCTGTGCATATTTTAGCAGTATCTGGGCTACACATAGGTATTCTACTCTTAGTTATTCAGTTTTTATTGAGTCCGCTGAAAAATATACCTAATGGGCGAACCCTTATTTTAATTCTATCGGTACTATTTTTATGGACATTTGCCTTTATTGCCGGGTTGTCTGCTAGTATTATTCGCGCTACTACCATGTTCACTTTCGTGGCATATGCACTGTATTTAAACAGACCTCATAATACATTCAATATACTCGCACTATCAATACTGTTTATACTATTATTCATCAATCCGAATTTGCTATTTCAAGTTGGATTTCAAATGAGCTATGCAGCTGTTTTTGCTATACTTTGGATTTTCCCCTTGCTTAAAGGATTATGGTTTCCGAAGAATAAGGTGGTACGATACTTTTGGCAATTGCTATGTGTTAGTATTGCTGCGCAATTAGGTGTTTTACCTATTAGTCTATTCTATTTTCATCAGTTTCCGGGATTGTTCTTTGTATCAAATTTAGTGATCGTACCTGCTTTAGGAGTTATTCTTGGCATGGGTATTTTAGTGATAGCATTATCACTATTAAATTGGCTTCCCAATTCATTAGTATGGTTTTACAATGAAATCATCAGTTTAATGAATAGGGTAATAGCTTGGGTAGCAAAACAAGAAAGTTTTATTTTCAGTGCTATCTCTTTCGATTTTACTCAGCTATTATTAAGTATTTTGGTTCTGGTAATGGGCATAGAACTTTGCAGAAAATTCAACTACAAACGAATAGTTTTCTTTTTTTTAAGTATTCTATGTTTTCAAAGTTGGACCATCTATCAAGAATATGAGGCTCAAACTACCTCAGAAGTACTAGTATTGCATCAAACGAGAAAGAGTCTCATTTTTAACAGAAGTGGAGATAATTTATCAATCTTAACAAACCCTGATAATAGACCTGACTATCTTATTTCAGATTATATTACCGCTGAACGCATGAATTCGGTGCAATTTGATTATTTAAATAACAGCTATGCTTTCGAAGATGAATTGCTATTGATAATTGATAGTACAGGAATATATCCGAAGTCAACATCCCAAAAAATTCTACTCACACAATCACCAAAAATTAATCTAGACAGATTGCTAGACAGCATCAATCCGAAGGTAATCATAGCCGATGGCAGTAACTACAAAAGCTATGTTGAACGTTGGAAAGCTACTTGTATAAAAAATAAAATCCCTTTTCACTATACTGGTGAAAAGGGAGCTTATTATTTTGAGTAATATAAATTAATGCACTTTACCCATTAACTTTTTAATTAACGGTGATGCTAAAAGAACGATAATACCTGCACCTAAAGCATATTTAGCAATAAGCATGAAACCATCTGTATACACGGTTAAAGTTGCAAACCCACTTACATCGCCATCTGTACTTTCGATAGCTAGTTGTTTACCAATAAAACCGACTATCTGAAATGCAAATGCAGACGATAAAAACCAAACACCCATAATAAAGGCAATCAATCTCATCGGTGCTAAATCTGTCATTTTAGATAAGCCCACAGGAGACATAAACAGCTCACCAACAGACAATAAGAAATACATTAACAAAAGATATGTAAAGGGAACAAATCCGCTTTCGTTGGCGCTACCACCACTTAATGCTAAAACATAAAAACTTATACCGGCAAAAAGCAATCCTAATCCGAATTTATACGGAGTTCTCGGGTTCCAATTTTTCTTGCTCAACCATGTCCACATCATCGAAATCGGAATAGCTAATATAATAATGAACATAGAGTTTAACGAATTTGTTTGCGCCGCAGACATTATGCCGTCAAGATCAATATTTCTAGCTGCAAACAAAGTAATGACACTACCAGACAATTCATGGAAACCCCAGAAAATAGTCATGAAAAAAGTAAGTAATACCGCTACAAACAGTTCTTTTCTTTCTTTAACATTTGCTTTGAACATCTCGTAAGCCAAATATGCTAGAACGGCGATACCGATACCGGTAAAAATGACATTCACGATATTTTGATCTGCAAACATACCATCTGTAGCAATCGCTTTATAAGATGATAATAACAGTGCTATTAACGGCGCTGCCAATACAGCCAATACAGGAACAAGAATACCTTGCTTTACACCAAGTACTTTTTTCTCTAGTACATGCTCATTAGGTGGTAATCCTCTATCTCCGAAAACATTGGCTTGAATACCTCTCCAAAAAACAATTAGACCAGTTAACATACCAATACCTGCTAAACCAAAACCATAATGCCAACCGTAGGTAGCCGCTAGCCAACCACATAAAAGTGGAGCTACCCAACCACCAATATTAATACCCATGTAGAAAATGGTAAAACCCGAATCTTTTTTGGGATCTCCTTTTTCATAGAGTGTACCAACAAATGTGGAAATATTTGGCTTAAAAAATCCATTACCTACAATGATCAATGATAGCGCCAAGAAAAAAGCAATGTCGTTTTCAATAGCCAGAACAAAGTGACCTATAGACATTAAAATTCCGCCTAAGAAAATGGAATTTCGCATCCCTAAAATCTTATCCGATAATTTTCCTCCGATAACTGTAGAGGCATAAACTAATGAACCATAAGAGGAGTAAACAGCTGCTGTTGCATAATCTCTTTCTGCTAAGGCTTTGAAGATTACATCAATCATGTAAAGCGTCAGCAACGCTCGCATACCGTAAAAGCTAAAACGCTCCCACAATTCTGCAAAAAATAAGTAAAATAAACCCTGCGGGTGTCCAAAAATCTGTTTTTGGTCTGAAATTTCAGTACTTTCAGTCATAGTTCAATTAGTTAGTTTATAGTTTCTCTTTTATAAAATTGGTCATTTTGTTATACAGGTGAATTCTTGTGTTACCACCAAAAATTCCATGATTTTTATCTGGATAGATTCCCCAATCGAACTGCTTATCAGCTTGAATCAAAGCTTCTATCATACGCATAGAATTCTGTACATGTACATTATCATCTCCCGTACCATGTATCAACAAATAATCACCTTCTAATAACTGCGGATAATTAAATGGAGAGTTTTCATCATAACCACTTGGGTTTTCTTGCGGAGTTTGCATGTAGCGCTCCGTATAAATAGTATCGTAAAAAGCCCATGATGTAACAGGCGCAACGGCAATTGCCATTTCAAAAGTATCGTTACCTTTTAAAATACAATTAGTTGACATAAAGCCACCATAGCTCCAACCCCATATACCCGTTCTTGATTCATCGATATACGGTAATTCACTTAATTTTTTAGCTGCAGCAATTTGATCTTCTACCTCATATTTTCCTAATTCTTTTTGAGTAACTTTTTTAAAATCTCTTCCTTTGAATCCGGTTCCACGACCATCTACACAAGCTACAATATACCCTTCAGCTACTAACATTTGGTGCCAGTAATCATTAGCGCCCATCCAGCTATTGCTCACATTTTGCGAACCAGGACCACTATACTGATACATAAATAAAGGATACTTTTTTGCAGGGTCAAAATCTTTAGGCTTGATCATGTACATATTAAGATCATTGCCATTAATAGAAATTGTAGAGAACTCTTTCGGACTCACAGCATACCCTTCTAATCTCTTCAATAATTGACTATTGTCTTTTATATCTTTAACCTTCTTACCATTAATGGCTTGATGCAAAGTATATATCTGAGGCATTTCTGTACTTGAGAATGTATTAATGAAATATGTAAAATCAGCACTAAAAGATGCATTATTCGTTCCTTTAGAAACTGCCAAGCCATTTTTATCATCACCACCGCTACTAATATTATAAACCCCACGGTTTATAGAACCATTTTCAGTTGATTGATAGTAAATTTTATCTTCGTTTTGGTCGTAACCGTAGTATTTAGTGACTTCCCAATCGCCTTTCGTAATCTGATTCATTAAACTACCATCTTCCCCATAAAGGTAAATATGGTTCCAGCCATCTTTTTCGCTGGTCCAGATAAAGCTATCATCTTCTAGAAATGTAAGGTTATCGGTGATATCAACATAGGCATCATCTTTTTCTTCTAACAGAACAGATACATCACCCTTCTTTGCATTTATCGCATACATGGTCAAATGATTTTGATGCCTGTTCAAAGTTTGAACACTCAACATATCTTTATGGTTCATCCATTTAATACGCGGTATGTAATACGCGTTATTAGTATTTACGGCAGAAATTGCTCCACTTGCAACATCTAAAAGATGCAACGAAACAATAGAATTGTTTTCACCTGCTTTTGGATATTTAAATACATGTGGTTGTTGGTACAAACCCGTACCATAAACGTCCATAGAAAATTCTGGCACGTTGGTTTCATCAAAACGAAGAAAAGCTATTTTAGAACCATCGGCATTCCATTCGAAAGCACGAACAAAAGCAAATTCCTCTTCATATACCCAGTCGGTAACGCCGTTAATAATTTTATTTGATACACCGTCGGTAGTAACCTGCTTGGTTTCACCCGAAACCATATTCAGAATATAAATATTATTGCTCTTTACATAGGCCACCTGATTACCATTTGGCGATAATAATGGTTCTTGAATTTTGTCCGCACTTATTTGAACTACTTTTTTAGAAGCTACATCATACACATAATAAATACCAAGTTTTGATCTTCTGAATATTGGCTCTACTTCTGTTGAAAGCAAGATCTTTTTTTCGTCTGAACTGAAATCATACGATGAGAAAGAAGATATATCAGCTAAATCTGCTGAAGAAACTACAGTACCAACTTTTTCTAATGTTTTATAATCGTATTTATCAACTGTAGTAACTTGACTGATTCTATTGGTATTAAGAACTGTATATTGGGTGCCATTTTTCATGGATCTAAGAGCATCCATCCCTTCAGTTCTAAAAGCGCCTTGATAAATTTCAGCTACTTCAATTTGTTTTTCCTGTGCCCAAGTAATTGCGGAGAGTGAAAGTAAAATCAACGCAAATAAGTGTGTTTTTCGCATAAATAATTGAATTTTGTTAAATCTCTCAAGTTTACCACAATTTCCTCAAAAAAACACGCTTTGCAGTGAAAAAGAAAGCGCTTTTAACTCTTTGCCTATCGAAACTAGATTATTGCCAATATGCTTATCTTTACTACCGTAAAATTATGTGCTATTTTTCTAAATCGCGACTTTTACTCAACATCGAATATTAGTAGAAAGTTATACCTAAATGACCAAGCCAATAAGTGGTTTCTCCAAACTTACGAAAGAAGAAAAAATAGATTGGGTCACCACAAACTACACCCAAAATGCCACGCAATCAAAGAAGATATTGCAAACCTACTGGAATGAAAATTCTAGTATTCAGCAATTACATGATGAGTTTATTGAAAATACACTCACGAATCTTTATATGCCTTTAGGCATTGCCCCTAACTTTTTAATTAACGAGACACTTTATGCCATACCCATGGCTATCGAAGAAAGCTCAGTTATTGCAGCTGCTAGTAAGGCTGCAAAATTCTGGTTGAATAAAGGCGGATTCAAAGCTGAAATCATAGGTACAGAAAAAGTAGGTCAAGTACATTTCATATTTAAAGGTGAGGCAACAAAACTGAACTCCTTTTTCACCTATTTAAAACCCATTTTACTTGCAGAAAGTGTTTCTTTGACCACTAGTATGGAAAAAAGAGGTGGTGGTATTTCTGATATTATTTTAAGAGATAAGACCAGCGAATTAGAACATTACTTTCAGCTACATGCTACTTTTCAAACTAAAGATGCTATGGGCGCTAATTTCATAAATAGCTGCTTAGAGCAATTTGCGGTTACATTGAAAAAGGAAGCTGCAAATTATAAGGATTTCTCGGCCATAGAGAAAGAGGTAGAAGTAATAATGAGCATACTTTCTAACTATGTACCCAATTGTACCGTTCGTGCTGAAGTGAGCTGCCCTGTTGAAGATTTAAAACTATCAGCAGAATTGACACCGCAACATACAGCAGAAAAAATAATACAAGCTATTAAAATCGCAAAAGTAGAACCGTACCGTGCGGTTACGCACAATAAGGGAATAATGAACGGTATAGATGCCGTCGTTCTAGCTACTGGTAACGACTTTAGAGCAATAGAAGCTGGCGTACATGCGTATGCCTGTAAAAATGGTCAATACAGTAGTTTGACTCATGCTGAAATTGAAAACGGAATTTTTAAATTCTGGATTGAGTTGCCATTGGCGTTAGGTACCGTTGGCGGACTCACAAACTTACACCCTTTGGTGAAACTGAATTTAGAGATACTTCAGCGACCATCGGCAGAAGAGCTGATGCAAATTGTCGCTGTGGCAGGTCTAGCACAGAACTTTGCGGCTGTTAGCTCTTTGGTTACTACCGGTATTCAAAAAGGACATATGAAAATGCACCTTCTAAATATATTAAATCAACTAGGTGCGAACGAGAATGAAAAAGCTACATTGGTAGCACATTTTAAAACTAACCCAGTAACACATCATGGAGTGGAACTTCAATTGAATACTATAAGAAAATAAACCGTTCACGCATGACCAAGGAATTTTACAGTAACGGAAAATTATTGATTACCGGAGAATATGCTATTCTCGACGGCGCAAAAGGTTTGGCATTACCCACAAAATTCGGACAATCTTTAAGCCTACTTAGTTCAGATTCAGAAAATTTTGTCTGGAATAGTTTAGATGCGGATGAAAATATTTGGTTTAGCGCCGAATTTTCTAAGAAAGATTCTAAGACCGTTTATACTTCTGATCGGGATGTGGCTCATCGCCTATCTCACATTCTTTTGGAAGCAAAAAAATTAAATCCTGATTTTTCACCTAGTACAACCAACATCAATTCGGCAGAAGCTAAAGTTACTTTCCCTATAGATTGGGGCTTGGGCACTTCATCTACGTTAATTGCGAATGTTGCCGCCTGGGCAGGCGTAAATCCATATCAATTACTAGAAGCTACTTTTGGCGGTAGTGGTTACGATATTGCATGCGCCACCCATAATACAGCAATTACGTACCAAAGAAATGGTTTTGAACCCCATATAACCGAGGTAACGTTTAACCCTGACTTTACAGATCAGTTATTTTTTGTGTATCTCAATCAGAAGAAAAACAGCAGAGAGGCTATTAATAGCTACAGGAATTTAGATTTTAATAAAGAGGAGCTGATCTTAAAAATCGATAGCATAACAGAGCGCATTTTAGCTTCTACTCACCTTAAGGATTTTGAACTTCTATTAAACGAACACGAGAGCGTTTTATCTAAGACACTTCAAATAGACTCTATAAAAAATATACTTTTCCCTGATTATAGCGGTACTGTTAAAAGCTTAGGTGCTTGGGGAGGAGATTTTGTTTTAGTAACCGGTACGGAAGCCGATATGGTTTACTTCAAGAACAAAGGATATTCAACTATAGTACCTTACTCAGAAATGATACTATAAAAAAAGAGCAACCAATTGGTTGCTCTTTTTTTATATAAACTTACAAAGTAACTACTAGTAGAAAGTAGCTCTTTTATCTTCAATTTTAGAACCGTCTTTCAATGCGTTATAAACTGCAGTGTTCACACGGCTAGCAGCACCAGTTTTTATCGCATTTGAATAAACGCTATAGTTGTCTAATTTTGGAGCTTCTGTTTTCTTAACGATTTCAATTTTGAAAACACCAGTATTCCCTTGAATTAAACCTGAAGTTTGACCAGCAGCCATACCATATGCAGTACCTACTACAACAGGCTCACTACCAGCACCAGGTATAGTCGGTGACTTAACAGTAAGTGCAGACGCAGTTGAAACACTTACAGCGTTATCAGATGCAATAGCACTCATTTCCTTACCCTTGTTAGCTGCGATAATTTGAGCTGCCTTACGTTCTTTTCTAATGATCGGCAATACAAGTACAGAAGCATCTTCAGCACTCATTACACCTTCTGCATAAGTACCAGTTAATTGAACTACAGCATAACCGTTGTTAATGTTGAATCTCTTTACATCACCTACCTCAGTATCAGCATTAAAAGCCCACTGTACAATATTTCTTTGATTTGTTAACCCAGGTAGGTTCTCATCTAAAGCTTTGATCTTATTTACAGGACGCACTACGTATTCAGCTTTCTTAGCCAATGTTGAAAATGCACTTTCATCATCTGTAGTTTCCATTTCAAATTTTGTAGCATTCGTAAACAATGTATTTATTGTTTCTTCTGATGCAACGATTTCTCTAGATATAGTAGCAACCTGAACTACATCTTCTTTATCGTCAATTTTAATAACGTGAAATCCGAAGTCAGTTTCAACCAACCCGATGCTTCCTTCGTTATTATTAAATGCGAAATCATTGAATTTAGGTACCATTACGCCTTTTTGGAAATATCCTAAATCTCCACCATTTGGTGCAGATGGTCCGTCAGAGTTATCTCTTGCCAATTCTGAAAATACAACTCCAGATTTTTTAGCTTCTTTTAATAATTCTTTCGCTTTAGCTTCAGCCTCTTCTTTTGTTCTTGTTACTTCAGGATTTGCTCTAGTAGCACCTGTGTAAGCCAATAGAATATGACTTGCTTTTACAGAACCATTAGGCTTTCTAGCAATCATCTTAGAAATCTTATAAGAATCTCCATCTTTATAAGGACCGTATATTTGACCAACACTTAAATTCATTATTGTATCTGCAACGCTAGAAGGTAAATTTTTCTTAGCCTTGAAAATAGTATCGAACTTAGTATCAGAATATCTATCTAAAAATGCAGTAACATCTTTTGTATTTCTAAAACCTCTAATAGTATCGTTACGATCGGTTTGAGTATTATATTCTATAGTATCATCTAACAACTTAGAAACTTCAGCTTTAATGGCTGCTTGATCAGCATCAGATGGCTTTTCTTGAAAATATACATATTGCAAATCTCTTGCAGGATCTTGCTTGTATTCTTCTTTGTGCTTACTTACGTAATCAGCTATTTCGCTTTTAGTTACGTTTATTGTGCTATCTGCAATAGAAGTATAAGGTACTCTTACGTACTTTATGTCCATTTTTTCATTAGCCAATTTATAGTCTAGCTCCCCTTCTTTCAAAGTAGCACCAACACCGGCCTTTACCATATTAAAGTAAGTCTGCTCTTTTGCCAATTGAACTATTTCGTCTTCTGTCTGTAACCAAGCATCATATTGAGCAGGGTTGTTAACTTTCCAATCAGCAACAGTTTGCTTAAACAAATTTGCATCGAACTGACCATTCTGATCTTGAAATTGAGGATTCTGTGCGTAACCGGTAGTTCTTAAAAAATCAACAATTTGATCTTGCTCAATACCGATACCTAAATCTTCGAATTGCTCACCTAAGATTGTCTTTCTTACTTTGTTCTCCCAAACCTGGTTTACGACTTGCATAGATGATGCCGTTGGACCAACTCTGTTAGAAGCAACTTCTACCTCTTGTCTGAATTCATCAATAGAAATTTCTTCTCCATTAATTTCAGCCACAGACGAACCTACTTTTTCTCCTCCTAAATTACTACTGGTAAAAACTCCAGAAATAACAAATGCAAAAAGCGCCAAACCTATAATCAAGATCAACACTGTTGTACGTTTCCTAATATTTTCTAATACTGCCATTCTAATTAACGTTTAAAATAATCGTTTGTGGTTATTGGGAGGCAAAACTACCATTTTTAATTGAAATAATAAAAACTAAAAAGACTCCTAATTTATTGATTGTTGCACTGTTATTCTTCTTTTAACAGTTCTATAGAAACTAGATCAATTTTTGTGTTCGAAACCTCTAACACCGTAAACTTATAATCTTCTATAGTAAGCTCTACTTCTTTATCTGGGATTTCACCTAAGGTATGTACCAAAAGCCCTCCTAAGGTTTCAAATTCATCTGACACCGGAAGGTCTAACTTATAATTTTCGTTGATATAATCTACCTCTAGACGAGCCGAAAAAAGAAAATGACGTTCATCAACTCGCTCTTCACGTAAATCTGTTGTATCGTGTTCATCTTCAATTTCACCGAACAGCTCTTCTACAATATCTTCTACCGTTACTAGACCAGATGTACCACCGTATTCATCTAGAACCACCGCAATACTTTTTCGTTTCTTCATTAAAGTGTTCAGAATATCTTGAATAAGCATGGTTTCGGGTACGAACTCAACCGGTAATAAAATACTTTTTAATGTCTTTGGCTTTTTGAACAACTCGTAAGAATGTATATAGCCTATAACATTATCTACCGTATCATTGAAAACCAATATTTTTGAATACCCTGTTTCGGTAAATAATTTAGCCAGATTTTTTGGTGTTTCGTGCATTTCAACAGCAACTACCTCTGTTCTTGGCACCATAACTTCTCTTGCTTTTACCGCTGCAAATTCTAATGCATTTTGAAAAATCTGTATTTCTGTATCTACATCATCTTCTTCCTTAATGGTCTCCATCTGTTCGGTAATATAATCGCCCAGTTCTAATTTACTAAATGCCAATTGCACTTCATCACCAGAGGTACCGAATACATGTTTCAGTATCAAGTCAGAAATCCAAATAATGAAATCTGATATAAAAGAGAATAAAATATAGAATAAAAAGGCTGGTATAGCCAATAACTTTAAAAGGTTATTAGCATAAATTTGGAAGAGAACCTTTGGCAAAAACTCTGCCGTTATCAATATTATAAAAGTAGAAATCAACGTCTGGGTCAACAAACTGAAATCAGTAATAAATAACTTTAAAATGGCGTTATCTGGAACGATACCCGTAAACCAATTCATAAGCACATCGCCCATGAAAAGTCCGTAAATAACCAATGCAATATTGTTACCAATAAGCATGGTAGCAATAAACTTAGATGGTTTTTTGGTTAATCTGGTAAGTACAGTTGCCAAAAATCCTTCTTGTTTTTTTTCAATTTCTATATGAATCTTGTTCGCAGAAATAAAGGCAATTTCCATTCCTGAGAAAAATGCTGAAAAAATTAAGGAAAGTATAATGATAATACCAGCTGTACCCACTACTTATTTAGATTATCCTGTTTACGTTGTTCGAATTTTTTCCTATAATTTCTTCTAAACAAGAACATACCAATAGAAACTACAGCAAAAAATATGAAAAAATATGCCATAGTTCTATCGGTGTTCCAATCTGAAAAAATTCTGTAAATTGAAAAACCGGCCACAATAACATATAAGTACTCTGTATATCTTAAAATACTAATCATTCTTTTGTTCTTTATCCTCTTTGATCAACATAAGACCATAGGTTTTATGTGCATTTAAAAATTTGAGGTCTTTTTGAATATCCATTCCTTCCCCATCCATCACCGTACCGTCATCAGGGTTGGTGAACGTAAACTTTTCTTGTGTAAATGCCCATTCGTTACCACGATCATAATATAATTGTGATGTTGCCAATTTCTTGCCGTCATCACTTTTTATAAGCACATTACCCCGCAAATCTACGATAGAAGTCTTAGAATACAACACTCCAAAATCTGCCTCTATGGTAGTTTTTTCATTTTTCTCATTAAAAATCTCCACTAACAAGCCTTCAGGAAAGGTTTGATACGGAAAAGACAACTGATCAAAATCATTTCTTATAGGACCTGAAATTACAGCTAAAACCTTTGAAGACCCTAATTCTTCTGACCCCAACTTTTCAAGAGACTCGGTGTAAGTGCCCGAAAAATTTTCAGCCACGCTTCTCGGGTAGACTTTTTTCGCAGCTTCATCACCTACTCTCTTATAGTCGTCTTGACAAGATAAAAAAAGCATTGCCATGGTATATACCACGGCAATGCCTTTAAAATTATGAATCTGTTTCATTTTTTCTATAAAGAAGGTACTGTAATGCTACCACCAACCCAACAGTTGAATGAAATAGTTTTACCAGCCATACCCGAACTAAAGATCATTTCTTTTGTTGGTGCTTTTGCACTATAGCTGTTTGCCGCCTGACTTGAAGAACCACCTAATGATGGATCGACTCTACCTGCTTTTCTTGCCATATCTGCAGCTTTCCAATACATTGCTCTTTTTTCGAAAGCTGATGTACCACAATCATTTGCACTAGTTGCATACAAGTTAGCAATTAATAAATATGCACGACCGTTAGATGGGTTAGCATCAATCGCCTTTTGTGCATAGCTACGTGCAGAAGACTTGCTACCTTTTCTTTTATTAATTACTGCTACTTTATAAGCAATCTTAGATTTTTTATCGTTATCAGTTTCTAAAGATAATGCCTTATCGAAATCTGCAAGAGCACCTTTGCTATCGCCATTTTTCATTTTCAACGTACCACCGTAAACATAAGCATCAGCAGATGGATCTAATCTTAATTGCGCTTCGAATAATTTTTGGAACATTGCATCATCGGTACATTCTTTGTTGAACATAAGACCAACCGCTCTTTTTACCCAAACAACATCATTCTTTTTCTCTTCAAAACTCTTTTCGTAAAGTGGAATAAGGTTACCACAATCTGCTAAAGGTCCTAATTTAGAATCGATACTTCCTGCAATTTTACCATAAACCTCAGAATATGAATTGTAAGAATTTAAACGAGATTTTTCTTTAGAAGTCAACGTACCCGCTTCTTCTTTTGGTAATAGCTTAGAGATTTTACCAGTGATTTTTTCGTTTTCTACTTCAATTTTCTCTGTTACTGCATCGTATACATCAAAAACCTCTTGCAAATCTTTTCTACCTGCCTTATGCTCATCAACTAAACTAGAGAAGTAAATATACAATGCTTTTGGGCTTGTAAAGTTTTCTTGATCTTTAGTAAATGCCTCACCTAACATGCTGTACATTTTAGCATCATCTGCCATTTTATTTTCGTACATCACCATAGCTTTATCAACCATAGTCTCACCAACGCTAGTTTTAGATGCAAAATGTTTCATCTTATTGTCATAAAGACCCATAAGATCATTTGCAAATTTTTCTTTATCAGCACCGGTTGCTTTTTCTAATTTGTCTTTAAGAATACGCTCACCATATACATAGATAGCGTTGTTCAATTGTGGACAAGTTTCATAAACCATTTTCCACGGCTCATAAGCTGCGTCATAATTTTTAACTTTTGCATGTTCAGAAAATATGGACAAGTTTGTCATACATTCAGGGTTTTGCGCCTGTGCATTGCTCACTCCCATCATCCCAAGAACCATAATTGCCGTGAAGTAAAGTTTCGATTTCATTTTTTCTATTTTTAAAATGGTTAATGTACTAAATTTTTATTAATTGATTTTTCTTTTCTGGAACCAACGATCGTTTAATGATAGCCCTACATTAAGTTTGAAATAGCTCTCTTCGATCAAATTAGCACGAGTAGTTCCTTTTTTACCAAATTCGAAACCTAAGTTAAGATTCGAGAAACTTCTACCCAGTGGTAAGCCTAATCCAAAAGTTATGCCAAAGTTATTTATATCAACATCGTTCACCAACATACCGGTCTTATCTAGGCGCAAACCTGCACGGTAAGTCACTCGTTTTAAGTAACTTGAGAAAGAATCGTAATCTGGCGTAATAAATGCACCAAATGCAATAGAACTTGCATCTTCATAGGTAACACTTTCTGCACCTAAGAATGAATTCTCGAAAGAACTCATTTGCTGAAAACTATATTCAGCACCTACAAACCATTTATAATCTTCACCATACCCCAAACCTAATGTCGTCGTGGTAGGTATTTTCAGTTCTGTGTTGCTTAAATTCTGAGCAGCTAAATTTACTTCTACTTCTTCTATTGTTACCCCGTTGGCTACTGAGAAAGAACCTATTTGTCTATCATTTTCAGAAACAAGATTACCTTGTGTATTTACACGAATAGATGAATGAAGTCTTTGCTTTCCTTTAATTAGCGGACTATAGTTCAACGCATAATTGAAATCAAAACCATTAACCCTAGAACTTCTTCTATCGAAAGTACCAAATTGAATATCTTCAACTTGTTGTAACCTTTCACTCTCTAAAGTACCGAAGTTGAAATTTACCGTTACACCAATGCTTAAATCTTGAATAATTTCATACCCTATAGAATAGAAAGCTCTATTTAAACCGCCAGTACCATTATAAACATTCGTTAATGAACCACTTGTATTCGTTCTTTCTTCAACGAAGTTATAACCGACAGAAGAATATGGCATTATTCCAAACCCCATACCTAACCCATTACCAACACTAAAACCAAGTGCCAAATAATCTAAAGTCGTTACAGAACTTTGTTGTTCTTCGGTAAAACTTTTAAGGGTAAACTGCTTATTCGAGACACCGGCCGTATAAGTCACAAGGCCTTCTTTATCCATTACCTCTAAGCCGAGCTTGCCATAAGCGGCAGGGTTTTTTAAGTTTATATGTATACTATCGGCATAAACGCCAATACCACCCATCATTTGATTTTCTACAGTACTTGTGCTTTTTATATCTCCAATTCCGAAGAAAGAATAAGGCGAAACGGTACCATCTTGAGCGTACATACCAACAGTGGTAATGTATACAATTGCAATTACAATTTTTCTGATCATTTAGTGCTTGTTGTATTCCAGCAAATAATTAAGCCCTTTCAGGAGAAATTTGGAATCCGCAAATATGGTATTTTTTAATCGTTTAGACAAAAATAGTGTATCACCGCCTGTTAAAATAATTGTTAAATCTTCAAATCTAGCTTTGTAGAGATCAATGACACCGTCTATTTCAAGAGTAATACCATTTATTACACCGCTATGAAGACAGTTTTCTGTTGTATTACCAATATAGTCTAATAGTTCTTTTTTCTCGAGTAAAGGCAACTTTGCGGTCTGTTGATGCATGGCATTATAGCGCATTTGCACACCTGGAGATATCGCTCCGCCCAAATATTCATCGAAATCGTTCAACATATCATATGTAACACATGTACCTGCATCTATTATCAAATTATTTTTATGCGGATTAAAATAATACGCAGCTGTTGCAAGTGCAATACGATCCACCCCTAAAGTTTGAGGAGAAGCATATGAATTCTTAAATGGCACTTTTGAGGCGCTATTTAACTCATGTAAATCGCAAAAAACAGCTACAACTTTCATTTGATCCTTAGAAAGTGACCCTACACTAGAAACTATTGCAGATTGTATATTCGGGTACTTTTTAAAGATTTTCTTAACGGCTTCAACAAACAAATCAGCAACAACAGTCTCTAAATGAATTATTTCCGTCTTTTTAAAGATCGCTAACTTAACGTTTGTATTACCTGCATCAATTATTAAATTCATGTTACAAAGATTAAAAATTAAAAAAACATTTCTCTTTTTTCATGATTTAGTTTGTAAATCATAAAATTGAAATTATATTTGCAGCCGCTTACAGCGACATGGTGCCTTAGCTCAGTTGGTAGAGCAATGGACTGAAAATCCATGTGTCCCTGGTTCGATTCCTGGAGGCACCACAATAAATCCTTACTTATCGGTAAGGATTTTTTTGTTTTAATACCTATCTTTCAAATTACGAAAAAAAATAGGTTGTGTTACAAATTAGCGAAGACAGTACATTAAAATTTCTACAAGAATATCTGTCCTCCAAAGGTTGGCTCAAGAAAAGCGAAAAAATCACTCATATCTCTAAGGCTGGTGAAGGCAATATGAATGTGGTTATTCGCGTAACCAGCAATTTACGTTCTATTATTGTTAAGCAATCAAGACCTTTTGTTCAGAAATACCAGCATATACTTGCCCCCATAGAACGAATTGAAGTCGAGCACACTTTCTACAAAGCTGTTAAGAACAGTAATATAAATTCTCACATACCTAGAATTATCGGCTTTGACGCTGATACACATATTCTGGTAATGGAAGATTTAGGCGATTGCGATGATATGAGCTTTATATACCATCAGCGCAGTATTACAGACAACCAATTTCATACACTGATTACTATAATCCACCGGATTCATGGTGCAAAAGTGCCAAACGACTTTCCTGACAATATAAAAATGCGAGAGCTCAATCATCAGCATATTTTTATACTACCTTTTATGAGCGATAACGGATTTTCTTTGGATGACATTCAACCAGGATTGCAAAACCTATCGCTTGAATACAAAGAAAATGAGCAATTGAAACAAATCATCAATTCAATTGGCGATAAATATCTATCTAAAGGCGATACGCTTTTACATGGCGATTATTACCCTGGTAGCTGGATGTCTACTGACCAGCAACTATATATAATTGATCCTGAATTCGGATTCGTCGGGTTTAAAGAATTCGATCTTGGCGTTATGGCTGCACATCTCATTATTGCTACCCACGATATTTCTTATATTGAAAAAATTGAAATTTCATATCCTGTAGATATTGAAAATGAGCTTCTTAAAAAAGTTGCTGGGATTGAAATAATGCGAAGACTTATTGGCTTGGCACAATTACCCATTAATAGAACTCTTGAAGAAAAAGGGGAATTATTAACCATTGCTAAAAACTTAATTTTATCATGAGATATGTAGCAATCCTTCTTTTTATTTGTTTGTTTGGATGTAAAAATGACTCCAATAAATTTGATGTTCCATCGCCTACTTCTGGTAAGTATTTGGAAAATGAAATACAATTAGCAGATTCAGTTTACTATGACAAGGTTTTGGGCGCTTTAGTTGGCTCGGCAATTGGTGATGCTATGGGCGCTTCTACAGAAATGTGGCACAGAAAAGATATTCAATTGTCATATGGTTATATAAATGGATTAACACCGGCACTTCGTGAACAATCGCCTGAAGGCACTTGGGACCACAACTTACTTGATGGTGCTACTACCGATGACACCCGCTGGAAAAGTTTAATGGTGCATTATTTCAAAGCCAATAAAAACAACATTAACCCTGAAAATTTTACTGATTTCATTATTGAATATTATAACACCTTAACCAACGCTCTCGCCAATAAAGACATACAAATTAGTACCGATGCACTAGACACACAGATTGAAAAAATTGACTGGATCAAAGAATGGGCACGAGTTGCATTAGCTTACAAAAAAGATAATAGTACCTACCTACAAGCTCAAAATCGTTTTTATGGCGGAGAAATGTCTTGTGCAGGGCAATTGTACTCGCCAATGGTCGGCCTTATCTCTAAATCTCCTGCTGAAGCCTATCAAAAAGCTTATGATTTGAGTTTATTCGATATTGGCTACGCCAAAGATATTACCGCTTTGGTGTCTACCATGACTTTTATGGCAACAAGAACAGAAAGTATCGATTCTATTATGAACGTGGCGAATTTCGTCGACCCTATTGGCTATGCCGATAGTAGATTAGTTGGTCGTATACCTACCACAATTCTAATTGGTTCTCAAAAAAATGTAAGGCGTATTAATGAATTGGTATTAGATGCCGTACTACTCAATGATTCATTGACCTATAACGTACCTAAGGGATTTAAGGGTTCTAAACCAGAATGGATTCGCCAAGAAATGGTGTATAGACTACTAGAAAAAGACGAGCGTAGTATTGCATTTCATTCTGCAGAAATTTGGCAAATACTTGTTACCGCTCTAGAATATGGTCGTGGAGATTTCGAAAAAACAATGCAATTTATCGTCAACTACGGTCGAGACAATGATACGGTAGCCGCCATAGCCGGCATGATACTCGGAGCCAAATTGGGCTACAAAGCATTGCCACCTCAGCTTCGTGAAACAATTATAAAAGTAAATAGAGAAAATATGGGCATAGACCTTGAGGTTTTAGCCCGTGAAATGTCTCAATAAAAAATTAGTCCCAAACACGCTCTACTTTATGCTCTGTAAAGTCTTCTATAACCAACTCTTCTTCTGAATTATTTACAATGGTTATCGCCCTAAAAAATTCATTTGGGAAAATTTGATTGGTCATTACATACTGACCGCCATTTATAAAAAGTTCTAGCGAAGAATGATCTAAAAGCAATACTATTTCAATTGGACCATCTGGTAAATTCGGAATTTTCATTTGCTGAATTCCCGGCGAAAATTTATCACTAAAATCAACATTGCCCGATTTTCTTCTGTCAAGAGTAACTAACTTTTTATTTCTATCTATATCAATACTTAAACTATCTCCAATGTCATTCCTAAAATATATTTGAGCACTCGGAACAGACAATGTGAATTTTGTTTTGCTTTGGTTGCCGTATTTAAGCGGAATAATTCTTTTTCTAGTTGGTAAAATCTCTATTATGCTTTCTGGGTATGCCAAGGCAACATTTTTTTCAAAACTTTTAAGCGGGTAATTAAACAATGACACCTCATCCCCCACTTTACGCAAAGTTAATTCTCTTGGTATGGTCATAGCACTACGCCATTTTTCCGTTGGTGTGTCGCGAGCATAATCCCAATTACTCATCCATCCTATAAAAACACGTTCATTGTTTGGTGCGTCATTATAAGTTACACCTGCATAATTATCTCTTCCTAAGTCAATCCATTTATTTTCGGTTTGATCTGTTGTAAAAGTTGTTCCATCAAAATCACCAATAAAATACTGAGTACCACTACCTCCATTAGGGGCCCCAGGATTAATACTAATTAGAAGTACCCATTTCACTTCTTCCGTACCTTCAATTTTCAATGGAAACAAATCTGGACATTCCCAAACACCTCCATGTGCACCTTTATCCTTGCCAAACTCACTTACTTTTTTCCAGTCTTTTAAATTGGGTGAATTCCATATTTGCAAATGATCTCCCGCCACTAAAAGCATGGTCCAGTTTTCTTCAATCTCGTTCCAAAACACTTTTGGATCCCTAAAGTCTTTGATTCCCGTATTTCCTATTACTGGGTTTCCCTCATACTTCGTCCAGCTATCACCATTATCTAAACTATAGGCAATACCTTGGGTTTGAAAATCCTTTTTCCCTGCCTGCTCCCCTTCCATATCATGATAGGTAAAAATTGCTACCATTGCGGGGTTATCTTCTGTTCCAAAGCCAGAAGTATTATTATGATCCATAACCGCACTCCCAGAAAAAATCAATCCGTTTTCATCAGGAAATAAGGCTACTGGTTTGTGCTTCCAAACCATCATATCTTTACTAACAGCATGACCCCAATGCATAGGACCCCAAACCGTACTATCTGGATAATATTGATAGAACAAATGATACAAACTATCTTTATAGACCAACCCGTTAGGGTCATTCATCCATTTCTCCTCCGGGGTAAAATGATATTGCGGTCTATATTTTTCTATATAATAACCAGTTGGTATCTCTTCTTCTTCAATCAACTCTTGCTTTACCTCTTGTTTACAACTGAAATTGAAAATTACACACAGTAATACACATACTGCCAAACCTTTATTTTGCAAAGTTTTAACCATAAATTCACTTTTATCCCGGTACTTCTTACATGCTAATTATAGTACCTTTGTAGTAATGAAAATACTAAATTATAAGTTATTACTCTGTGTTCTTGCCTTCTTTTCTTTTTCAAAATATAGTTTAGGACAAGACAAAATTTCAAAAGTGCTAGACTCTTGGAACCAGGGAACTATACCTTATGCTTATTTTGATCATTTACCAGAGACAGATTCTATCGCATATTTAGATACTAGAGAAAAAGAAGAATTTGAAGTAAGCCATCTTAAAAATGCCATTTGGGTCGGATATAAAAAGTTTGACAAGCAAAAGGCACTGGAAACTATTACTGACAAATCGCAGCCCATAATCGTTTACTGTTCTATCGGCGTAAGATCAGAAGATATTGGCGAGAAGCTAAAAGAATTGGGGTATACCAAAATTCTAAATTTGCATGGTGGTATTTTTGAATGGAAAAATAAAGGTGGAACGGTTTTTAACGACAAAGAAATTGCAACCGATAGCGTTCATGCTTTTAGCAAACACTGGGGCAAACTTTTACAAAAAGGAATTAAGGTGTATTAGTTAGGAGTTAGGAGTTAGGAAAAATTAAAAAATTACATTGGCAATACTACAGAACAACAAAGCAGAGCGAGACGAAAAGGTCATAGATTTTACCCTCGCAAATTCAAACAATCTTTTACTTATTTTCACCAGAAACCCTGAAATAGGTAAAGGAAAAAGACGCTTAGCAGCTACTGTTGGCGACCAAGCTGCATATGATATTTATAAATTTTTATTAGACCATACCGTAGCGATCACCAAAAATTTATATGCCGAAAAAGAGGTGTATTATTCTGAAGAAATTTGGGAAAACGATATTTGGGACAATCAAAAATTCGGAAAGAAACTTCAAGTGGGTGAGGATTTAGGTGTTCGTATGGCAAATGCCTTTCAAGAAGGGTTTCAGAACGAATATCAAAAAATTATTATCATTGGCAGTGATATGCTAGATCTTTCTCAAGAAGATTTAGAAGAAGCATTTAAATCTTTAGAGAAAAACGATTTTGTAGTTGGCCCTGCTGAAGATGGCGGATACTATTTATTGGGTATGAAGAAATTTTTACCAGCACTATTCAAAAACAAAACATGGGGAACAAAAACCGTTTTAAAGGACACTTTGTCTGATCTTAAAAATGAAACTACTGCCCTATTAGAAACAAAAAACGACGTAGATTATTACGAGGACATAAAGGACATCGATGCCTTTACGCCCTTTCTAAAACATATAAAATTATGATGAAAGATGAACTTTTAGAATCTGTAGCATACCTTAAAAATAAAGGTTTTGATAAACCTGAAATAGGTATTGTTTTAGGTACAGGATTAGGCAAATTGGTAAATAGTGTTGAAGACCCTATTGAAGCTCATTACAATCACATTCCATTTTTTCCATTGGCAACGGTAGAATTTCATACAGGTAAATTGGTATATGGTACCATTTCTGGAAAGAAAGTAGTTGTAATGCAAGGTCGTTTTCACCTGTACGAAGGCTACGACTTTTTAGATATCACCTACCCTATTCGCGTAATGCACATGTTGGGTATTTCTAAATTATTTATTTCTAATGCTGCCGGTGCAGTAAACCTTGATTATAAAAAGGGTGATATGATGCTGATCGAAGATCACATTAACCTACAAGGCGGCTCTCCATTAGCTTTTAAAGGTGTTAGCGATTTTGGCGAGCGTTTTGCAGATATGTCTGAGCCTTATGATTTAGATATGCGCACCAAACTAATGGCTATTGCCAAGGAGCATAATATCTCCCTGAAAACTGGCGTATATGCCTCTGTAGTTGGACCTCAACTAGAAACAAAAGCTGAATATAGAATGATTAAATTAATTGGTGCAGATGCTGTTGGTATGAGTACCGTACCAGAGGTTATCGTTGCCAATCATTTGTCATTACCTATCGTTGCCGTTTCTGTTTTAACAGATGAATGTGATCCAGACAATTTAAAGCCTGTTGACATCAGTGAAATTATAGCTATTGCTGAAAGAACGGAGCCTAAAATGGTGAAATTATTTCAAGAATTAATCAAGCAATTGTAAGGATTCTCAATATTTGGCTACCATAAGTAAGCAAACAGTATTGTATGAGTGCCCACCAGCCAACCATTAGTATTATTATACCGGTATTGAATGAAGAGAAGTATATTAAAGATGTACTTTTCGCTATTTCAACCAATGCAGGCTCTGACTGCATTAAAGAAATACTAGTGGTTGATGGCGGTAGCACAGATAACACCGTTGCAAATGCTATAAAACATGGCGCATCTGTTGTTAAAAGTAAAAAAGGACGTGCTGCACAAATGAACCTTGGCGCGACAAAAGCCAGTGGTGATATCCTTTATTTTTTACATGTAGATTCTTTACCTCCAAAAGATTTTGACAATGCAATTTTAAATGAAATTGAAAGCGGTTTTGAGGTGGGTTGTTTTCAAATGCGTTTTAATAGCAAAAGCCGCTTTTTAAAATTCTTCGCCTGGTGTACACGTATTAACCATCAAATTTGTCGTGGTGGAGACCAGTCATTATTCATCACCAACAAACTTTTTAACCAACTTAACGGCTTCAATGAAAATTATGTTATTTACGAAGACAATGAATTCATTCGACGCGTTTACAAAATGAAACCTTTTAAGATTATTTCTTCTGCCGTTACAACATCTGCCAGACGCTATGAAGAACGCGGAATGATTAGTTTACAATGGCACTTCGGCATGATTCATCTAAAGTATTACTTAGGCGCAAGACCAACCGAACTGCATCAGTATTATTTAAAATACATTGCAACATAACCCTTACTTTTCTTCAAAATCGAGCAAAACACCTTCGCTGATCCATTTAGCCAATGCTTGCCTATTGTCAGGATCTACTATTCTAATCTGATCCTTCGCATTTCTAATATTACCAATTTCAATAAAGGTCATAGCAGGGTGTGTTTTCTTGACCAAATAAAGCGAAGTTCTATCTTCGAAAGTGCCTGCATAGCTTCGGTTAGGCTGGTATTTCTTGTACTTAGCATCGAAGGTTTTATGAATACTTTCCGCTAATTTTTTACCGTTCTTACTATGTTCATGATGGTAAAAGAAAACATCTATATTCTGCCCTTCACTTCTACTATCTACATGGGTTACGATTAATCGCTGATACTTACCCCTATTTTCTTTATACAGATTATTAACAATATCTACTCGCTGTTTTAATCTGTCTACTTGGTTTAGCGGTATTGTCTTATTCATATACGCAACCTCATCATGATCAATTTCAAGAACGAAATCATCTCTAATTCCGTCATTTTTATCTTGTATTATAATGTACACCATCGCCCCATGCGCAATTAATTCTTTTGCAAGTCTTAATGTAATATCATAAGCATATTCATCTTCAGATATAGTCTTGCCTGCATAAACACCCATAGCACCAGGATCGGGACCACCATGACCTGAAACTAAATAATATACATTGCCTTTTAAGCGTTCACTTTTAGCAATGACCGTTTTATGTTTCTCCCCAAAAATGTCGTAAGAAACACTTTCTATTTTTTTTATTTCTTTTGATTGTACTTGTAGTGAATCGACGATACCCACTGTATCTAACTTTATTCTTGGAAGCACATAAATTTTACCAGCAACTAGGTGCACGCTATCGCGTAAATCATGATGGTTTAAGGTTATAAATTCATCATACGCCTCATACGGATCTACACCTTGCTTTCTTAATAGCGATAAAATTCCGTCGCCGGGCTCTGCCACAACCGTTTTCAACGAATCTTGCGCAACGCAAAAAACGCTTAAAAACATTAAAAATATAATTGTAAAATTGGTGTATTTCATGCTAATTTAGAACGCAAGGTCTATGCCATACTTTATTTATGGCTTTCTATCGAAGCACAAAGATTGCTAAAAATATTGACCAATACCAAAGACAATCCCATTGTCGCCGTCTTTTGTTATTCCGTAGCCGTAATCTATCCTAAAAATGGCATTGAAAATTCGCTTGTGCATAAATCGGAGTCCGACACCCGGGTAAATTCTAAGATTTTCACTCTTTAGCAAATCATCAAATCCGCCTGCGGGATTCCGCCATGTTCCTCCATCTATAAATACGTTTCCTTGTAGCACAAACTTATTTTTATCTATTAAAGTTTGTCGGTATTCTGTATTCAAAACAACCATACCTGTACCTCTATCAATGGTATTACCGACCCCTCTAATATTTAAGTTATTATCTACGGTAAAGGGTGCGAACGGACTATCAACATTACTTGCTAAACCTAAACGCAGCCTACTGGCCCAATTACCTTTATCGCTTATTCTTTTGAAATAGGTAAAGTCATTAAAACCAATTAAGAATTCAGGTAAATTGGTATTGGTACTGCCCACATATTGAAAATTAAGCTGACTTCTAAAGCCTTCTAAATAATGATAAAAATAATCTAAGCCGTTATAATCATAAATGAATTTGAACAGATGCTTATCAACATTTAAATTCAACGGTACACCGGCACTCGTAGCGCCATCAATATATTCGTAGTCTTCAGTAAAAAAACTAAAGCCCAGTTCCATTCTATTTTTAAAATTGAGTTCATAAAGTCCTAAGAGTTCAAAGCCGGTATTGTTATATTTATAATTTGCTGTATCATCTTGAAAAAATACAGGCTCTAATGTGGTGAAATTATTATAATTTACAGCTAAACCCAGCTTATTAGAGAATAAGTAAGGTGCCCGTATACTTAACCCAAACGAGCTATAATTATCATACTGATAAAAAACACCCAGCGTAATATTGCGACCAAAAGAATTAAACTCTTGCAGCCCAATTCTAAAAGCAAAATCATCATTAGACGAGCTAAATAGATTCGCAAATGGAATTAACGTAAAGTTTTCTTCAATAACATATGCTACCTCACAATTTTCATTTGCTACATTTTTAACCTCGTAATACGCATGAGAAATTGATGGTAATCTTTTTAAACGAAGTATATCTCGATCCATTAGAACAGAATCTAAGACCATACCTTTCTTTAAATCTACAAGATTTTCAATGAAAGATACTTTGGTACGCTTTGCACCTTCAAACTTCAAGTCTACCACCTTATCATCTTGCCCTATCATAAAGAAGCTAGCAAATAAGAAAATAAAAAAAAGAAGTGTTTTTGTTTTCATTATTTTTTAAACTACCTATACTATAACTTAATTGAATTTGGTACCAAAATTTTCAATATAGAACAAAATAATTGCGTAATCAATTATAGTTCAAAAGCATACCTATTAACACCCAAGAAAGAATCTGGTTGTTTTTGATAACAAAAGGCTCTTTTAAGAGCACTCAAACTATTTTTAAAATATACCGCGCAATCCTAAATTGAAGGTTTGCCCTAAACCTGTATTATTACCACGAACAAAATTGGTATACAGCACCTCTAAGTTCAAAGTATTTGTCAATTGATATTTTGCACCACCACCTAAGGCTGTAAAATCTTGTGTAAAATTGTTACCTAAGTCTAAACGCTGAGAATGTTGCGCCAATGCCAAAACGGTGAATTTACTGGATGGAAAATAGCTAAGAAATAAACCCGGACTAAGATTTAAACTATTATTTGCGAAACTCTCTTCTTTGTCGCCTAAACTTAACTCTGAGTAAATTTCACTAAAAAGCTGCCACTTATCCCCCGGGAAGGTATAATCGTAAAAGAATCTATTTTGCCAGATGTATCCTTTTTGATCTAGAAACACTCCATTTTCAGTTTCATTATCGACCAACGGTAGAAAGAATGAACTTTGAATAGAAAAATTACTGACCGAAGCAATCGGCACAAACTTTACAGATGGTGCAATTGAGGTAAGTCCGGATCTGGCGGTATTGTTCTCTCCATCGAATTTAAATACATCTAAGGCACTTCTATCACCAATTACGTTTGATCTGAATTCTAGAATTGCACCTACATTCCATCTTTTGTTCGTACCTACACCTGTATACCCTTCAATGGTAGACGTAAAAAATGATTGCCTAGGTATTTTACCAGACGCAAATGTACTCTTGGTTTCGGTATATAAATTGTTGAACCATTTTATATCATACTGCCCTTTACCCACTAATTTCGAGGGTGTATACTGCTGTATATTACTTTTCTGTTGCAAACTATCTTGACTATATCCTTTAAAAAAGGCACAAAAAGCCACTGCAAGAAATAAATTTCTAGTTATAATACTCATAATAAGGTTCTTAGGTTTTATTAATTATTTAGCTTCGTTCAAAGACCAGTCATAAGGGTAATAAGAAAGCTTTGCATTTTCTGGCAATTGCTCGTTTCTATACGTATTTATAAAATCAACTGTACTTCCCTTTTGTTCAAAGTCTCCTTTGTACCACTCGAACAATTGTGATATCTGAACTTTATTCTTATTTACTTTTATAAAATTAGGATTGTTCAATGCCATTACGGTCTGCTTTTGCAACTGACTTTCTAATGTTTTAGGTGTATAAGCCCTGTTTATTATTGGTGGACATCCTAAACCTGCGCATACCAATACAAAATGAAATCTTGCTTCTGTTGGAAATAGTGCTCTCAGCAAATCATTCTCTATTCCGTTTAAGGTTGTTGATTTACCACCAACTTCATGATTTGTTTTATCGAAAAAACCAGCAACATCTAAAGGCGATTTTAATGGATAATTCTTAACAATTCCGTCAATTACAAGTAGGTTATATGTATTGATCCAAAAAGCTTGATAGGTAGCAGCATCAGATTTTGAAACTGAAATACCTTTCGCAGTTTCCAATAAAGCATTCAAAGCTTCAGGATTGTTTTTTATCGCTGCATATTTCACTTTACCATCAACTACATTGGCTTTAAAAAAGCTATCGCTCTTGTTAAAAAAGGCAGCTACATCTTGTGCAGATATATTGGTTACTATTAAAAGTAAAAATAGTGTCTGTAGTAAAGTTCTTTTCATGTTATTCGAAATTTCAATTCGCATTTGAGTTTGTTTAGGTCGTGGCTTTTTTCAAAAACATACACTTCCTAAAAAAATAACTTATTTTATTTAAAATTTTCAAGCCAATTAAACACTGATTTACTGCGTGTTACAAATCCGTTTTAATTCTATTAAAACGCAAACTAGGTTTAAAAGTATCACAGAAGTATAACAAGTTTATAATCTTTATAAATAAAAAGAAGCCTATTAAGTTCTTACCTTTAATACCGACACACCCATCAATAAAAGCATTTATGGATCATATAGTAATTATTGGTAATGGCATATCCGGAGTCACTTTAGCTAGACATATACGTAAGCTATCAGACAAACGAATCACCATTATTTCTGCAGAAAGTGACTATTTCTTCTCTCGTACGGCATTAATGTATGTCTATATGGGGCACATGAAATTTGAACATACACAACCTTACGAAAATTGGTTTTGGAAGAAAAACAGAATCGACCTCGTTAACGGATTTGTTGAAAAAGTGGAAACCGATGCCAAAAAGCTTGTTTTAAAAGATGGCTCGTCTATATCATATGATAAACTAGTTATCGCTACAGGGTCTAAACCGAACAAGTTTGGCTGGCCTGGTCAAGATTTAAAAGGTGTACAAGGCCTGTACTCTAAACAAGACCTAGAGATGCTTGAGAAAAATGCCCCTAATAAAAAGGTTTGTAACAGAGCTGTTATTGTAGGTGGCGGACTCATAGGTATTGAAATGGCAGAAATGCTGCGCTCTCGCGAAATACCGATTACTTTTCTAGTTCGTGAAAAGAGCTTTTGGAACGGGGTTCTACCTGCTGGGGAATCTGCTATGATCAACGAACATATTCTAGAACACCACATCGATTTACAATTAGATACCAATCTTGAGAAAATAATTGCTGACAAAAATGGTCGCGCAAAAGCTGTAGTAACGGATAAAGGTGAAACTATTGAATGTAACGTGGTCGGCTTAACGGCCGGCGTAACCCCAAACATAGATTTCCTTAAAGATTCTAGTATTGAATTAGGCAGAGGTGTTAAGGTTAATCGATTCTTGGAGACCAACGTAAAAGATGTATTCGCTATTGGCGATTGTGCAGAACAACATGAAGGTATTGGTAGCAGAAGACCTATAGAGGCTGTTTGGTATACGGGTAGAATGATGGGCGAAGCACTTGCACAAACCATTTGCGGAAAACCACGAGAATACAACCCTGGTCACTGGTTCAATTCGGCTAAATTTTTAGATGTAGAATACCAAACCTACGGCTGGGTATTTAGTGAACGTAGCAAAAAAGATAATGAACAACATTTTCATTGGCGCCATGCTTCTGAAAAAATATGCATTACCGTAGCGTTCGACAAAGAAACTCATCAATTTTTGGGTATAAATACTTTTGGCATACGCATGAGACATGAAATTTTTGATCAATGGTTGACTGAGAACAAAGATATTGACCATGTAATGACCTATTTAAAAGATGCCAATTTCGATCCTGAGTTCTACAAACTCTACGAAGATGAAATTGTGGCTAAATACAACGCTGATTTCAAAAAGAACATTAGTGCAAAGAAAAAAAGCTGGAAACGTATTTTCAGTATCGCCTAACTCAATAACAAATACAAACAACACCTACTATGGGTAATTTTGACAGAAGTATGTCACTCGCGGGAGAACCGCCTAAAGCATTAAACACAGGCCAAAAATTGGCAGTATTAGTAGGTATGACCGGTATGGGCATACTTATATTACAATTGTTCAACTTAAAGTTAGGAAATAGTGCATTGTGGTTAACGATTTCTATCGTAGCTATTTTTACAGGTATTATTTGGTTTTCGCAAGCAGCCTATGCTCATAAACATAAGGGAATAAAAAATGACGGCGTTTGGTTTAAATCTATTTCTAGTCGTGGTGTACTTGCCTGGATGGGAGGTATAGCCTTAACAGGGTTTTATATTGTACTCTATTTCTATCCGCAGTATTTAGGTCTTGTAAAAGATGGCGATAACACGGGTTTAATCGCCTTATTTGATCCGTTAAGTAAAGGACTTAGCGGAAACCCTGCCAGTCAATGGTTCGTTTACGGCACTATGTATACCGTTGCTATTTTAGCTTTTGGAGCTAAATTCATCTGGAAATACCGTCATAATAAATACGAGCAATTGAGAACGGTCAGTGTTATGTTTTTTCAAACTGCATTTGCCTTTTTTATTCCAGAAATAATGGCGCGTTTAAATGGTGATTTACCATATTACGACCTTAAGAATATGTGGCCTTTAAACTACTACAACTTTGAACGTTACCGTATTAATGGCTTTATAGATTCTGGTAGTGTTGGTATGACGATGTTGTTCTTCGGAATTATTTCGATTTTTGTGATCTCTCCTTTTTTAACCTACAAATACGGTAAGCGTTGGTATTGCTCTTGGGTTTGTGGTTGCGGCGGATTGGCTGAAACTGCCGGTGATTCTTTTCGTCAGTTAAGCGACAAATCTAAATTCGCTTGGAAGGTTGAGCGTTGGGTAGTACACAGTGTTGTTGTATTCGTAACCCTAATGACCACGGCAGTTATCTACTCGTATTTAGGGAATGATACTAGCAAATACTGGCTTACCAAAACAGTATTTATCTCTGGCGTAGCCGTTATTTTAACCACAGTTTTTGCTTGGGTTATGATATATAAAAGAGAAGAATTGGCGAAAGATGCCAAATATGGTGCTATCGGCTACTTCACTATTATCGCTGTATTAATAGGAATGCACTTTTTTAGCAACTCAGGAAACATATTCATTTTCAAAGCAGAAACATTACGTACCACGTACAGTTTTTTAATCGGTAGTATTTTCTCTGGAGTTATAGGAACAGGATTCTACCCTATTTTAGGTAACCGTGTTTGGTGCAGATTTGGATGCCCAATGGCAGCTATGTTAGGTTTTCAACAACGTATGTTCTCTAAATTTAGAATTACGACCAATGGTGGGCAATGTATTTCTTGTGGTAACTGTTCTACCTATTGTGAAATGGGTATCGATGTTCGTGCCTATGCTCAAAAAGGAGAAAATATTGTACGTTCTAGTTGTGTAGGCTGTGGTATTTGTTCTGCGGTTTGCCCAAGAGGAGTTTTAAAATTAGAAAACGGACCAGAAAAAGGACGTATCAATTCTCAAGATGTCTTATTAGGTAACGATGTTGATTTAATGGATCTAGTGAACAAGAAATAGATCTTATTTCTAAAATGGATTATGCTATTTTCTTTGCATTGTGACTTATAAACTCAAGTACACTTAAATTATAAAACAGGAAAAATTTCATGAAAGACTGGTTTTACCATTCTTTCATGATCTTTACAACCAAAATACACCAAGATATATAGTACATGAATCGCTTGTTTTACTTCTTACTTTTAGTATCTCTTTCTGTTCAATCGCAAACGGAAGTCAATTACCCTGAAGTTGTTTATGGTAAAGAGAACATCAGTGCCAGTTGGGTAAGTCACCCAGATGTTAAAGGTGGCGAAGACATAACCGTGTTGTTTCGTAACACCTTTGAAATAGCAAATTCCAAAGGTGATTTTATTATCAATATTTCTGCAGACAATCATTACTACCTTTATGTAAACGGTAAGTTTATTACCCACGGGCCGCAGTTGAGCGATATTCAGCACTACAAATACGAAACCTTAAACCTTAAAGATTACCTGAACCAAGGGAAAAATGTTATTGCGGTTAAGGTGATTAATTTTGGTAAAAGAAGATTTTTAGGCATGCAGTCCATTTTTACTAGTTTAATGGTAAATGGCGTTTCTGAAAATGCCAAAATTATTAATACCACCGGATTTAATGATACTTGGGTAAGCGCCATCGACGAATCGTACAAAGCGAACGAAGTCGTTTGGAGAGGCGACGGTGAAAAGGCTATCGTTGGCGGCTTTTATGCCAACAACCCTACCGATATTATTGACATGAACTACTACCCTACTTATTGGGGAACATTAAATTTTGATGATAAAGATTGGAAAAAAGTGGAATTTTTCGAAAATGCCAGCAGCATGGGCGGATCTATTGCTTATTTATTGGAACCTCGTAATCTACCATTGCTTTCATGGGACGAGGAAAGAATTGCAAGTATTGTTCGTTCTTCGAAACCTCTTGAAACTGAGTTTCCGGTGTTGGGTAGTTTAACTCTTGCCCCGAATACTACCACCACTTTTTTATTAGATCAACAATATGTTACTAACGGATTCCCAGAATTAGTTTTCAGTAAGGGTAAATCCGCTAAAATAATCATCAAATATGCCGAGAATCTTTTTGGCGCTAATAATGAAAAAGGGGATCGCAACGACTTGGAGAACAAAAAGCTTCTAGGCTATTACGACGAAATTATTTCTAACGGAAAAGATGCCCAAAAATTCATTCCGAATTGGATGCGTACGTTTCGATTTATTGAGTTTGAAATTGAAACTAAAGACCAAGAACTTCTTCTTGAAAATTTCGTAAATCATAGGTCTAGAACTACCATACCTTCTATTGCAAAGTTCACTTCAGACGATGACATGTATAATAACATTTTTGACATCTGCAAACGTACCATCGATATCTGTACACAAGACTACTTTTTAAGTGATGCCTATTATGAAACCATGCAGTATGTGGGCGATACAAAAATACAAGGCTTAATCTGGCAAGCTTTAAGCGGTAATGCCGAACATACTAAAAATGCAATTCGCCAGTTTGACCATTCTAGAGATTCTGATGGTAATATTCTAGGTGCTTACCCGCTTCGTTCTACATTTATTTATCCTACGTATTCCCTGGTTTGGGTAGATATGATCGCCGACTATTACAAAACTTCTGGCAACAAAGAATTTATTCATACCTATAAAAATGGCATTATTAATACCTTAGCGGGATTTGAAAAGAATATGAACGACCTTAATCTGGTCAACAAAACACCATACCGCTATTTTGTAGATTGGTATACTGGACCAAATAATGGTAGCGGAACTGCTACCAAAAATGACGGACTCAACTCCGCAGTAGTTAGCTTACATTATGTACATGCATTACAAAATGCGTCGCGACTTTTCAGTGAAATTGGTGATGAGCAGACCGCTAGCAATTATAAAAATCGTGCTAACGAAATTATTACATCGGTATACGAATTATGTTATGATACCGACAGAAGTCTTTTTGCCGAAAGACCCGATAAAACTATTTACGATCAGCATACCAATATTATGGCGATATTGACCGATGCCATACCAGAAAATGAGCAGCGCGCTCTTTTAGATAAAATTCTATCCGAAGAAGAGTTATTACAAGCCACTTACTACTATCGTTTTTATCTTTTCGAAGCGATTAAAAAAGTAGGCGCTCCAGAATTATTCGATGTTGCCCAAAAACCTTGGGAACAAATGATCAATGATCATATGACCACGACTTTAGAGCGTTTTGAAAGTGTAGAGAAACCAACGAGGTCAGAGGTACACCCGTGGAGTGCGTCGCCCGCATATTTTTATTTTAATTATTTGGCAGGCATCCGGTCTGTACAAAATGATTTTGAAGAGGTAGAAATTGCTCCGGCATTTGGCAAACTAAATGAAATAGCAGGTTTGCTTCCTACATCAAAAGGTAATATTGAATTTGAATTAAAGAGAATAAAGAATAAATTATCCGCAGAAATAACCATTCCTGAGACCATGAAAGGCAACTTAAATTGGCTAGGAACCAAAATTCCGCTAAAAAAAGGAAAGAATACCTATACCATTAAGAGCTCTAAATAAGCGTACAATCTTTGGAATAGATAAAATTTAGATGTTAACCTGATATTATAAAAAATGAAGCTATTTAAACTCTTTTACGCCGCTCTTATTTGTTTAGGATTGTTAGCTTTTATTAATCCTGAAGACAAACGTTACGAGCGCACTTATTACGACGACGGCACCTTAAAAAGTGAAGGGTGGATTCGCTATAGCACAAAAACCGATTATTGGACCTTCTATCACCCAAACGGCCATAAATCTGAACAAGGTTTTTACGCTTATGGCAAAAGAGAGAAATATTGGTTCTTTTTTAGCGAAGATCGAATTAGAACCAAAGAGGGAAAATTCGTTGACAACAAAGAAATCGGTTGGTGGCTATTTTACGACAATAAAGGACGTGTAAACCACAAATGCCAATTAACTAAAGGAATTAAAGATGGCTATTGCCTAAAATACAAGGATACAAAATTGATATCTGCAGAGAAATATAGTAAGGGTGAAAAAGTAAAAGAATGGACCTCTTTTCGTGCTTTTACCAATGAAAATAGTTTATCAGATTTAAAATAATGACAGATATTAAAGTAATTATACCAGCTTTTAACGAAGCAGATTCTATTGCCCATGTCATCAATGAGCTACCAAAATCGGTATCTGAGGTAATCGTTGTAAACAATAATTCGACCGACGATACCGTAAAAAATGCAGAAGCCGCAGGGGCTACTGTACTTACCGAGACCAGAAAAGGTTATGGTTATGCCTGCCTTAAAGGGTTAGATTATGTAGCATCGACAGCTAAACAACCCGACATTATCGTATTTATTGATGGAGACTATTCTGATTACCCAGAGGAGTTGGATAAGGTAATTGCTCCTATTTTAGAAAATGACATCGATTTTGTGGTCGGTGCCAGAACAATAAGCTTGCGAGAAGAAGGTTCGATGACGCCGCAACAGATTTTTGGAAACTGGTTGGCGACTTTTTTAATGCGATTATTTTTTGGCGCAAAATTTACAGATTTAGGTCCTTTCAGGGCAATTAAGTACGAAAAGCTCAAAGAATTGAACATGGAAGACAAAACTTATGGATGGACGGTTGAAATGCAACTAAAAGTTCTTAAGAAAAAGATGACATATACCGAAGTACCAGTGCGTTACAAACGAAGAATTGGCATCTCAAAAGTATCAGGAACCGTAAAAGGTAGTATATTTGCAGGCATAAAAATTTTGGGGTGGATCTTCAAATACAGCATTAAATAATATGGAACTAGCTTTAGCTTATTTTATCATCGTAATTTATAGTATTTCATTGCTATTAATTTTCTTTTACAGCTTGGCGCAGTTGAACCTGTTAATCAACTACTTATCACAAAAAAGACAAGATCAGACAGCTCCGAAATTTAATTTATTAGACCCAAAAGAAATTCCGTTCGTAACCATTCAACTACCTGTATTTAACGAGGAGTATGTAATGGATCGTTTATTGGAAAACATTGCAAAAATAGAATACCCTAAAAGTAAATTAGAGATTCAGGTTTTAGATGATTCTACCGATGAAACTGTAATTACCACTGCAGCCACTGTTGCAAAATTGCAAGAGACCGGTTTAGATATTCAACATATTACAAGAACTGATCGCTCTGGTTTTAAAGCCGGTGCTTTAAAAGAAGGACTTAAAGTAGCAAAAGGTGAGTTCATCGCTATTTTTGATGCCGATTTTTTACCGGCTTCAGATTGGTTGAAGAAAACCGTCATCTATTTTAAAGATGAAGAAATTGGTGTGGTACAAACCCGTTGGGGGCACTTGAACCGCGATTACTCTACCCTAACAAAAATACAGGCATTTGCCTTAGACGCACATTTTACCCTAGAGCAAGTTGGGCGTAACAGCAAAGGGCATTTTATCAACTTTAACGGTACCGCTGGTATTTGGCGTAAAGAGTGTATTATCGATGCCGGTAACTGGGAAGGCGATACGCTTACCGAAGATTTAGATTTGAGCTACCGAGCACAGTTAAAAAATTGGAAATTCAAGTATTTAGAAAACGTAGAAACGCCTGCAGAATTACCTGTAGTTATTAGTGCCGCACGTTCACAACAATTTCGTTGGAACAAAGGTGGTGCCGAGAACTTTAGAAAAACGGTATGGAGCGTTATAACTGCAAAAAATATTTCTTTTAAAACAAAGTTTCACGGGGTTATGCATTTACTGAACAGCTCTATGTTCTTGTGCGTGTTCTTGGTAGCTATATTAAGTATACCATCGCTCTATATTAAAAATACCTACGGTCATTTAGACTGGGTTTTCTCACTATTAAGCTTGTTTACCGTAAGTACGATCATCTTATTCGTTTGCTATTGGTTTACTTATAAGAGTATACAGGGTAGCGGCTTTAACAACTTTGTTGATTACATACGTATATTCTTCACTTTCTTCTCCGTTGCATTAGGTTTCTCTTTACACAATACCATTGCTGTAATTGAAGGTCATATGGGTAAAAGAAGTGAATTTGTACGTACACCAAAATTCAATATTAGCACCATAAAGCAAAGCTGGAAAGGCAATAAATATTTAGCTAAGAAATTATCGCCAAATATGATATTAGAATTTGCCTTAATGGTCTATTTCATGTTCGGTATGTACAGCGCAATACCATTAAATGATTTCGGACTGTTTCCGTTTCACTTTATGTTATTCTTAGGCTTTGGGTTTGTATTCTTTAAATCTTTGACCTCAAGAGCATAAAATAGCTTTAAACAAAATATTAAAAAGGGATAGCCATTGGCTGTCCCTTTTTTTATGTTAAATCATCTTATTGATCAATCATTCATATAATCTTGCCATTGTACAATTAGATACTTCTGCACTCCGTTTCTATTCATACTTAAAAATCCAAAATCATAACAAAATAAATAAAGCTCCCCTTTCTTCGTTTTCCAATAATGCGTAAAATATTTAGGATTAAATCCGTCGTTTAACAGAACCGTAGTTCTAATGGTAGTAAAACCAGATTTATTAAACTTTTTTAAAAGCCTTCTATTTTTTTTCAATTGCTTGTCTACACTTAGATAAAAAACTTCTTGCTTTTGAATGTTTTCATATTGATGAATGGATTTACATTTTGCAGAACAAAATTTCTTATCAGATCTTCCGACAACTTCAATATCGCACTCCGGACATCTTTTTATCATAAATGATTGTAAACGTATATTACTCAGTTAATATACCGCTAATTATTTTATTTTCAATTATTCTTACAACATGAATCCATTAAGATCAATAACCTTATATCATTTAATGATTAAAGATCAGAAAATGATCGGTATTAAATTCTCACCTGATAAGTTGATACAGAACTTGATCAAGGGGCTTCCTGACCCTAAATGGAGTCATCAGTACAATATGGCATATATACTAAACACAAAAAAAAATCTGGGAATTCTCTTTACTACTTTTAAAGGTATCGTATGGATTAATTATAATAAATTTTACATCAACAAACCTGTTAATACTAGTAATGAAATAGTAGACGTACAATGGTTTAGAAAAAGGGTTATAGTACAAGGTTATCGACGTTGCCCAGAAGAATATTTGTTAAAACTGGAACTAAAAAAGTACGCCAATAGCACGGTTAAAACTTATGTAACCTACTTTGAAATGTTCATTAACCATTATAGAGAAAGAGAATTAGAAACGCTTGATGAAAGTGACATACGGGCTTATTTACAAGTACTAATTCAAAGAAATGTATCTAACTCTTATTTAAACCAAGTCATCAATGCCATTAAATTTTACTATGAAATAGTATTAGGAATGCCAAATAGATTTTATGAAATAGAACGACCAAGAAAAGAAAATAAACTACCAACGGTAATTTCAAAAGAGGAAATAATATCTATAATTGAACATACCAACAACTTAAAGCACAGATGCATTGTACAACTACTGTATGGTTCTGGTTTGCGCCGTAGCGAGCTTTTGAACCTAAAACTAAATGATATTGATAGCAAACGAATGCTTATAAGGGTTAAAGGAGCTAAAGGCAATAAAGACAGACTTACTCTTTTATCAAAGAATGCACTCAAAGATTTGAGGATGTATTTTAAGGAATGGAAGCCTAAAGAATTTCTTTTCGAAGGGCGCAAAGGGGGAAGATATAGCCCAGAAAGTGTAGTGCAAATAGTTAAACAAGCCGCTAATAAAGCAGGTGTAAAACAAAATGTGTCACCGCATACACTTCGTCATAGTTTTGCCACACATCTTTTAGAATCTAATGTCGACCTTAGGCAGATTCAAGTACTTTTAGGGCATGGCTCAAGCAAAACAACAGAAATTTACACTCATGTTGCAACAAATACTTTTAAAACAATTAAAAATCCTTTAGATTAGAGTTTATATAATGGGGATATATGTAATTGTACACATATCCGTACGTTGTACGCAAGCTGAAAACCGAACTATAATTGATAAAAAGAGCGATAATAATAACCCTAATTCTGAACTCAATAATTCTGATTGGTGTTCCTGCTGGACACGGTTACGGTATAATGGTAATGTTTGAATTTATAAGTATTCCGACTCTGATTAAAAACGGATTTAATTTTCAGAAAGAATATCCTTTTGAAAGTAGTCTGATTTTAATTGCTTTGGTTTCCTTAATTGGAAAACTGATTTCAATTTCACTATTGTTTTCAAAGAATATTTTGAACAAAAAGAACTGGATTTATATCGGACTGACTTTAATGCTGATTTCATTCCTTTTTGTTTGTTATGGAGCTTGGGAATATGATAATTTTCTATTTGCAATTACACTGGGAAGCGGAATTCCATTTTTAATGTATTTAGGCAGAATATTATATTTAATTAAAAAGGAAAATAACAAAACGGAATTAGTAACGGAATGAAAAAAAGCCAGCGTACAACAATGTATAACCGCAATTACGGCGGATTCGACTACGTCCGAATCCACTCAGAATTGCTAACGTCTGTGCCAAACCGAAAATAAACGCTAATTTAACCCGTAAATGACGGTTATACGAGACCGTTAGCAAATATACTTAAAGACCATTTTGTAAAAAGTCAAGTATATGATCAAACTGTAACCTAAAAAACCATTAAAAAATGGACAACAATAAATTAGAACTCATAGGACTCGTTCTTACATTCATTGGATTTCTTTCGTTTCTATCTCAAAAATTCTTTTTTGTCGAGGCACTTAAAAACGCTTACGGATTAGGCGATTTCCTAATGGTTTTGGGTTTAATTCTTATTTTCATAGTTTCTCGAAAAAAAAGAAAAGCAGAGAAAGAAAAAATCAAATAAACGAACTTTTGAACAAGTTTGCGGACGGATTAGAAGAGTAAAACGTAAGTATTACGCAGATGGACTTTTGAGCAAGTCTGCGCAGATGGACTTTACTCATGCAAAGCTATTGCGGACGGAATTCCTACTCAAATGAAAAAGTACATTTGCTAATCGAGTAGACGGCCGTGAGCTGTAAAGCCCACGGTGCGCCTCTCACACCACCGTGCGTACGGGTCTCGTACACGGCGGTTCGTTATATCAGAACTTTAC
>NZ_JBGQOO010000005.1:0-304447 GCF_052119685.1 Maribacter spongiicola | reverse complement strand
TAAATTCTTCATCAAATCTGACCTAAATAATAATTATTTATCGAATTTAGAGGTGTCCTAAAAAAGGGAAGCCTACACTATCATTATTGTTTTTGCGATACTTCTAGTTTTCTTTCTTAATAGAATATTTGAAATTTTGAGAATTATTAATTCATGACCTTTTTTGTGGTTCAGGAGGTCTTTAGGTTGAATTTAAAGGATAATCTAAAACAAGCAGATTGCTTTGTTACTTGCAATTATATTTTATTTCAAAATCTTAGCAACCAACTCTTGCAACTCCCCAACAACATCTTCCTCGAACCACGGATTCTTACTACGCCAAAAACGGTTTACAGGTGATGGATGTGGCAAGAGAAAAAACTTAGGCAAGTATTCTTTGTAATGCAATACATTTTCGGTCAGGTTCTTTTTTGCTTTCTTCCCCAGATATTGGTCTTGAGAATATTTACCGATCAATAAAATGAGTTGTACATTATTGAATTGGTCCCATACCTGAGAATGCCACAAGGGAGCACATTCTTTTCTGGGTGGTAAATCGCCGGTCTTTCCCTTACCTGGATAACAAAACCCCATGGGCAGTACTGCAAAATTATTAGGATTATAAAATACCTCTTCATTGACACCAAGCCACTCTCTAAGCTTTTTGCCACTTGGGTCATCCCAAGCTTTGTTTTCAACATGGGCTTTTCTACCTGGCGCTTGACTTACCAATATTATTTTTGAATTAATTGTACCCGCAACAATTGGTCTTGGTTCTAAAGGCAAATGTGCCTTACAAACCTCGCAACCTCTTATTTCAGATAATAATTCTTGCATTTATATATTCGTTTCTAATCTTATTATTTTAGGCAACAAAATTTCTCAATAGCCAAATTGTTAACATACCCCAGAATGTACCTGTAGCCATACTTAAAATTGCCAATACTATGGCATGTGGCATCCATTTTAAATTATATGCCGCCGTTACTGCCGGTGCCGTAGCTATACCCCCAACATTTGCCATACTGGCGATTGGTACCCAAGCTATATTTACATTTAATAACTTCGCAACGCCTATCATAAACAGAAAATGCCCTACTAACCATATACTAAGAAAACCTAAAAAAGACATATCAAAACCTAAGGTGGCTATTTGTAGTTTTAACCCCAAAACAGCCATCACTACAATAATTAATATTCCACCAATCTTTAATACAAACCTATAATTCCAATTCGGAATGAAATTACTCAATAATAGCCCAAGAAAAGATAGCAACACAACCTTGGTAACAAAGCTCTCTATTAAAAAATTGCTCAAGACTACTGCACATAGTATGATTAAAAAGCACCATTTAGCCCCAAGTTTATCTCCAGTATCTTTACGAATATCTTCGGGTATAGCTGCATCTGTTATTTTAAACCATCTGTTTAGAGAATCACTTTTTTTAATCGTCTGAAACATTATAATTGTCCACACGTTTACCAAAATATTATCCATAACCAAAACAGCAAGAAATATATTCTCAGGGCAATCGACCAATTCTTTTAACACCAACTGACTTGTACTGCCACCGATCCAACTACCTACTATTGGCGGAATACCCATCCAATACTGATCTTTAATAATGATTTCACTAATTAATTCTGTCTCAGAAAATAGGAATATTAGTAGCACAGGAAATACGGCGATAAACAAAGACCCTGCAACAAAAACCAAAATAGGTCTTATGCCTATTGCTTTTAGCTGTGCTATTGACAGACTACTCATTACCGCAATTATTGCCAAGGGAATAAAATAATCTTTGCTAAAATCGTGGATGTTTGCTTGTGAATAATCAACCTTTAAGGTGTATGAAATTATTGCCGGTATTACATATGCCAATAAAATAGCAGGTACCCAATCAAAAAGCGATTCTATATACTTGTTCTCCCAATGATCTAAAAAATAAACCACGACAACCGTAAAAGATGCTATAACCCAAGGTGTTATCATAGCGACAATTTAAGGTGCTTTAGACCTTTAAAATAATTATTTTAATGCTTCGCCATCAAAAGACAAACCTTCAAAACCAGTTTTTATAAAATTTCGAATATTCTGATGAGAGCTTCCTTTTAAATCAAGTAAGACCTCATCAAAATAATATTGACCAAAACAAGCTAGGGTTTCCTCTTTTGAAAGGCCTTCCCTAATAGCAAAAGAGAATAGCTTACAAGAACCGGAGTTTTGACCCACTTCGTTTCTAATAGCTCCGTTCGTATATGCCGTTGGTGTAAAACTGTATTTCGAATCAATCACAACCATAGTGTCAGAAAAATTAATTTCTTTCGGTGAGGTCTTTAGTTTATTCTTGAACTCTTCTAATGTCATCACTTACTTTTGGTCTTAAATTGGGTTATTTCTTAAATATTGATATTCAAATATAATGAAACCCTATTTTTTACTTCTACTTTACCTTCATTCAAATTTTGAGATATAGGCAACATACTAGAAATACCTAATGCATACCTATTGTAATTAGCTTCTATACCAAAACGTGCAAAATAGACTTTGCCACCTGTATCTGGCACTGTAAGATTAAACTCTTGATTCTCTTCAAAATATTCGGCACCTAGTCCTACTTGCGGAGTAAGGGATACTGACGGAGAAACATAATATGTTTTATAGGTATTCAGCGCTGCATTCCATTGGTAACCGAACAAGTAGCTTTTACTATTCTCGGTTTTTATCGTGTAGTTCAATAGGGCAGCAAAACCCCAATTTCTATGTGTAATACCGTAATTTGCGGCTAAAATATAATCCCAACTACCGGTACCTAATTGAAACCCAGGGTTAACACTGCCTTCATTATTGGCTGCATCAAAAGTTCCTGTTGGTAATTTTATACCTCCGCCAATTTGCAAAGCATGTTCTGGCTTTATTGAAACTATACTATCAGCAGTTTGCTTTAGTAGATTGTAATATGCTAAAACCGTACCATCACCAATACCATTTATAGTCTGTTCTGTATTATCTACAAATGTTCTATTGTGTGAATGATATGGGAGTATGGCATTTACCAAAAAGCGATCTCCGATAGGAAATTTACCCCATGCTTGTACCGTGTTGAAATTTTCATTTATCCATGGGGAATTATCAAAAATACCATCTTTAGAGCGGTATTTCTGACCAATATATCGTAATCCCACGAAGTTATTGTTCAGTCCGGTTCCGAAACCCATACTACCTCCATTACCTCCGCAACCGCATGTATCACAGAAATATTCATATGCTGTATTTTTCCAAATACACTCAGATGTCGCTTCTGGTAAATCATTTGCTTGGGCAGTAAATAAGCCACCAAGCAAAAACATATATATTATAATCTTGTTCATATTTTAATATTCTGAAAATCGTTCGTCATTTATAAAAGTATCATCCGTCAATATTTCAAAAAAAGCTAACAAGCCTTCCTTTTCTTCATCGTTCAATGCAATGCCCAATCCGTCTTCGGTTTGTAAAGAATTATCCAAGGTTTCTGACTCTATCATACCATTGCTGTAGAAATTTAATACAGATTCTAAACTACCAAACCTGCCATCATGCATGTAGGGCGCGGTCAATGATACGTTTCTTAAACTAGGTACTTTAAATTTATAGTTGTCACTATTACTACCACTAACCTCTGCTCTACCAATATCATTCAACTGCGGATTAGGCGGTAGACCATTGTTTCTAAAACTGCCATCTGTAAATAAATCTGTAGCGTGGCATGAAGCACATTTTTGCTGAAAAACCGATAAACCAAATGCTTCAGTTTCGGTCAATTCACCGCCTTCTTCATTGCGAACATACTTATCGTATTTACTATTTGAAGAAATCATCATAACCATAAACTGAGATATCGCTTTTAAAAAATTTTCGGCATTTACACCACCTTCTTCAAAAGCCATTTCAAATTCTTTTTGATACTCGGTATCGGCTATGAGTTTATTGATGACACCGGTCATAGTTTCACCCATTTCTACCTCATTGGTAATAGGAATTATTGGAAAAAGGTCTAAGTGTGATGTAGCACCATCCCAAGCAAATTCGGTAAAAAATGCCATGTTCGATATGGATGGCGTATTTCTAGTGCCTTCTAAGTCATTTATACCGTGACTAAATTGATGTCCGTGGTGGGTGAACGCTGAACTCTGCTCGTGGCAGAAACCACAAGAGATAAATCCGGATGAGGATAGTTTGCCATCATAGAATAATTTCTTTCCTAGCTCAAAGCCCAATTGCGTTGGCGGATTTGCTTCTATATCATACGCCAAATCAGGAAAATTCTCAGGAACGTCTACCGTTAGAAAAGTATTCTCAATAACTACGTACTCATCATCTTCATTGCATGACACCAAAAACACGGACAGTAATACCCAAAATAGATATTTCATCTGTTATATTTTAAAGTAGGGTCGCCCAAAATGAGCGACCCTTATTAATTTAGTGTGAATGTTCTGAACCGTTATGTACATGGTCTACAGAGAACATGCTTGCTGTGTTCAATGCAACTTTTGGCGACTTTTCTTCGCTCACCATAATAACCGACTGCTCGGTCAAAGACAATTTATTCTCCCCATCTAAAATGGCATTAGCATCTGCTACCAAATGAATTATAGGTGACATTTCATCGCTAACCAAAGCATCTGTACCTAAGCTCAAGGTTACTTCTTTGTAGTTGTCCAAGCTAGATCCGTGACTACCCATGTGTACTTTAAAGTCTGTTGCTTCTGTTACCGTTCCTGAAGTAAAAGTTCCTTCAAAATTTAAAAACTTGTAGCCCGCTTGCCATGACCACATCATATTTGTTTCTTCTGCTACGGTTAAAAAATCGCCCTGACCTTCTGCACCTTGAAGATATTTTTCTTGGTCTACGCCTATACCAAAAGTTACAGATACATAGGTGCCTGCCGGTATATTCTCTAGCACTACCTCTGTGCTAGCCGTTTCTTCACTTGTAACAAAATAGCTGTCATCTTTATCATATGTAAATACTTCACCTGCATCATTGGTTAAACTGAAGTTACTTACAATGTAATTTAGCCTGGTAATGGTTAAAGTTTCATTCTGCGAATTGGTATAGCTAGAAGTTGCCAATAGTAAATCGTCTGATCCTACACTATTATCGAACTCAAGGGTTACACTGTTTTCTCCCATTAGTTCGGTTGTAGCGTCATCATCGCTGCTACAGCTGGCAAATACACTTAATATTAGAGTTACTGTAAATATTTTATATATAGATTTCATGTGTTGATGTATTAATTATTCGATATAGTTCGTGAAGCTATACCTCTGGTTTTTACCAAAAGTATTACGACGTACTACACCTTAGTTTATGTAATGGTTTTACCTAATGACAATGTCTTAGGCATGATTTAAAATAATTGATTTTGTACACGACTACAGATTTTGTGTCGCGGTAAAATGTACAATAGCATATACCTTTTCAAAAAAGGCATACGTATGGTAAGTTGTATTTAAGATAAGAAGTTAGGCGGATGAAAAACAGCCGATATAAACTGTTGTTCGTTTAAACTAGGATGTATTGAAACCACTTTTGTTTCAACTATTGTATTTTGAAAATTGCAATCGAGAATACTTACAAAACCAATAGGATATTCACGAAGATCAGCAGAAGGTATATCTTTATGATCTTCTTGTTGCTGCTTTTTTATCATTTGCGACAGGTAGCATTTACCATCACAATTAAGCATCGGTTTGTCTTTGTTGATACATAAAACCTCAGCAATGTAGTCTTGATTAATTATATACTCCAATACAGGCAACACCGGTTTTACCATCGCTGTGAGGTATAACAGTATAAATGTATATGTGAGAATTTTTTTCATTAATCGGCACGAAGATAATTCTGATTTTGAAATATTCTTATCTATTTCTTCAAATTAACACTTGAGTTATAGGAATTTGAAGCTGTTGTAGAATTTTAGAAGTTTCTACTTATTACCCCCAACAACAATCACAATTTCCCCTTTTGGTGGTTTCTCGGTAAAGTGTTTTAAAACTTCCTCTGCAGTTCCACGAACTGTTTCTTCGTAAAGTTTGGTCAACTCTCTTGAAACGGAGATAGGTCTTTCTGCTCCGAAATATTCCACAAAATTGCCCAAGGTCTTTAGTAACTTATGTGGAGACTCATAAAAGATAATGGTACGTTGTTCTTCTGCCAATAATTTCAATCGTGTCTGTCTTCCCTTTTTTACGGGCAAAAATCCCTCGAAAACAAACTTATCATTTGGCAAACCGCTATTGACCAAAGCTGGTACAAAAGCTGTTGCGCCCGGCAAGCAGTCGACCTCAATACCCGCTTCAACACAGGCACGAGTTAAAAGAAAACCTGGGTCTGAAATTGCCGGTGTACCTGCATCTGAAATTAGTGCAATATTCTCACCTCCTTTTAGCTTACCTACCAAATAATCGACCATATTATGCTCGTTGTGCATATGGTGGCTTTTCATCTGTGTACCAATCTCGAAATGATGCAATAATTTACCGCTGGTACGTGTGTCTTCCGCAAGTATTAAATCTACTTCTTTAAGAACACGAATCGCCCTTAAGGTCATATCCTCTAAATTTCCGATCGGTGTAGGTACTAAATAAAGCTTTCCCATGTATTTTAAAGTAAAAAACCTCAAGGCAGGCACTCGAGGCATTGATTTGAAAATTTAATTTAGATTTTGACACAATCGTAAGAGCATTTAAATCTCTATTATCGAGCAAAAAACCCAACACCGGTGCTGGGTCGCCGATACATATATTAACTAAGAGAATCTACGAGATACCAATTCAATGAATCTTTCTTCATATGGTTCTTTACCTGCCCAATTATTATAGTCTGGCTTTACCATATTTTTTATAAATGAAATCGAGCGTTCTTCGGTATCAATGGTATTTAACTGAGATAGCACACGGTTGTAATCTTCCATGTTATTATTAAATAAATGTTTTACAAATGCCAAGCGATCGTTCAAATCTACTTTTACATTACTTTTTGCTAAACGGTCATTTAATGATTTTGGAGATGCATCGGTCTGATTTAGGTCTTCTTTTGAAGGCATAAAAAGCTCCTTATCATTCTTCATTAGATTCGGCGTTGACATAAACTCTGCCAATACATCTTCTAATTGATTATTATCTGGCATTTCAGAAATAAATCCTTTTATAGTTTCCATCCCAGGATACTTAATAATATCTTCTTCATGCGGATTACTCTCTGGTACTCCTGTATTTCCTTTCATTACGGCATTCGCCATTTCTTCGAATTTTGCCGCAATAGCATTTTTAGAAACATCAACTTCCATATCATTGAGTTCTACCTCAATAAACTTAAGCACAGCGAGTTTCTCGTATAGGTTTTTAGAAACCTCATACAATTTTGTTACATCATCTAAATTATCAGCAGTCAAAATTTCTGTAGATAACTTTCTCAATTCCAGTTTCAACTTATTTTTCATCTCACAATTTTTACGGTAAAGTCCTAAATAGCGGGTTTTTTAAATACCTTTATCATTCTTAAATAATAAACGAAAAACCGATTATTTTCGTCTAAAATTACAAAATGTTTCTTGAAAACACAGTTAATCCTAAAGAACAATTCGGCTGGATAGAAGTCATTGCCGGGTCGATGTTTTCTGGAAAGACAGAAGAATTGATCCGTAGACTCAAAAGAGCGCAGTTTGCCAAATTGAAGGTTGAAATTTTTAAGCCTATGGTAGATACCCGTTATGATGATGAAATGGTGGTATCGCACGATGCCAACGAAATTCGTTCTACGCCAGTACCAGCCGCTGCAAATATTCGTATTCTAGCAGATACCTGCGATGTTATCGGCATTGACGAAGCTCAATTCTTTGATGATGAAATAGTTACCGTTTGTAATGACCTAGCAAATAAAGGTGTTAGAGTTATTGTTGCGGGACTGGACATGGATTTTAAAGGAAAACCCTTCGGACCCATGCCTGCTCTTATGGCTACCGCAGAATATGTTACCAAAGTACACGCCATTTGCACCCGCACGGGCAACTTGGCAAATTATAGTTTTAGAAAATCTAACAACGATAAATTGGTCATGTTGGGTGAAGTAAATGAATATGAACCTTTAAGTAGAGGTGCATATTACAAAGCCATGCTTAAAGAAAAAGTGAAAACGATGGATGTAAAATCTGAGGAAATCGATGCCATCAAAAAGAAGGAAAATGGCTAAGGCAGAGGAAACCGTTTTAGAAATTGACCTAAAGGCACTTGGTCATAACTATACTTTTTTACGCTCTAAAATAAAGCCCGATACCAAATTTATGGCGGTAGTAAAGGCATATGCTTATGGCAGTGATTCTGTCGCTATTGCCACATACCTTCAAAATTTAGGCGTCGATTATTTTGCCGTGGCTTATGTAAATGAAGGCGTAACACTTAGAGAGGGCGGTATTACCGCACCTATTTTAGTGCTTCACCCTCAGAAAACTCATTTTAAAATACTAATCGAAAATAATCTTGAGCCTAGCATTTATTCTAAAACTATTCTATCTGATTTTATAGCAACTGCCTTAGAATTGGGTAAGACAGATTACCCAATTCACTTAAAATTTAATACGGGACTCAATAGATTAGGTTTTTCTGCGAATGACTTACTCGAAATCGCAACTCTTATTGACCAACAGAAAGCAGTTCAGGTAATTGCACTGTTATCGCACTTGGCAGCTACTGAAGATGCCAACGAAACTGACTTCACCAATCTTCAATTAACTCGGTTTGATGCTATTTGCAAAAAGGCGGATACACTATTTAAAACAAAGACTTTAAAGCATGTGCTCAATACCTCGGGTATAATAAACTACCCAGATGCGCAATATGATATGGTTAGAAGTGGAATCGGTCTTTACGGTTATGGTAACGAACCACATGTAGATGCTGAATTACAACCGGTAATGACCTTAAAAACAATCATTTCTCAAAAACATACTATACCTACAGGGGAGTCTGTTGGCTATAATCGCAAATACAAATCTGACCACAAAACCATAACAGCTACCTTGCCTTTAGGTCATGCAGATGGTATAGGTAGAGAATATGGCCATGGAAAAACATATGTAAGTATACACGGAAAACTAGCCCCAATTATTGGAAATGTTTGTATGGATATGATCATGGTCGATGTCACTGATATTGAATGTGAAGAAGGGGATGAAGTAGAGCTTTTTGGAAAAAATATCTCTGCAAACGAATTTGCGGAAACTGCCCAAACCATCACTTATGAAATACTTACGGGACTTTCTCAACGCATTAAGCGAATTATTAAAAATTGATTCGTTAACATTTAATTAAGGAATCGATTTTTTTACTAAATTGCGATACTTTTTAAAAATAACCATTAACTTAAATTAAGTAAACATGTTAAAAGAATTCAAGAATTTTATTTTGACGGGTAACGTCATCGATTTTGCTGTAGCAGTTATTTTAGCCGGAGCAGTAGGATTAGTAGTAAACGGATTTGTTGCCGACATCATCATGCCAATCGTAGGTCACTTCGCAGGTGGAGTTGATTTTGCAGATTTGAAATTAGTCTTAGATGAAGCAGTTGTTGGTGCAGATGGCGTAATTGCTAAGCCAGAAAATGCTATCCGTTGGGGTGCATGGGTAAACGCTATTGTTAACTTATTAATCGTTGGATTCGTAATGTTCGTTATCGTTAAAGCTTACAACAAAACTAAAACTCCTCCAGCTCCAGCTGCACCAGCAGGACCAACTGCAGAAGAGTTATTAGCAGAAATAAGAGATGCTTTAAAAAAGTAATCTAAAATACACCCTGTAATTGGGGTACCGTTGCACTGCAACTTATTTTAATTAAAACCGTCAACTTTGTTACGCTAACATTGTTGACGGTTCTTTTTTTATTACACTTTCCTAATTACCTCCAAACAAACAATTGTTATATTTTAAACAATTTGTTATATTTTGATTATTCTTTTCTTTTTTACTTGCTCAAGTACTAGTATTACCTATTTTTGCCGCTTAATAAAATTGTTTGACAAATGAAAGTAGCTGTAATTGGTGCAACAGGCATGGTTGGCGAAGTAATGTTGAAAGTATTGGCAGAACGTAATTTTCCGTTAACGGAATTATTACTAGTTGCCTCTGAACGTTCTGTAGGTAAAAAGATGACCTATAAAGGAAAAGAACATACAATTATAGGCTTGGCAGATGCTGTAGCCGCAAGACCGAATATTGCCATATTTTCGGCAGGTGGTGATACCTCTTTAGAATGGGCTCCAAAATTTGCTGAAGTCGGCACTACAGTAGTAGATAATTCTTCTGCCTGGAGAATGGATCCTACCAAAAAATTGATAGTTCCCGAAATCAATGCTCATGAGCTTACTTCCGAAGATAAAATTATTGCGAATCCGAATTGCTCTACAATACAATTGGTAATGGCACTATACCCATTGCACAAGAAATACAAAATGAAACGTGTTATTGTTTCTACCTATCAGTCGGTTTCTGGTACTGGGGTAAAAGCAGTTAAGCAACTAGAAAATGAAATCGCAGGTATACAAGGCGAAATGGCATACCCTTACCCAATTGGTAGAAATGCATTGCCACATTGCGATGTTTTCATGGAAAACGGATATACTAAAGAAGAAATGAAATTGGCGCGCGAACCTCAAAAAATATTAGATGATCGCACATTTTCAATTAGTGCTACGGCAGTTAGAATACCTACTGCTGGCGGACATTCAGAATCTGTAAACGTAGAGTTCGAAAATGATTTTGAGCTAAATGAAGTCCGTCGTCTCTTAAATGAAATGCCAGGTGTAACGGTTCAAGACAACCCTGATACGAATACCTACCCAATGCCAATATACGCTCATGATAAAGATGAAGTTTTTGTTGGTCGTATACGTAGAGATGAAACGCAAAGAAATACCTTGAATATGTGGATCGTTGCCGATAACCTTAGAAAAGGTGCTGCGACAAACGCCGTTCAAATTTCTGAATACCTAGTAGAAAAAGGCTTAGTTTAATTTATACCCATTACAACCTTAAAACCTTCAAAACTTAGCTGTTTTGAAGGTTTTTTTATGGTATTTTAGTGCAAACTGAACTCTCATGAAAAAAATTCTAACAATATTATTCATCCTTACCCTTACTTTTTCCTCTAACGCACAATCTAAACCTGAACCTATTACTGTGAAATATCCTATTACCGCAAAAGTTGATACTGTAGATACTTATTTTGGCACCGAAATTAAAGACCCCTATCGTTGGTTAGAAGATGATAGAAGTCCAGAAACAGAAGCTTGGGTAAAAGAACAGAATAAGACCACCTTTGGTTATTTAGAACATGTCCCTTTTAGAAATGATTTAAAAAATCGTCTTGAAAAACTGTGGAATTATGAGAAACTAGGTTCGCCTTTTAAAAAAGGAGATTACACCTATTTCGTGAAAAATAACGGACTCCAAAATCAATACGTCGTATATAGAGCTAAAGGAGATGAGGAGCCCGAGGTATTTTTAGACCCAAATACCTTTTCTGAAGATGGCACTACATCTTTGGCGGGTTTGAGTTTTACTAAAGATGGTTCATTAGCAGCCTATCAAATTTCTGAAGGTGGTAGCGATTGGCGAAAAGCGATTATTATAAATGCCGAAACTAAAGAGATTGTCGAAGACACCTTGATTGACATAAAATTTAGCGGACTCTCTTGGAAAGGTAAAGAAGGTTTTTACTATTCTAGTTATGACAAACCAAAAGGTAGTGAGCTTTCTGCTAAAACAGATCAACACAAAGTATACTATCATAAATTAGGTACTCCCCAAAAAAATGATAAACTAATTTTTGGCGGTACACCCCTAGAAAAGCATCGTTATATCGGTGCAAATGTTACCGAAGACAATAAGTATCTATTAATAAGTGCCTCTGTTTCTACTTCTGGCAACAAATTATTTATTCAAAATTTAGAAGACCCGAACGGATTGCTGATACCCATGGTCGAAGACACCGAATCTGATAATTATGTTATTGATAATATCGGTTCTAAACTATATATCGTTACCGACAGAAATGCCCCGAACAAGAAAATAGTTACTGTTGACGCTGCTAACCCAGAAGCCATAAATTGGGTAGATTTTATTCCGGAAACGGAGCATGTATTAAATCCGAATACTGGTGCTGGCTATTTCTTTACCGAATATATGGTAGACGCCATTTCTAAAGTAAATCAATATGATTACGATGGTAAACTCATCCGTGAAGTAAAATTACCAGGTATGGGTTCCGTTGGCGGATTTGGTGGTGAGAAAGAGGATAAAGAGCTGTATTTCTCTTTTACCAATTACAACACTCCCGCGTCTACCTATAAATTTGATCCTGCAACCGGTGAATATGAACTATACTGGAAGCCAGAAATAGATTTTAATGCTGCTGATTATACTTCTGAGCAAGTTTTCTATGCTTCTAAAGATGGTACCAAGGTGCCTATGATCATTACTTACAAAAAGGGTACGGAGTTGAATGGTAAAAACCCAACGATTCTTTACGCCTACGGCGGATTCAATGTAAGTTTAACTCCGTCATTCAGTATCGGTAATGCCGTTTGGATGGAACAAGGCGGAATTTATGCTGTTCCCAATCTACGTGGCGGTGGGGAATATGGTAAAAAATGGCATGATGCGGGTATCAAAACTAAAAAGCAAAATGTATTCGATGACTTTATTGCTGCTGCAGAATACTTAATAGATAATAAGTACACTTCAAAAGAATTCTTAGCTATTCGCGGAGGTTCTAATGGCGGATTACTAGTTGGCGCCACGATGACCCAAAGACCAGATTTAATGCAGGTAGCTTTGCCTGCAGTTGGGGTTATGGACATGTTGCGCTATCATACATTTACGGCTGGTGCCGGATGGGCTTATGATTATGGTACTGCAGATGACGATGATGAAATGTTTCAGTACTTAAAAGGATATTCGCCTGTACACAATGTAAAAGCAGATACAGCTTACCCTGCTACTTTGGTTACAACAGGTGACCATGACGACAGAGTAGTACCTGCCCATAGTTTTAAATTTGCGGCAGAGCTTCAAGAAAAGCAAGAAGGTACCAACCCAACTTTAATACGTATTGAAACAAATGCCGGTCATGGTGCAGGTACACCTGTTAGTAAAACCATTGAACAATTTGCAGATATTTTCGGCTTTACGCTCTTCAATATGGGTTATACCGAATTGCCAAATAAAACGATATTGTAAGATTTTAAGGAGTAATTACACTCTTAAATCAATAAATTATTGAAAAATTCGTTTCAAATTGGAACGGATTTTTCAATTTTACAGTCCTAAGTATAAAAGCATGTTAAGAGTAGAGAATCTTTCATTTTCTTATGATAAACTTCCAGTTTTACAATCCATTAATTTACGTATTCAACGTGGAGAACATGTCGCTATTATTGGTGAAAGTGGCTGTGGTAAAAGTACCTTGTTAAAACTCATGTATGGGTTAATGGATTTGGAGCAAGGTGAAATTTTTTGGGAAGATGAGCAAATTTTGGGTCCGGCGTACAACTTGGCTCCTGGTGCTCCTTTTATGAAATACCTTTCTCAAGATTTTGACCTCATGCCGTTCATTACAGTTTCTGAAAACATTAGCCAGTATCTTTCTGTTTTTTATCCCGAAGAATTAAAAGAAAGAACACAAGAACTATTAGAAATGATAGAGCTAACAGCATTTGCAAATACCAAAGTTAAAACGCTAAGTGGTGGTCAGCAACAACGTGTTGCCTTGGCTAGAGTTTTGGCACAAAAGCCCGAAGTCTTACTTTTAGACGAACCCTTTGGTCATATAGATAATTTTCTTAAAAATAGCTTACGTCGTAATATTTTCAATTACCTGAAAGAGAATCTTATTACTACCATTGTTGCGACACATGATGTAAATGATGTTTTACCATTTGCCGATCGTGCAGTCGTTTTACGTGATAAGGAAATAATTGCACGGGCAAGACCAATGGAACTTTATAAGAACCCAAAAAGTTTATACGTGGCATCCCTTTTTGGCGAGGCGAGCATGATTTCAATCGATGTGCTTAAAACCTATGCGAATACAAAAAGGAAAATAATAGTTTATGCTCACGAGTTTCGAGTTTCGCCTTCATCAGGATTTCATGTTACTGTAGAAAAAGCTTACCCAATGGGTGCCTATTACTTAACCGAAAGTAAAAGTGATGATGATGAAACCATTTTTTTCAATGCAGACAAATTACTGCCAAAAGGAAAAGAGGTTTTTTTAAATGTCGCCATTGAAACTATAAATCAACGAATACAAGAGGCTGCTACGAGCTAACTTTTCAATTTACAGAAAGTACTCTTGACCAAAAAATGTTCCAATTTTACATAAAAAATAGGGCAATTCTTTTTTTATACATTTGCTAAAAGCATGTTGTGAACCAAGAACAAATACTAAACGAGTTACAGTTTAAAGCCATTAGAAGTAGTGGTCCTGGTGGTCAGCATGCAAATAAAGTGTCTTCTAAAGTTGAGCTTTCTTTTCATATTGAAGATTCTACCGGACTAACAGAACGCCAAAAGAAAAGAGTTTTATTAAAGCTAGAAAAGAAACTAAGCAAAGAAGGTCTTCTAATTATGCAATGCGATGAATCTAGAAGCCAACACAAAAACAAAGAATTGGTTATTAAACGTTTCTTTAAACTTCTCGAAAAATCTTTGATAGTACCTAAGGCACGAAAGAAAAGTAGACCCACGAGATCGTCTATTGAAAAAAGATTAAAAAGCAAAAAAATTACCTCACTCAAAAAGTCGAATCGCGGTAAGCCAGACTACTAATAGCTATATCATTTTATGCAAAGATGGAATAGAATACAAACACGGTTATTGCACCTGTAAGACCAAGAACTCCCGTACCTAAGCCGAAAAGTCGATACCCTGTTTTTACGTTCATGCCGCTCATTTGTGTTACCACCCAGAAAAAACTATCGTTTGCATGAGAGATTACTGCAGAACCAGCCCCGATAACAACAACTACCAAGGCTTTCTGTATTTCGGTATCAAAACCAAGTGATGACATCATAGGCATGATTATCGATGCTGTTGTTACCAATGCCACCGTCGAAGAACCTTGCGCGGTTTTCAACGCTGCAGCAAGAACAAAAGGCAAGAAAATACCCATATTATAATCGGTCAATGTTTGCCCTAAAATATCGGCAATACCAGAGTTCTGTAATATTTTACCAAAAATTCCGCCGGCACCTGTTATCAATAATATAGAAGCTGCATCTTTAATTGCCTTACCTACCCAACCAGCCGAGGAAAGCATATCGTAATCTAATTTTTTAGGTAAGAGCAGACATAAGAAAACTCCAATCAAAAGTGATATGACCGGTTCACCCACAAAATTGATAAAATCTAATAGTCCGTTTTCTTGTTCGATATCCATAGAGTTTAAAACAGACTTTAAGACAATTAGAAAAATAGGAACTAGAATTGGTATTGATGCTTTTAAGGCACTAGGTGAATCTTTAATTTCCTGTTCTGCTTCTAGTGCATCTTCAACATCGGGTTCAATCATGGTTTTTGATGCATATTTCTTAGCGAATATGATTCCAACAATCAAAGCCACTATGCTTGTTGGAAAGCCAAAGGCAATTACAAGACCTAAATCTGCGCCAAGAATACCTGCCGCGGCTATAGGACCGGGAGTTGGAGGCACCATCGTATGCGATGCCATTAAGCCCAAACCTAAAGCTATTGCCGGGCCAGCAATTGATATTTTCGCTTTCTTGGAAAGACTTTTATTTAGAGGATGTAGTGGCATAAAACCACTATCTGCAAATACAGGGATAGACACAATGTAACCGATAATACCCATTGCCATCGTCACACGTTTCTTCCCTATAAAGCCCAATACTTTTTCTGCAATGGCAAATGCACCAACCGTATGCTCAAGAAACGCACCGATGATTACCCCAAGCACTATAATTAATCCTATTTTACCAAGTGTACCACCAAAACCTTCATTGATAGATACAATGATATCAGCATAAGGCATACCCGCAAAAATTCCGTATAAAATTGAAATGATGAACAATGCCAAAAAAGCATGGATCTTAAGCTTTGTCGTCATTATAATTATGGCAATGACTGCGATGAGTAAATAGAATATTTCCATGATTTCAAGTTATTGTTTGAGGTTAGCCTTGTCTTCCTAGTTTCTATAGTCATTAAATTAACAGTTATTTTACCATTCAAAAAATTCAATATAACATCAAGATAACTTAATTAATATTTATCGAACCTCAACAATAGTCAACTCCTTACCATTAAAACTAAAAACATCGCCAACTACTTTACCAAAGGCGAGTTTACCAATAGGTGTAGCGGCAGATATACAGTATACCGATTTAGGTTTGCTTTTAAATTCCCCTGCTGATATAGCTATATAATAAATGAAAGTATCTGTAATGACCAAACTACCTAAACCTACCGTTGGGGCTTTTCTGTCTTTTGGTACTTTTGACAATAGTTGTTGGGTTTTTTCTAGTTCTGCGAGCTGCTGACCTAGTTTTTCACGCTCTAGCTGAATCATTGCGCGACCTGTTTCGTGTTTATCGCCAGCACTACTTTTGGTCTCTGAGGTAAGCGCCGTTTCCAATTCTTTAATGTGGTCTTGAATTCTTGTCAACCTATCGGTAACGAAAAGAACACAAAAATTATAAGCGTCTTTTTTTAATGTATCAAGTGATTCAATTTCCTTCAATGTGGTACAGATCTGCCAGTTTATAGATTAAGTAATTTACGATTTGATAATCACTTTCACCAGTACTCATCATCTTTTGAATTTCTTTTTCGTTTTCCGATTTAAAATACTCCAAATCACCCGAGCGGTCTTCACTAAAAACATTCCAAGATTTGAGTCCGCTGAGCATTGCCTTATGTGCCTCGTAACGTTTTGTAATTTCTTGAATCTTTCTTTTATCCGTTTTTACGGCGTTCTCATTATCATTCAACAACCTATAATCGGCAGTTATTCTCGCATCTGCCTTTTCGGCTTCCGTAATTATTTTAAAGTAAGCCTTAGAAACTAAAGATTCATACTTTTCACCAAATCCTGATGTTATAGCATCATGTTCTGCCAGTGCGCCCTCTGCATCATTACTTACGTAAAAATCATCGGAAGCATTCGAATTATTGGCTATTAAAGACTGTTTCCATGCCTCACTTTTAATATATTCTTTCCAAATCTTAGTATATTCTCTGTGGTAATTGGTTTTAGACACCCCACAACTGGTAAAACAAAAACTGGCTAGTACAGCTGTAAATACAGCCATAGTACTTCTTCTAATAAATATTCTCATATAGTATATGCTATTACATACCATCTTAAAAGTCTACTGTTCTAGATAAACCGATAAGTGCATTATAGGCAATAGATAATCAAAGGGGATAGACAATTTATAAATAAAAATAAGAGTACACCTGCCTTTTAGATAAGATTTTAAAAAATGGGTTAAAAAGCACTCCGATTAACTAATTAATTGTGCCAGTTTTTTACCGATAGTACTGCCAATTGCAATACCCATACCACCTAAACGAACACCGCAAGCCACATTTTCACTTAAAAGTTTTAGTATTGGTTTCTTTTGCTGACCTACACCCATAATACCGCTCCAACTATAATCAATTTCAAAAGGTTGCCTTGGTAAAATAACCGTTTTCAAAAGTTCTTTAAGCTTATTATCTACTAGTGCAGTAGTACCAAATTCGGTAGTCTCTTCAGTTTTGAAATCTAAATTTCTACCACCGCCCAACAAAATTCGGTTATCTATATTCCTGAAATAGTAATAGCCTTCCTCTAGGTGAAAAGTTCCTTCAATATGTAAATCTTTAATAGGTTTGGTAATCAACACCTGCGCTCTTGCAGGCTTTACATTTTCAGTAATTAATTGTGCTGCGAACCCATTTGTTGCTATCAATAATTTTTTAGTGGTAAATTCTAATTCAGTGGTTTTTACAGTTACTGTAGTACCCGAATCTTGAAAAGCTTCTACCTGAGTATTATTTAATATAGTGATGCCTTTTAGCTGAGCCAAATGCACTAAAGCATGCATCATTTTACCGGTATCAATTTGCCCTTCAAAAATTTGAGAAATATAATTGTTGTTGATTCCGTTGAAATTAAAACTATCCGGAGTGATCTTAAAAGTATCCCTTTTAAATACAGAATGTAGTAGCTCATTTACCGACTTTAATTCCTTCAGACAGTGCTCATATAATTCTAAATCCTTGTTTAAAAATAATTCGTGTCCACCATTGTTCTCATACCCAATTGCGGTATCGCCTAAAAGATTGCGCAACGCATGTATGCCGTCATATCTTTCTTGTACCAGATTAATTACCTCTTGTTCTGAGTGTGTTTTTAAGTCGGATAAAATTTCAGAAATACTACCAAAACAAGCGAAGCCTGCATTTTTAGTACTTGCGCCTTGCGGAAGCATTCCTTTCTCTAAAACAAGAATACGTGCTTTCGGATGCTTCTTCTTTACTTCAAGCGCACAGTTTAAGCCCACAATACCACTACCGATTACAGTAAAATCGATATTCGAAAACCACGAGGTACGTTCCCAATAACTAAGATTCATAATAGCATTTTGATTCGGATATAAGATAGACAAATCCATCTTGAAAAAAGTATAAAAAAACTCCAACATTGCTGTTGGAGTTTTTTGATTAATCTTCTTTAGGTGGATTCATTTTCCAATCGTTCATAAAGGCTGTTGTATAGTTACCAGCCAAATAATCTGGATGATCCATTAACTGCCTGTGGAAAGGAATTGTGGTCTTTATACCTTCAATTACAAACTCATCTAAAGCTCGCTTCATTTTATTGATTGCTTCTTCCCTAGTTTGGGCAGTAGTAATCAACTTAGCGATCATTGAATCGTAATTTGGAGGAATACTGTACCCACTGTATACGTGCGTATCCATTCTTACCCCATGACCACCTGGTATATGCAAGGTTGTAATCTTGCCCGGCGATGGTCTGAAGTTATTATATGGGTCTTCTGCATTGATTCTACACTCTATAGAATGCAATTTTGGAAGGTAATTTTTACCTGAAATCGGCACACCTGCAGCTACAAGTATTTGCTCACGAATTAAATCATAATCAATTACCTGCTCTGTAATCGGGTGCTCAACCTGAATACGGGTATTCATTTCCATAAAATAGAATTTACGGTGCTTATCTACCAAAAATTCGATAGTACCCGCGCCTTCATATTTTATAAATTCTGCAGCCTTAACCGCAGCTTCACCCATTTGTTCTCTTAATTTATCTGTCATGAACGGTGACGGAGTCTCTTCCGTCAACTTTTGGTGACGACGTTGTATAGAACAATCTCTTTCTGATAGGTGACATGCTTTACCATATTGATCACCTACAACTTGTATTTCGATATGCCTTGGCTCTTCAATAAGCTTTTCCATGTACATACCGCCATTACCAAAAGCAGCTGTTGCTTCGTTTACGGCGCTATCAAAAAGCTCTTCCATTTTGTCTTCAGACAATACAGCACGCATACCTTTACCACCACCACCGGCAGTAGCTTTGATCATAACAGGGTAGCCCATTTTTTTAGCTACCTTTTTTGCATCTGCAACATCTTTCAAAAGACCTTCTGAACCAGGTACACAAGGTACACCTGCTTCTTTCATGGTTTCTTTGGCCGTAGCCTTATCTCCCATTTTGTCTATTTGATCGCCAGAAGCTCCAATAAACTTTATATCATGCTCTGCACATATACGTGAGAACTTTGAGTTTTCTGAAAGAAAACCATACCCTGGGTGAATAGCGTCTGCATTGGTAATCTCTGCAGCAGCAATTATGTTAGGGATCTTTAAATAGGATTCGCTACTAGCAGCAGGACCAATACATACAGCTTCATCTGCAAAACGCACATGTAAACTTTCTTCATCTGCCTTACTATATACAGCTACCGTTTTAATACCCATTTCTTTACAGGTACGGATAACACGCAAAGCGATTTCACCCCTATTGGCAATCAGTATTTTTTTAAACATCTTTTAAATTTTAAGTTCTAGGTTCGACAAGATTCTTACACATCATTATAAAACGACATCTAACAACTACTACTCAAAATTTAGTTAAGATGGATCTACCAAGAATAATGGTTGATCAAACTCTACAGGCGACGAATCATCTACTAATATCTTAACGATAGTACCTGAAACCTCAGATTCGATGTCGTTAAACAATTTCATTGCTTCAATAACACAAAGTACATCTCCTATACCAATAGTATCACCTACCTCAACAAAAACAGGTTTGTCTGGTGCAGATTTTCTGTAGAAAGTACCAATAATCGGAGACTTTATGGTAATGTATTTAGCATCTTCAGCAATTTTCTTCTCAGCATCGGTGGTACCCGTTACAGCTATTTGCGGCTCCGCCTGTGCAGGAGCAGCAGCTTGCATAGCCGGTTGAGACATAGGCATTGTATGCACATATGTTGGCTCAGAATTTCCTACTAAGCTTCCGGTACGAATGGTAATCTTAATATCATCCGTTTCCAGTTTTACCTCGCTAGCACCAGATTTGGCCACAAACTTGATAAGGCTTTGAATTTCTTTAATATCCATATATTTCTAAGTTATAATTGGTCGTTGTTGTTAGTTAATAAGCCCATTTTAAATAGATAGAACCCCAAGTGAATCCGCCACCGAAAGCTGCGAAGACTAAGTTATCTCCCTTTTTAAGCTGTTTTTCGTAATCAAATAATAATAATGGCAATGTTGCAGAGGTGGTATTACCGTACCGTTGAATATTCATCAACACTTTTGATTCGTCAACACCCATTCTTTTGGCAGTGGCATCAATAATACGCTTATTTGCTTGATGTGGCACTAACCAGTCGACATCTTCTTCAGTAAGGCCATTTCTTGTCATGATCTTAGCTGCGACGTCTGCCATATTTGAAACGGCAAATTTGAATACCGTTTTTCCTTCTTGAAAAATGAAATGTTTTTTATTGGTTACACTTTCTATAGTGGCCGGCATAATAGATCCGCCACCTTCCATTCCTAAAAACTGTCTTCCGCTACCATCTGCTCTCAAATACTCATCTTGTAGACCAAGACCTTCTGTATTCGGTTCAAAAAGAACTGCACCTGCACCATCTCCAAAAATAATACAAGTTGTTCGATCGGTATAGTCAATAATAGATGACATTTTATCGGCACCTATTAATAATACTTTTTTATATCTACCGGTTTCGATATGCCCGGCAACTGTTGACATGCCAAAAAGAAAACTTGAACATGCAGCTAATAAATCGTAAGCAAAGGCATTTACAGCACCAATTTCTGAAGCAACGAAAGCTGCCGTAGAAGCAACCATACTATCTGGTGTTGCCGTGGCAACAATAACAAGGTCTATTTCTGCTGCATCTAACCCCTTCTTCTGCATTAGGTCTTGTGCCGCTTTAATGGCTAAATACGAGGTGCCTTCTCCCTCCTCCTTCTTAAGCACCCTTCTTTCCTTAATACCAGTTCTAGTTGTGATCCACTCGTCATTGGTATCGACCAAATCTTCAAGCATTTTGTTGGTCATTACAAACTGGGGAACATAGCCTCCTACCGCGGTTATAGCTGCTGTAATTTTGGTCATACTTTATTTGCTTTCTTGTAAAAAACTTAAAAAACCTGTCAAAAGTCATGAAAATTAGTGATTTTCAACGACTTTTTTGGTAAAGTTATCGGGTTTTTGAAAAATTACAATTGATAGCCACACCACTATTGCTCCTTATATTATCTGAATAACAAGGTGCTAAAAAACAAATTGGGCTAAAAAAAACTCCCTACTTCAAATGAAGTGGGAGCTTAGTATAATTTAAAAAAGTCTTAAGCTTCTGCTTCTTCAGTTTTATCAACTAAAACTTGACCTCTATAATGTAATTTTCCTTCGTGCCAGTGAGCTCTGTGAAATAGGTGAGTCTCGCCAGTTGTAGAATCTGTAGCCAAAGTAGGAGCTACTGCTTTATAATGTGTTCTTCTTTTGTCTCTCCTTGTTTTGGAAATTTTTCTCTTAGGATGTGCCATTTAAACCTTATTTATCCGTTAATAGTTTCTTTAATTCGTCCCAACGGGGATCGCTTTCTTTTTTGTCTAATCTTTTCTCTTTTGGTTGAAGCTCCTTTAACCTGTCTAACACTTCAGATTCTAAAGTGCCATCTTCAATACCAGGATGAATTCTTTTTTGTGGAACTGCCAATACTAGCATTTCATACACATATTGCGCAATGTTCAATTGGTGTTCGTTATGAGGAAGAATCAATATTTCATCGTTTTCGTCATTATACTCTTCACCAAACTTAACTATCAAATGCAAATCTCCGCTTACAGCTTGATCATACGGTTCGCTAGTTATGTCACAATCAACATTCACTGTTCCTGATGCTTCCAAGTCAACCTCCATCATTGTACTTGTTTTATTAAGTACAACATCTAAATTGATGTTGGTAGCATTGAATTCATCGTATCCAAAAGAATCAAAGAACGTATTTTCAATCTGGTAATTATAGTTGTGTTTTCCTTGCTTCAATCCTGAGAAAGGAATATTGAACTCCTTTTGCTTCATCTCGTACACACTTAAATTAACACTAATCGCCCACAAAAGGCGGGTGCAAAGATACTATAATTTTGATAAAAGACAATAGTTATCAACTATTTATCTTTATAACTTTTTAATCTGATCAAAAATTAACGTTCTCTCTTTAAACGCTGCTTTTTTAACACATCTTTTGTTAGCTCTTCGTACTCGGTTCTGTTCTTGAATATCTTCAACGCCATAAAGACCGCTTCTTTGAACGAACTTGCGTCAGCCACCCCTTTTCCTGCTATTTCATAAGCAGTACCGTGATCTGGCGATGTTCTAACTTTACTTAGACCTGCCGTAAAATTGACTCCCTGACCAAATGATATTGTTTTAAAGGGAATCAACCCTTGGTCATGATATGCCGCTAAAATTGCATCGAACTTTTTATAGCCATCTGAACCAAAAAAGCTGTCTGCTGAGTACGGACCGTATACTAAATGCCCCATATTCGACATTTCTTTAATGACCGGCTTCATTACCTCATCGTCTTCTTTGCCGATTACGCCATTATCTCCGCTATGCGGATTTATACCTAACAAAGCTATTTTTGGCTTACGAATACCAAAATCCATCATCAAGGACTTTTCTATGGTATTGATCTTATCACGTATGAGTCTAGGGATTATTGCTGCAGAAACATCTTTTACTGCCACGTGATCAGTCAATAACCCAACTTTTAAGCTATCTGTAACCATAAACATTAAACTTTCGCCTTCTAATTCTTGAGCCAAAAAGTCGGTATGCCCTGGGAATTTAAATTCTTCTGACTGAATATTGTTCTTGTTGATCGGTGCTGTCACCAACACATCTATATCACCCTTTTTTAAAGCATCTACGGCTGCTCGTAATGATTTTATGGCATATTCACCACCTTCTTTAGTTGCCTGCCCAAAATCGATCCTAGGCATTTCTTTCCACACATTAACAATATTGATTTTATTGTCTATTGCCTTGGAAGCTTCAGGTATACCATTGAAAACAATACTGAGATTCAACTGTTTCATTTGAAAGGAAACCGTTTTATTAGAGGCAAAAATAATGGGAGTACAAAAGTCTAACATTCTACTGTCTTCGAATGTTTTCAATGCTACCTCACAACCTATTCCGTTCAAGTCTCCGATAGAGATACCTAACCTAATTTTCCTATTTTCCTCCATGATAATCTGTACCTTTGTAACCCCACTCAAAACCCAAATATTGGTTTAACTTCCCCAAAGGAGAGGTAAAGTGGTTATCCCATTTATACATTGGGATATAAATATTGAAGCACAAAATTACTTAAATAAAACGACACATGTTTACGGGAATTATTGAAACATTAGGTAAGGTTACTTCTCTTGAAGCAAAAGGCGGTAACTTAGATATTACTATAGAATCCAGTTTAACGCCTGAACTGAAAATAGATCAAAGTGTCGCTCATAATGGCGTATGTTTGACCGTTGTTAGCTTAACGGATACTACCTATACCGTAACCGCAATTGCTGAAACATTAAGCAAAACCAATCTGGACAGCTTAAAAACAAACGATACCGTAAACTTAGAACGCGCTATGATTTTAGGGTCTCGATTAGACGGACATATTGTTCAAGGTCATGTCGATCAAATTGGTGAATGTACTAGTGTAAAGGAAGATAATGGAAGTTGGATTTTCTCTTTCACCTACGATGCAAAAACCGGAAACCCAACCATTGAAAAAGGATCTATTACCATTGACGGTACAAGTTTAACAGTAGTGAATTCTGGAAAGAATACTTTTGAAGTAGCGATTATACCTTATACATACGAGCATACTAGATTTAACACCTATAAACCGGGTACTATTGTAAACCTGGAGTTTGATGTTATCGGGAAGTATGTTGCCAAATTGATGGCGAAATAATCTGTTATACTTTAATAAATATCTTTTTCTGATATAGAATATAGCCCACAAGGCTATAAAACAACACTACACTCAACCCATATAAAAGGGATGACGTTTCTAGTGCAAGAAAATCATGTACATATACGGTTTGAAACAACCACCCGTGTAACGAGGTGTCGCCAATTTGTATTTGCCCCATTACTTTGCTTATGAAGCTTGATAAGAAATAAATAACAATGGCATTTGCCCCAGCATACCTGAATACTGAGCCGAATTCTATTTTCTTAACATCTGTCAAATAATAAATCAACGCCAGTATAAGATTTGCCCAACCCGCGGTTACCAACACAAAACTACTTGTCCAAAGGGCTTTATTGATTGGGAAAACGATATCCCAAATGTGACCTATAATTAAAAGGCTACCTCCTAATCCCATTAATATGGTGGCTTTCTTTTCTTGCTTGCTGGTTAAAATGAGACCGGTGAAGACTCCTAACAAAGAGCTGGCAATAGAGGGTATTGTACTTAAAAGTCCTTCTGGGTCATAATCTGCTTTGTAATTATGCGAACCGAATATTTTTACATCTATCCAGTTCGCTAAGTTGTTTGGAGCTCTTTCTAATGTTGATGTCAATCCATCTACAGGAACAATTGTCATCAACAGCCAATATCCTATTAATACTATAGCCGTTACCCAAATTAGCTGTTTCCAATTCAGGTTAATGAATAATAATGCCGTAAAAAAGAACACAACACCTATGCGCTGCAACACCCCCGGAAAACGAATATCACTGAAACTTTTAATGAACGGAAAATGAATTATAAATGCTCCTAAGAAAAGACCTAATGCAATCAACTTCAAAGCCCTTACTGAAATCTTCTTGTAGGCTTTGGCATCTACTGTTCTATTTTTATAGGAGAATGCTATTGATGTACCCACTATAAATAAGAAGAAAGGAAAAACTAAGTCGGTCGGTGTGTAGCCATGCCAATCTGCATGGAGGAAAGGGGCATATACATTAGACCATGTACCCGGAGTATTTACCAAGACCATTAGTAATATGGTAGCTCCCCTAAAAATATCGACCGATAAAATTCTATCCTTCACCATACTATTACTATAAGATGTTTCCTTTTAAGCGGTTCCACGCTTTTACCAATAATACTCCTGCAATTGCAGAAATAACAGTTAGCACTATAGCTTGTGTGGTTCTGCCATAGATCCAATAGCCTGTAGCGAACATTATAGAATAAATTAGAATTACCCCTAACAACATTGCGGTTATACCTGCGGGCACACTCCACTTTTCTTTATCTTTTACAATTTCTACAGCATCGGTTTTTGCATCGGCTACAACTTTAGACCACCCTGGGCCGCCTGGTTGAATCTTCTTGTAGAAACTTCTCAAGGTATCGTTAGATTCTGGTTGTGTCATAAATGTTGCTATCAACCAAATCGCCGTAGTCAACACTACTATAAATATATATTCTGACCAGTCTGGGAATAGACCCGTTTCCGTTGCAAAAAGATATGCACCTACGGGAGTTAATTTTAATATGATAGAAATAATACCTGATGCGAACATCGCAGTAATTTCACTCCACGCATTAATTCTCCACCAGAACCATCTTAAAATAAATATGAGTCCGGTACCAGCACCGAAAGCCAATAATATGTCAAATAATTGAAGTGCATTTTGAAGTAACAATGCCAATGCAGCACTAAATAACATTAAAACAACCGTTGAAATTCTACCTACTGCCACCAATCTTTTTTCAGATGCCTCGGGATTTATCTGTTGCTTATAAAAATCAAAAACGATATATGAAGAACCCCAGTTTAACTGTGTACTTATCGTACTCATATATGCCGCAACTAAGGATGCTAAAACAACGCCCAACAATCCGCTAGGTAGTTTGGTCAACATTGCTGAATATGCTAAATCATGACCTAATTTATCTGGAGTTACATTTGGGAAAGCCTCTTGTATACTTGCCAAATCTGGGTACACTACTATAGATGCCAACGCCACTAAAATCCATGGCCATGGTCTTAATGCATAGTGCATAATATTAAAGAAGAATGTTGCACCAATTGCGTGATTTTCATCTTTTGCCGCTAACATACGTTGCGCAATATAACCACCACCACCTGGCTCTGCACCTGGGTACCAAGAACTCCACCATTGCACAGCTAATGGAATAATAAATAAGGTTATCAATGCTTTTTTATTACTAAAATCTGGCAATATATTTAATTTTGAAGCTACGTTCTCATTTGCCATTAAAGCTTCGATCCCGCCAACTTCAGGTATATTAACTAGGTAATATGCAGCACCTATTGCACCTGCCATAGCTACAAAAAACAAGAGGAAATCAGTATAAACAACTCCTTTGAATCCACCAAGGGCGCTGAATGTCACCGTAATTAATCCGGCACTTACAACAGTTTGCCAAGGTTCTAAACCTAGCATAATGCTTCCTATTTTAATAGCTGCCAAAGTAACGGCAGACATGGTAATCACATTGAAAATAACCCCTAAATAAATAGCTCTAAATTTTCTTAAGAAACTAGCCGGTTTTCCGCCATAGCGCATTTCATAAAACTCCAAATCTGTATTTACATTCGACTTACGCCATAATTTTGCATAGACAAAAACGGTCAACATACCTGTAATCAAAAAACACCACCATACCCAGTTTCCTGAAACTCCATTGGTACGTACAATATCTGTTACCAGATTGGGCGTATCTGTTGAAAATGTAGTCGCTACCATTGAAAGCCCTAAGAGCCACCATGGCATTGTTCGGCCCGATAGAAAAAATTCTGAAGAACTTTCACCCGATGTTTTTGATACATAAAACCCTATGCCTAAGACAAGGGAGAAGAAAACTATAATAAATGTATAGTCTAACGTACTGAGTTCCATAAGTTGGTTTTAGGTTGATTGTTAAAGATATATTATTTTAGGACATTCTTATACCTAATACGCTAAACGTACCACGTGCTTCTATCAATAACTACAGAAATTACCCCAACCGCTTGGATTCTTGCATCAATTGCGACCTTTATTATTGGATTATCTAAAGCTGGCATAAAAGGTATTGCCGTTTTAAATGTCACCATAATGGCTTTGGCATTTGGCGCAAGACAGTCTACAGGCATGGTAGTGCCGTTACTTGTTCTTGCCGATATTTTTGCCGTTATCTACTATAATAGATACACACAGTGGAAGTATGTTTTTAAAGTACTACCGTGGATGATAGTTGGCTTATTAATAGGTGTTTTTATTGGAAATGAACTTCCAGAAAAATTCTTTAAAATAGCCATGGCGACTATAATTATCATAACCGTAGGTATGATGCTTTATTGGGACCGTAAAAAAGATAAGAATGTACCATCGCACTGGACATTTGCCGGAGCTATTGGTACCATAGCAGGTATTACCACCATGGTGGGTAATTTAGCTGGAGCATTTTCTAATATTTACTTTTTAGCCATGCGCTTACCCAAAAATCAATTTATTGGTACTGCTGCTTGGTTATTTTTAATCGTGAACATCATTAAACTTCCCTTTCACTTTTTCGTTTGGAAAACCATTTCCATTGAAACTTTACAATTGAATTTGATGCTCTTACCGGGTATTCTTTTAGGGTTCTTCGTAGGTGTAAAATTTATCAAATATATTAAGGAAGCATTCTTTAGAAAGATGATTTTGGTGTTGACCGCTGTGGGCGCTGTACTTATTATGCTTAGTTAGACTACAGTTTGTATATTTATTTAATGATTGCACTTAATTAGAAACATAACTATATGGATATTCCAAAATTTCACGAGACATTTATCCCAATATTAAGGGTTTTAGAAAATGGAGAAACGCTTCAGTCTAGAGAAATGTACCAAAGAGTTATTGATCAGTTCTACAAAGGATTATCAAAAGAGCAATTAGAAGAAAAAACTAAAAGTGGAGATACTTTAATTATAAATAGAATTGCTTGGGGAAAATCCTATTTGAAAAAAGGTGGTTATATAGAGTTTCCTAAAAGAGGTTTAGTTAAAATCACAGAAAAAGGGAAGAATCAAAGTTCAAATAAATTGACTTTAAAGCAAGTTGAAAATTCTGAAAACTTTTTAGAATTTTATACTGAGGAAAATTCGAAGAATGAATCGGTTCCATCAAAAATTTCCAATGCTTCTCCACAAGACCTTATTGATGAAGGTTTTAATTCAATTGATATTCAAGTCAAAGACGAATTACTTGAAAAATTAAAGTCAATAGATCCCTTTTACTTTGAAAAAGTGATATTAATATTACTTAAAAAAATGGGTTATGGTGACTTTATTGAAACTGCAAAAACAGGCGATGGAGGTATAGATGGAATAATAAATGAGGACAAATTAGGACTTGATAAAATCTATATTCAAGCTAAAAGATATGGTGAGAATAAAGTACGAGAAAAAGATATAAGAAATTTTATTGGTGCAATGAGCGGAGATACCCAAAAGGGAGTTTTTGTTACAACATCAAATTTTGATAAAGGCGCAATTAAAAAAGCGAATGATGCTCATCATACGATAATACTTATAGACGGTTTAAAATTGGTTGACTTGATGCATCAATATATAGTTGGTGTTCAAGTAAAAACAGTTTATGAAGTCAAAGAACTAGATCATGACTTTTTTGATGGTGAATAAAATACTATTATGGCTAATAGATGGGGAATAAAAGCTGAGGTAGAAGATTACGTTAAAAGAAGAGATCTCGAATGTGTTTATTGCAGAGTTAAATTTTCAAAAAGTAATGTTTCGCGTAAATCAAGACCTTCTTGGGAGCATATAGTCAATGACATACAAATCAATGGTATCGACAACATTTCTTTATGTTGTGTCTCTTGTAACTCAAGTAAAGGTGCTAAGAAATTAAAGATTTGGTTAGAAAGTGCATACTGTAAAAAGAAAAATATCACAGAAAAAACTGTTGCTTTGGTTGTAAGAGAAGCTATTAAAAACCCTCCAAGTTTAAAATAGCTCAATAAAACGGTGAAAATATTTAATAAACCACTAACCCAATAAAGTCCACATAATTCATATTAGGGTTAATCTTTACCTCACATATACAGTATTTTAGCGGTACTAACCAAAACTACTGCAGCACATGAATATCATAGGAAACTTTATTAAAGGAATTATTAACGTTACCGATAAAATTACTGGTGACGACAACCCTATTGAAGATCAAAAGGCTGTTCTGAAAAACCTGTTGGAAACCGCAAAAGAAACTTCTTTTGGTGCAGCCTATGAGTTTGAAGATATTCTAGAAAGTCACAATCCACAACAAACATTTCGCGATAGCGTGCCTTATTTCGACTACAATCAGATCAATGAGAAATGGTGGAACAAATTGCACGAAGATGAGACCAATGTTACGTGGCCTGGCAGTCCCGATTATTTTGCATTGAGTTCTGGTACTACAGGAAAAACTAGTAAACGTATTCCTGTAACCGATGAAATGATTAATTCAATTCGGCAAGCAGGTATTAAACAAGTTCTAGCTCTATCTAATTTCGATTTACCGGCAGATTTCTTTGAAACAGGAATTCTTATGCTGGGTAGTTCTACTGATCTAATTGAAAATGATGACCATTTAGAAGGTGAAATTAGCGGTATTAGTGCAAGTAATATTCCGTCATGGTTTAGCGGATACTACAAACCAGGAAAAGAAATTGCAAAAATTGATGACTGGGACGAGCGTGTTGCAAAAATTGCAGAAAAAGCTGCAGATTGGGATATAGGTGCTTTAAGCGGGATCCCTTCTTGGATAGAATTAATGTTGAAAGAGGTCATCAAAAAACACAACCTCAACAACATACATGAAATATGGCCTAATCTACAAGTTTATACTTCTGGCGGAGTGGCATTTGGCCCCTACGAAAAGAGTTTTAATGCCTTAATGGGAAAACCCGTAACGGTCATAGACACCTATTTAGCATCCGAAGGTTTCATAGCTTTTCAAGCAAGACCAGAAACCGATGCCATGAAATTGGTAACCGATAACGGAATCTACTTTGAGTTTGTGCCTTTTAATCCAGATTATATTTTAGAAGACGGTTCTCTTTCTCAAGATGCTCCTTCATTAACATTATCTGAGGTTGAAACGGGTCAGAACTACGTACTTATTATTAGTACGGTGAGTGGTGCATGGCGTTACCTCATTGGAGATACTATTGAGTTTACAGATGTTGAGCGTGCCGAAATTAAAATTACAGGGCGAACTAAATTCTTCTTAAACACCGTTGGTTCTCAATTATCAGTAAATAAATTAGATGATGCCCTACAAGATATCATGGAGACTTTTGATATTGAAGTACCAGAATATACACTTTGCGCAAAAAAGTATGAAGACGGATTTTATCACACTTGGTATTTAGGAACCACTGCTACTCAAGACCCAAAAGAAATAGCGGAAAAACTAGATGAGTCTTTAAAAGCTGCCAACAAAAATTATAAGGTTGCCCGTTCTAAAGCATTAAAAGGTGTGAAAGTTTTTACTATTAATCCTGATATATTTTACGACTGGAACGATAGCAATAAAAAGAAAGGCGGACAAGTAAAAATGGAACGTGTAATGAAAGAAGATAAGTTTGCCGAGTGGGAAGCTTTTGTAGAGAAGCATCAGTAAAATACATCAAAGCAAACACATGAGGTATTTATAAAGGAACAGATGCATAATATCGATTCTGTAATACATATTACTTTTATTCTATACCGGCAGCATCTCTTTCTTCTACCAAAATCATAATTTCTTCTGGAGATAAGTAGAAGTTTTTAATACGCTCTACATATGCTTTCGTTAATCCTGCTTCTTTTAAAATAAATTCTTTTGTGGCAAGAATATAGGTTTCCATACCATGTGCTACCGCAAAAGAATCTGCACGACGTTCTGCAGCACGCAAATAGTTTTCAGAGGTTACATATTTGAATCCGAAGCCCATTAAATTAAGTCCGCTTCGCTGCTGGTAATCCATCACATGACCAAGTTCATGACCTAACCACCCTATCATAATTTCTGAAGGTATGTCTTTAGTATAGTACACTGAATCGGCAATCTTAATTTTCTCACTTATCAATATATAATAAGAACGGTTCTTCTTTGACTTAAAAACGCTCCAAAATGAAGGTTGTGCCTGCATTGTTGACTTTTTGATTTCCTTTTTAAACTTGAATTCAATTTTAGTATTCGCAAGCTCCGGATAATGAGAAAGTGCAATTTTTGCTTCTTCGGTTATTTCAACGGGTATTGTATGCTGTGCAGATGCAACCATAGTGTAACTTAATAGTATTAGAGTTAAATAGTTCAAAATTTTTAATAATTAGATATTATAATAGCGGACTAAAGAATTTAGCCAAGCCTTCTAAAAACTTACTAAACGGTGATCTGTTTCTAAATTTTTCAAAATTTATTTTTGCCTCTTCAGTACAATGTTTTGTAAATAGCCCTTCTATTTCAGAAGCTAATTCTTTATCATATAAAATCGCATTGGTCTCGAAATTATGTTCGAAACTTCTGTAATCAAAATTACCAGAACCCACAGAAGCTATTTCGCCATCTATGATAATGACCTTGCTATGTGAAAAATCGGGTCTCAAGTAAACATTTGCACCCACTTCTAACAAAGCTTCAAACGTAGAAAACATACTATATTGAGCCAATAAAGAATCTGATATTTTAGGGGTCAACAAGTTAACTTCTACTCCGCTTAACGCAGCAATTCGAATAGCCTCCAATACTGGTTCTCCAGGGATAAAATAAGGGTTTGCAATACAAATACGTTTCGTAGCGATATTGATCATCGCCAAATATTGCTGCATTATCGCCGGATATCTAGAATCTGGTCCGCTAGAAATTATCTGGGTTACCGTATCACCGACTGGTTCAACCTTTGGAAAGTATCTGTCTTGCAGCAGCAATTCTTCCTTGCTGGCAAAATGATAGTCTTTTACAAATATGCGTTGTAAACTATTTACCGCCGGACCTGCTATCTGTAAATGTAAATCTTGCCAAACACCCAATTCTGAAACGGGTTTTATGTACTTATCAGAAACATTGAATCCGCCAGTAAATCCTATCTTACCATCAATAATTATAATTTTTCTATGGTTTCTATAGTTAAGGGTGAATAATAGATTACCAAAACGAATAGGCATCGTTGAAAAAGCTTTTACACCAATTTCTTTAAATCGTTTTACTCGTTTTCCGCGCATAGAATTACTACCAAAAGAATCGAATAGCATGCGTATTTCTACCCCTTCTTTAATCTTCTTTTGAAACAGCTCGTGAAATCTGTCTAACAGCATGCCTTCTTCTAAAATATAATATTGAAGGTGTATGAAATCTTTTGCTTCTTCTATTGCTTTAAATATGGCTCCGAATGTTTCTTCGCCACTATTCAGCAAAGTTATATTATTACCTTCATAAGGTGCGAAGTAGCTATTTTTTCGAATAAGTGAGGCTAATTTTTCTGGTTTATAATCATCGAACTTATGCACACTTTGTTCACCACCTTCAAGTTCTTTATGTGTTTCTGAATACAGTCTTCTTTTTTCGGTCTGCTTTAGCTTAAAGAGTTTAAATTTTCTTCTGTTGATACCAAATAGGTAATATAAAAGCGGACCTAAAAATGGGAATATGATTACCGATAGTGACCAACTAATCATTTTAGTTGCCCTCGATCCATTAAAAATAATGTTGATAATACTCCATATTGTAACTACTAAATAAGCAAGCCAAAAAACAGTATTCATCTCTATATATTTTGTTATCAAACAAGATACTATAAATTGCTTAAGCCTTAGTTTAATTCAATCTATCAAGACACTTTTAGTTTTAAACGAGTTAATTACTACCTGTAAATGTGAGTACTTTTAAAAAAAAGTAATGGGAGTAATTGCTATGGACAAAAAACAGATAACCCTATATTACAGTTCTGAAAACTCAATAGGGAAACAATTGAACGCGTATGTTGAATCGTCTGGTAAAGACCACTTAACAATAGACATTTCTAAGACCAACGTTACCGGCACCCAATGGGCCGAATTAGCTGATGGTCTCGGTAAAAATATTTCAGATTTAATAAACACCGAACATGCCGATTTTAAAAAAATCTATGGCGATGATACTATCGATTTAGATGATGATGGTTGGTTAAAAATATTGAATAAGAACCCTGTTCTCCTTAAAAATGCTATTGTCATAAAAGGTGAAAACTTTATTGAACTTACCAGTGCTTCTGATTTTAAGCAATACATGGATCCTGACAGTGCAGGTATAGACAAGCCGTATTAATAGTTTGCTATTATTTACTGCCTACATATAGACATAGGGTTTTATAAACTCCTATCTACATAGCTTTTAATATAAACCTTATGTATAAAATTTTAAAATGGGCTGTTCTACTTCTAATTATCTCCGTTGGCGGCTATATGCTTGCCGAATGGAAAATGAAGAAAGAAATTGTTAGCTTTTTAGAGAGAAAGATACCCAATCATATAGATTTTTCATACGACCAATTAGCCATTAACCTGATAAAGGGGAACATTGCATTTAACGATGTTGCGGTAATTAGTTTAGGCAAACAGACTTCTTCTTGCGAAATTAAGATCAATGCAAAACAGCTTTCAATACAAGGTTTTAGCTATTGGAAAATTCTATTTCAAAACGCTATCTACATAAAATCACTTACGCTTTCTAAACCGCACCTTAATTTTAAAACTTGCCCTAAAGATCCAGATAATGTTGTTGCCAATTCAAGCAACCCCATAAATCTTTTAAAAGAAATCAATGTTGAGGAATTAATTTTTGATTCGGGCATCGTAGAAATATGGGATTCAAAAGAGGAGGTCGAATTAATAGCTGTTGAGTCTATTGATCTATCGCTGAAAGATGTGGCTACAGACCCTAGTATTATTACTGAATATATTCCTTTTACATTTTCTGAATATACCATTGAAATTAAAGATTTTAATGCACCGTTAGGGGATTACGAGAAATTACAATTAGCATCTATAGTCATCAATAATTCTACTATTGATGTTCAAAATATATCTCTTTCTACCACTTTTTCTAAGGCTGAATTAAGTAATGAAATAACTTATCAGCGGGATCACCTCAGTTTATTTATACCAGCAATAAAAGTGGAACATCATAATTATATAGTGGCAAACGATTCGCTACAGGTCAATTTTAAAACATTGTCGCTTACCGAACCAAAATTAGAAATGTACCGTGATAAATCGAGATTAGAAGATTTTAAAAACAGACCACTTTATGGTAAATTATTACAAAAATTGTCTTTTAAAGTGGCAATTGACTCTGTTTTAGTCAAAAACGGTACTATAATCTATGAAGAGGATATTCCGAATGACGTTAAAGCTGGTGCTCTTAGTTTTGAAAATTTAGATGCTTCCATTAGTAACTTATCAAATATAAGTCATGCCGAAAACCCCGTTAAAATTCAGCTCGAAGCGAATTTAATGGGTACAGGTAAATTTCATCTGAATTGGGAATTTGAGGTTTATGATCCACAAAGTACATTTCTAATTTCTGGCGGACTAGCAAATTTTAACACTGCTAGTTTAAATGAATTTCTTGTGCCCAATTTAAGAACACAAACTACAGGTACTATAGACCAACTTTACTTTACCATTTCTGGTAATGAACATGTAGCTACAGGTGATATTAAAATGAGTTATGACGATTTTAAATTTCAAGTATTGAACAAAGAAAGAAATGGGGTTAAAAAGGTACTCTCATTTATTGGCAACCTATTTATAAATGATGGGTCAAAAACCGACATAGATGGTTTTAGACATGGAGACATATCTACGCAACGAATCAAAAACAAATCATTTTTTAATTATCTGTGGATTAATCTACAAGATGGTTTGTTAGATGTACTTACCGGTGATGGTAAAAAAGAATAATAGAAATACTGTAAACTAAAAAAGCCAGGTAGTAAACTACCTGGCTTCTCTTTTCATAGCAATATGTATTCTAGTTGTCATCAGTAGCATCATCTACTGCATCTTCAACTTCATCAGCTCCATCTTCGATTTCATCACCAACATCATCTATACCTTCTTCGATTTTCTCTCCTGTCGTTTTTTCCTCTCTACAGCTTGTTGCAATACTCATTGTAGCAAATGCAAATACGATCATTAATAGTGACTTTTTCATAATATTGATTTTAATAATTAGGTTAATACTTTTAATACTTAGGCGTTCAAGCTTGCTTATCTACTACAATGCATGCCATAGCCATCTGTACAAAAATGAGATTTTTAAGGCGGAGTGCTTAGTTGTATAAAAAAGAATATTGACTCATCTACCAAATGCGCATTTGTGTTAATTAACATTTTAAACGTGTCAAGGTCTTTCCCATTTTTCTGGTTTTTTTGTAAAGTACAGTTGCCATTGTACGTAAAATAAAACAATGAGAAAGTTAACCATACATAGTTCTAAGTCTGACGAAATGTTTGCCCAACTACAAGCGTGTATAAAGGGTGAGCTCAAAGAAGACTGTGGCGAAAGCATTTTAACTTTTAAAAATAAATTTGGTAAAGGGTCTTTAAGAACCATCGATTTTAATTGGGGCGTATCTTTTATAGATTGTAATATAAATCTCTTTGAAGAAACTAAGCTTGTATTTGACACGCAAGATCTAGCACCAATTGAGTTCATCTTTATTACTAAGGGGTATTTTGAATATAGTGAAAACGATACCGATGTGTTTACCAGATTAGAGCAATTTCAGAACACCATCATATCGCATAAACGAAATGCAAAAAAGACTTTTCTGTTTCCGAAGAACGAGCATTTAAGAATAAATTTTATCCGAATAAATCGTCAAGAATATTTACAGAAAAAGAATAATAATGTGTGTCAATTAAATCAGTTATTGGTTTCGCTGTTTAATGATAGTCACGGAGAAAACGCTTATCAGCATGGTGGTAGTTTTAGCTTAAGAATTGCCGAAGAAATAAAACTACTACATACAATCGATGATACAAGTGGTATGATGAGGTCGCTATCTCTAGAGGGTAGAATTTATCTAATATTATCACTACAGCTAATGGAACATAAAAATTTTGAAGAAAACATGAACTTACCTGAAGCTATTTCTAAAGAAGATATTCTGAAAATACATAAGCTTACCACCTATATCTTAGAAAACATTTCTGAGAATATTTCTATTACATCGCTAAGTACAGAATCGGGCCTAAGCCCTAAAAAACTTCAAATTGGTTTTAAGATTCTTTACTCAAAAACGGTCAATGAATATGTAAGACAATTGAAGCTTGAAATCTCGAAAGATTTTTTGAAAAATACCGATTTATCGGTTTCTGAAATTGTGTACGCCATCGGTATCAAAAGTAGAAGTTACTTCTCTAAAATATTCTTTGAAGCTTTTGAAATTCTACCAACAGAATATAGAAAACATTTTAAAAATAAGAATTCTGCATTACGCTAATTTTCAGGATATTCATACGGACTCAACATACTATCATAAGATATATCTTGATTGAACAGGTTTCTTGCTATAGGTCGTATTTCTAATTCAGTTGAATGTGGCGGTCTTAATATTTCTTTCGCTCTTTCTAAATCGGTACTACCAGAAAGCCACTCATTTTTATTATCTCGATCAATAATAGCAGGCATATAATCTACCAGATTTTGATAATTAACGATTTCTTTTTCAAGAGGCCCGGTAAGTAGTGAGCAGGTTATAAAGCCATCTTCTAATGTGGTATAGATACCTGCCAGATATAAGATTGTACCATTTTTTTTGCTAATGTGATAAGGGTAGATTTCTCCTTTTTTTAACACTGATGTAAAAAAACCAGTTACCGGTATTATACATCTTCTTTGTATGAAAGAATCGTGGTACCAAATATTGGCATGTACATTCTGTGAAGGTATAGTTAAAGTATTGGTCAATTTTTGAAATAGCTCCCAGTCTTCATTAAAACTACTCGGTAATAAGCCCCATATGGCTAAATTGATCGCACTTGGCTCATTCATGGTAATTATAGGAATCGATACCTCTGTTAAACCACTAATAACCACTTGTGGAGTATATAAATTTGGATACTTGAACAAGGCATTTGCATCTCGTTCTATCTCTTTCATTTTTGCTGTATTCGAAATTTTAAAATACATATCAATCATTCGCTTTAAACATAAAGTTCATCAATTATTATCATCACCATTATTGCAGAAAAACAAAAATATAACCCATAAAAATAAGTAACATAAAGAATGAAATAGTGAGCAATTTCTTAATCTTAAGGCATAAAAAAAGAGGTCTAAATAGACCCCTTTTAATAAATTTTAGCATTAAACTTATCTAATGCTTTCTAACATTTTAATATTTGATAGTCCGTTTTGTATGGCCTCTTTTTGGCTTCTTAAAATGGTCGCCGTAGTAGAAGGCAATGAAGTTTCTTTCAAAACTTCTTCATACTCTTCAATAGCAGCTTTCTCACCTCTAATCGCTTCTTCTAGCATTGCTTCTGCGCTATCAGAAGAAAATAGAGCTTTGACATCCATCCATGCTCTGTGTGCTTTACCTGTAATGCTATCTCCCTTATCGATTTCTTGACCAAAAGATTTAATTTCTGCTTTTAGCTCATGTCCAAAATCATAACGTTGACTAGCTTTTGAATCGAAAAATGACTTTAATTGATCATTTTCTGTATTTTCTGCAGCTTTTTTATAGCCTTTTTCAGCATCATACGTTTTTTCTAAAAGTTCGTTCAATTTCTCACCTACTTGTTCTGTATATGTACTCATTGTATATAATTTTAATGATGCGATTTTTATTTAGAGATGTTAATCGCAATTACATCTTATAAAATTTATTTCTGTTTTTAAAATCTTGTAATTTTCTTTTCAGTTCGTTTACATCTTTTGCTTGCGATTTATCTGCGAACATTAAAATATGCTCCATATCGATATCGCAAAAAGCATCTTCTTGACCATTCGCAGTATCGTTACGCATATCGTCAATGATATAATCTTTTACTAATAAGCTAATAAAGCCTAAACCTATAATTATCGATATACCCGCAATTAGTTGTACCATCTGTAATATTTTGAAGACAAATATAAACGGGACTAACGCATTTTTTTACCCTTAAAAAATTTTCAATTAACTCCTTTGAATAGCGTTAAAATTCAGGCTTTTAGCATCAAAAATATTGTGCCCTTCTTGCACAATATTTAATTTAAACATAGAACTTGTAGTCTCAAATTAGTTCTCATGTTTGTGCATCTATAAATGATTTTTTCCATCACATGGTTCTCCAAAAATCTAGCTGTGATGGAAAGCACAAACGATACATACATTTATTATGATACGAAAAGGTACAAGTGTAAAATGGTCTTGGGGTAATGGTACTGCCGAAGGTAAAGTTGAAGAAACATATACTTCAAAAACAACAAAAACAATCAAAGGAAATGAGGTTACCAGAAATGGTAGCGATGATAATAAAGCCCTCTACATTAAGCAAGAGGATGGCGATTATGTTCTAAAGAGCGAAAGCGAAGTTGAACGCGCCGATTAAATATCAAATAAGGTGCTATAAATTTGAATACCTACTTCTTAATATCTAAATCTACTAACGGATTAAATTCGGCTATTAAATTTATTAAGGCTTTTTCTGCTGCAGTTTGGTATTCTGAAGAAGTTGCCTTCTCTACGCTTTCAAAAACATCATTGAGCTCACTCTTTTCATAGGTACTGACCACAAATGGGTGTACATAGTATTTTTTACATACATTTCTAGTATTACCCAGCGCTTTTGCAGTATCGTCAAACGCTTTTATAACATTCTTTTTCACTTCACTTTCTACATCGGTAGGTTCATTTTTCATAAGCGATTCAAAGAAGATGAGCGTTCCCGACCATGTTCTAAAATCTTTCGCAGTAAACAGTTCTCCACTTATTTCTTGTAAATATTCATTGACCATACCACTGTCAACTCCCGTTTTGGTTCCATCCTCATCAAAAAATTGAAATAGATCCCAACCAGGTATTTCTTCGCATTGCAATACCAACTTGCGCAATTTTCTATTATTTAAAGTGATACTGTGCTTTTTACCTTTTTTACCCGTAAACTCAAACTTTACCTTATTCTTACTGGTCTTTAAATGTCTTGTTCTTAGGGTCGATAAACCATAGGTTTTGTTTCTTCTTGCATATTGCTGGTTTCCGATACGAATATGGGTTTCTTCCATTAACCTTACGATTAATGCAAGAACTTTTTCTTTAGGCCATCCGTCTAGCTGTAAATCTTCATCGACCCTTTTTCTAATAAGGGGTAATGCTTCCCCAAAATGATGCATTCTTAAAAACTTAGTGCGGTTTCGTACTCTTAACCACAATTCATGGTAACGGTATTGAAGTCTATGCTTCATATCATACCCGACCGCTTGTAAATGTGCATTCGATATGGGGGCAATTTTAACCTCTTGCCATGCCGGGGGTATCACCAGTTTTTTAATTCTAGTTAATTCAGCTTTTTTACTGAGCGGTTTGTTTTTTAGCAGATATAGAAATTGATCTTTCTCTTTTATCCTCAGTATAGATAGTGCTTCTCTATTCACATATTTTAAGTGCATATGTGCTGCTACATCATGTGGCTCGCTCGCTAAAAGTTCTGAATAGTTCATTTTAAATTCTTTAAAATAGTACTGATATAGGTATAGAAAACACTTCTTTTGTTTATTGTTTTAAAAACAACATCAAACAAAAATAATCAAAGAGGTTGCTTATTATGTGTTCTATACCGCTCTATTGTAACTTAAAAAAATCAATTCAAATAAATCTAATGACTTTAAACGCTAATCGATTGCGATAGTAATTTTATCGTACGCGATCTTTTTAAAATCAAAAGTTATATACCTTTCACCCTCACTTACGACTATAGCTTATGAAAGGAGAACCGATGTTAATTTGTATACCAGACATAAGCGGCTTTACGGAGTTTATGAGCGAAACCGATTTTGAATTGAGCTCTAAAATTATTCCGGCCCTACTCAACCAAATTATCTACACCAATAAAATCGGACTAAAAGTTTCTGAAATTGAAGGTGACGCGGTTTTGTTTTTTAAGACCGGCGAAATGCCCAGTCTAGAAAATTTAATTGAGCAGTGCAGACGATTCTATACCGAGTTTTACAAAGAACTAAACTCACTTAGATTAAAACATAAGAAAAATAAAGACGCCGATTCGATACCAGACATTTTGGGTTTAAAAATTATTTTACATTATGGTAAAGAAATTGCTTTGACCAAAGTTGGTAACAGCATTAAATTATTTGGTGAAGATTTAATTATTGCACATAAACTTTTGAAAAACAAAATTAGATTAAGCGAATATTTACTACTAACCGAAGGTTTAACGAATTACTACAAAGAGAATAATTTAAACGATCAGTTCGATTGGGGATCATTAAAGCAAAACTCAACGGAGTATGACCATGTAGGTGAAATAAACTACTCATATATCAACTTAAAACCTTTGGTAGAAGAATAAGGTTTACATTACTTTACAACTGTAAAACGTTCATCATTGAATCTTTTGAGTCAATGGTAACCTTCTATATCCTTTAATTTTGTAATAGAATATTAAATAAAATTATGAGCTATTTAGATATAAAATCAAAAGACATTACCCCAATCGTTGATGAATTAAACACCTTATTGGCAGATTACAATTTATACTACCAAAACCTTAGAGGCTACCATTGGAATGTTTCTGGAAAGAACTTTTTTGACCTTCATATTAAGTTCGAAGAGCTTTACACGGATGCAAGAATTAAAATTGATGAAATCGCTGAGCGAATTTTAACATTAAGACATAACCCTACAAGCGAATTTTCTAAATATTTTGAAATGTCTTCTATTAAAGAAACATCTTCTCTTATTGCCGATACCGATATGGTGGATCATATTTTAGATCAGCATGAGATTTTGTTAAAGCAAATGAGCAAGGTTGTTAAAAAAGCAGAAGCTGGTGGTGATGAAGGTACAATCGATATGATTGGTGGTTATATTGGCAGCATCGAAAAAGTAAGTTGGATGCTAGACGCATGGTCGAAAGAATAAGTCAACGCTTAATAACAGTATAAAAAAAGCACCTCTTTTACAGAGGTGCTTTTTGCTTTCAATTAGATTACCATTGCAATCTAATTGTATATTATTTTACTACTTTTCGCATTAAATACAGCATACCGAATTTTTTGGCCGCAGAGAATGCGGTCGATACCCAGTTATACGGACTCAAATCTTCCTGTACATCTTGCTTTAACCCTTTTAATTCTTCTAAAGCAATCTGTCGCTCTAATTTTAGACGCTTTATATTATACTCTATTTCATCAAAATTTTTGTACATATCTCTATTAGTTAAAGAATTTATCCGACAACTTTCTTACCAACATGTTATCTATTTTACCTCTAAAAATGTAGGCTATAATCAATAATACTATAAATAAAACACCAGCAATTAAACAGGCGCTTACCATACTGTTAAGAACATTTGCAAGAAAAACTACGCCCGCAACAGTAATAAATATAAGTGCCAAAAAAGCAAGACCACCAATAACTGCCATTTTCAGCAGCATACCGGTGGTCATTGTTAATTGTTGAAACACTTTTAGCTTATAGTATTCTTGGGTTTTCTTATAGTAAACCTCTCCTACATCAATTGCCTTGTTAGACGTTTCGTTAAGTGATTCAATAACTCCCATTTATACTGTTTTCTGCAGTTTCTTATTTTTCATTTTCAACTCAGCTAACTTTTTCTCTAAAGTTGAAATAACATCATCTGTCTTATAACTTAAATCAGATACTAAAGATTCAACCCTTGCATCTAAAGTTACTTTTTCATCGGCCATTTTAGATGCTACTCTATTTTTAAGATCTACTGCACTTTCAGTAAAATTATCTCTTGTTGCAGCTGCTTGGTCAGCAATTAATCTTCTTGTATTCTCACCTTTATCTGGTGCATAAAGAATTCCTAAAGCTGCACCGATTGCAGAACCTGCAATAATTGCTAATAATGTATTTCCACTATTGTTCATATTATAATATTTTTAGATTAAACGTTTCTTATACCCATGATAATAATTGTGTTATCATGCTCCACAAAGTTCTATAATAAAGATACAACTACTTGACTCAAAACCTATTTATATTAACGTAAACAATAGCTTAAAAGGGTTAAGAATTATATGAAACGAATTAATACAAACCACTGTTTACCTCTAAATTTGTACCTATGAAAGAATATAAAACAACGAACCCTTATAACGGTTCTGAAGTCAACACCCATATACAAGATACATCGACAGATATTACTGCTAAATTGAATAAAGCGCTCGCCATTGAAGTTTCATGGGCACGCACAGAAATTGAAGATAAATGTGAATTACTCAGCAATGTCGCCGAGCTACTTATAGAACGAAAAGAGCAATACGCAGAATTAATGACACAAGAAATGGGGAAACCTTTTTCTCAAGGTATTTCTGAAATTGAAAAGTGTGCTTGGGCTTGTGATTTCTATGCTCATAATGCCGAAGATCTTTTGGCTGATGAGGTCATAGAAACCGATGCCGATGAGAGTTTTATTAGTTATGATCCCTTAGGTTGCATTCTTGCCGTCATGCCATGGAACTACCCATTTTGGCAAGTAATTCGTTTTGCGGCACCTACATTAACCGCAGGTAATACCGCGTTGCTTAAACATGCACAGAATGTAACGGGTTGCTCACTTGCTATTGAACAATTGTTTTTAGATGCAGGATATCCTGAAGGATGTTTTCAAAGTTTAAAAGCAGGTCATGAAGAAATCGAGAAGCTTATTGCCAATGACGGAATCAAGGCCGTAACCTTAACCGGAAGTGAAAAAGCCGGTAAATCAATTGCAGGTACAGCAGGAAAGAACTTAAAAAAATCTGTTCTTGAACTTGGCGGAAACAATGCATGTATCGTTTGGGAAGATGCCGATTTAGATGAGCATATCGATACTATGGTCACCGCACGTATGCAGAATACAGGTCAAAGCTGTATTGCTGCAAAACGCTTTATAATTTGTGAAGATATATATGATTCTTTTCTAGAAAAATTCACTGCAAAAGTGAAGTCCCTTAAAAGTGGTGACCCTATGAATAAAGATACGTTTATAGGTGTTATGGCTCGTGAAGATTTAGCCGAAGAACTTCAAAAACAAGTGAACGACTCTATAAAACAAGGCGCCAAGGTTGTGTTAGGCAATATGCGTAATGGTGCATATTATTCTCCTACTATTCTTACAGAGGTTACCGAAGATATGCCGGTTTTTAAAGAAGAAACTTTCGGACCTGTGGCGGCAATTATTAAAGCTAAAAACAGAGAAGATGCTATTACCATAGCAGCGAATTCTAGATTAGGTCTCGGTAGTATGTTATTCACAGAAGATACCGATGCGGCGATGGATATTATTTCTGACATACCAGATGGGGCATTTTTTGTCAACGATATGGTAAAATCTGATCCTAGATTACCTTTTGGTGGAACAAAAGCATCTGGCTATGGTAGAGAATTATCTCGAGAAGGCATCTTAGAATTTGTCAACAAAAAAACAGTTTACATTAAAAAATAATACCCATGAATAAAGAAACAGAAGAAACAAAATTCGTTAAAGAGCCTGAAGAGAATACACAGCAATTCATCCTTCAGAAAAATAAGAAAACAAAAGTAGGGGTTACCATTTTAGTAGCTTTTCTAGTACTACTTGTAATTGGTGTTATCGTATCGAACATGTTTTTCACCAACTAAAAACTATTATCTAATAATTTATATATGATCAACCAACCAATTCAAATAGCTTGGGTAAAACATCTCATATTTACCATTTTATTACTATTAGGTTCTTCCTGTGCTACATTTAAAGAACAAAGCAATATAAATAGCGAGAAAAGTACAGCTAAAAAAGAAGTGACCTATTCTTTTTATATTGCTGGCGGATTAGGAAATTCTTCATCGATATCAAATAAAGCACTATTACAGCGCTTTAAAGAAGAGCTTGATAGTGCTTCAGAAAATAGTACTTTACTATTTACAGGAGATAATATTTCATCAGAGACCAATAATTGGGATGCTGACAGTCTTCTTATTAAGACCCAGTTAGATATATCATCGAATTTTAAGGGAGAAACTATTTTTTTACCCGGTAATAATGAATGGAAAAGTTATCAACTTAAAAAAATTGAGAAGGTTGAAAATTTATTAAAAGATGTTGCAAGAGAAAATACTGCGGTTATACCCAATAATGGTTGCCCAATAGAACATAGGGTGATTAGTGATGACTTAGATCTAATACTAGTTGACTCCAAATGGTTCGTGTCTAATTGGTCTAGAATCGAAGATATCAATAGCAAATGCACAGACATTATTACTCGCAGAAGGTTTATGGAAGAACTTGAGGGGTATATTGGCGATGGGGCAGGTAAAAACATCGTAATTGCAATGCACCACCCAATTTTTACAAATGGCACATATGCCGGACATACAACTCTTAAAAACCACCTTACTCCAATTCCTGTTTTAGGAACAATCAAGAATACGGTAATGGACTTAGGTGCCTTTAACCCTGAACATGTAAATTCTAGAAGATATAATTACCTAAGAATAGCGGTAAGTGCTTTAGCGCAGGCAAACGATAGAATTACACTAGTTTCTGGTCATGAAGAAAGTCTTCAGTTGTTAGAGGGTGGTGGTATTCATCAAATCATTAGTGGATCTTTAAGTACAAAAAGCGCAACTAATCTAGGAACCGGCAGAATTACCGCAATAGGGGGATCTATAGAATATGAAGGCCAATATGCTTTTGGAGATAGAGGGTTTGCTAGACTAGATTACTATAAGGACGGAAGTTCAAAAGTTACTTTTATCTCAGAGAATAATCTTGATAAAAAAACCGAACTGTCTGTTCTCCCAAAATTGGAACCTAAAAAAGAATTTAGCCAATTTAGCACAAGCTCGCAATTAACGAAGAACAGTGCAATTTTAGATAATCCTAATGATTATAATAAAAGTGCGGCTTATACATTTCTTTGGGGTGATCGTTATCGTAAATATTATGGACAACCTGTAGACGCACCAGTTGTAAAACTTGACACCTTATATGGTGGTTTATCCGTAGTTAAAGAAGGTGGTGGTCACCAGTCTTTTTCACTGCGTTTAGAAGATGCCAACGGCAAACAGTATGCTATGCGTTCTTTACGAAAAAGTGCATTGAAATTTCTAAAATTCAAACTTCCAGGTATTTCATATAATACTGAGGATTATCAAGATACTTGGGCAGAAAAAGCTATTTCTGATTTTTTTACCACTGCTCACCCATATATGCAGTTAGTAATTGACCCTTTGGCTGAATCTGCACAAATTAACCATTCTGATACAGATTTGTTCTATGTTCCAAAACAAGCTAGTTTAAAGCAATTCAACGAAAATTATGGTGATGAACTTTATTATATAGAAAGAAGACCTTCAGAAGAACAAGCAAATTACAAAGGCTATAGAAGAAGTATTGATCAAAACTCTGGTAAAGTTGTAGATTATGAAAGTACAACAGATATGCTTGAAAAAATCAAAAGTGATGAATCATATTCCGTCGACGAAAGGGCATTTGTACGTGCAAGAATTTTTGATATGCTAATAGGCGACTGGGACCGTCACCAAGACCAATGGAGATGGGTTGAATATGAAAGTCCAGATGGAGAAAAAGAATTTTTGCCCATTCCACGAGATCGCGATAATGCCTTTCCAAGATTTGACGGCAAAGTTATACCTATTGTAAATTGGTTTGTTCCAAATTCAAGAAATTGGGAAACCTATGACGAGGATGTTGATAATGTAAAATGGCTGAATCTTTCTGGTAATCGGTTAGACCGAACCTTATTAACATCTTTCGGACCTGAGGTTTGGGTCGAAGAGGCTATGGCTATACAAGAAGGTATGACTTCGAATGTAATTGAAAAGGCATTTACCCGATTGCCTAAATCTGTACAAGACGAAACATCTGAATTTATTAAAGAAAGTTTAAAACAACGTCTTTCAACTTTACCTGAGGCCGCAAAAGCATATGCTGAATACCTCAACAAAATCGTAGCGGTAACAGGCACCGAAAAAGACGATATTTTCACCATGACAAAGATGAAAAATGGTGATACAAAGGTTGAAGTAAAACGAATCTTATCAGACGAAAAAGACGAATTAATTTATTCGAGAATTTTTAACGATAGTCTAACCAAAGAACTTTGGGTTTACGGTTTAGGCGATGATGATGTTTTTAGGGTTGAAGGAAGTGAAAACCCTAAAACAAAATTAAGAATCATTGGCGGTTATGGCAAAGACACCTATAAAATCGAAAATAAGAAAAGAGTGAAATTATATGATTGGGAACATGAGAAAATAAATATTGAAGAGCTAGAGCCTGCCACATCGTTTACGAATAACTATGAAACAAATACTTTTCATTTTAGGTTCTTCGAACCTAATAGCAATATTTTAATGCCAAACATTGGCTTTAGAACAGATGATGGGTTCTTTTTAGGTGCCTCAAACACCTATACTCAAGATGGTATTGACGGCAATACTTTTAAACAACAACATAGTGTAAGCGCCAATTACTTTTTTAAGTTTAAAGCAGCTGAAATATCATATTCTGGCATGTATGGAAATGTATTTCCTGGATGGAATTTTGAAATGGACGCCTATTTTGCCAATGATCGTTATGTTAGTAATTTCTTCGGATTTGGAAATGAAACTATCAATAACGAAGATATGTTGAGTCGAGATTATTACAGGGGTAGAATTAGAACTTTCAAGGCAAGTGCAGGGTTGGCTTTTTACAGTCTTCGTGTTAAAGGCTTGTTTGAATCTTTCAAAGTTGCAAATAACACTAATCGATTATTTACAACAGGTAATTTAAACGATGCCGTTTTTGATAATCAGAACTATGGCGGCGCTGAACTGACCGGTGAATATGATAGAGATGATGCTGGTGATTTTCCTTCCAAGGCAATATCTTTTAGTTTTGCTGCCGGTTATAAAATGAACATTAATAACAATTCGAACAAATTCGGATATGCCTCTTTAAAGGTAGGTTTTGATCACAAGTTAGAATCAACAGGTAGTTTGGTTTACAGTACAACAGCCGAGTACAAAGGATTGTTCGATTATAATGATGTTTACTTTTATCATACCCCATCAATTGGTGGCGCTAATGGCTTACGTGGCTTTAGAGATGAAAGATTTACAGGTAAATCATATTTCTATCAATCATCTGACTTAAAACTGAAGCTTAAAAGCTACGTTACGGCAGTTTCACCAGTTACCATTGGTATGTATGGCGGATTTGATTATGGTAGGGTTTGGATGCCAAATGAAAGTTCAAATGTATGGCATACATCACAAGGCGGCGGATTTTGGATAAGCAGTCTAAAAGCACTTACCCTTAATATAGGCTACTTCAACTCTAAAGAAAGTAATTTGATTCAGGTTGGTTTCGGTTTGTCCATTTAACACTAGTTTTAATTTTTGTAATTTTCTAAAGTGCAAATCATACCAAAAACACCATGTCTAAAATAGTTTCTAAAGCCGAAGATTTTGCCACTAATCTTTTAACCGGCAATACTGACCCAAGATATCTTTACCATAATCTTAGGCATACCCAACGTGTTGTAGATGGTACGAAAGAACTTATTACTGGTGAAAAAATTGGAGACGAAGAGAGCGAGATACTTTTAGTTGCTGCTTGGTTTCATGACCTTGGGTACACTATTTCTATTGAGAACCATGAAGAGCATAGCTGCCAATTATCTAGAGATTTTTTAACCAAAAATAATTGTACACCAACTTTTATTGCGAGTGTGTGTGAACTAATTTCAGCAACTAAAAAAGGGTACGAGCCAAAAAATGAATTAGAAAAAATAATTCGCGATGCAGATTCTTCTCATTTTCATGTCAAGAGTTTCATGGTCACGACAGAGTTATTGCGTGAAGAGCTTTCGTCATTAGGTAAACAAAGTATTACATCTGCCGATTGGCGCAAAGAGAATATTGCCTTATTACGAGCCAAACATCGTTATTATACCGACTATGCTCTAAAAAATTGGCAAAAAGGGAAAGACAAGAATATTAAGAGGCTCATAAAAGCAAAAAAGAAAAATAAGGAGCTCATTAAAAAGGAAAGTTTAAAAGCTAAATTTAAAGGAGAATTACCCGATCGGGGCATACAGACATTATATAGGGTTACATTAAGCAATCATTTAAAACTGAGTGATATTGCCGATACAAAGGCGAATATTTTACTTTCTGTAAATGCTATTATCGTTTCTATGGCATTGGCAAATTTGGTTCCTAAATTAGATAACCCTTCTAATGACTATCTATTTTACCCAACATTTCTATTTATCATTTTTAGTGTAGTATCTATGGTGATGTCTATTATAGCTACCAAACCGAACGTGACCTCTGGTCAATTTACAGAAGAAGAAGTAACCACCAAAAAGGTGAATCTATTGTTTTTCGGTAATTTTCATAAAATGAAATTACAGCAGTATAATTGGGCAATGTCAGAACTTATTAAAGACAAAGATTATATCTATAGTTCACTAACTAAAGACCTTTATTTTCTTGGGATTGTTTTAGAAAGAAAGTACAGAATTTTACGGTGGACGTATACCGTTTTTATGGTAGGAATGATAATTTCAGTAATTGTATTTGGTATTGCGCTGAAATTTTATGGTCCAGAACGAATATTAGAACTCCCCGTAATGCAGCCTTAAGTAAAACGGCTTTTCTAAATTTAGAAAGAATAAGTTAAGTGCATTAGTTAGACTCCGAAAGTCATCAAAAGTATACACGTTAAAATTCCGATTGCAGCAATTACGATAGTGAATTTTAAAGCTTTTGCAAAAGCCGGCTCTTTAATTTGATTATTTACATTTACCCTGGTCATGAGCGGTTATTTAGAATTATACCACAAATTTATGCCGAAACATTCTAGAGTTTTAACTTCATAAATGAATTTCTTGTCTCCATTGCACTTATTCTAAGTCATTTATATCTTGTAAAGTATTATTTTGATTTCATATCGAGCCTAGCCGATACTTATTATAGTTAATTATGATGATTACACATTTCAAAATATAAAACGCTTATTTAAATACAATAGCCACCTATCCTGTAAAAACAGTGTCGTACTTTGTGTATGTTGGCTTTTCTGAATAGCTTTGAGTAAATTAATAATTTATGGCGACGACAAATAAATTACTGTTAGCATTTAAACATTTCGACGAAGCCAATACCCAAGATCCTAATACCGAAATATATGAGGGAACTACTTACCCAAAAGAAGTACTGTATGGTAAACGAATGACCGAGCGCTTGAACGAATTTAATGCAAACGCGTCTGAAGCATTACTCCTTACTGCGCGTTGTCAACATATCTGCAGATGGGAAATACCTCGGGAGTCTTATGAAATGAACCGCGAAGGATATTTAAGATGGCGACAAGAATTAAAAAAATTCCATGCCAAGAAAGCCGCTGACATTTTAAAAAAAATAGGATATAATGATGACACCATTAATAACGTAAAATTTCTATTAGAGAAAAAACAACTGAAAAAAAACGAAGAAACCCAAACTTTAGAAGATGTTATCTGCTTAGTATTTTTAGAGTTCTATTTTGAACCTTTCGCGCACAAACATCTAGAGATTAAAACGATTGACATCCTTCAAAAAACTTGGAGAAAAATGTCTGTTAAGGGACAAGAAGCTGCTTTAAAATTACCACTTTCTATATTCTCTTTAGATTTAATCAACAAGGCACTAAAGTCCTAAAAGCCAAAACTAATTTTGTTTATAATAATGAGCTCAATACATCATAGAACAATTCCAAGTTTTCACATTATCCAAAATGGTAAATGACTGTATTAGTATCAATTGCAAATTCAACTATTATTTCACAAGTAATTATTCAATTACAAGTAAAAACAAGATTTTGCTATACTGAACTTAAAAAATAGTAGGTTGACTACAAACCTTTAGTCAAAATTGGGAAAGGAACGCGAGTAACTATCAATTACAAAACAGAAGAAAACAACACAATACATGGAACGGAATGAGCTTTACCCCGTATTTTTAAAAGTATCTAACCTGCATATTTTAATCGTTGGCGGTGGCAATGTGGCCTTAGAAAAATTGACTTTTTTGTTAAAGTCAAGTCCTACCGCACAAGTCGAAATGGTGTCACCAATGTTTAGGGAAGAAACTATTGCACTCGCGAATAAATTCGATATTAAAATGAATGTGGCGAATTACGATGTTTCTTATTTGAAAGGGAAAAATATTGCCATAGCAACCACAGATAATGTACCTGTAAACGAGCAGGTATATCATGACTGTAGAGAACAACAAATATTAGTAAACGTAGCCGATAACCCGCCTTTTTGTGATTTCTACATGGGTGGCATCGTTACTAAAGGGAATGTAAAAGTGGCAATTTCTACAAACGGGAAATCACCCACAACAGCTAAAAGACTCCGTCAATTTTTTGAAGATGTAATACCTGAAAATATAGACGACCTCGTTAAAAACCTCAACGAATTTAGAAAGACCATAAAAGGAGATTTCGAAGAAAAAGTCGAGACCTTAAATGAGTTTACCAAAGGGTTGGTGAATAAGAAAGAGGAGTAGGCTATTTCTCAAAACTAAGATGGGCAACGTCATGACTACAGCTGTAATGCGCGTTATCTGCTGCGTAGACAGCCGAATCTGCTGAATTTTGGGCTTCTTTCATTAAGCGCTGTGCTTTACGCATATAGAATTGTAAGTTACCTAGGTTGTTCGCCTTGGCAGCATTCTTAACATTTTCAAAAGCTTCGGTTGAAAAGTCGCGAGAATCTATAGTATGTCTTTCGGCATCGATAGTATAGCTCACGGCATCTTCTAAACCACATGTTTGAGAATCGTATTGAGCTTCTGAAGCTAAAATTACAGCTTCATCGGCAGCATTTACTGCCTGCCCCATTAATAGCATTGCTGTTTTAGTATTTTTTCGCGCCTTACTAATAGAAGCATCAAAAGAAGCTATTTCAACAGCGGTACTCAAGGAATCTGAGAGTTGACTAACTTGAGACATGTAACGCTGTACATCGCTGATTTCACTTTTAAAAACTTCGCATTGGGCTTGAATATAAGTTGATGTAAAAAACAGTACGCCAACTTTTAAATAAGTTTTAATCGTAATCATATTTGGGGGAAAATTTGATTGTTAAAGATATTAACTGCGATAATTTAAAAATCGTATTATAATTAGGCCAACTGCACAAAATAAAGAAAACTCTTACATTTTTGATGATTTTGAAGATTAGTATTTCATAGACTAGAGTAACTAAATAATGAATAATTAGCTGTTTACAACAAACATTGCTTAACTGACATCACAATTTAGGCTTGTAGGAAAATTTTAATAACTATTGTTGTTCAATACTGTTAATAAAATACAACCTCCAACCAATAGTTATCGTTTTTATGAAGAAAGTCTTTTTCGCCCTAATCTTTATATTCTTTTATTTCCATGGATTCTCACAATGTCCTGAAGGATATTTATCGTTGACCACCCAATCAGAAGTAGATAATTTTAAGATTAATTATCCAAATTGCACTTCACTGCCTAATGACTTAAGTATAACTGGTACTGATATAACAAATTTACAAGGTTTGAATGAAATAGTGTCAATTGCACAACAGTTGGTAATTTCAAGAACCAGTCTGAACAATCTTTCTGGATTAGAGAATTTAACCTCAGTTGGTTCAAATATTAATATAATGTATAATAGTTGGCTTAGTTCCTTAAGTGGACTTTCATCCTTAGTATTAATAGGTAATAATCTTCTTATATATAGAAATAACGTTCTTCCTAATCTAAATGGGCTATCTTCAAATATTACAATTGGCGGATATTTAGATGTCTCTTCAAACACAGCTCTTACCGCTTTACAGCTTAATGGAAATTATACCGTTAACGGCAATTTAAGTATCAATTCTAACAATAGTTTAACCTCTATATCTGATTTAAACAATATAAATAATGTTCACGATTTAATAATTGTTGGAAATGATCAATTAACCTCTATTACCGGTTTCAGTAATCTAACCTCAATAAATGGAGATTTAAATATTGGAAATAAACTTTTAACAAACCTTAGCGGGTTTCGTAATCTAGAAACTGTAGGGGGTAGTTTTGAACTATATGGAAACAAAAACCTAGAAAATCTAACTGGGTTTGGAGGGCTAAAATCAGTTGGGGTCAACAAAGATGATGAAACATATGGTTATGCTTTTAAAATTAGTTACAATGAAAAATTAAAAACTCTTCAAGAAATTTCATCTTTAGAGAGGATAGAAGGTAGTGTCCTAATACAAGGAAACGACCTTGATAATTTAATTGGACCATTTGTAAATGTATCAGAAATTGGTGGTAGTATATATATTTATGATACAGTAAAATCTTTAGAAGGATTAGAAAATATTTCTAAAATAAATGATCGGATTCAAATTAGAGATACAGAACATCTTGAAGACTTAACGGGACTTGACGGTCTACAATATATAGGAGGAATACTATATCTACATTCAAATGACGCCCTATTGAATCTAAATGGTCTAGAAAATTTAAAAGAAATTATTGGAGGTGTACAAATTAGCTCAAATGTAATTTTAGAGAGTTTATCTGGTTTAGATAATTTATTAAAAATAGGTTCGCCGGAGGAAAATAATGGAGTGTTATTTCAAATTTTTGACAATCAAAATTTGATAGATTTAATAGGGTTGAATAAACTAAAATCTGTTAATGGCAGCTTCAATATATCCAACAACAATAAACTTGAAAATCTAAATGGATTACAAGCTTTAGATTCTATTGGCACAGTATTGAACATTTCCAATAACGCAGGTCTATTAGATGTAACTGCGCTTAATGGTATCAAATCCATAGGAGAACAACAGGAGTTTAATACTACCACAACACTAGTTTTATCTAATAATGAAAAAATAGTTTCTTATGAAGGTATAGAAGTCGAAAAACTAAAAGGCAAAATTTCAATCATAGGCAACCCTAGTTTGAAAAAAATTGGAGGATTTGAACAGTTGCAGCTAGTTGATTTTATCGATATTTTAAATAATTTTTTACTTGAAGAAATAGATGGTTTCAACAATCTTAATAGAATAAATGAAAATTTAGAAATAAAAGGAAATGTTGAACTACTAAATATAACTGGTTTTAGCAATTTAACTGAGATAACCCAAAATTTAACCCTTGACTACAACCTTGTTATAGAGGACATATCAGGTTTTGAAAATCTTCAAAAAGTAAATACTATACTTATTTCAAGAAATGGATTTAAAACTTTAAACGGCTTAAGTAAATTAAATGAGGTGCAAGATTTAGAAATCTCTGAAAACCCAAAGCTAGAATCTTTTTTACAATTTACAGGCTTATCCGAGGTTAGGCAATTGGGTATTTTAGATAACGACGCTCTAACAAGTGTGGAGGGATTTGAAAATCTTGAATCAATTAACCAAGGATATTTATTCATAAATAACAATGAATTAATCCAAGACCTAAATGGTTTTAATTCCCTAAAAAAGGTTGGCTCTGGTATTTCTATAAGATCTAATCCTAATTTACAATCTCTAAATGGCATTGATTCGATTAATGAAGTAACGAGTAATATTGATATCAATGGAAATAGCTCTTTAACAGATATTAATGCTATCTCTAATATCTTCATAACTGGAAAAAATAGAACCAGTTTCAAAATTGAATTTAATAGATCTCTATCCGTTTGCGACTTACCCAGCCTGTGTAATTATATTGCTTCTGGCAGATATTGGTATGTAGGTTATAATGCAGGAGACTGCAATCAAACTAGTTTAAATAATAGTTGTTCTTCTTTATATAACAAAATTAGCGGAGTAACAAAATACACAGAATCTAACCTCAATTGTGAAACTACTAATTTTACCTTACCAAATGTTAAGATAACTGCCAACAATGGTATTTCCGAATTCACCTCATTTTCAGATGAAAATGGAGTTTATTCTATTCATGTAAAAGAAGGTACAAATACATTTACAGCACAACCTGATAAAGCTTTATTTACATCTACTCCTTCGCAAGGGTCATATAATTTCACTCAACTTGGTCAAGAATTGGTCTATGATTATTGTATTACACCTACTCCTAATCTAATTAATGATATTAGTTTAGTTTTAATTCCTCTAAATAATCCAAGACCTGGCTTTAACTCATCATATCATCTGGTGTATCAAAATAACGGAAACACAAATACTAGTGGTGAAATAACTTTAGAATTTGATAATACAAAAGCTACATTGTTAAATTCCAGTGAAATTCCTGTTACAGAAACAACAAACCTTATAGAATGGAATTTTACTGATTTATCACCATATGAAAAACGAACAATTCAGTTAGATTTTAATATAGCGCCACCCCCAGTGGCAAATATTAATGAAATTCTAAAATTTGAAAATAGCATAACCAGCCTACAAGCAGATTCTAAGCCCGAAGACAATACGTTTACCCTTAACCAAACATTAATTGGTTCATACGACCCTAATGACAAAACTGTATTAGAGGGTGAAAATGTATCAATTGATAACGTAGGTGACTATTTAAATTATGTAATTAGATTTCAAAATACCGGAACGGCGTCTGCTATTAACGTAAAAATTAAAGATGAGCTAAGTGAAAATTTAGATTGGAATACCTTCTCCCCTGTTTCCTCTAGCCACCCAAATAATATTTTAATTACCGATGGCAACAACGTTGAATTTATTTTTGATGATATAAATCTTCCTGATAGTAATTCAGATGAATCTGGTAGTAACGGTTACGTTGCATTTAAAATAAAACCAAAACCAGGTTTGGCTATTGGTGATATTATTTCTGGCAATGCGAGTATTTATTTTGATTTTAATCCGCCAATTATCACCAATACCGTTCATACGGAAATTGTAAACCTAGACATCGATGGTGACGGTGTCTTAAATGATGATGATAATTGTCCTGAAACGGCGAACCCATCTCAGGAAGATTTAAATAATAATGGTATAGGTGATATATGCGAAGTAGACCAAATGGTTGTCGAAGCAACACAAACTAACGCAATCTCATGTTATGGTAACGATGGTAAAATAATAACAGAAGTGCAAGGTGGTGCTTTGCCTTATAATTTCGAATTATTTGATGATTCCAGCAATTTATTAATTACAAGCAATACAACCGGTGTCTTTGAAAATCTTGCATTGGGCACATATCATATTATTGTTACAGATTCAGATTTAAGTGTGGCAACTAGTAATAGTGTTCAAATGACTGAAGCCAGTCCGTTAACAATCATTACTAACGTAAATGATATTTCGTGCTATGGCGCTAATGATGGTAGTATTACTATTCATCCAACTGACGGAATTGGGCCATATGAATATTCAATAGATTATGGATTGTCTTTTCAATCCTATAATAGTTTTGTGAATCTTACTTCTGGCACATACTTAATTATAGCAAGAGATATTAATGGGTGTGAAATAAATGATTCTGTGATTATTACAGAGCCTTTAATTCTAACTGAAGATATTGTTGTAACTAATGCAAGCACCACAAGTAGTAATGATGGATTAATTTCAATAATGGTAGAAGGCGGAACTGCGCCATATTCTTATAGTTTAGAAAATGGTGGTTTTGAACCGACTTCAGTTTTCACCAACCTACCTGAAGGAGACTATGATTTAAGTATTAGAGATAGTAATGGTTGTCTTTCTAATATAACTGTTGTCGTTGGTGCTGAAAATACCGCTATAGAAAATACAACTCAAACAATTTGTACAGATAACATTATTTTAGCCTCTGACAGTATGCCCACCGAACTTTTTGGTAAAAAAATGTCAGTTTCAGCCGATGGTAATACAGTTGCCGTAAGTGCATACTACGATAATGAAATTGGAGAAAAAAGTGGTTCTGTGTATATTTTTGAGAAACAAACTGATGGTTCTCTCCTTGAAATTCAAAAATTAACTGCGTCTAATGTCATGGCAGATCTAGAATTTGGTTTCTCTATTGCTTTTTCTGCTACAGATTTGATTGTAAGTTCCTATAAGGAAGATAATACAGCGGGCACTGTTTATGTTTTTGAACAAACAATTAACGACACTTGGGTAGAAAAGCAAAAAATAGTACCATCAGATAAAGATTTATACCAACAATTTGGATATTCTTTGGCTAGTGATGGTGATTATTTTATAGTTGGTAGCCCAAACGATAGTGATCTTGGAACGTGGAGTGGATCTGCATATATTTTTGAGAAAGGAGCTAATGGACTTTGGGTAGAGCTACAAAAACTTACAGCCTCCGATGGTGCAGAAAAAGATTCTTTTGGTATCTCTGTAGCAATATCAGGTGCTAATATCGTTGTTGGAGCAGATAAAAACGATGATAATGGAGAATCTTCGGGCTCTGCATATATTTTCGAAAAGGATAATAACAATTCATGGAGCCAAACCACAAAGCTTATTCCAAATGACGGAGCTACAAGCGATTTTTTTGGAACTTCAGTTGCTATATCGAAAACATGGGTAGTTGTAGGCTCTAGATTTCAAGATACTAATGGCTTAGATAGTGGTGCTGCTTATATTTTTGAAAAATTATCGCCAGGCATATGGTCACAACCAGAAAAACTATTGGCGTTTGATGGTACCGAAAACGATGGTTTTGCTCATAGAGTAGCAATTAATGATACTTATTTAGCCATTAGTGCTCCATTAGATGATGATATCGGTACAAATACTGGATCTGTTCATCTTTACGAATTTGGATCGAATTACACTTGGGACTTTTTAATAAAATTAAATGCATGTAATGCAACTCCCTATAGAAATTTTGGTGACGATCTTTCTCTTTCTGGCAGTACCCTGGGGGTTGGTACTTACTATTATTCAAAAGAAGGTATAGCTTATGCCTTTGAAATCGATGGTGCAATTTTAGATACAGATGGTGATGGTGTTGTAGACAATCAAGATGAAGATCCAAACGATCCATGTCTACCACTACAAGCTGAAGGATATATCAATTATGAATTACACAATGAAATTTGGGCAAATGGAGATTGCGATTTAGATGGTATTATCAATGGTGAAGAAGTAATAAACGGTACCGATCCTTATTTAGCCGATCTACCAGAATTAAATTTGGTGTTAAAAAATGCTTCATGTGGACATAATGGAGAAATAGTGGCAACAGCTTTTAATGGTGAAGCGCCTTTTACATATCAGATTATGAAAACGTCTGACAATATAGTTATTACTTCAAATTCATCAGGGGAATTCATTCGTCTTCAAAATACCGAATATTTGATTATAGCAACAGATGCAAATTCAATTTCTGTAGAGCAAACGGCTACTTTAATAGGTCCTGATCCAATATATTTAGATCAGGTAGTAACGCCGACCAGCGGACCTAACGCAAGTGACGGTAGTATAGAACTTTTGGTAACAGGCGGCACAATGCCTTACTATTATCACGTTTCCAAAAGTGAAGGTTCCTGGGGTAATACAGGTGCAGAAATGTCATCTGAAAATTACTATGATGGTCTATCCGCTGGGTCGTATACTATTTATGTATATGACAGTAATAACTGTGGTTTTTTAGTATACGCCGTTGTAATAGACCCGCCAGTATTTCAAAGTACTACTTCAATAGTAGATTACTCTTGTGAATTAGGAACTTATATTTTAGAAACCGAAGTGGAAAATGGTACAGCTCCTTTTAATTTCGAATTACTTGATTCTGAAAACAACATAATATCTACTTCTAGTACTGGATTGTTTTCTAATGTAACCTCGGGTAATTACAAAGTTAAAATTACTGATGCTGAAAATTTAATTTCAGAGGGCGATATTATTAACTTAACACAGCATGTATCATTAGAAGCAATCTCTCAATTATATGACACTGAATGCGCTAATGAAAATATGCCCTCTTTAGGTATTGTTGTTAATGGTGGCCTGCCACCTTACTCCTATTCTTTAGATGGCGGATTATATACCACTGACCCGCTATTTATAAACCTTGAACAAGGTGAACACACCTACACTGTTCTTGATAGTAATGGCTGTACAACTTCAGAAATATTTGTTCTTGATTGTGATTCTGAACCAACAGAACTATCGGTAAATGCGCAGATAGATGCTGTTTCCTGCGATAACAAATCTACTATAGTAGCTCTAGTAGATGGTGGAGCGGCACCATATTCTTATGAATTGTTTAATGCTATTTATAATTCATCAATAGTAATAAATTCTACGGGAATTTTTGACAACCTTGAAATGGGCAGCTATTTTGTAACCGTTAAGGATGTTAATAATTTTTCGGTACAAAGTAATAATATACAAACCACAGAAATTACTCCATTAAATGCAACAACAACTATTAACCAAATTTCATGTATTGGTCAAAAAGACGGTAGTATAGAAGTCAATGTAGAAGGAGGTTCTGGTTCTTATGAATTTTCCATTGACCAAGGAACGACTTTTCAAACAAACAACCTTTTTGAAAGCTTATCCGAGGGAAACTATGAAATTTCTATTCATGACTCTAGCGGTTGTAGTTTAATAATTCCTGCAGAACTAGCCTCTAATGAACTATGTTCTGACTTTACTTTAGCTGCAGATAATTTTACGATTGAAAGTACTGGCGAATCATGTACATCTAGTAATAATGGTACTATACTTATTAGAGCTAACGAAAGTGCAGAATATAGGGCAAACCTAAGTAATGGAGTTGTTACGGAAACAAAATCGTTTAGAACTTTCAGTAATTTCCAAAACCTAGAGGCAGGTACTTACGAACTTTGTGTAGTAGTAGTTGACCAACTTAATTATAAAAAATGTTTTACTGTAAACATTACAGAGCCAGAAACTTTAGAGGTAGGTACCGATATTGATGAATCTGGTAAATCTATTTCATTAAGTCTTAAAGGAGGTGCTCGCTATTATATCACTCTAAACGATACCGAGTATAGTACTTCTGAAAATGAAATTACACTGCCATTATCCAAAATGTCAAATGATATTAAAGTTAAGACCGATATAGATTGTCAAGGTGTTTTTGAAAATACTTTTTTAACAACTTATGAGAGTGTAACTATTTATCCGAATCCTGTTGAGCAGGGTGATGTTACTATTCTATTACCTGATGATTCGGCACCAGAGGTGTTATTGACTTTATTCACGCAAAGCGGAATCAGAGTACGCGAGAAACTAGAGAAAATTTTAAATAGAACTGCGAAGTTAAATATGGACGGGTTAGCTCCTGGTGTTTACACAATAATAGTTACCACAGAAAATCAGAATAGTATGCGTCAAATCATAAAAAAATAAGTGAACATGAAGTTAAAAGCATTTTATTATATCGTAGTCATTTCACTTGTTGCCTCTTGCTCATCAAGTGATCAAGAACCCAATCTTGAAGAAGTAATTAATGACCCTGTAGAAGCGACTTTAATTTTTCCTGAAGATAAAACTGAATGTAATGAAGGTACTATTTTAAGCGATACTGAAAGTAAAGTTATTTTTCGGTGGAACTCATCTGAATTCACAGATTCATACGAGCTTAAATTAAAAAATCTAGAAACCGATATAGTTATCACCCAAGATGCTATAAATGATTCTAAAGAAGTTACTATTTCTCGTGGCACTAGCTATGAGTGGTATATTATTTCAAAATCTATAGAAAGTGATGCTACGGCCACTAGCGAGGTTTTTCAATTTTTTAACGCGGCACCAGGGGTGGTAAACCATATACCTTTTTCTGCTGAAGCTATTGCACCTATAGATAACGAAATATTAGTTACAAATGATACTTTTTTAAGTTTAGAATGGCAAGCTTCAGATATAGATGATGACATAAAAGAGTATGAAATTTTCTTCGGAACAAGTATAGAAGAAATGAACAATATTGGAAGTACGGCAAATACGAAAATAGAAGTCGACATTATATTTGGCTCTACCTATTATTGGAAGGTTAGAACATATGATGAAAATTTTAACAGTTCAGAATCAGATGTTTTTCAATTTACGGTACAGTAAGTTATATTAATTAAGATTAACTATAGAGGCTATTTCAATACCTTTAAAGATTCAAAACCGTATTGAAACAATGACCGCCGAATCCATCCAAAAAATACTGATTGAATTCAAGCTCAACGGAAGTTCATTACACTGGACGCCCTTGACTAACGGACTCATTAATGACACCTATTTGGTTACGGAGGAGGATGGTCAACAGTACATTCTTCAAAAAGTAAATACTCAGGTGTTTAAAAATGCTAGTATTCTGATGGATAATATTCAATTTGCTCTACCTGTACTTAAAGCCGACGATTATAGCCAAATTACTTTTCTGAATACAACCACAGGGGCTAATCACTTAATTCAGGATAGTGATTTCTGGCGGATGATGACCTTTATATCCAATAGTACCACATACAATACAACAACCGAAACCTCAATTGCCTTTGAAGCGGGACGCATAATTGGCAAGTTTCATCATCTCTTGCAACATACAGATAATGAGCTGTTTAAAGATACGCTACCAAATTTTCATAATCTAGCTTTTAGAACTCAAGAGTTTCAAGAAGCACTGCAGAATGCCGAAACGCAAAAAAAAGAAATTGCCGACGTCGCCATTAAAAAGGCACAGTCATTTTTAAAAGAGCTTCAACACTTAAACACTAATAGCTTACCCGTTAGAATTTGCCATAACGACACCAAACTGAATAATATTTTATTCTCTAAATCAACAAAAAAAGCATTGTGCCTAATTGATCTTGATACTATTATGAAGGGCTATTTCTTTTATGATTTTGGTGATGCCATTAGAACTGTAGTAAACAATGCTCCTGAAGATGAGCAGAACCACGAACTTATAAACTTTGATGAATCATTGTTTAAAGCTTTTGTAGATGGCTTAGCTGCTAACAGTTCATTTTTAACTGCTGCAGATAAAGATAATCTACCCTTAGGTGCCATTTTTATGCCATTTATTCATGGTTTACGTGCATTAACTGACTACCTGAACAATAACAAATATTACAAAGTCACTTACGAGAATCAGAATTTAGATCGTTGTAGCAGTCTCTTTTATTTTGCCGAAAAGGCTCTCAAAAAGAAAGATTTTATGGCAGCGTATATCGCAAAAGTCCTTGTTTAATTATTTTCTATTAAATCATCTAACAACTCGCGTACTTTTTTACTGTTCCAATCTGCGGCACCAGTTTCTTTAATGATAATTTTTCCTGTAGCATCAATGACATAATTGGTGGGAATGCTATTTTCTTGTAATATTTCGGGTGCTTGCATTTGTGGAAAATAGATAGGTAGTTCATAATCTTTCTTGTGTATAAACCGCTGTACTTTATCTGGCTCTTCTTGGGTTAATAATATAAAATTGACTTTGGCTCCATAGTCTTTATACAAATCTTGAATTCCTGGTAATTCTGCAATACAAGGCGGACACCAAGTTGCCCAATAACTGATAAAAGTAACCTTGCCTTTACCTATCGATATGCTTTGAGTTTCACCCTGTAAATCAACAACGGCATATTGAAATGGAGTAACCTTATTTTGGTCTTCTACATCTTCAATACCGGGTGACCAAACAGCTACTTTCAGCTTATTGACCGCTACCTGAATTGGTGTTCTTGTCTGTGGAATTATCAACAACAAAATGAACACTGCAAATATGATATCACTAATTTTAAATTTTCGCTTTTTCATGTAAATGTGTGAGTCGAAAAATTTGGAGATTGTTTACAGAGATTTTAATTTCACAAACAACACTATTTTACCACTTTAATGTATCATACAGCCTATAAAAAGTAATATTGTTCAATTTACAGTGTGGTTATGAATTCTTCCGTTCTTTTAAATACCCGTTTAAAATTATCCCAAAAAAGCCAAGCCAAATCAAACGATACATCCAAATATCCATTTCAAATCCGAAGAATCGTCCTGTATCACCCATACCCCAAAAGCTGTATGCGATGGTTATTAAAGCTAATATCATTCCAATAATTGACAGTGTTTTTCTCATAATATTTAATGTTATTTGTCTAATTACTTGGCTATAATTTTGTTCCTATTTTCTGGAATCTAACTCCTTTTTCAAGGCATTCATGTTCTTTATATTCAACGGGATTATAGCTGATAACGCTAACGGAACTGCTAGAAAAGGAGTAATACCATCTTGATTAGAGACATAGATAAAGAAAAGTAATATTCCGCCCAAAACAATAGACAAAAGCCAAACCATAGTCTTGGCTGCGGTATGTTTCTTAATTAATTCTTCAGTGCTTAATTTAGATAATGATGTCTGATTCATGTGCCTTTAATTAAAATAATTTCACCAGTTTCCCTATTCATATGTTAGTGCTATAGCTTTCCTTTAAAATTTATTTACAGTTCGCTTGTGTTGCCTTATTCCTCCATTGAATCCAATATTCCTGTAAGCCTTCTGGTGTGGTTTTCAAATCACTAATATGCAGTGCATCACCAGGCAGTAAAACATTGCTTAATTCTTTCTTTCTAGTTGCTAACGACGGGGCATGGTTCCATCCTCCAACATGGTCAAAAGAAGTAAAGGCATTGCATGGTTTGGCAACTGAAATAAAAGGAATTAGCAGTTTATAGGTAACCGTACCTGAGCCCATACCTAATGTGGTCATTTCAATACTTGAAAAATCAACCTTGGCATATAAGCCGCTGTTATAGCATTCTTTTAATTTATCGCCAACTTTATGTGACATAGTATTGGAGAACTGATGGGCTACATCAGACCCGTTTATAAATTCAGGTCCATAATACGTGCCCTTGCAACCATTTTCATCGCATTGAATAGTAGTGGTATTTATATCATTCGCCTGACTATAAACCATAGTAGACAAGCAGCTTAAAATAAAGGGTAACAACAGATAATATCGTAACATAGAAATCCTTTACTAAAGCTTCATTAATACTATTGCTCGTTCTATTCTTCTTTAGACTTATTGTATTTGGTAAACTCCACTTTTTTATCTTCTAAAATTTTATAAAAACGGCGGTGAGATATTTTCAGATCTTTGGTTATTTGAGCTACCTTCTTCTTTTTCTTCTTGTACAGTTTTATCTCTGCCGTTACGGCTTTGTTGAAGTAATATTTGTAAAGCGCGTCTACTACCTCTAGTTCTGTTTTTCCATTAGTGCTAACTAACTGTTCAATTTCAGATTTTATCTCTTGTAAGCCTTTCATACAGTTACTTATTTTTCAGGCACAGTAGCTGAGAACTTATTTATAAGATCAGCATACTTGTCTAAGTCTTCTAGAGAATGATTACCGTAATCATTAACAACGTCGAATTTTATATTGTTGTTTGCCAAGAAAGTGGCTACTCTTTCAAGCTCTTCGGGGGAACCTTTTATTTCAATTTTTGCCATTATTACAAATGCATTTTACTAAGTGTTTGCCTAATTTAAGATTATTCTTTGAACTTCGCGCAGTAAAATTACTCGCCAATTCATATACCTCTTAAAGTTAATGGTTTTTTTAAATTTTTCGCTGCTACACTGTCTATTCAATAGATTTTCTTGAAAGTAGGTTTTGATGTTTTGCTTGAATGAGGTAATTGGAGGGTAAGAAGTCTTTTCTTAAATCGGCAGCAATAAAAAAGCCCAATAATAAATAGCAACACTAATGAATTCTGGGGGAACTTTAGTATACCAATATTAAGGGCTGCCCCAATTTAATATTTTATTGGGAAACACAAAAATCCGTATCACTTTCTCTAATATCTAATTTTTACAGGTATTTCGAAAACAAAAAAAGCAGCCCTTGAGGCTGCTTTCTATTATCTAAAAATTTTTCAATTTACTTAGTCACCTACATAAGTAAAGGTCGTTAAGTATGTTTCGCTATCGCCACCATCAGCAGATGCGGATGAAACAGTAGCTGCTGTTGGGTAATCGCCATCATAGGTATATGACATGTTAATGGTGTATTCTATTTCACCTTCTTCATTTTTGTACACTATTTGCGACGGATTGTTATTAGGGAACAATGCTTTTGCCCTTACAATTTCTTCTGCCTGTGGAGCTTCAGCAAAATTTAATTTAATTTGATCCAAAACATCGATCATTCCTGCCGCTTCTGCAGTTTTATAAAATGGGTTTGGTTTGTTGTCATAAGAGATTTCTGCTGTGTAATACACTACTTCTTCTTCACCGGTCATATAATCATAATCGTACTCTATAAATTTGATTACAGACGGATTACCATTACCATCATATTGTTCTATTTGTCCGGTTTCAAAGGCATCATACGGCGATTCATATAATTCTTCTACATTACCGTTATCTACGTTACCGGTTACATTACTTAAATTTCCGTCTTCATAAGTAAAATTAGTAGTGTCGGTTCCGTCAAAGACAGAGGTTAGTTGCAAATCGTTATTGTATGAAAATAAAATGTTCCCGTTATCTTCTGAATCTTCGGCAGACTCTACATTTATTGAACTGATAAGCTTTGTTTCTACATTTCCGTTAACTTCTTCAAACTCTTCTGAGGTTGACTTTTCACAGCTAAAATTAATAACTGCAATAGAGGAAAGTAATAGTAATTGATTAAATGTTTTCATGGTGATTTTTGATTTTAATTTGTTTGTTAGGTCTATACTTAACAAACCGATTCTAAAAATATTGCATGCCTATTTATTACGGTTTTCCGTAATATTTGTTTTATGTCAACAACCACGGTATTTGTAGGAATATTTTGATGTAAAAACATTTGAAAATAAAAAATGCCCATCAGAAAGTGATGGGCATTTTTGGGTATTATTTTATAAACTTAGCACCTAATTTAAGATTGCTGACCCATAAAGCATTTCGACTGCGCTCAATGTGACACTTTGAAAAAAACTTGATTACTAAATTTCAAATCTATTAATTCACTTACTCTGCAGCTCCTTCAAAAATGGTGTTGAAAATAAGTTTGTACGTTCCTCTTGGTTGTGCTCTAAACTGTGGTCTGAATGCAAACAATACTACAGCGCCTTTTCCATATTTCGCTTTTACCATCGCTGGCTTTTTAGCGATATACTTTTTCTCGCCCATTGCCCAACCGCTCATTAACAAATCTTTTTCTGCATAATTAGCAATTACCTCAACCTGTGGTGCCGGTGCATCTTTAATCTCTTCTGTACCGCCTTCCCCTTTTTTCTCTTGCTTGTCTATAATAAAAGCGCGACTCTTATTAAAAGAGACCGCGACGGTGTCTTGCATACCAAATGCCAGTGGATGCGTTGTTTCTATCCCTGTTTTTATTAATGATCCTGGTATAAAGAACTCCTTGTTATCCGTTCCTTCAGTAGCATCTTTAATAGGTAAACCAAATTGCTCTATAACATAGTTACTAGCTTCATCGAAGGCTATTAACGTTCCGCCATTTTTTACATAATTGCTTAGTGCTACCGACCCTTCTAAACCTATACCACCAGTAAATTTCTCTGGCATTTTCAAAGGCGAATTACCGTGTAAAATTGATTTTGGGCGTTGAGATGGTAGAATCAAAACATCATACTGCGATAAATCTTTTGTTTGAATGTCAGTATCGTGAAGCGTATCGGTCTCGAACGAATATTCATCCATTATAAAACGAGTCCATCCTTCATCCATATTAGAAACCCACGACTTATACAATCCTACTTTTGGCGCATGTACTTTCGTTAATGCTACTTTTGGTTCTGCGGATAATCCTATTACCTCTAAACCATATTCAGAAGCTAAATCTTCAACAGAAGCACTACCGCCAGAAACGATATAAGCACCTGCCGGATATGTTATTTTTCCTGATTTAAAGGATGCTTTGGTTTTATATGCTGTACCACCTGCTTTTAATACTTTGTTGGTTACTATAACCGATGCATTACTGTTAGCACTTAACAAATAACCGAAGGAAGCATTTCCTTTTACATCACCTTCATAATACGATGCTTCGTCTGACACCTTTTCTGCCTCAACCTCAAAAGATTCTGCAATTTTATCGACAGTGACTCCCATTTGCATAGGTAATGTCCAACCTGCTAAGTCATACGGAGTATCTGGTGGGCCGCCTGGGTATTGAAAACGTGTTGGGTAATTCTGTTTCTCCAACAAATCCATCAAATACGGTCTAAACGCTTGTGCCGTATAAATTACATAAGCTCCTTTTTCATATTTCTTTCCGTTGACCTCAAAACTTTTGGTAGTTTTCTCAATTTCAATTCCACCTTTAAGTAATACATTGACAAGGTTTACAGACTCAAATGCATCCCATTGATCCTTACCAATTACATATGCAAACGGACCTTCTTCTTTCGACTTCTCAATTGAAGAAGCTCCCATTTTATAAATATTATACAGGTAGTTACTCTTACGATCTGCTGCTAAATCTAAAGTTGCCCATGTAGCGGTCAACATATAATCTACAGCATCACGAAAATGAGATTCGCCTCCCTTCCATGGATCTGGATACATGATATCTGTACCATCGGTTGGTGTGCCACCTGCAACAGTTTTAGGTAACTTTTCAGGGTCGTAAAATCTTGGTGTTGGTGATGTGTGTCCGGTTTCAGTCAAAATACCAATCATGTTATGGTAGTAAGGGGTAGTACGACCACCACCGTTCCAGAACATGGTATAAAAATTATCGGCAATGGCACCCGGCATATTCTCCAATGAAAATCTTTTGGTCATAGCAGAACCTACCTCACTTACACCGGCAGTAATTGCTGGGTGAATTCTAGGATTCACTGGATCTGCATATGGTGGTAAAGATATTTTTGTCCACGATGGAGAAGATTGGTGGTGGTTATACGCAATCTGCGGATACCATTCGTTGTATAAAATCTTCGTCACATTATACGTCTCTGGCATGGTATTCATGAACCAATCTCGGTTATTATCGTGCCCCATGTAGTAGTGATATAAAATTGGAGGTCGCGATGTTTCATAAGCGGTACCTAAATTCTTTTTGTACCAATCTACAACAATGTCCAACCCATCAGGATTCATTACAGGCATCAATATCGTAATGACATTCTCCCTAATTTTTTTCATTTCTGTAGTTTCAGATGTGGTCAAAGTATATGCCAGTTCAGAAGTCATTTGACCATGAGCCAATTCGGTAGAGTGCATACCACCATCTACCCAAACCACAGCTTTACCTTCTTCAGATAGCTTCATAGCCTCATCATTTGAAACCTGAACACGAGCTAGTTTAGCGCTAATGTCTTTCCACTTGTCTAAATCTTTTAGGTTCTCTTCGCTAGAAATAAACAAGATGTACATTTTTCTACCGAGTACGGTGGTTCCTATTTCCACTTTTTTAACACGTTCAGAAGCAGCGTCTAGTTTAGAAAGGTAGTCTTCAATCTGGCTGTAATCTGCCAATTTATAGTCGGCACCAACTTTAAAACCGTAGACATCTTCTGGAGAAGGTACAGTTTGCGCCATCGTCACAGATATGCAAGAAATAGCAAGTACAAGGGTCAGCAATGCCGCCTTGCACCAAGAGTTTTTTGTAGTCATTTTTCGAATTAGTTTGTTTGAACTAGGAATTTAAGAAATAGTAGAGAGCTAGATAAATGTTACGAAGAAAGATTATGTTAAAAGAAATGTTAATTTCTGATTGCGTGATCTGATGGGGGTGTTGTTGAGGAATTGGTGGTTGGTTTGAAAAATATCTGGATTATAACTTGGAATACTCTAAGGCAATATTTATTAGAAATATTGCTTTGCAGAATTTACGTTTGTAATGGCATGATTGGAAATAAAAAACTCCTTTAAATCAAATGATTTAAAGGAGTTTTATTTGTGGTTCCACCTATCTAAAAGTTGACCACCTGTCCCGATAGCTATCGGGAAAGTCAGGTGCTCTTGGTTTCATTATATATCTTATCTCGTAGCTCGGCATATTTAGTCAAGTTCCGAATGTAAACACTACTCTTCATAGATTTTATTTTACGCTCTAAACGAATAGCATGCGCATAATCATCGCAATCAAACTTCAAGAATAAAACCCAATCACTCACATTCGAAGTAAAACTTTTTGTACCATAAGTACCTGCATTATGATTTTCTATACGTTGTTCTAAATCTTCATGACATGCACCGATATAAAACTTATTGAGTCGTTTACTGTGTAGAATGTAAGTATGTGAAGACATGCATAAAAATAAAAAAACTCCTTTGAATTAAATGATTCTAAAGGAGTTTTAAATGTGGTCCCACCTGGACTCGAACCAGGGACCACCTGATTATGAGTCAGGTGCTCTAACCAGCTGAGCTATAGGACCGGTTACAATTCTATATGTTGCCCTGTAAACTCTTTTTCGATTAAAACCGATAAAGACTGGTGCTCAAACCAGCAATTACAGAACTCGCGAATTGCGGATGCAATATTACTACTTATTTTTAACTGACACAAACAAAATAGTCCTTACTCCTTAATTTCTTGACACAACTCTACCAACACCCCATTTGCAGCCTTTGGGTGAACGAAAGCAACTAACTTATTATCAGCTCCTTTTTTAGGCTTTTCATTCAGAAGTGTAAACCCTTCAGACTTTAATCTTGCCATTTCTGCCACGATATCTTCTACTTCAAAGGCAACATGATGAATGCCTTCGCCTTTTTTTTCTAAGAATTTGGCAATGGGTCCGTCTGGGTCCGTGGCAGCCAAAAGTTCTATTTTATTAGGTCCGTTTTTAAAGAAAGATGTCATTACACCTTCAGACGCGACTTCTTCTTGTTTATAGGGTGCTACACCTAACAATTTCTCGAAAAGCGCATTAGAATCTTCCATGTTCTTCACCGCTATACCTAAATGTTCAATCTTTTTCATGCCTTATTTGCTTCAGTGTGCATCATATAGGGGTTAAGATACAATTTCTATGTATTTTTGCAGTATGGAAACGCAAAGACAACGTAAAATTGCTGGGGTCATTCAGAAAGATATTGTAGACATTCTACAAAAAGCAGCCATTGATGGCGGACTAAGAAGTACGCTTATTTCCGTTTCTAAGGTTGCGGTGACTACCGATTTATCTATCGCGAAAGTATACTTAAGTATTTTCCCGAACAATAAAGCAGGTGAATTAATGGAAGGTATTAAATCTAACCAACCGCTTATTAAACACGAACTTTCTCAACGTACCAGAAACCAATTACGTAGAGTGCCTGAGCTGTTGTTCTACCTTGATGATTCTTTAGATTACATTGAGAATATTGAAAAGTCATTAAAACGCGAAGAGAACCCAATAGAAAACAGAGATTTGTTACCTAAACGTAAAAAATCTTGATCGGTTGAATTTTCCTCTCTATATCGCTAAAAGGTATGTGCGTTCTAAAAGCACCCAGAACGCAGTTAACATCATTAATTTTATTACCTTTTTAGTTATAGTTATTGGCTCTGCAGCACTGTTTATTGTGCTTTCGGCTTTCGCCGGATTAAAAACTTTTAGCCTTTCGTTTACCGAATCTTTTGACCCAGATTTAAAAGCTTCTCCCGTAGCTGGAAAGATTTTTACCATTACTCCTGAACAAGAAAAACGTTTACAGTCTGTAGACGGACTAGCATTTTACTCCAAAGAACTAGAAGAAAAAGTATCTCTTGAACATCGAGGCAAAAATCATATTGCATATATAAAAGGTGTGGATAGTAACTACACCAAGGTTACCGGTGTAGACAGCACGCTCTATATTGGAGATTGGACTATTAATGACACGCAGGTTGTATCGGGTTTGGGTATTGCCAATATTCTTGGGGTAACGATAAACCAGTTTCGTAGCCCAATGCAGATTTATGCTTTTAAACCTGGTAAAGGCTCTATTTCGCAACAAAGTATTTCATCGCTCTACAATCAACTACCCATGGTTATTGGTGGTGTATATGCTGTAGAAGCTGATTTGGATAATAAATATGTATTTGCCGATTTACGATTGACGCAAGCATTACTTGAAAAAGACTCGCTTTCCATTTCTGGAATTAATTTTAAGATGGATGAAGGCGTTGAACCAAGCTCTGTACGCTCAGAAATTCAATCTATTCTTGGTGCCGGTGTACAATTAAAAAACAGACAACAACTAAATAGTACGCTCTATAAAATGTTGAATACTGAAAACGTTGCTACCTACCTCATCTTTACCTTGGTACTTATCATTGCGCTTTTTAATGTAGTAGGCGCGATCATTATGATGATATTAGATAAGCAGCAGAATTCTAAAACCCTATATAGCCTTGGTACAACAATTAAAGAGCTTCGTAGAATTTACTTTGTACAGGGAATTCTAGTAACAGGTTTTGGTGGATTTATTGGTGTGCTAATTGGTGTGCTAATCGTTTGGTCGCAACTTGCTTTTAGCTGGTTGAAAATTACCCCGTCGTTAGCTTACCCAGTAAAATTCGAATTCATCAATATTGCTATTGTTCTAGCTACCATTATTGTACTAGGTATTATTGCTTCTAAAATAGCTAGTAGCCGAATCAATAAAAAATTGTTAGACCTTTAGAAGGTCCTCATTATCTGCACAATACAATATCTCACTTTTGTTTTTGTTATCTTATAGCACAATTAACCATTTAACAAAGGCATGAAGATTTCAAAAGTACACTCCCCTACACTTTTAGTTATAACATTTATTATCTGTTCTCTTTTCACCACAAATGCACAGAAAGCTGGTGGGTTTTACGAAAAGCTACGAGAATTTAATTTCCCGTTTTCCCCTGCTCCTGCTGGTGTAGTATATTATAAAATGGACCACAATTTAAAATCTGGTAGTATTACCATGAAAGACTACCGTGGTGAAATTGTTACTATTGATAATTTTAACCATAAGCGCCCCACTTATCATCCTGACTATAAAAATTATACAAATCCGCTTAGTGTGCTTCAAACGCATGATGATTTAAAAAGCAATAAAACCAATACCATTTATTACAACCTAAACAGTAGTGATATTGAATTGTACTACAATAAAGGTGAAAGCGATACTATCTATGATGTATTTGCCAATTTTAATGCTAAGTATACTGCCAAATACCATGGCAAAATTATAGCTGAAGATTCTTTAATATTTAATGACAAAGTAGGCGAAATAGTTAGTAAGCTCAAAGGCAAGGACTTTGCTATAGTAGCTGTAAACAAAAGTAAAAATGTTGCCTACGATGCAAATGACCTTATTATTGTTACGGTACATAATGCTTACCAAGGTTTTGTAAGAAGAGCACAAATGTCTTATGGCAAAAACAATATGGCTTTTATTAAGCTTAAGAAAACAAAGAAACTTGATTCTGAAGATAACGTAAACCAACTTACGGAAGCTATTAAAAACTTACAAGCCATAGATACAGGTCTTAAATCTAGAAATACAAGAAACGAAGAAGTACAACTGTTAATTGAAAAAATTACTGCCTTAATTGATTCTGAAGATTACAAGACACACGATGATTACAAAGTGTTTGTACACGGAAATTTAGGCTCGTTATATACTCTTCTAGAGGATTATGACACAGCAATAGCTCAGTATGATTTAGGCGCATCACATAGCTCTCGTGGCGGTCTAAGTTCTTACCTGAACGATGGTAAACATAAAGCTGAATTTAGAAAGGAACGAAAAGAAAAGTTGTTTCTCGCTGGAGAAAACAGCGTTAAGCCTGAGTTTAGCGAAAGATACAATAAGCGATACCAAGGCAACTAACCAAAATTTATCTATAAACAGTATTTCATTTTTATAAAATGAAATACCCTAAAACATCTAACCAATGATCAAGAAAACTATTCTATTACTATTTGTTGTTCTCTTTAATTTACAGCTACAAGCTCAGTCTTTAAAATCTAAAGGTTTTAGGGTGTATATGCCCAACTATGCCGAACAATTGGCGCCCAGAAAAAGCGAAACCTATTGGGCAGAAGTAGTATTAGGACCAGAAGAGGTGTTAAACTTTACAAAAGACGAATTTCAAAAAGGTCTTCAGCTTGAAGATTTTAAAGAAATAACAGGTGAACAATCTCCAGATATGTTTTTTGCCATTAACGGTATATCAGCAGATGACTTAGAAGTTACAGGTACTATTGCACCTATAGTAGGTGATACCTACAGTATTGATATATCTCCGAAAGATAATAAAAGCGTAAAACTCCTTTTTTATTTTAAAGAAGAGTTGACACAATTATGGCAAATACCCCTATTGCCAAAAGTAGATGTGCAAGGGAATAAAATTCCAATCACCATCAACTTTCCTGAAGATGAAAAAGAAAAGTACCTAATGTTAGAAAGTGGGCGTGCAGTGCCAGATATAAGTCCATATATGGTAGAAATGTACTTGGATAAAAAGCTTGGAGAATCTTTTCTTTCGAAAATCATAAATACAATACAAGATATCTACGATAATAATATGGTGGAGGTTTATACCAATTTTTACTTTGTAAAAGACAAGAAAAACAAAGCATTGGCAGATGAAACCAAAGACAAGCTTACTGAGATGTCAGAACTTTCTAAAGCCAGTTTATCTACCCTTAGTGAGGTAAGAGAAAATAAAAAAGCGATAGATTCACATATCACCTATTGGCAAAATTTATTGCCAAATTATGAAGATACCAGTGACAAAAAAATAGCTAAAATTAAATGGGGTATACTTATGAATCTATCACAGTTGTCACTAATGGTAGAAGATTTTAAAAATGCAAACACCTATTTAAACCAAGCTTCTGAACTAGATGTAAAATCTAACGCAGTAAAACAATCACAAAAAGATTTAGGTAAGCTATATTCTGATTACATGTTAAACTATAACGAAGCAACTGGAGAAAGAAAATATTCCAAAGGCTATGAAGTTAGCACCTCTGCAAAAATAATAAGAGTCTTATAATCTTATGGAGATTACGGATTCACAAATTCGTGATCTCCAAACTTTTGCATCACCTCATCAAAGGCAGCAAATACCGATGCAGAATCATCACTGGTCACCATCTTCATGCGATATTCCTTGAAATTAGGAATTCCCTTGAAATAGTTGGTATAATGTCTACGTGTCTCAAAAACACCTAGTATTTCTCCCTTCCAGTCAATGGACATTTGTAAATGACGCCGAGCGGCATCTACCCGTTCTTCCATAGTTGGTGGAGCTAAATGGGTTCCTGTTTCAAAAAAGTGCTTAACCTCTCTAAATATCCAAGGATAACCAATACTTGCCCTGCCAATCATAGCACCATCTAATCCGTATTCATCACGCATTTTTAGGGCTGCTTCTGGCGAATCTACATCACCATTACCAAATACAGGTATATGCATTCTAGGGTTGTTCTTGACATCTCTAATAGGGTTCCAATCAGCATTGCCCTTATACATTTGAGCACGGGTTCTACCATGAATCGAAATTGCCGCACAGCCTACATCTTGTAATCGTTCTGCAACCTCAACAATTTTTATAGAATCATCATCCCAACCCAACCTAGTTTTAACGGTAATAGGCAAGTTGCTATGTTCTACCATAGCTTTGGTCAGAGAAACCATTAAATCGATATCTTTTAATATACCGGCTCCGGCTCCTCTAGAGACTACTTTCTTAACCGGGCAGCCAAAATTAATATCGATGATATCTGGTTTAGATTTCTCTACAATCTCTACAGACTGCAGCATACTCTCTAAATTTGCACCAAATATTTGAATACCTACTGGGCGTTCCTTTTCATAAATATCTAATTTCATGACGCTCTTTGCCGCATCACGTATTAATCCTTCAGACGAAATAAATTCTGTATAAACCACATCGGCTCCCTGCTCTTTACAAAGGGCTCGAAAAGGTGGGTCGCTCACATCTTCCATAGGTGCTAAAAGCAACGGAAAATCAGGCAGTTGTATGTCTCCTATTTTGGGCACTGGCGTATTTTAATTTTGGGTTGCAAAGTTATATAAAAATACGACAAAGGCATTACTCTCCTTTTTGGATAAATTATATGGTTTTGAATGCTATTATTGAGGATTGAAATACTTGTTTATATAAAGAACGTAAATTAGCAACCAAATTGGTCTTCAACTGCGCTCAGACTGACATTTTATCACATAATTACTTCATGAACAATACACTTTTTATCGTCTCACTTCCTTTTGAGCCTGTTGTATTTGGTGTAAAATTAAACATGCATCTCATTCTAGAATACCTAGCATTCTTTGTCGGATTCAGATATTATGTTTTTCTGCGGAAAAGAAGTACCGATGTTATCTCGTCTAACAATCGATTATCTATAATAATAGGCGCGGTTTTTGGAGCTTTATTCCTATCTAGACTAGTCGCATTTTTTGAAAACCCTGCGGCTCATATACAAGAAAATTGGCTATACAATTTGAACAATAAAACCATTATGGGCGGACTCTTTGGTGGTCTATTGGGTGTGGAACTTGCCAAGAAGATTATTGGGGAGAAGCACTCTTCTGGAGACCTGTTTACACTACCCATTATTTTAGGAATTATCATTGGCAGAATCGGTTGTTTTTTGGCAGGTATTAAAGAATTCACCTTTGGAAAAGAAACGTCTTTTTTTACAGGAATGGACTTAGGTGATGGTATTCAAAGGCATCCTATTACACTGTATGAAGTGGTATTTTTAATAGTGCTTTTTATAAGCATCCGAAGATTTGAAAAATCAAATCATACCTTTCAAAACGGAAATCTTTTTAAGCTCTTTATGGTCAGTTATTTTTCGCTTCGTTTCTGTATCGAGTTTCTAAAACCAAACAGTTTTTATATCCTTGGTATAAGCAGCATTCAACTATTATGTTTAATTTGTTTGGTTTACTACTATAAATTCATCCTTCAGGGAATAATATATGTCCGAAAAAAATTATACGTATTATGATTTTACGCTAAGCCTTTGCCCAGAATGTTTACGACGGGTAGATGCCAAAATCGTTTTTGAAAACGAGAAAGTGTATATGCTTAAGAATTGCAAAGAACACGGTAGATCTAAAGTTTTGATTGCTGACGATATTGAATATTATAAAAACATAAGAAACTATAACAAAGCTTCTGAGTATCCAAAAACCTTTAACACCCAAACACATTTTGGATGCCCATACGATTGCGGACTATTCCCTGACCATGAGCAACATTCTTGTTTAACTGTTATTGAACTGACCGATCGTTGCAACCTTACATGCCCCACCTGTTACGCCGGTTCTTCGCCCACTTATGGCAGACACAGAACACTTGAAGAAATAAAGAAAATGCTAGACGTCATCGTAAAAAATGAGGGCGAGCCAGATGTTGTTCAGCTTAGTGGTGGTGAACCTACCATACACTCCGAATTCTTCGAAATTTTAGACTACGCAAAATCACTTCCTATTCGACATTTGATGTTGAATACCAACGGAATTAAAATTGCAACGGATTTTGAATTCGCAAAACGATTAGCCACCTATGCACCAGATTTTGAAGTGTATTTACAGTTCGATTCGTTGGATAACAAAGTGCTACAAACCTTGCGCGGAGCAGACCTAGCGGAAGTTCGTTTAAAAGCTTTGGAGCATCTTAACAAGTTGAACCTTTCTACCACTTTAGTAGTTGTGCTACAAAAAGGATTGAATGATCATGAAATGGGAAGCACTATAGATTTTGCTTTGAAGCAAAAATGTGTACGCGGAGTTACATTCCAGCCCACACAAATAGCAGGCAGGTTAGAGAATTTTGAGGTGGATGAAAACCGTATTACATTAACCGAGGTACGTAGAAAGATATTAGAACAATCTCCCATTTTTGAGTCTGATGATTTAATACCTGTACCCTGTAACCCCGATGCATTGGTAATGGCTTATGCTCTAAAACTGGGCGAAGAGGTGAATCCGTTAACTAGATTCATAAATCCTGATGACTTATTAAACGAAGGTAAAAACACTATTATTTACGAACAAGATGAGCAGCTACACGGTAAAATGATTGAGCTTTTTAGCACAGGTAACTCCGTTGAAAAAGCTTCGGAAAACCTTAAAAGCATTATGTGTTGCCTACCAGAAATAGATGCACCAGAATTGGGTTATGACAATTTGTTTCGTATCATTATCATGCAGTTTATAGATGCCCACAATTTTGACGTTCGTGCCATAAAAAAATCATGTGTGCATATTGTAAACAAAGACTATAAGATTATTCCGTTTGAAACTATGAACCTCTTTTATAGGGATGATAAAATTGAAAAATTAAAAGAACTACAAAACGAAATGCTATGATTTTAGAAGTTGGTAATCTAGACGGTCTTGCTGCTTTTCTGTTTTTAATAATGTTCGGTCCCGCACTATTGTTCATTATTATTGGGGCAATTTTATTTTATAATAAGAAGAAAAAGGCAGCTAAAGTCTTTATGATTTTAGCTGGGGTATATTGCCTAATAAGCCTTGGCATATGCGGCTCTATGATGGCATAGCACTTATAAACGCTTGCCTTCATCGGTATTCTTCTTCTTAGAATTATCGCGAATTTTAGTGTTGCCAAACTTATATCTAAAGCCTAGAACAAACAAACGGCTTTCTAACCTAGTACTCGTTGAGTTTCGTTGATCCAGATAATTTCTAGTTGATATTCTATTTCCATTATTAAAAATATCTTCAATACCTAAAGAAATACTTGCGTCTTTATTCCAAAAAGTTTTTCTAAATGACAACCCTACTTTACTAAAAGATTCGAAAGTAGCATTACCTCTAATGGATGGTGAAAAATAAGTATAGGTTATATCAGCAAAGAGCGATTCATCTTTAAGAAGAGTGAAATAGTTATTGGCGCGAATTAAGGTGGTCCAAATAGCGTTCTCTACTATGGTATTTGTGTTTAGGTCTGTAAAGCTGTCTTTGTCACGATAATGGCTAACAAGAGCATATAGATACCAGTACGATGTAAGTTCTTTCGACACACTTGCATCGATACCATAAAAATAATTGGATTCTAAATTTACAAATAGAGTTCTTAGTGTATTGGTTTCGTTGTCTTGAATAATCTGTTGCGCTTGTTCGTTCGATTTTCTGTTGACAAATAGCACCACTTTATAATCACGATCATACACATAATCGAACTGCACATAATCGCTATACGCCGGTTTTAAATTAGGGTTGCCTTCGTAAAGAGAATTTGCCGTTAAATAGAATTGAAACGGATTAATGCTATTATATCTCGGCCTTGTAATTCTTCTATAGTATTTTAAATAAAAGGCGTTCTTTTCTTTCTTATATGAAAGCGCCATATTAGGAAAAAGTTTAAAATAAGAAGTTGTATTCAAAGAAGCTGACATGTCTAAATTCCCTTCGGTATCTGTATACTCTGCTCTGACTCCAACATTTAATTTCCAACTTTCCCTATTATTATTCAAACTGACATAGCCTGCATAAATTTGTTCGTCATAATCAAACAAACCAGATTCTGTAGGGCTTATTCCGTTTACCGAATCATCAAACCCAGATTGCATAATACTCGCTTCAGAATTTATAGTCGCCACTCTCAAACCTGTTTCCATAACCGTTTGTTTTGTTAGTGGTAGTGTAAGGTCTGTTTGTGCACTAAAAAGATTTATAATTTGATCAGACCCAATATTCAATGTGTTTTCTGATGTACGCTCTGTAAAACCTTGTACAATGTTATTGTTCAATACCTGGTTCTGTTTAGAATCATTGTAGGTATAGTGTACGTTAGTAGTGATTTCTGCCCCTTTATTATTTAATTTATACACCCAATCTAAATAGTTAGCTGTGTTATATGTATCATCTTTTAGAACATTGAGACCGTCAAGTCTAGCAGTTAAACCGCCATCGATGGTATTGATATCTGTAATTGAGAAATAATCTGTATTTCCGTTCGGTGATAAACTAGAGGTAGAAGTTATACTTAAGGTATTCTTTTCATTTAATTGAACATCTAAAAAGAGATTTATATTGTGACTTTTCTTTTTGCCGATTATTTTTTGTTCAGCTGTCCAAATTTCGTTTTCTAGTCCGTTTTCCAAATAGGTTGTTATGTCGGTATATCTCGTCCAATTTCTATTATGGCTAAAGCTATAGTTGGCAGAAAAGTCTGTCTTTTTTCCTTTAAAAAAATGGTCTGTACCTATCGTGTGTTTTGGTAAAACCCCTTGTGTATATCTGTTGAAAATGGCACCATTATAACCAGCAACCAAATTTTTCTTCATTTTAATATTAATCAGCAATCCGCCTTCAGCACTATACTTGGCTGGCGGACTTGTAATTACTTCAATAGCTTCTACGTTACTTGCAGAGCTGCCCGTTAAAAGATTTACAATATCGCTTTCTGGTAAGTTCACTAGCTTACCATTGATCATAACATTAACATTAGAGCTGCCATTAATGTACAGACGATTATTCATGACCATAACACCAGGGGTGCGTTTTAGAACATCCCAAATATCACCATCAGATAGTGCCGTGTTTTCAACACTAAAAATATGACGGTCTGCTAATTGTTCTAATACCGGCTTTTTTTGGGTGACCACAACCTCATCTAGCTCTTGAGCGCTTTGAAGAATTAAGGGCTTAAGTTCCATATTTTCGGTCACTGAAATTTCAGAGCTCTCTACGGTATTTGCTATGTAACTAGCAACAATGTTATACGTACCGGCAGTTACGGCTTTAAACTCATAAAAACCTTGGTCATTAGTGACCGTGCCTTTAATGAATTCACCTTCGCCAGTTAGTAAAATTACATTCGCTAAAACAACGGGGTTTTGATTGTCATCTACTACTACACCATTAATAATAAAATCTTGGGAAAACGCTAGAGAAAACGTAAGACAAAATAGCAGTGTAATATAAAAATTCCTAGTCATTTGGTGTTCGTATACCAACTAAATGTAGGAAAGTAATATTGAATTATCTTACAGTATTCTTAAATTTTTCTTAATAAAATTTTAAGCTGTTGACAACTAAATAGTTATCATTACTCGAGACGTTCACGTTCTATTTTATCAATATCGCGTTGGTTATCTTCTAAGCGGAAATTACCGAAGTTGTACGTGAAGCCAAATTTTATATATTGAGTTTCGGGAGTCGTTATATAACCATTGTCTTGATTTAAATATTTAGAAGATACGTACCCATTATATTTACCCAATAGATCGTTTGCACTTACACTTAGTACGGCTCTATTATTCAAAAACGCTTTTCTTAGCCCTGCGGTTAAATTTGTAGTCTCTTCTTGTATATATGAACCTTGTAACCAGCCTGACATATACACTAACCCCAATTCACCTTTAAAACTACCATCTTTTGAGAGGGTGATATAATTTGTAAGGTCTACATACGCTCCATTAAAGTCATTGGTAAAAGAATACTCATCGCTTTGTAATGCAATAAAAGATTCCTCTTCATGAAAAAGTGAAATATAACTGTACAAATACCAATTGTTAGTTATGGACTTACCATATGAAAAATCAAACCCGTAGGAGGTACTTTCTAAAACATTTTGAGTAACATCTCTTAATACTAGATTATCGTTATCTTGAAAAGTAAGGGTAGAAATATACTTGCCATTGTCTCGGTAATAGAAGTCAAAGAAGTATTCTTGATTCAGGGTGTAGTTCAAATTAAAATTATTGCTAAAAGCTGGGGTTAAATTAGGATTGCCTTCTTCAAAGCTTCGCTCGTTAATATAGGTTCTAAACGGATTCAAATCTTCATACCTAGGGCGTTCTACCTTTCTAGAATAATCAAATGACAAACTATGGTGATCATTAATGTTATGCAGAATATAGAATGAAGGAAAAAGCTCGAAGTAACTAAGCTCGTTAATGTTTGATACATTTACAGAAACCCCAGAACTCTCTGTTTGTTCTGCACGTAATCCTGTTTTTATACTCCATTTATCCCAGTCTTTCGAAAGACTAAAATAACCGGCATATACGCTTTCGTCATACCTATAATCATCAGAAAGATTTGGTATAAACTCCGTACCGTTATTCTGTAAAAAATAATCTAATCTGCTTTCAGAATCAATAAATGAACTTTTTACCCCTGTTTCAAAAAATACAGTACCTAAATAATCAGTATAATCTACTTGAGCGGTCTTTATTTCTATCTGCTGATCGGCAATGGTAGAGAAATCAAAATCGCGCAGAAATGAGCCACTTGGCTGAAAATAATCTGAATTTACATCTTGATTTCGGTCTAGATTAAAATTCGTGTAATGTGCATTTACGGTCAAATTTCCTTGGTCTTTGAACTGATGTTTAAATGAAAGGTCTCCCGAAATATTATGTTTTTGTTCACTTAAAAAACTAGCTGTAGTAAAAATTGAATCTAAAACACCTGCGCTGTTTTTAATAGTAGTTTCCTGAGAAAAATCAGCATCCTTTTTTGGCTGAACCTGTGCGTTGCTAGTTAAACTTAGGGAGTTCTTGTCATTAAATGAATAATCTACCGAGACCCCTGCGCTATGAGTATTAGTTCGTATTACTTGATCAAAATCTGTATCCCAAATAGAAAAAATACCTATATCATTTATATAATTGGTATTGTTCAGCGTGTTTTTAAACTCCTTTTTGGGCGTGTAATTATAGCTTCCGTTTACATTTAATTTCTTGGTCTTGTAAAAATGCGATGTTCCAAAATTGTATTTAGGAAACACCCCTTGCGTATACCCAGCACTTGCATTGCCTTTATAACCAACAGATACATTTTTACTGGTGACAATATTTAAAATTGAACCACCTTCGGCATCATAACTCGCTGGCGGATTATGAATAACCTCAATAGATTTTATATTCTCGCCTTGATAATTTTCTAACAGACTTCTAACCTCTTCTGAAGACAATTGAACTTTACGGTTATTGATATATATGGTGGTTGCCCTATTACGTACTTTAAGGTCATCGCCCATGACAATAACACCGGGAGTCTGATTAAGAATATCCCACGAACTGCTCTGAGAAATAACCGTGTTTTCTACATTAAAAACTATACGGTCAACTTCTCTTTTAACTACAGGTTTATTACTTATAACCGTAACTTCATTAAGTTGTTCTGCCTGCTCCTCAATAATCAAAGCACCTATTTTAGTATCTTTAAGTATCTCGATCGGTAGGTTTTTGGAGGTTTGACCTACATAAGATGCTTTTAGAAAATAAAGTCCCTCGGTAATTCCAGAGAATAAAAAAGCACCATTTTCGTCTGCAGATGTACCTTTTACCAATACAGAATCTGACACGTTCAATATAAAAACAGAAGCAAACGCTACGGGTGATTGATATTGATTCTTGACTTCGCCTTTTAATTCAAAGGCTTGACTATACCCAACAAGGGTCATTGCTAAAAATAAGAATAGAATAGTAATTATTGGTTTCAAAGGAAATTCGGGGTTGGTCATCAAATCTAAATAAAAAAACGTTGTAATCCTTTACAATATATGTAATCCAAACTAATCTATACAATAATAAATACGTAACTGCACTCAAGCTTAGCGCTATAAATTAGATTATATTTGCAATTGCTCTTTACAGCCGGTCATTGATGCTGGTTTAAATTGGCTTTATTATTACTGTTACCGCTATGAAAAACATTAGAAATTTCTGCATTATTGCACATATTGACCATGGTAAAAGTACCCTGGCAGACAGACTGTTAGAGTTTACCGGTTCTGTTACCGATCGAGAGAAAAAAGAACAGTTGCTAGATAGTATGGATCTTGAAAGGGAGCGTGGTATTACTATTAAAAGTCATGCCATTCAAATGGAATATACCTATAAGGGTGAAGATTATATTTTAAACTTAATCGATACTCCTGGTCACGTAGATTTCTCTTATGAAGTTTCTCGGTCAATTGCTGCCTGTGAAGGTGCATTGCTAGTGGTAGATGCTGCACAAAGTATTCAAGCACAGACAATTTCTAACCTATATTTGGCACTAGAAAACGACCTCGAAATTATACCTGTTTTAAACAAAGTAGATTTACCAAGTGCCAACCCAGAAGAGGTAACCGATGATATTGTGGACCTTTTAGGTTGTAAAGCCGAAGATGTTATACCTGCATCTGCGAAAACTGGTATTGGTATTGAAGAAATATTAAGCGCTATTATTGAGCGTATTCCTGCGCCAAAAGGCAACCTAGACGAACCATTACAAGCACTTGTGTTCGATTCTGTTTATAATCCTTTTAGAGGTGTTGAAACCTATTTTAGGGTTATAAATGGCGAAATTAAAAAAGGTCAAAAAATAAAATTCGTTGCAACAGACAGAGATTACTACGCTGATGAAGTAGGTACTTTAAAGTTGACCCAAGAGATTAAAAAAAGTGTAAAAGCAGGTGATGTTGGTTATTTAATAACGGGGATAAAAGATGCTCGTGAGGTTAAAGTAGGTGATACGATTACTGATGCCGCAAACCCTACAAAAAACCCGATTGGCGGATTTGAAGATGTAAAGCCAATGGTTTTTGCAGGTATTTACCCTGTGGATACTGATGAGTTTGAAGAGTTACGTTCTTCTATGGAAAAATTACAATTGAACGATGCCTCTCTTGTTTTTGCGCCAGAAAGTAGTGCTGCACTTGGATTCGGATTTAGATGTGGTTTCTTAGGAATGTTACACATGGAAATTATTCAAGAGCGTTTAGAGCGTGAGTTCAATATGACGGTAATTACCACGGTACCCAATGTTAGTTACCATGCATTTACGCGTAAAAACCCTGATATTCCTATTGTTGTAAACAACCCGACAGATTTACCTGACCCGTCAAGTATTGATCATGTTGAAGAACCGTATATAAAAGCTACCATTATTACGAAAGCTGATTTCGTAGGTAACGTAATGTCTTTGTGTATTGAAAAGCGTGGTATAATTACCAATCAAACCTACTTGACTACCGAGCGTGTCGAACTTAATTTCGATATGCCTTTGGCAGAAATAGTTTTTGACTTTTATGACCGTTTAAAAACGGTATCTAAAGGGTATGCATCTTTCGATTACACACCTATAGGTATGAGACCTTCTAAATTAGTACGTGTAGATATTTTATTAAATGCACAACCTGTAGATGCTCTTTCTGCTTTATTACATGCTGATAATGCTGTACTTATTGGTAAGAAGATTTGTGCGAAACTAAAAGAACTAATACCAAGACAACAGTTTGATATTCCAATTCAAGCGGCTATTGGCGCAAAAATTATCTCTAGAGAGACCACTAAAGCCCTGCGTAAAGATGTAACCGCCAAATGTTATGGTGGTGATATTTCTCGTAAACGTAAACTTCTTGAAAAACAAAAGAAGGGTAAAAAACGTATGCGTCAAGTTGGTAATGTTGAGGTGCCACAAGAGGCATTTATGGCGGTATTAAAATTGAATGATTAAAAAGAAAGTTTTTTCGTCTAATTATTAATAAAGCATTTTAGAATTGTAACTAATAATAATGTTGGAAAATTAAACATTTAAACAAAAAATGCCCTACAAAATATATGTAGGGCATTTCTATTCTTATAGTATACTTGTATTAAAAATCGGCAAGTAAATTTAAAGCCTCACAAGTTGCATCTACTACTTGTTGCGGAGACATACCCTCTAAATCAGATTCATCTAACGTTCCAGCACTTTCACCGCCAACGGTTAAATCATAAGTTCCGTCGCCATTATCGCAAATCTCCACTTTTTGAGCAGCAGCGGTACATGATTTACATCCATTATCATCGTCATCTTTTGAACAACTAGTAAAAGCTAGGGTAGCAAATAATGCTAAAAATAAAATTGATTTTTTCATAAAAAATTTGGTTTTGGTTGATTGTTACACCATTGTTAACGAAATGATATTACGGTTTATTGCCAAAACCTTTTTTAATAGCTCATAATCAATGCCGTTGGGGTTTTTCAATACCATAGATTTCGCTATGATTGAATAGCGAAATTACAGGATTGGCTCGTTTTTCAATTAACACTGTCAAAGGTAAATTGCCAAAACTCAGCTGTACTATTTAGCCTCTTGAGCCTCTTCTTTTTTTGGGTCTTCTAAAGGAAACATTTTACCCAAGTATGCCAACTTATACCCTTTTTGAATATCGGTAAAGTCTTTGCTGAAAGCGGTAATGATTTGTATATCGCCCTCTGGATTTACCAAGAACAAGGGTACAATATCTGCATCTGCCTTTGTAATCTCGATTAAACCTTCATAATGCTCTGTATCATGAAGTTCTATCTCGTGTATTGAAGGGTACTTTCTTGCCGCTTCCGTCAATTTAATAAAGTCATCGGTATGCGAAAACAACCCTTCTTTTGGGTTATTCTCTGGATCAGCCATTTCATCGACATCTACCAACCTAAAAGATCCATTTTCACCAAATACATCTTGAAACTTATCGATCGCATATCTGTTAATATCTGAATTTGCGGTCAATGCCATTAAATAACCTATGTCATTAAGTTCAATATTATCGGTCAGGTTGTCTGAATAAATATTTGCCGAAATAGCTTCTAAGCCTAATTTGTTTGCCTTATCAATATTTGCCTGGTTGTTATCTATTAAAACCACATGCCTGTCGTTCTTATGTAAGTACGCTCCAATTAAGCGCGACACTTTAGAAGCTCCTAAAATTAATATTCCTTCAGACTTATTTAAAAACACCCCTATAAGCTTCGCAAATATTCTTGCCGTAGTAGCATTTAGCAGTACTGTACCAAGAACAATCATAAATACCAAAGGTGTAATATATTCTGCACCGGCTTCGCCCCTTGCCAATAATTTAGACCCAAATAACGATGCTATACCAGCCGCAACAATACCTCTAGGGCCTACCCAACTAATAAATAATTTTTCATTGAATTTTAAATTAGACCCTATAGAACTTAGAAAAACGCCTAATGGTCTAATTATAAGCACTATAGAAAGAAACAACGCGACTGTTTTCCAGGTATATATTAATTCTAGATCTGCAATGTTGATGTTTGCCGCCAACAATATGAATAATATCGAGATCAAAAGAATACTTAATGACTCTTTAAAATAAAGCAATTCTTTAATATTTGGTAAATCGGTATTTCCCATTACCATACCCATAACTACAACCGCTAACAAGCCAGATTCATGAGCAAAAACATCTGACATAACGAAAACCCCCAACACGACAGATAATGAGACTACGTTTAATAAGTAATGCGGAATAAAGCTTTTCTTAATTAAAAATGTAAGCGCATGGGCAAAAGTGAAACCGAAAGTAAACCCGAACAATAAAATTTTACCGAACTCGATCAATGCGGTCATAGTATATGCTTGGCCTTCGCCTACACTTATAAATTCATAGACCAAAACCGCGGCTAATGCACCAATGGGGTCAATTAATATTCCTTCCCACTTTAATATGGCCGAAACATCTTTTTTAAGTGGAATATTTCTTAAAATAGGAGTAATTACAGTAGGTCCTGTTACAATAATTAAAGCCGAAAACAAGAAACAAAGCTGCCAAGAAAGTCCGAATAAAAAATAAGCCGCCAAAGAAGCGCCGAAAAATGTCGTTAAGCTACCAAGGGTAATTAACTTGGTTATTACCGGACCAATATTTTTAATTTCAGAACGCTTTAGTGTTAGCCCACCTTCAAATAAAATAATACTAATTGCCAGTGACACAAAATAATATAGACTTTCGCCAGGAAAAAGACCTTTGGTTCCGTTCCAAATTGGCTCAATAATTTTAGAACCATCTTCGGTGTACAATGTAGATAACGGCCCAACGATTAACCCAATAAGAATTAAAGGTAAAATTGCAGGTAATTTTAGGCGCCATGCCACCCATTGAGCAAGTATTCCTAAAATGATAATTCCGGCAAGCTCTAGCATTTAATTTATTTTTGATAAAAATAAGAATTCTAGGTCATTTTATATCATAATAACCGAACCATAGCAAGCATTTTTAAACCATCGAATTAAAGGGTTGACATATCTTCTTATTAATTAGCCCTATATTCGAGCGCATAACCTTACAACACACTGCTTATCAAGTTATATAATACTATTTTATTCGGCTTCGCATTTTCCCCTTCACTCAAGGTAAACATCCTAGAATCTACACGTATTGCATACTACTTAAATTGCAAGCTTATTCTTATTCATGTTGGTGAAAAGACCAAAGAAAAATCTACCGAAATCGATACCATTATTTCTCAAACAGAACATTCAGATTCTTATGTTGAGGTAATTTGGAAAGAAGGCAACCCTGAAACTGTAATTACAAAAGCTTGTTTAGAACTCAATATTGACTTATTGATTTTAGGCGCTTTGCAGCATGAAAATAAGTTTCAATTTTATGTCGGTTCAATTGCCAGAAAACTTACCCGTAAAGTAAACTGTTCTGTACTACTATTAATTAAGCCTACAGAAAAAAGAGTGCCTTGCAAACACATTGTTGTAAATGGACTGGATGCCCCCGAAACTCCTATTGCCATTAAACACGCGTTTTATATTTCTAACCTATTAGGAGCTCAACAAATTACTATAGTAGAAGAGGTTTTACCAAAAGAAATTCATGTGCACGTTGAAGATGACCGTTCACTAAAAAAAGCCAATATTATTAAACAACGAATTAGACATAGAGAAGACTCTAGGGTCAAGACTATTGTTTGTGCATTACCTGAAAATATTACTAAAGGTATTACCGTAAAAACACAGAGCATTTTTGGTAAAAGAGGCTATTCGATAGGTCATTATGCAGAGATTGTACGAGCAGATTTACTAGTAATGAACGCACCAGTAAAAACCAGTGTTTGGAATCGAATATTTCCACATGATATTGAATATATTTTATCTGATTTACCCACCGATTTATTAATTGTTAGAACTTAGATTTGACAGCTAAAAAGAAAAAATCCTCCAATTTTATAGCTACGCTGCCAAAAAATTTATTTTCTGGTTTTGTGGTATCATTAATAGCGCTTCCGCTAGGTTTAGGATTGGCACTTGCAAGCGAAGCCCCACCTATATCAGGTATTATTGCCGCAGTTGTAGGTGGTATTGTTGTATCAATTCTAGGGGGCTCCAATGTTACTATTACCGGACCAGGGAACGGTTTGGTGATTGTGCTTTTAGGGGCAATTACAAGTCTTGGTGGTGGTGATCTGTATGCTGGGTATCTATTTACACTTGCAGCCATTGTATTCTCGGGTATACTAATGCTACTACTTGGGTTTCTTAAAATGGGTAGACTGGCAGACTTTTTTCCGGCATCTGCGATTGAAGGTATGTTGGCCGCCATAGGTTTAGGAATTTTAGCCAAACAGTTTCATATTATGATCGGGCATAATAATGAACATGGTAGCATTGTTCATCTATTATTGCAGATACCAGAGGGAATAATGGGTCTTTATCAAAACTATCATATAGAGGAACTTATCGCTGCTGGCATAGGTGTAATTGCACTATTTATCATGGCATATTACTCTAAAATAAGAAACAAGTATTTACACCTAATACCCGCACCCATGTGGATTCTAATATTGTCTGTTGGGTTTAGTTATGTGTTTGCTTCATTAGGACTACCTTATCCATTACAAAAAGAATTTTTGGTTAATATACCAGACAATGTATTGTCGAACTTAGCTTTTCCTGATTTTTCAAAGGCATTAGAAATTGATTTCATCACCACGGTTTTTGCCATAACCCTTATAGCAAGTATTGAATCTCTTTTAAGTATTAAGGCGGTAGATAAGCTTGATCCTGAACGAAGAAGGTCGAATGTGAACAAAGACTTAAAGGCTCTTGGGCTTGCCACCTCCCTTAGTGGTATGGTTGGTGGGTTAAATGTGGTTACCGTCATCGCAAGAAGCTCGGTAAATGTGAATAACGGCGCCACCAACAGATCTGCCAATATTTTTCATGCCCTGTTTCTATTCATATTTGTTTTGCTTTTTCAAGACCAATTAAGGCGAATTCCTTTAGCGGCTTTAGCGGCTATATTGGTATTTACGGGCTATAAACTTGCAACACCAAAAAACCTGCCAAAAATTGCAAGTATTGGTAAAGAACAAATTGTCATCTTTCTAGCAACTTTATTGACCACATTATTTACCAACCTCATCACCGGTATTGCAATGGGTATATTTATCACTTTTGTAATTCATGTGGTACTCAATAGAAGTTTGTCTCTTTTTGTAAATCACCTTACCAAGCCCAACATACTTATGTTTAAAGAAAATGATGCGGGCACTTACTATATAAGTGTCAAATATTTTGCCTCTTTTCTTAATTTTTATAAGCTAAAGAATAAGCTAGATATTATACCTGAGAATGAAAATGTAATCTTAGACTTTTCACTTTGTAGTTTTGTGGACCACACGGTAATGGAAGGCTTAGAAAATTATGTGGATACCTTTAACAAAAAAGAGGGTAGTATAGAAATTATTGGGCTAGACAGACACGGTGCCGATTCTAAGCATCCGTTTGCGATTCGTAAAGTATTGCCTTTTAGTAAAATTGGCTCTATAGAGAAATATTTTACCAAAAGACAGCGATTGTTAAAAACTATGGCAAAAGAATACAATTGGTCTTATGAGCCTAAAAGATCAAATGAAACAGCGTTTTTAAATAAATTCATTTTTTTTAAAAACAGAAAAGTTCCATACTATTATAATCGATTTTATGACGAAACCCAAACGTTCAACTTATTCGATGTTGAATTTAATGAAGGGGAGTTTATTGCAAAAGAGGTTGTAAAAACAACCATCTTACATATTAAATTAGACCATACCATACCCGTGTTTTCTCTAGACCGAGAAGGACTATTAGATTTTGTTTATGGCAAGGCTGGTTTTGAAGACATTGTATTAGAAAATCATCAAGATTTTAATAAGCGTTTTTTCTTGAGTGGTGAACAAAAAAAGGAAATTCAAGAACTATTTACGAATGAGCTCATAATCTTTTTAGAGAGTAACCCCTATTATCATATTGAGGCTAATGGCACATCTATCCTTATTCTGAAAAAGGAACGCTTATTAAGTGTTAAAGAGATTAAGGCAATGCTGTATTTTGGCAAACAACTTAATCAACTTCTTTGCTTAAGTGTTTCTTCATAGTGCTGTTTTGTTTTACTAATACTGCCTAAACGTATTGCTAAACCTACTATTACCAGTATTTAGTTAAACATTTTTATCCATTGCAAATAAAAATACTACTTTATAAATTACTTAACACTTAAAAATTCTTAAATTTAGCGTCATATTTATAATGGTTTAATCTTACAAAAGGTGAAGAAAAAACGCGGTAATACGCGCGACTTTTTTAACTTCGTAAATACCTTAATAGTTTAAGTTAAAGAGAAATTACATCAAAAAAAATGTCTGAAGCCTATAAGCGGTCTCTTTTTAAAAACCCTTTATTATATGGTCTTGTCGCGTTTTTTTTTGTTTTTATAATCACCCAATTCATTGCCCTTCAAAAATATGAACTTTATCAAAAAACAGAACTCCAGATAGTAAATGAAAGAGTATCTAAACTTAAAATAGACCTACAGAATGTATTAGGCCAAAGTTATAATGTCACCCAAACTTTAGCATTTATTGTTGACCAATATGGTATTCCTGAAAATTTTGACAGCGTAGCCCAAATACTTTTAAATAGTAATAAAAGTGTTGATGCTCTTGAATTGGTCAGTAAAGAAGGCGTTATTACCCATGTATACCCCATAAAAGGTAACGAGGTAATCGGTATGAACATACTAAACGACCCTGACAATAAATTTGGAGCTAAGATAACTCTTGAAAAAGGAGATTACTATACAGCAGGCCCCATTTACTTAAAACAGGGTGGTTCAGGTGTTATTGGTCGCAGACCTATGTATAAGAATGGAAAATTCAATGGCTTTGTTGCAGCGGTGGTACGCCTATCTACCATTGTAAATGCTGTTCAGCTAGATTCTCTTGAGCAGACAAAATTCTCTTATAAACTGGTTAAAATAAACACAGATAATTCTGAGGAAACTTTTTATACATCAAAAAATGGTTCTCAAGAAGGTGCAATTGGCGTTCCACTTACAACCAGCCAAGGCGAGTGGAAACTTTATGTGTATTCCAACAAAACAAATTCAAATTCTGGCGCAATACTGTTCGCTATTCTAGGCCTATTATTATCGATAGTATGTGGAATTCTATCATGGTTTCTAATGCGTCAACCTATTAAATTGAACAAGCTTGTTGATGAAAAAACAGCACTTTTAAAAGATAGTAAAGAACGATATAGACTATTAATTGAAGAAGCTTCTGACGGTATATTCCTTATTGATTTTCAGGGTAATATTGTAGATGCAAACCCTTATGGACTAGCAATGTTAGGCTATGATAAAGAACAGCTACTAACGAAGAATTTAATAGATATTACTATTCCAGAAGACACTAAAAAAAACCCGCCACGCTATAAAGAAATTCGTGATGGCAAAACTGTACGATCAGAACGAAAATTGATTAAAAAAGACGGCACCCTATTTTACGGAGAAGTAAGTGCCAAAAAAATAAATGAGACAACAGTTTTAGGTATTGTAAGAGATATAAGCGAACGAAAAGAATTAGAGCTAGCCGCACAAGAAAATTTAGCAAGATTCGGCAAGGCCTATAATAACCGGTTTGTAGGTATGGTCATTAAAGATCATAACAGTTGTGTGGTAGACGCTAACTTTTACTTTTTAAAACTTATTGGTTATTCGCTAGAGGAAATTAAAGGAAAAACGCTTAGTGAAATCGGGCTGATTGATTTTTCGACTGCTTTAGATACCAAACCTGGTCAAAAATCTGTAATTGAATCAGAAGGTGTCGATAAAGCTGAGTTAGATTTTACAAATAAAAAAGGAGAGACATTACATTTAATAACTTCTGCCGAACCTTATGACTATTTAGGTGAAAAATATAGTCTAAGCACCTTCATTGACCAAACAGAGGCGAAAAGCGCCAACTTGGCGATACTTGAAAGTGAAAGAAAATATAAACAGTTTACCGAACGAATTTCAGATGCCTTTGTTGCATTTGATCAAAACTGGTGTTTTACCGATATTAATATTAAGGCAGCCAAGTTGGTTGGCATGAACCCCACAGAAATGTTGGGTAAAAATGTATGGGACGAATACCCAGAATTTAAGAATTCAGATGCGTATAGCGCATTTAAAAAGGCTATGGTTGATCAGGTTTATACTCATTTTGAACAATACCACCCAAAAGCTGACCTTTGGGTCGAAAACCACCTCTACCCTTCGCCTAACGGACTTTCGGTATATTTTAAAGACATCACTTACAGAAAAAAGGCTGAACAAGAAAAACAGCAATTAATCTCTATTATTGAGAATAGCCCAGGGTTTATTGGTCTCGCAACTTTAAAAGGTGAATCCGTTTTTATGAACGATGCCGGTAAAAGGATGATTGACCTCCCTGTTGATTTTGACATTAAAAACAGTACCATCTTTGATTTTTTTGAGGATGAATATAGAGATGTTATAACTAATGAACATATGCCCACCATTATGGAAAAAGGCTTATGGTCGGGCGAAGTTCCTCTTAAAAATTTTAAAACTAAAAAAACTACCCCTGTTGAATTTTCTGGTTTCTTAATTAGAGATAAAAAAACTGACCAACCTATTGCCATAGGAGCTATTGGTTTTGATTTAACAGAGCGTAAAAAAAATCAAAAAGAAATACTTGTATTACAGGGCAAAATGGATGCGGCCATTCGTATTGGTAAAATTGGGTACTGGGATTTTGATTTAGAAACAAAGTCATTCATTTGTTCGCCTTTAATGTACACGATTTATGATATAGATCAAGACACGGTTTTGACCATACCTTATTTAGAAAGTATTATTCATCCAGAAGATTTAGAAAAACATCGCCAAAATCTAGCCGATATTATAAAAGAGAAGTGCAACCATAATTTCACCTATAGAATTATCGTTAGAGACGGCTCAATTAAATATGTGATGGTTGAGGTTGAAGTTTTAAGAGACTCCAATAACAAGCCACTTATATTTAGGGGTACTGTAATAGATATTTCAAAACAAAAGGAAGCCGAAGTTGAAATTCTAGATTTGCAGTCAAAAATGAATGCGGCTATCAGAATTGGAAATATAGGCTATTGGCATTGGGACATGAACAGCGCTAGAGTAGAATGGTCTAAAGAGATGTATGCTATACATGAAATAACTCCAAATACTCCAATGACACCAGAATTGGTAAGAAAAATTATATATCATGAAGATGTACTTGTTTTAGATACTAAACTTGCTGAAAAAAAAGGTGAAGGTATGGCTACACCTAGTAATTATAGAATTCAACTTAAAGACAATTCTTTTAAATACTTTTTAGCTTTTTCTGAAATAATTTATGATGAAAATGGTGAGCCTACAGTTTATCACGGTACAGCAATGGATATTACCAAAAGTGTTATTTCAGAATTAGCACTTAAAGAAAGTCAAGAAAAATTCTCTAAGGCCTTCCATACTAACCTAATGGGCATGCTTATTTTAGATAAGCAAAGACGAGTAATTGACGCCAATGAAATGGTATACTCTATACTAGAGACCTCAAAGAAAAAATTACTTGGTAAGACAGTTTTAGAATCTCAAGAAATTTTTATAAATGAAAACGAGAGGAGAAGACTTTGGGAAAAACTTATAGAAGAAGGCGAGATATTGAACGAAGAGTATAAGATTCAACTCAAAAGCGGACTAAAAAAGACCCTTCTACTGTCTATTACTCCATTTCAATTAAAAGGCGAAGTCAGTTACTTGGTTAATATTTTTGACGACTCAAAAAGAAAAGAGGCTGAAAGTAATCTCGAAACTCAATTTCATGAACTACAAAAGACAAATTCAGAATTAGACAGTTTTGTTTATAGCGCTTCTCACGAATTAAGAGCCCCTTTATCATCTGTATTAGGGCTAATAAATCTCATTCAACTTGAAGATATTGACCCAAAGTTGTTTCAGCATTTAAACATGATGGAAAGGTCTATCGAAAGATTAGATGATTTCATTAAAGATATTATTGAATATTCTAGAAATAAACACCTAAAGGTAGAGTTAGAAACCATAAATTTTACTACTTTAATAGAGCACTGTCTAGAGAGCTTTTGGTACTTAGAGAATACCGATAAAATAAATATAGAAGTTCATATATCTGACAGTAAAAGTTTTGTGTCTGACAGTAAGAGAATTTCGGTTTTATTAAATAATTTTATTTCAAATGCAATCAAGTATCATGATTTAGATAAAGAATCACCCTCTATTTGGATCAATATTAAAACAAACAATAAAGAGGCTACTATAGTAATTAAGGATAATGGTGTTGGTATGGCAGAAGATCAACTTGAAAGAATATTTGAAATGTTTTACAGAGTATCTTCTAAGGTAATGGGATCTGGTATAGGTTTGTTCATCGTTAAAGAAGTTATAACAAAATTAAAAGGTACTATTGAAGCTACATCAAATATTGGAGAAGGATCAACGTTTACTATAAGAATACTAAATGAATCAGGCAGATTATAATATGGCAAAGGATATAAATATTTTATTAATAGACGATTCGGATGTGGACAATTTCATCAACAAGGCCATTATTTCGAAAGAAGATAATATTTCTCAAATTACAACTATGACGTCTGGTCATGATGCTCTGGCACATTTAACAAGTATTTGCGATAAGACCGAAGCCTACCCAGATGTAATTTTTCTAGACATTAAGATGCCAAGAATGAATGGTTTCGAGTTTCTAGATGAATACATTAACCTGCCAAAAGCATTGACAGAGCATTGTAAAATTTATATCTTAAGTTCGTCTATGGACTCTTTAGATTCAGAAAAAGGCAAAGAGTACTCGGTAGTTACAAAACATTTAATAAAACCATTAGCACATCACCAAATTGGAAATTTACTTGCTGAAGACTAAACAACCACTTACCAAATAATTGAAATACTGCCTAACCTTTACTATGCTCCAAAACTTGGCGCAGTTTATTATAAATAGTAAAATCTTCACTTTTCCATGGGTTAAATGATAATATATTCTTAATAATCTTAAGATATCATTCGCTTTTATTATTTTGCCCCTTATGAAAATTTATCCCATTGAAACCGGTAATTTTAAATTGGACGGTGGCGCTATGTTCGGTGTTGTGCCTAAGACAATTTGGCAAAGAACAAACCCAGCAGACCAAAACAATTTAATTGATATCGCTGCAAGAAGCCTCTTAATTGAAGATGGAGACCGATTGATATTAATTGATACGGGCATGGGTGATAAGCAATCTGATCAATTTTTTGGCTATTACTATCGCTGGGGCGATTTTACAATTGATAAATCTTTAAAACAACACGGATTTCATAGAGACGACATTACCGATGTGTTTTTAACCCACCTTCATTTTGATCACGTTGGTGGTGCCATTCAATGGAACAAAGATAAAACTGGATATGAACCTGCTTTCAAAAATGCAAAGTTTTGGACCAATGAAAAACATTGGAAATGGGCCACTGAACCCAACCCAAGAGAAAAAGCTTCTTTCTTAACAGAGAATTTAATACCGATGCAAGAGAGTGGTCACTTGACCTTTGTTAATAAAGTAGATGCTTCATTTTTAAAAAACAGCCCGCTTGGTTTTGATATTCGATTTGTAGACGGGCATACCGAAAAGCAAATGTTACCACAATTTTCATATCAAGGTAAGACAATTGCCTACATGGCAGATCTTATACCCACAGTAGGTCATATTTCATTACCCTATGTAATGGGGTATGATACTAGACCACTTATGACCATGTCAGAAAAAAATATATTCTTGAACGACGCCGCAGATAATAACTACTATCTGTTTTTTGAACATGATGCTCATAATCAATTATGTACTTTAAAACATACCGATCGTGGTGTTCGGCTAGATCAAATTTATACTTTCAACGAACTTTTCAATTAACAACATACAATCATAATTAACTATAAATTACTAAAAGTTACCCTAGTATGACAAATACATATTTTAAATCAATCTTCGCCCTTACAATAGCTGCGATATTAACTAGTTGCGGTAGTGCAGGTACAGCAGGCGGAAGCGGATTAATTCTTACTCCTGTAGAAAACATAGATTCTACTCCTTTAAAAATATCAGATCTTACTACAAGCGAGAAAAATAATTGGGGTCACTTAGACCTTGTAGCAGACACTATCCCTGGGATGAGTGTTGATAAAGCTTACAGCGAAATCATAAAAAATAGAAAAGGAACTAAAACCATTGTTGCTGTTCTTGATTCTGGTATCGATTTAAAACATGAAGACCTTGTTAATGTTTTATGGACAAATACCAAAGAAAAAGCTGGTAATGGTATTGATGATGATGGTAACGGTTATATAGATGATATTCACGGGTATAACTTCTTAGGTGAATCCTATAATGAGCAATTAGAATATGTACGTATGCTTCGCTTAAATATTGGAGATGCTGCAACTTTATCAAAAGCTAAAACAGAACTAGATGCTAAATACAACGAGGCTTTACAAGGCAAAGAGCAATACGAGTCTATTTACCAAGCTGTAAAAAATGCAGATAACGATGTTAAAAAGTACTTGAAAAAAGATACTTACAACAAACAAGATCTTGCTGGTATAAAAGCAACAGATGAAGCTATGCAGCGAAATGTTGCCATACTAAACCAAATGTTAAGTATTAATGAAACAATACCAGGTGTACTTGACGATTTAAATAAGGGACTTAAATATTATACAGAACAGCTTAACTATAATCTAAATAAGGATTTCAACGGCAGATCAACTGTTGGTGATGACCCTTATAATTTAGCAGATGTAAATTACGGTAACGGTAACCCAATGAATAGGGTTGATGATGAAAGTCATGGTACGCACGTTGCAGGTATTATTGCTGCTGAGCGTAATAATGGTAAAGGTGTAAACGGCGTTGCCAATAACGTAGCCATTATGAGTATTAGAGCAGTGCCTAACGGAGATGAGTATGATAAAGATATTGCAAGAGGTATTCGTTATGCTGTTGATAATGGTGCCCGTGTAATAAACGGTAGTTTCGGTAAGTCATTTTCACCAAATGCCGAATGGGTAAACGATGCTTTAAAATATGCCGCGAAGAAAAATGTTCTTTTCGTACATGCTGCCGGTAATGATGGTGCCGACTTAGATAATCCTACAAATCCAAACTTTCCTAACGATCAAATTAAAAACGGACCAGAATTTGCCGATAACGTAATTACGGTTGGTGCGTTGAATCCTAAATATGGTTCTGAAATGGTCGCTAGCTATTCTAATTATGGTAAAATAAATGTTGATGTTTTTGCGCCAGGTACAGATATCTATTCTACCTACCCAAACAACGAGTACGAATATTCACCTGGTACCTCAATGGCTTCTCCTGGTGTTGCCGGTATCGCTGCTTTGGTGATGTCTCAATATCCAACCTTAACAGCTGCACAGGTCAAAAAAATCATATTACAGTCTGGGTTGCCTATTAAAACTAAAGTGGTATTAGGTAGCAATGGCGGTAAAAACGGATCTTTAGACGAAGTCTCTACTTCTGGTAAAATCGCAAATGCATATAATGCTTTGGTATTGGCAAGTAAAGTAACTGCCGGACAGGTTAAATTATAATTTTATACAACTCTCATGATTAAATCATTTCTTACATTTTTTACGGTAGTATTCACTGTTGCATTATTTGCCCAAAATAAAACCGATTATTGGCAACAACATGTTGATTATACCATGGCGGTAGATATGAATGTTAATAATTTTCAATATACCGGTACACAAACTCTGGTTTACACGAACAACTCACCCGATGAGTTAAAACGTGTTTACTTCCATATGTATTTTAACGCTTTTCAACCAGGTAGTGAAATGGATATTCGTCTGCAGAGCATCGCAGATCCAGATGATAGAATGACAGCACCCGATAAAAAAAGTAGAATTGCATCGCTTACCGATACCGAAATAGGATACCTACACGCCACCTCATTAATGCAAGATGGAAACAAGGTTTCTTTTTCAGAAGAAGGTACCGTATTGGTTGTTGATTTGGCTAAGCCGATAGCAGCTGGTGCGAAGTCTACTTTTAATATGGAATTCAAGGGTCAAGTGCCTTTACAAATTAGACGTTCGGGTAGAAATAGTGAAGAAGGTGTTGCCTTATCTATGAGCCAGTGGTACCCAAAATTGGCCGAATATGATTTTGAAGGCTGGCATGCAGATCCATATATCGCTCGTGAATTTCAGGGAGTTTGGGGCGATTTTGATGTAAAATTGACCATTGACAAAGATTATACCGTTGGTGGAACTGGTTATTTACAAAATCCTAACGAAATAGGTCATGGCTATGAAACACCTGGCACTAAAATTAAAAAACAAAAAGGCAAGACATTAACCTGGCATTTTAAAGCGCCCATGGTTCATGATTTTATGTGGGCAGCAGATCCAGAATATATTCATGATATTCAACAAGTGCCAGACGGACCTGTACTTCATTTCTTATATAAAAACGATCCTGAAATTTTAGAGAACTGGAAAAACCTTCAGCCTAAAACTATTGAAGCTATGCAGTTTTTTAGCAAGAACATAGGTAAATACCCATATGACCAATACTCGGTTATTCAAGGTGGTGATGGTGGTATGGAATATGCGATGTCCACTTTAATAACAGGTAAGCGTAAATTTGGTAGCCTTGTTGGTGTTATGGCGCATGAAATGGCTCACTCTTGGTTTCAACATATATTAGCAACAAATGAAGCTAAACATGAGTGGATGGATGAAGGGTTTACTTCTTTTATCTCTAAGCTTTGCATGAGCGAAATAATGGATTACGAAAAAGAGAATCCTTTTGAGGGAACTTATAAAGGCTATAGAAATTTAGCGCTTTCAGGTAAAGAACAGCCACAAGGTACATATGCAGATCGTTACGCTCTTAATTTTGCCTACGGTATATCTGCTTACAGTAAAGGTTCTATATTTTTATCTCAATTGGGCTATGTTATCGGTCAAGATAAATTGATGGAAACTATTCGTCAATATTACGATGAGTTCAAGTTTAAACACCCGGTGCCTAACGATATTAAACGTGTTGCAGAGAAAGTATCTGGTTTTGAACTAGATTGGTACTTAACAGATTGGACGCAGACAACTAATACTATTGACTACGGTGTTAAAGAGGTGTCGGTATCAGAAGACAACACTAAAGTTACCTTAGAACGTATTGGTTTAATGCCAATGCCTTTAGATATTTTGGTGGTATATAATGATGATTCTAGAGAAACCTTTTATGCACCGTTACGGATGATGCGTGGTGAAAAAGCAAACCCATACGAAGGTATAGAAAGAACTGTTATTGCAGACTGGGCCTGGGCTTACCCTACATACAATTTTACTATTAACAAGCCGATGTCTTCAATAAAAGCAATTGTTATAGATCCTTCTCAGCTAATGGCAGATGTCAATTTAGAGAATAATGTTTGGCAAGCAGAGTAGTTTCTTCTTCTAAACTTTAAGATATTTACGCCCCCTCATTGGGGGCTAATTCTTTTTAATACTTCTTTTATAATGGATGCATCCTTCGGAAAAAAGGAAAAACTAAAAAGTAAAATACTCATCACCCAATTGTTCGAAGAGGGAAGCGGTGTTTCCGTATATCCGCTGAAATTAATTTATCTATCCGTAGAACAAAAAGAAGTGCCTATTAAAACAGGGGTAACCGTATCTAAACGAAATTTTAAAAGTGCAGTCGATAGAAATAGGGTTAAACGGTTACTTAGAGAGTCTTATAGACTTAATAAAGCGCTGGTTTTTAACAATACAGATGCAAACTTTGCGTTTCTATTTTTATACCTTGGTAAGGATATGCCCACCTTTGAGCAGTTAGATCATAAAATGAAGCTCGTTTTAAACAAGTTTAAGCTACAGATTGATGAAAAAAATAGTAAGTAAAAAAGTACTTGTACCCATAATTGCCATCGCTTTTCTATTCGTAGGAAGTAGTTATAAGAGTGACTTTTTTGAAATAGCCAAACAGATCGAAATCTTTACCACCTTGTTCAAAGAATTGAACATGAACTATGTGGACGAAACCAACCCTGCAGAATTAATGGATACCGCCATTAAAAATATGCTGAACGAACTAGATCCTTATACTAAATTCTTAAACGAACAAGATGTTGAAACGTATCGCATAAACAATGCTGGTGAATATTCTGGTATTGGTGCTATGGTACGTTCTTTTGATGATAAACTGCTAATTATTGAACCACACCAAGGATACCCCGCAGATAAGGCAGGATTAAAGGCTGGTGATGAAATAATACAGATCGGAGATATCAAAGTAGCCGATTTTGAAGATAATGCAAGTGAGCTTTTAAAAGGGGCGAATGGCTCTGCCGTAAGTGTAACTTATAAAAGACAAGGAAAATTAAATACTACAGTTATTACCCGTGAAGGTATTGAAGTAGATGCCGTGCCTTTCTTTAAAATGATCGATAACAAAACCGGATATATTGTTCTGGCAAAATTCAATGCTAAAGCAACCGAACAAACAAAAGCGGCTCTTTTAGATTTAAAAGGTAAAGGTGCAGAAAAAATAATCTTAGACCTTAGGGACAACCCTGGCGGATTATTATCTGAAGCTATTAATGTTACTAACTTATTTGTACCAAAAGGGGAGTTGGTGGTGACAACGAAATCTAAGGTCAAAAAATTCAACCGAGAATATCATACCAATAATCAACCTGTGGATGAAGAAATTCCACTAGTTGTTTTAGTAAACGGAAGCAGTGCTTCTGCTAGTGAAATTGTTTCTGGCAGTTTACAAGATTTAGACAGAGCAGTTATTATGGGTGCCAGAAGTTTTGGTAAAGGCTTGGTGCAACGCCCGCTGAAATTAACTTACGGTACTCAACTTAAAGTTACCATTTCTAGATATTATACCTCTTCTGGCCGTTGTATACAATCTTTAGATTATTGGAACAGAGATGAAAGCGGTAAAGCAGTACGTAATACTACTTTCAATGATTTTACGACCCGTAACGGTAGAAAAGTACAAGATGGCGGCGGTATTTTACCAGATATTGAAGTAGCCACTTCTAAAACCAATGACCTTACTTTGGCACTGTTACAGAATAATGTCATTTTCGATTATGCTACTAACTACCATTATACACATAAGTATAGTGCTGTTGCCGACTTTAAATTTACAGATGCCGATTTTAGTGCCTTTAAGAACTATGTAAAACAGAGTAGTTTCTCTTTTGAAACTAAGGCAGAACTGGCAATTAAAAAGGCGCTCTCTGGCGATGAAAATGACTTTTTAGGCTCAGATGTTCAGGATAGCTATAAAACCTTGTTAGCGAACATAGAAAAAGGTAAAATCAACGCTTTAGACAAATACCAAAGAGAGATTCAAAAGAATCTTGAAGATGAAATTGTAAAGCGGTATTTCTACAGAGATGGCTTATACCAATATTACTTAAATAACGATGATGCTATATTAGCAGCTACCGAATTATTAAGCAATAACTCTAAGTACGGTGCTATCTTAAAATAGTGTTGTTCACTTAATTTTTAAACGACCAATTTAATTATAGCTGCACACTTTTGAATCTGAAACCTCGTAATACTCTTTGTAGTTCGTTGCTTTTGGGTCTGTGCATCCTTTTAGATTGCGGATTTTTATATTCTTGAAATCGATAGGTTGGCCTTCGCTTTGTAAAGCAATAAAACCTTCTGTTAACAACTTACCGTCTTCTTTCATTTTGGGGTCATAACCATTAGCTACTTCACCCCCTATTTGAGGTTTTGTATATTCTAACACTGTTTTACCGTTAATGATATGTTTAACCAATGAATCGTGATAAACTATTAATTCTGCCGTAACCCATTGATCACCATAATACGTATCAGATGTTGAATTTATACAATGTCTAGGGTCAATTTTACCTTCAAAAACCACATCGGTGCCTGGTGAACACATATTGCCCGTTGGGCGTTCTTTACCCTCTTCTATACCTGCTAAAAATTGTATTTCTACACTTATAGGCCAATCTTGTTCTTTTAACATGGTTTGTGGGTCTTGTGAATGAAACATTACTCCACTATTCAGAATCGTATAATCTGGTGCTCCCTTATATAATTCACCTACAAATCTATATTGTACCGTAAAATGAAAATCTGAAAAGGGTTTATCATAGTATAAATGTGAAAACCTATTATTAAAATCTCCCTCATATTTATCATATCTCACTTTCACCATATAATCTTCAGCGCGAAAGGTATCTGCATAGTTATCCCCAACTTCATAGTGGTGAACTTTTGTTGTCCATCCGCTTAAATCATCTCCATTAAACATGGTTTCCCAACCATCATTTGTCTCTTGAGAATTAATAACTCCGCAACCTAATAATAATAAAAGGGAAGCACCTAGTATTTGTGATTTAAGTTTTTGTTTTTTCATGTTGATGGTGTTGGTTAAATTATCAAAAAAGGGAACTGATGCAAAAAATACCTATATAAATATACTCAATGTTCTGATAAATTAGGTGATGCAATTATTCAGACGTATTCCAAAAAATACCAGTACACATCTGTTCACTTATTATCGTTACTTTTAAAAGTACAAACTAACAGCGTTATAAACACTTTTACTTATAATGAGAAATCTACTTTTATTCGCAAGCTGCCTTTTATTTCTTCAGTTTTCAAATGCTCAAGAAACAAAAAAGGAATCCAAAACCAAACCTATTACAGAAACAAAATCTTTTATAACCAAGCACAAAGGGGTTTTTGGAGGTACAGCTATAGACTACACCACAACAGCTAAAGAAACTTTTTTAACTAATAAAGATGGAGATTCTATTGCTACATTTTGGTCGGTAGCGTATACTAAAACCAATATGGGTGATGTTACTAAAAGACCGGTAACTTTCGTTTTTAATGGCGGACCAGGGTCTGCATCAATGTGGTTGCATATGGGTTTTTTTGGGCCTAAAATTGTAAAAGTAGATTCTGATGCCAAATCTGATGATGGCGCAGCGCCTTATATTTTAGTAAACAACGATCATGGTTTACTTGATGTTACCGATCTAGTTTTTATTGATCCCGTAGGTACTGGTTACAGCAGATTGGTTGGTAAAGGAGAAGGAAAAGATTTCTACGGATTAAAAGAAGATGTAGATTCTTTTGCTCAATTTATTAGAACATGGGTTACTGAAAATGAACGTTGGTTTTCCCCTAAATATTTAGCTGGTGAAAGTTATGGTACTACACGTGCCGCAGCTCTTGGAAAAGCTTTAGAAGGTTCTGGTCAAAATATGGCGCTTAACGGAATGATATTGATTTCGCAAGCTTTAGATTATGCAGGTTCTACTTCTGTCTCGAACAATATTACTTCGTTCATTACCTACTTACCAAGTATGGCTGCAACAGCCTGGTATCATAAAAAAACGGGGCAGGGTAAGTCTTTAGAAAGTTTTACACAAGAATGTAGAGATTTTACATACAACACCTATATACCTTCTTTATACAAAGGCAATTCATTGAATGAAGCAGAAAAGAACACGATAGCTGAAAAACTTTCTTATTTCACGGGATTGGATAAAACATATATTCTACAATCTAACTTGAGAATATTAATGGGTCGTTTTCAGAAAAAACTATTAGAAGACAAAGGTTTGGCTATTGGTAGATTAGACGGTCGTTTTATGGGTGATGAGGAAGATAAAGTTTCTGAGAATCCGCATTTGGGCGATGCCGCTAGTTATCAAATAAGTGCTGCCTATACTGCTAGTTTAAATCATTATTTTGCTTCAGAATTAAAGGTTAAAATGGATAGACCTTATATTACTTCTGGTGGTGGGTCTAATTGGAGATGGAGAACCGTGCCCGATGGACAATATTGGGAGCCGATGCCCGTAAATACCGCTCCGGATCTAGGTGAAACCATGCGTAGAAATACAGCTATGAAAGTAATGGTAGCAAGTGGATATTATGATTTAATTACTCCGTTTTTTGATGCTGAATATACTTTTGATAGAAACGGTATCGTAAAAGAGCGTGTTGAAATGAAATATTATGAAGCAGGACATATGATGTATACACATGAACCAGATTTTATTAAATTAAATAAAGATATACGCGAGTTTATCACTGCAGATTAATAAAAATAGAAATTACAGTATTACTATTTTTTAAGAATAAGCACATGCTGATCATTACACTTTAGGTTATAAAAGCTAACTACATCTCTAATGTTCTTTTTCTTGTATTCTTTATTTATAATTTTCTCCACTAAAACCGGACAATCTGAAAAATAGGTCGAAGCTGCATTTTTAAAATTCTTACTAAAAAGTTGGTTAGAACCTAAGTGTGTAATTTCACCATTAACACCTTTTCTAACATATAGATTTTTAATGTCATAGTAATTACCATGCACCATATTCATTTGGCCATTTGCACCACCAACAAACATTGGTGCAGAGTAACCTGTTTGCTCGAGAACATAAAGACTTACTGTGCCTATTTCTAATTCTCTTACTACGTTAAAATAACCTTCTTGAGTTTCTAAATAAATATATGTAGAAGCCTCTTCTCTATCATTTATAACTACCTGCTCAAGATTTTCAAAATGATATTTTTGTGCCTTATCTCCTTTAAACTTTTTGAATTTTACCTGGTCTCCATTTATAAGCTTAACTAAACCTTGAAGTTTAGTTCCATCCTTAAAATAAATAGTACCGGCATCGTTTTGAGCGATGGCAAAAAATGATCCTACAAAACAGCAGATTAAAACTAGAAGAATTGTTTTTTTCATAGTACGTAAATGATCGTTCTATATTAAAACGAGCTCATTATTACTATGTTATATTATTTATCTTAAAATCGATGAAACGCCTTTTTTAAAAACGAAACCTTTAATCTTTTAATGGTTTTGTAATATTTAGGTTTAGAAGCAAAGGATCATCTTCATTTAATAAGCGTTGGGTTCTTAAATATCTATCTACATTAAAAGCATCATAATTTGGTGAATCTTTGTCAACACTGCTTATACGTACCATTTCAGATGAATGTATAAATTGGTTGTTACCGATCCACATACCTACATGAACCACTTTTTCTGAAGTAGTGTCGGTTGCTTTTCTTCCGAAGAATAATAAATCTCCTTTCTGTAATTTACTAAAATCTGCAATAGAATCTATCGGCTTACCAGCGTGCACTTGTTGAGATGCATCGCGCGGAATTACCATACCATTTAAGTAATAGATAGTCTTTGTGTAACCGCTACAATCAACACCTTTTGTAGAAGTACCACCCCATAAATACGGCACACCCATTAAGGTTTTCGAAGTAGCAATAAGTGAATCTGCATTGTAGCTTAAATTTGATAACCAAGTATCGTATTCTTCTGCTTCGTCTTTAGAAATGTACCCCTGTCTACCATCTGGAAATTCAATTTTATAAAACTCCTCATCACTACTTAATAGTTTTAATAAGCTACCGGCAACAATATCTGATATTCTATTCTTACCCTCTTCAGTATTAAATGCATGACCATACGTATTGGTATACATAATTTTATCTGAAATTGTCCAGTTTTTAATATCAACGGCGTTCATTAACTGTATTCCGCCTGGGTCGACCCACGCCAAATACTTATCAGGTGTTTGTATCAAGTACCAATCTCCTTCTTTTTTTAGTACGTTAACAACAGTACCTAAAGTTGCTTGTGTTGCTAATTCTGCCGAATGCTTAGGGTTACTTCTAAGGTTTGCTGCTGAAATATTAATAACGGCTTTGGTCATACCCTCTAATTCATTTGCGGGTAAAATCTTTATATCGTTGGTTGCTTTAATCCCTTTTTCTTTTAAAACACTATTTAAAGAATCTACAGCTAACGGTAAATTAGTTTCACCAGCCAAAGTAAAACCCGACGGACCATCTAATACTTCTAAATTAAAAAGTGCGGTACGCTTATCGGGTGCAAAAGTGCTTTTTATGATTTCAATTTCTTTAATCAATAATTTCTTTTCATCCATATGAACTCCGCATGCTGTATTTAAAGCAATCAAAATCAATACAAAAGACCTCTTTATGATTATTCTCTTCATCTGTAAAATAATTTCTAATAGTATTAGCCTTGTGAAATTATGTAATTTTATCGCAAATGAAGAAACTAAAGGTCATAGAACTTTTTGCAGGCGTTGGTGGATTTCGCTTAGGATTAGAGGATACCGAAAACTACGAAGTAGTTTGGAGTAATCAATTTGAGCCTAGTACGAAAACACAACATGCCTCTACAGTTTATGAAGCTAGATTCGGTCATGAAAATCATAGAAATCAAGATATATCTGAAGTACCTACCAATGAAATACCAGATGCCGATATTTTGGTTGGGGGTTTTCCTTGCCAAGATTATTCTGTTGCGGCTACACTGCATAATTCTAAAGGTCTAATTGGTAAAAAAGGTGTTTTATGGTGGAGCATTCATCGAATTTTATCTGAAAAGAAAAATCCGCCTAAATACTTATTTCTTGAAAATGTAGATCGATTATTAAAATCTCCATCAAACCAAAGAGGTAGAGATTTTGCCATAATGCTTAAAAGTTTAGATAATCTTGGCTATGCCGTAGAATGGCGGGTAATTAACGCTGCAGATTACGGAATGCCGCAAAGAAGAAGACGTGTTTTTTTCTTAGGCTATCATAAATCTACTCCGCTATTTAAACAATTTAAAAAAATTACACCTGCAGAATGGATTTTTGAAAAGGGTACTATTGCAACCGCATTTCCGGTAACAATCACCTCTTCACAATTGACATCTTTTGATATTACGGATGACCTAGTTTCACTATCTGAAAATTTTAATTCAGGTGAAAAACTATCTCCTTTTCAAAATACCGGAGTATTCATTAAAGGAAAAGTATACACCACTAAAACTACAGCTAGTTATATTGGTAAAAGAACGGTTTTAGCAGATGTTCTACAGCAAGAAAAAATACCCGAAGAATTTTATATTCCTGAAGAAGAACATGATAAATGGTTTTATCTAAAAGGTTCAAAGAAAGAAACCCGGACTTCTAAATCTGGTTTTGTTTACCATTATAATGAGGGAAATATGATATTTCCTGATGCGTTAGACAATGCTTCAAGAACAATAATAACTGGTGAAGGCGGTAAAAGCGCATCGCGTTTTAAACATGTTATCAGTACTAAAAAAGGACTTCGTAGATTAACCCCCGTTGAGTTAGAACGTTTGAATATGTTCCCTGATAATCACACTTTACTTGAAGGTATTTCAAATACTAAAAGAGCATTTTTTATGGGAAATGCTCTAGTTGTCGGTGTGGTTAAAAAAATTGGTGAAGTTCTTTCTGAAAAAATAAAGACAGTCTAATAATTCCATTTTTCAAAAGTATCAAAAGTTATTTAGTACTATTGATAAATAGGATTAAATATGCTCTTATAATTTTAATATTACACCCAACATATTGTTAATCAACGTTTAAAATTAGGAATTGTCCTTTTTTTTGTTATCTTAATGGGTATGGTAAAAGTAGAAAAGTCAGAAAATATAGCATTTTTAGAAAAGTCAATTCAACATTTAGAAGCTACCGGTTTTGAGAATATTAAAGCTGATATGGAAGGCTATGAAACCCCTAAATCATACTCTAGAAAAGGAAAAGAAGACAATATTACACCAGATATCGTGGCTATTAAAAATGGTAGAAAATATTATTTTGATATTAGTCTTAAATCTCCAAAGACGAGATTATTAAAATCGAAGTGGTTGTTTTTAGATACTTTAAGTAGAATGAACTCTAACCGATTTAGAATAATTACAACAAAGGGTCATTATAAATTTACCGACTCTATGTTAGAGGATATCAACTTAACTAATAAAACTCCTATTAAAATTTAAATATTATATTTCAATAACACTTATAAAAAATGCCCGCAATGTGCGGGTATTTTTATTTTTAATCTTCTTATCAAAGCTTTATCAAATTTACATATCCCGATATAAAGTTCTCTACTTGAATAGGTTCTGTAAAACGTTTACTTTTATCATCAATGTCAATCTGAATAAAATATCTGTTATCATGATAGGCTAAGTAACTCACTTCATCAGATTCACCTCCTATAGAACCAAAACGGGGTGATATTATTATTTCATTATTAAATTTATTTAGTGAACTAGCAAGATGTGCACCCATCACTGCTGAAGATGTTGTAGCATCAAAAGGCATTAGAGTTATATCTTTTAGTATTCTACCTGAATTACTTTGAAAATATGGATCTTTAAAATCATAAATAGTTATATCTATTTCTTGACAGGTGTCTGGCATACAATATATAAATTGTAGTCTTCCTTGATAAGAATCTATTTCATTAGAACTACAATAGGTTATTTCTTTAAAAACATAACCTGCATAAATAGTTATTCTAGGAAACATCGCATACAAATGTGCTTTTTCATTTCTACAATCAAGTTGATTTAAAGCTGTAATAACTATTTCACCTCGATCTTTTAAACTTCCACATTCAAAATTACCACCATCATTACATTCGTTTGATTGTGAGAAAATAGAATGAAAATTAACTAAAAAGATCAAAATAAGAAATGTCCTTTTCATATTAATATAATATGGTTTGGTATTTATCAACTAACTATTTAATTAATCAAAATCTGTGACTATTTTTATTTTTTAAACATTTTGATATGTGGTATGCCATCTTCTAAATAACCATCACCTATAGTCTTAAATCCTAAATCGTTATAAAATTTTTCAAGATAAGCTTGTGCCGAAATAAGTATTTCATTCGTATTAAAAAGTTCTTTCACCGCTTGTATTGATTCTTGAATGATAACTTTACCATAGCCATATTTTCTATACTCTTTATGTACCGCAACCCTACCAATACTTGCTTGGTCAAAATAATCGCCAGGTTTAAAAATACGCGTGTATGCCACAACTTTAGCATCTTTCAATCCTATTACATGAATCGCCTTTTCATCTTTACCATCTAAATCTAGATAAACGCAATCTTGTTCTACCACAAAAATATCGCTACGCAATTGCAAAACATTATATAACTCATGAATATCGAATTCTTTAAAAATTACTACCTTTATATCTAACATAAATTATCTTCGTTAACTAGTATTGTTTATATCTATACCCAATCAAATATTTGATTTACAATTGGTTATAATAACTATTTTAGGTTATTAACAATGTTATAATAACTACCTATTGAAGCGGAATCTTTTCAATTCTACGTTCATGTCTCCCTCCTTCAAAAGCAGTATTTAAAAACATAGAAACCATTTCAAGCGCTTGAGGTAAAGAAATATATCTTGCTGGTAAGCTTAGTATGTTAGCATCGTTGTGTTCTCTAGCTAATTTTGTTATCTCTTTTGTCCAACACAAAGCAGCTCTTACATTCTGTTGTTTGTTTGCGGTCATACAAGCACCATTACCGCTACCACAGATTATAATACCATAATCGGCAATACCATTTTCAACATCAAGTGCAACAGGGTGTGCAAAATCTGGATAATCAACACTATCGGTACCATCTGTACCATAGTTGATAACCTCAATCTGTATAGATTTAAGTAAACCTATTATAGCTAACTTGTATTCTGTACCAGCGTGGTCGTTACCAATAGCTATTTTCATATGCATATTATTTAAAGGTTAATAGTTCATTGTTTATAACCAGTGGGGATGGTATTAAACCTTGCTAAAGGTACAATAATCAGACATTCACAACAAAAAACGAGGGGTTCACAACATTTGTTATTATCTAATTAATTTAAATTGTTAATTAGTATGTTATAAGCAAGATTACTTAATGCATAAATTGTTTAGAAAAAGTTGCTAAAAAATTTGCTTATTAAAGTTAACATCTGCTTACACTATTAATCCTCCGAAGACGAATTTAAATATTAGAAACTATTAGAGGATTTTCATCAAAATAACAACCCTAGTTAACATTAAAATTACATTTAGTTATTAATAAATTCATGTTAATAGCACTTATAAACCATGTTTAATAACTTCTCAAAATACTGATTCTCAATTGTAGATTATATAAATGGATCGTCAACAAGTATTAGTATCTCATAATGTCAAGTAATATTGAAATAAGTTATTCCAGATATTAACAAGCTATAATAATCATTAATATTTAATTTAATTTAAAAGAAAAAATGCCAATTATGATATATATGTTAATAACAACTTGTTTACTTAACTTTTCAATAAGAAGTTGATTAATAGGTAGTGGATTATAATTCGTAATTTTCCAACAAATTAAAAGTTTAATGTCGAAGAAGAATAAGAAGGCGAAGAACCATAGAAAGAACGAAATTACTAAAGGAATTTTTACAGTTCTTGAAAAGGATCCGAATAAAAGTTTCAACTATAAGCAGATTGCTGCTAAAATTGATATTACCGATGCTCAAGAAAGAAATACCCTTATACAAAGGTTAACAGAGCTGAAAGAGAAAAAAAGAATTAAAGAAGTTGATAGAGGTCAGTATCAAGTTTTAGAAGATACTAAATCTTATCACGTAGGTACTGTAGACGTTACAGGAAAAGGAAATGCATATATCGTAGTCGATGGTATGGATGACGATATTTTTATTCCTGCAAATAAATTAAATAAAGCTTTTCATAAAGATAAAGTAGAGGTTTATATCTACCCTAGAAGTAAAAGTAAAAAACTTGAAGGTGAGATTGTAAAGATACTTGAAAGGTACAAGACGACTTTTGTTGGTATAGTTGATATGCAAAAGACTTTTGCTTTTGTACGCCCAACAGATTTTAGAATGTATACCGATATTTTTGTTTCAAAAGATAAATTAAATGGAGCAAATGATGGTGAGAAAGTTTTGGTTGAAATTACCGATTGGCCAGATGATGTAGATTCTCCTTTTGGTAAGGTTACTGAAGTTTTAGGTATACCTGGTGAACACGATACCGAAATTCATTCCATTTTAGCGGAGTATGGTTTACCGTATTCTTTCCCTGCAGATGTACAGAATTTTGCCGACGGGTTAGATACTAGTATTAAAGAAGAAGAGATTAAAAAACGTAGAGATGTACGCGATGTTCTAACGTTTACCATTGATCCAAAAGATGCTAAAGATTTTGATGATGCATTATCGTTTCAAAAATTAGAAAATGGTAATTATGAAATAGGTATTCATATAGCCGATGTTTCTCATTACTTATTAAAAGATACTATTTTAGATGATGAAGCTTATGAAAGAGCAACATCTGTTTATTTAGTTGATCGCGTAGTACCTATGTTACCAGAAGTACTATCTAACAATGCGTGTTCATTAAGACCTAATGAAGAAAAGTATACTTTTTCTGCCATATTTGAGCTAGATAAGAATGCAACCATAAGAAATCAATGGTTTGGAAGAACTGTAATCGATTCTAATGAACGTTTTGCATATGAAGAAGCTCAGTATATCATTGAGACAGGTAGTGGCGATATACCAGAAGATATATCGATAAGAGACGTAGCCTATTCTGTATCTAAAGAAGTTGTAGAGGCTACTTTAGAGATGGACAGACTTGCCAAAATTATGCGAGATAAGCGAATGGATCAAGGTGCTTTGTCTTTTGATAAAGTTGAAGTTCGTTTTAATCTTGATGAAAATAGCGAACCGATCGGTGTTTACTTTAAAGAATCTAAAGATGCCAATAAACTTATTGAAGAGTTTATGCTATTGGCAAATAGAAAAGTGGCTGAATTTATTGGTAAACAAAAACCAAAAAAGATTTTCGTTTACAGAATACATGATGATCCTGACCCAGATAAGTTAATGGCTTTGAACGGTATCGTTTCTAAATTCGGACATAAATTAGATTTCAAGGATAAGAAATCTATAAGTTCTTCTTTAAACCAATTACTACAAGATGTAAAAGGTAAAAAAGAACAAAATATGGTAGATACGCTTACGATACGTAGTATGAGCAAAGCGATTTATACTATTGATAATATTGGGCATTATGGGTTAGCTTTTGATTATTATACTCATTTTACCTCTCCGATTAGAAGATACCCAGATGTAATGGTGCATCGATTATTACAGCATTATTTAGATGGTGGTAGTTCTGTAAATGCTGAAGAATTCGAGAAGAAATGTAAGCATTCTTCAGATATGGAATATTTAGCATCAAGTGCTGAACGAGATTCTATTAAGTACATGCAGATCAAGTTCATGCAAGATCATAAAGATGAAGAATTCCGCGGAGTTATAAGTGGTGTTACGGAGTGGGGAATCTATGTTGAAATCATTGATAATAAATGTGAAGGAATGATTCGTATTAGAGACATCAAGGGAGATTATTATATCTTTGATGAGAAGCAATACGCTATCGTTGGTGAACGTACCAAAAAGAAATATACCTTAGGTGATGAGATAACCGTCATGGTTAAAAGTACCGATTTAGTCAAAAGGCATTTAGATTTTGCTTTAATTCCAGATAAGAATAATTAATTTGGAATAGATTTTGGTATAAGAAGCCTGAATTAAGAATACATTTTAATTTTAAAATGTATTCTTTGAAAAATTACACAGAAAAGAATGAAACAAATTTTAATTTTAATGTTTCTCTTCGGATGTCTTTTGGTTACTGGCCAAGATAATGAGGTTTCCCAAAACTTAGAACCTTTTAAGGAGTTGAAAGGTTTTGATGGTTTATCTATTAATCTTATTAAATCTACAGAAAACAAGGTTATCATAACAGGTGAAAATACTAGTAAAGTAGCTATTGTTAATAACGAAGGTATTTTGAAAATAAGGATGCAAATTGGTAAGATATTTAGCGGTTATAAAACTTTTATAGATTTATATTATGCTGCAGATATATTAGTTATTGATGTGAATGAAGATGCTAGAATTGTTACAGAAGATGTTATTAAACAAGATATCCTGGAACTAAAAGCTCAAGAAGGTGGAGAATTAATTGTAAGTGCAGAGGTAGAACAGATGTTAATAAAGTCGGTTTCTGGTGGAGTTATAAGAACAGCAGGTTCTTCTAATCTACAAGATGTTCAAATTAATACTGGTGGTGTCTATGAAGGTAAAGGCTTTGTTACTAATTTTTCTACCATAAATGTAAATGCAGGTTCACGAGCTGAAATTAATGCAAGAGATTATGTAAAGGCCACGGTAAAAGCTGGTGGTGAAGTTCTGGTATTTGGCAACCCTAAGAAACTTGAAGAGAAAACGGTATTTGGCGGTACCATTAAAAGAATGCAATAGTACATGTTAGAAGATATTCAGGCAGCAATTCCTTTAGGCTTTTTCTTAAGTTTTATGGTAGGGCCTGTATTCTTTGTTTTGTTACAAACTAGTGCTGTAAAAGGCTTTCGCGCTGCTATTACTTTTGATTTGGGAGTATTTTTGGCAGATATATTATTTATTCTAGTAGCTTATTTTAGTAGTTTTCAACTTCTTGAAAATTTAAGTAATCAACCGGGGCTTTATGTTTTTGGTGGAGTAATTCTTTTAGTTTACGGGTTATTTACTTTTTTTAAAGTGGATAAAAAAGAGATACCAGATGAGTCTAAGAAGATTAGAAAATCAGATTTCTTTGGTCTTTTTATAAAAGGTTTTTTACTTAATTTTATAAATATTGGAGTTCTTGTATTCTGGTTGGGTATTATAATTATTATAGGACCAACATTAGATAATCAACCAAATAGATTCTTTACTTTTTTTGCTACTGTATTACTCTCTTATTTTATAACAGATATTTTTAAAATTCTTTTAGCTAAACAGTTAAAGAGAAAATTAACGGGTAAAAGAATTGTTATTATAAAAAGGATTATAGGGATTATAATAGTGATATGTGGTGTTGTTCTGATTGTAAAAGGATTTTTACCTAAGGATCAATTTAATATTGAACATGAACTAGAAAGATTCGAAACTAATTCTATAGAATAAAAAAAGCCCGGTCAATGACCGGGCTTTTTTTATATGGAGTTAAATTTTATTTCTTGTAGTTATCGTTAAGTAACTTTACAATCTCATCGGTTAGGTCATTAGCATCTTTACCATAAAGAACACTACCACCATCTCCTCCACCAAGAATGTATGAGTAGCCTTTTGATTGACCATAAGCCTTAATTTCCTTTTTAACTTTTGAAACTATGCTATCCATTTCAGTTTGGCCTTCCATTTGTAATTGCTGGTCTTGTTGCTGAAGTTGTTGACCAATAATTTGACCTCTTTGCTGCATTGCTGCATATTCTTCTTGAGCTTTTGTTTGAGACATTGATTGTGCTTTAGCCTGAAAAGCTTGTGCTTCAAATTGAAAAGCTTGAGATATACTATCTCTAGTTTTAGCTAATGCATCTGCCTTAACTTTAAATTTAGATTCTACATCAATCTTTTGTTGATACTCATCCATCAATTTTACGTTATCTACGTATCCAATTTTTTCTTGTTGGCAAGAGGCTAGCAATGCGATAGCGAAAATTACAATTAGGTTTTTCATTTTTTCATTTTTATGTGGTGCAAAAGTAATAAAGCTTTTAGAATGAAAATATTTTAAAATCAAGATAAATGATGAGATTTTAGTAACTATAGAGAATATTTATAATAAAAATATAAAATATTGATTTTATTTATTTTTTAGAGCTATTTTAAAGCTTATTTAAGGGATTATTTTTATTTATCTAATATAGTATATAGATTTAATTAAATATATCGTTAAAAGTTCTTTAAATAGCATTTTACTCTTTTTTTAACACATATATTAGGGAAGAATACTCTCCTGATGACTTTGCCTTCATATTTGATATAAAACCTCTGTAAAATGCTTTTAAGTAATTTGAAGAACCAGATTTATATTTTTCTGATAATAGTGACACATAGTAAGAATCAAAATACATTGGTAGTGTTTTAACTAACACTATTTTTTTATTTTTAAAAATACTTTTTATAGCGTTTTGTGAAAAATGCCACAGATGTCTTGGAGTGTCATAGGCCGCCCAAAACTCTTTGTAGTATTGAGCGTCATATGATTTGTAATTCGGTACAGCTATTATGAGTGTTCCGTTTTTATTTAACAGTGAGGTTATTTTGTTTATCTGCTTGTCTAAATCTGGTAGATGTTCTAGTACATGCCATAGTGTTATTGCATCAAACTTTTGATTATTAATGGTATCTAATGATTTGTATATTTCTAGATTCTTATCTGTAGCTTTCTTTCTTGCGTTATCATTTAACTCAACGCCTACTGTTTTCCAATTTTTATTTTTGGCAGTAATTAGAAATTCTCCAGTTCCACATCCGATGTCAAGTAAGTTTTTTTGAGTGCTCGAATATTTATTTATTAGTTGGACTTTTTTATTTAGTGTGTATTTTTTTACAGTTTGATAAATATTTTCAAGTAAACCATTTCCTTTATCCGAATGCGAAATGTAATTATTTGGGTCGTAATATTTTTCTAAATTTTCAGGTACAGGTTTTGTAACGAGCATATTCGAATTAGAATCATATTCTAATTCGAATATCTCTTGCGTTACTAAATAATCTTTGGTGGTTAGTTTGGATATTTTATTAGCCATATCTTGTCTGTGAACGGTGGTATAGATTATGTAATTTTCAATTGTTCCACGTGGAACAATTCGCCCTACCTTCCGAGAAAAACTAAAAGTACGCTGATGTCACTCGGCGTAACTCCACTAATTCTTGAAGCTTGAGAAATGGTAACTGGTTGAATTTTTGTCATTTTTTCTCTAGCTTCAAATGATAAAGATTTCAATTTTGAATAATCAAAATTAGCAGGAATCCTTACCGCTTCTAGTCTATGAAGTTTGTCAGCATTCACTTTTTCTTTTGCTATGTAGCCAGAGTATTTTATTTGTACCTCTGCCTGTTCAAGAATTTCACTGTCGAAATTATTTTCTTTTACAAAGTGGGATACTTCATCTAATTGTAGCATGTGATCCATGGTAACATTAGGTCTTGAAAATGCTTTGTACATTTTGTCAGATTGTTTTACCAAAGCAGAATCAACACTTTCAAAAATAGGATTAATGTCTTTTGGTAATACACTTGTTTCTTTAAAGAAGTTAACAAGAGTTTCAGATTGTTCTAGTTTTTGCTCCATCCTTTTCATTCTTTCATCGGTTGCAAAACCTATAGCATGACTTAACGGTGTTAATCTTAAATCAGCATTATCTTGTCTAAGTAACGTTCTATATTCTGCACGAGAAGTAAACATTCGATATGGTTCTTCAGTACCTTTTGTAATTAAGTCATCTATTAAAACTCCAATGTATGCTTCGTCTCTTTTTAGAATTAAAGGATTTTTTTCTTTCAACTTTAAGTGCGCATTTATGCCAGCCATTAATCCTTGTGAGGCTGCTTCTTCGTATCCTGTAGTCCCGTTTATTTGTCCAGCGAAATATAAATTTTCGACGAGCTTAGTTTCTAGTGTATGTCTTAATTGTGTTGGTGGAAAGTAATCGTATTCAATTGCATAACCGGGTCTAAAGAATTTTACTTTTTCGAAACCTACAACGGAACGTAAAGCTTTAAACTGAACATCTTCTGGTAAAGAAGTTGAAAATCCGTTTACATATACTTCTACAGTTTCCCAACCTTCAGGTTCAATAAACATTTGGTGACTGTCTTTATCTGCAAATCTGTTTATTTTATCTTCAATAGACGGGCAGTATCTTGGTCCAATACTTTTTATTCTACCATTGAACATTGGTGACCTGTCAAATCCTTTACGCAATAAATCATGAACCATGGCACTTGTATGTGTCATGTAGCAATCACGTTGATGAGCTAATGGTTTTGTATTGGTATAAGAGAATTTTTCAGGTATTACATCTCCAGGTTGAACAATCATTTTAGAATAATCTAAAGATCTACCATCAACTCTTGGCGGAGTTCCGGTTTTCATTCTCCCACTTTCAAAACCTAATTCAGTTAATTGTTCTGTAATTCCGGTTGCTGCTTTTTCTCCTGCTCTACCTCCACCAAATTGTTTTTCTCCTATATGAATAAGTCCATTTAAGAAAGTCCCGTTTGTTAACACAACCGCTTTTGATCTTATATCTATACCTAAAGAAGTTTTTACACCAACTACTTTATGATTTTCTATTAATAAACCAGAAACCATTTCTTGATAAAAGTCTACGTTAGGTGTGCGTTCTAACATTAAGCGCCACTCTTCTGCAAAACGCATTCTATCGTTTTGTGTTCTTGGGCTCCACATAGCGGGTCCCTTAGATTTGTTTAGCATCTTAAATTGGATCGCAGATTTGTCAGATACTATTCCGCTGTATCCACCAAGGGCATCTATCTCTCTTACAATTTGTCCTTTTGCAATTCCACCCATGGCCGGGTTACAAGACATCTGTCCTATATTTTGCAAATTCATGGTTACTAATAAGGTTTTTGAACCCAAGTTTGCAGCTGCTGCTGCCGCTTCTGCACCGGCGTGTCCTCCGCCAACTACAATTACATCATATTCTTCTCCAAACATATCTTCTATTGTTCCACGTGGAACAGCTTTATTTTTTCTTCTTCTTTAGCGCGCATTTCGGCAGTAGCTGTATCCGATTTATCCGAATAACCCATAAGGTGTAAGACCCCATGAATCATTACGCGTTTTAATTCATTATCAAATGAAACATTAAACTCTTCTGCGTTTTCTTTAACTCGGTCAATTGAAATGTATAGGTCGCCCGATACATTTTTTCCTGACACATAATCAAAGGTGATAATGTCTGTTAGATAATCGTGTTGTAAGTAATCTTGATTTATTTTAAGCAAGTAGTCATCACTACAAAAAATGTAGTTGAGTTCAATTATAGAAAACCCTTCGGTATTACAAGATTCTGTAATCCATGAATTGAAGTGTTTTTCTGCTACAAGTTTAAATTCAGTTAGGTAATTGTAATTAATCATTTGCTTTGAAGTACTCTTTAACCTTAGATTGAAAATTTTGCCGCAAAGGTAAGCTTTGCCTATTTAAAATTTCAACTTCATTACGATAATTATCTAATAATGAGGGTTTAGTAGTAATAGGATTTGTGAAGTCTTTGGTATTCCTATTACTTTCTCGCTCAGATTTCTCTCCTTGCTTAAGTGCTGCATTCTCTAATTTCAACAATTCATACTGTATAGTATTGGCTTTGTTGATGGTACGTTGGGTAATTCCGTTTTCTAGAAGGTCGTTTTCAAAATCTTCCATTTGTCTGATTAACTTTTGACCTAGTTTTTGGTCGCCAGAATTAATCATATTTTCAAGTTGTTTTTCTAATTCTTGTCTTAATTTTTGCTGATTTTGATAGATTTCATAAATTTCTTTAAGTTCGGTTTCACTCATTGCACCTTGCCCTTGCCCGTTTGTACCGTTAGACCCATTACTTCCTTGACCGTTTTCTCCACCCTGTCCATTTTCACCATTTTTCCCACTTTTTCCTTCTCCATTTTCACCGTCGCTTCCGTTCTCCCCATTTTTTCCGTTAGCCCCCTGTTTACCACGTTCACCTTGTTTTCCACCTTCACCACTTTCTCCATTTTCACCCTGTTTTCCTTCACCACTTTTACCTTCTTTACCTTCACTACCAGATTTACCTTTTTGACCCATTTTTTCACCTAATTGTTGTTGCCCTTTGATGATATCTGGTAATTGAAAACCACCTTCGCTTTGTCCTGAACCTTTTCCCATTTGCATGCTCGAATTCATATTGTCCATTACTTCTGCGAGAAAATCTGCAAGGCTATTTGCTGCTGTTAAAACATATTTCTGATGAGAAATTCCTTGAAACATTTGACCATCTGCCATGGTCTCTAAAGATTTATCAATGTTGTAATACACTTCGGTAATTTGTTCATTTACAAATTCTGAAAGCTCAGCCTGGCGAAGTGATAATGCAAAAAGACTATCATCAACATGTTCGAATAAACCCTTTAATTCATTCTGATCACGAACTGTTTCAGAATATTGAGTAGCATCTTGGTCTTCTCTAGCTGTTAGTCGGTCATATAAAGTTTCTTGTTTGAATGAAAATATGATAAGGTTGTCAAGAATTTGTCTTAACATTTCAGCATCTTCTGTTACAGATGAACCACCGCTTCCACCAGAAGATGATTCGCTTAGTTGTTCACTCATTTCTTTCATTTTATCTGCGGCAGATTTTTGCTTTTTATTTGCATCAGAACTGGTTGGTTTATTTTGGTCTTCAGAGGTTTTTTTTTCAAGTTCTTCTAGTGCCTCTTTTTGGTCTTCCTCAACACTCTCTTGTTTACCTTTTTCGATATTTATATCAATTGGTTTTTTGAGCTTTTCATTGTCCTTTTTTAGGTCGTCTAGTTCAGCTGATATTTTATCAAATTGTTCGTTTAGTTTTTTTTGTTCTTCAGCGGTATTATTCTCGTTATTCTGTTCTGAAAGTTCTTCTTGTTTCTTAGCTAACTCTTCTAAATCACGTGCAATTTGTGATGTCTTTTCCGTAACATAATACCGCTTGGTTAACTCCAATAACTGCTCTAGACTACGTTGACTGTTTTGTTGTTTTTTACCTAGTTCTTCTAGTTTTTTGGTAAGGTCTTCTTTTTTTATTTTATCAGCTACTTTATTAAGTTCTTCAAGTAGTTGCTGGTTTTTCTTTGCTTGTTCTTCTTGTCGTTCTAAACGTTCTTGTAACAATTGGTTTAATTTGTCATTTTTGTTCTCTTTATTTAAATTTTCCTTTAATTCTTTACTGAATTTTTGCATCAGTTGTTCTTGCTGTTCTTGTTTTTTTAAATAGTCTTTAATTTGATTTTTATCATTAAAATTTAGACTGTTTTTTTCTTTTTGATTTTGGTTAATTTCTTCCAAAGATTCTTTCTGCTCTTTAGATTTTTGTAACGATTTATCTAGGTCTTTTATTAGGGATTGTTGGGACTCTAAATCTTTGTCTTTTAATTGATTTTCATCTAGCAATACCTGCTGGTATATTTGACTCTTCATGGTCTTGCCATTATGTATGGCATCGTTGTCTGTAACTTCGAAATAAAAACCATAATTTTTGCCTGCTTCAAGTTCTAAACCAGAGGGAAAAGTGTAATAAAATTGCTCATAGTTTGAAGTTGGTTTCAGTAGGTTTATGGTATTCTTCTTTTCTTCTTTTCCAACTTCAAAATACACAACATCTATTTTACGTAAACCGTAGTCATCTGTTGTGTTTCCGGTGTAATAAGAAACATTCGGATTCAAACTATCTAGAACTTGATTAACCTTGATTGTAGGATACCCATCTTTAATTACTTTAAAGTTATAGGTTAGATGTTCGTAGTCTTCAACATTTTGGTTGGTGGTTGTTAGTTCATAATTAAAATCATTGTAAACACGTTTTTCTAATTCGAACGTGTTGTTTTGTTTTGCTAGTTGTATTACTGTGTCTTTTGTGGTGAGATTAATCTTATCGGTATTTTCAACGTTTATTTTCCATTGTATTTTAGTTCCTTCAGGTATTACAGCGTTTCCCGTGCTTTTTACACTTTCGTTTTGTTTATTTAAATAGGTAGGAAAAACAAGATTCATGGTGAAATCTATAATGGATGGTGTCTCTAAAGCAGTTAGGGTATATTCTCTAGAATTGACTTCATTTGCTTTGAATTTAAAGTTTGTTGTAGTTAGCGGTGGTGTAAATTCATATTCATAGAAACCATTTTTTTGTTGCATAAGAATCTGTTTGTCATTTATTTCGATATATACGTTTTCTGGTTTTACATTGCCCTTAGTAGCAACCTGTATGGTGAAGGCTTCATCTTGCAATGTTTTTAAATTATCTGATAATAATTCGAACTGGAATGGTGCAGGTTTTACAAACGCCATTTCATAGTTAACTACCCGTTCATAAGTGCCAAAAAAATTGTTCCAATTACCTGATACGAACAATACCCCTATAATGGTTATCGGAATTATAGCATATTTTAAATATTTTAAGGAATCTTTAAAATCAATAGCATTCGAAAACGGAATTGGGTCTAGCTGTTTTGATCTCTGGTTTATACTTGCGAGCAATAATTCTGATTGTTGCGGGTCATTTGCTAGATCTAGTAAATTTGTCAGCCTATCTCCTACTTCAGGAAAATGCCTCCCGATTATTTGAGCTGCATCTTTTGGACCGATACCCTGTTTTAATTTAAATAGGTAGAAAATCGGTGTTAAAATGTATTTGAAAAGTAGAATTAGTTCTACGGTTATAAAAATTCCGAAAAGTATCATTCTTCCTGTTGTATTCATCCACAGAAAATATTCTACTCCTAAAATCAGTAAGAAAAATAGTAATCCGAAGGCTATAAATAATAATATACCTTTCAGTAGAACTTGAGAGTAGTGTTTTTGAATAAACTGATTTAATCGCTCTAAAATGTTGTGGTAGTCTTGCAATTGTTCTTTTTTATACCAAGATAACGGTTATCACCAATGTTTGTTGGGAAATATTTGTTAAATCAAAACACTGAGGTATTGATAACTACACATATAACTTTTAGGTTTTATTAAAAACCAATCAATTCATAATCGTAAATATTTAGTTAGAAAGAGAGGGTTATGTATCTTTACACCCTTATAAAAAAAGTATGTTTAAGAAAGTTCGTGTTCGTTTTGCCCCTAGTCCTACTGGGCCTTTACATATTGGCGGAGTCCGCACGGCCCTATTTAATTATTTATTTGCAAAAAAACATGGGGGTGATTTTATTCTTAGAATAGAAGATACTGACCAGAATAGATATGTAGAAGGGACCGAGCAGTATATTATTGATTCTTTGAATTGGTGCGGAATTCCTTTTGATGAAGGCATTGGTAAAGACGGTGGTTTCGGTCCATATAGACAGAGCGAGCGTAAATCTTTATATAAGAAATATGCAGATGATTTAGTTGAAAGTGGTCATGCATATTACGCATTCGATAGTGCTGAAAGTTTAGATGCGCACAGAAAAGAGCATGAAGAAAGCGGAAAAACATTTATATATAATTGGCATAATAGATTAAAACTTGACAATTCGTTGTCTTTGATGCCCGAAGAAGTTAAAAATCGCTTAGATAATGGTGATGATTTTGTAATTCGATTTTTAAATCCTCCAGATGAAAAATTACATTTAAAAGATTTAATTCGCGGTTCAATTCAAATAGACACCAACGTTTTAGACGACAAGGTATTATTTAAAAGTGATGGTATGCCAACCTATCATTTGGCTAATATTGTTGATGATCATTTAATGGAAATTTCTCATGTAATTCGTGGTGAAGAATGGTTGCCATCAATGGCGTTACATAAACAACTGTATGGTGCTTTTGGTTGGGATGCTCCAGAATTTGCACACCTACCGTTGATTATGAAACCCGTAGGAAAAGGAAAGTTGAGTAAACGTGATGGTGAAAAAATGGGATTTCCTGTTTTTCCGCTTTCTTGGAACGAATCTATTGGGTATAAAGAATCAGGCTATTTTCCTGAAGCGGTTATAAATTTCTTGGCTTTATTAGGATGGAATCCTGGCACGGAACAGGAAATATTTTCTTTAGACGAATTGGTAAAAACGTTCAGTTTAGATCGTGTAAATAAATCTGGAGCTCGATTTGACCCAGAAAAGACCAAATGGTACAACCAACACTATCTTCAAGAAACTTCTGATAATGAGCTTGCTAAATTATATTTACCAATTGTTGAGGCTCATATTTCAGGCGACAATAAAGCGAGTTTAGATTATGTAACTAAGGTGGTTACGCTTATAAAAGAACGTGCAGTTTTTGTGTCAGATTTTTGGGAATTAAGCGATTACTTTTTTGTAGCTCCTACCGAATACAATGAGAAAGCAGCAAAAAAACAATGGAAAGAAGATACCGCTGCAATAATGGGCGATCTGATTTCGGTGTTAAAACCAATTGCTGATTTTTCATCTGAAAATACGGAAACCCTAGTAAAAGCCTGGATTGCCGAGAAAGAATTGTCTTTTGGAAAAGTGATGCCACCTTTACGCCTATTCTTAGTTGGCGATATGAAAGGTCCTCATATTTTTGATATTATGGCGATGATCGGTAAAGAAGAAAGTATTTCTAGAATAGAGACTGCCCTAGAAAAATTAGGGTAAAATAAAATTTTCAGGAAAATAATTCTGCTTTTACTTTCCTGAAAGTTTATCTAAAACTTCCATAGCCTTTGTGGTATCTTTTGTTGCTACAAAAATATTGTCGTGATAATAAGCGGCGATAACATTGCAACTGATATTATGTTTTGTTAATGCAGTAGAAACGGCAGCTGTCAAGCCAACTGCGTCCAAGGCAGAATGAACTGTAAGAGTTATCCAAGATGCAACAAATTCGTATTTTAAGTTTAAGGCATCGGCTTTTTCTTTTTTAAGAATAATGGTGACACCTTCTGTTTCTTTAAACTCGAATAAAATATCGTCTCTAGAAATTTGTGAGATATCTTGAAGAGTCAAGAAAACATAAGTCCCTTCGTTTAAACTTGGTTTTAAACTCTTTAAAAGAACATAAAGATCAATTTCTCCTGCCATTTTAACTTGTTTGCTGTATTTTCAAAAAAAATTCGACCCTTCGGGTCTATTTAATGAATAACGCCGTCTAAAAACACCTATTTTTAATCGAATATGGGCTGTTCCGAAATTTTTATTCGCTTTTCCATCTATCTGATGACCAACTTTCCATTTCTGGTGTAGATAGAAATGTCCAAGCAATTATCCTGCTTAGTTTATTTCCCTGACCCATAGGGGTGGTTTTATGCTCGACAACTCCTACTTTTTCTAATCTGTCATAAAATGCACGTAGATTCGATTGCTTTGAAACCAAAGTTGAAAACCATGCGCAATTTTTAGCATATTGAGCACTTTCATTTATCATGTTAAGTACAAAACGTTTTTCGCCGCCGTCTGTCCAAAGCTCTCCTCCTTGTCCACTAAAATTTAACTCCGGTTTCTTAACCCTTTTTTTCTTTAGATTACTCAATTTTCGTAATGTACCCGCTTCTGCTTCTGCTTGCGTGGCATGAAAAGGAGGGTTACAAATAGCTAAATCGACTTTTTCATCAGCATTTAAAACTCCCGAAAATATATGCTCGGGTTTCGATTGAAGTCTAAATTCAACCTTACCATGTAAAGAAGGGTTTGAAGTCACAATTTTTTGTGCAGCCTCTAATGCAATTGGGTCGATATCGGTGCCTATGAACGACCAGCCATAAGCGTTATTTCCGATTATTGGATAAACACAATTTGCGCCGACCCCTATATCTAAACAAGTAATGTTTTCTCCTTTAACTAATTTTCCGTCATTACTGGCGGCTAAAATATCTGCGATATGATGTATATAGTCTGCTCTACCTGGTATGGGCGGACATAAAAAACCATCTGGTATATCCCAGAAATCTAAGCCGTACTGAGAAATTAATATGGCTTTGTTCAGCGCTTTTACGGCAACCGGATTAAAGAAGTCTATGGTTAAGTTTCCGTATTTGTTTTTCTCCACAAACGGCTTTAAATCAGTATTTACTAATTTAAGCGCTCTTAGATCGTAACGACCGGTATGTTTATTTCTTGGGTGTAATGTGGGTTTCTCTGCACCCTCGTTTTTCTTTATATCTGCCATAGTTAATCAACCTTAATTGAGTCCCCAAAGCTAACCCTAATTTTTAAGCAGTTGTATTATTTCTTCGCATGCGCTTTGGACCGTACCACAACCAAAACCCGGTAATCGTAAAAAGCAGTAGTGCCAAACCCATTATAGAAGTGTAGAAAACCTTAATTTGTTTGTTACTGGTACCTAGGTAATCATCTAAAATAGAACCATCATGAACTTGTTCTATCAGGTCAGAATATCTTCGTTCTATATGAAGCAATTTACCTGTAGCACCATCTAATTGTAATCCCCAAAAATGATCGGTATATACGAACTTGATCATCCCCTTGTCTTTTCTTATATCAATTCTATCAATTTTAGTTGACAATTCTGACGATACATCTTTTAAAAGGTACAAATTGGCGAGAGTGTGTAAACTATCAATAGGTAGCCAATGTTTTAATTCGGTCGTAGTGCCTTCATAAGATTTTGATAATAATATTCCCCCACTGTGTTTTTTCCAGCCTAAAAGAAGTCCAGTTATTGAAATAATAAAGAAGAAAGTAAATAGTGCTGCGCCTGTTGTTCTATGTACTTTTCGAAAAATACGTAACCATTTTGCCTGTAGTTGTCTTTTAGATGACTTCGCCATAAATAACTATGATATAGCTATGCAATATAACTAGATTTTGCAGGCTCGAAGAGTCCAAAAATGTTAAAAGATAGGCTACTTGGTTAAAATCTATTACATGTTAATTGATTCTAATTTCGAAAAGTATTTTTCAAAATCTTTTGATTGATAGTCGTATGGTTATTAATTCTTGGATTTGAAGAAAATGTTAAGAAGGATATTTCGTATATTTAAGTGCCATATTTTATGATAAAAACAACGAAATAAATCTTACTTAATTATACAATAAGATTTATCTATTAAAATCTAAATTACCATAGGTGAATTAGTGGTAATTTTACTCTAGAGAATTAAATACAACTAAAAATAATATAATCATGAGTAGTACTAACGGAAAAGGTGAAGCTTGGGATGTTAATGATCCTGCAGCAGCGAGTTGTCCATTTTTAAATGGTGAAATGCATCAAGCGGCTGGCGGTGGAACAACCAATAAAGATTGGTGGCCGAACATGTTAAATCTTAATATTTTAAGATTGCATTCGAAAATGGCTGATCCAATGGATGATGATTTTAATTATACCGAAGAGTTTAAATCTTTGGATTTGGCAGCTATAAAAAAGGATTTAACTGATTTAATGACCAATAGTCAAGACTGGTGGCCTGCTGATTACGGGCATTATGGGCCATTTTTTATTCGTATGGCTTGGCATAGTGCGGGCACTTACCGTATATCAGATGGTAGAGGTGGTGCAAGTTCAGGAAACCAACGATTCGCACCGTTAAACAGCTGGCCAGATAATGCCAATTTAGATAAGGCTAGATTATTATTATGGCCAATTAAGCAAAAATATGGCAAGAAAATTTCTTGGGCAGATTTAATGATTTTGACCGGTAACGTTGCTCATGAAAGTATGGGTTTACCAATGTTCGGTTTTGCTGGTGGTCGTGAAGATATTTGGCAACCAGAAGAAGATATTTATTGGGGGTCAGAAACTGAATGGCTAGGAAACAAACAGAGATATGATGAAGATGGTAACGAGTTAGAAAATCCACTTGGTGCCGCACACATGGGCTTGATATATGTGAACCCTGAAGGGCATAATGCAAACCCTGATCCATTAGAAGCTGCTCATTATATTAGACAGACATTCAAAAGAATGGCGATGGATGATTATGAAACCGTTGCGTTAATCGCAGGTGGACACACATTTGGTAAAACACACGGAGCTGCTAACCCTGACGATTATGTTAGTTCTGAACCAGCAGCAGCAGATATTACAGAACAAGGTTTAGGATGGAAGAATAGTTTTGGTACTGGATTTGGTGCCGATACAATTACAAGTGGTATAGAAGGTGCCTGGACTCAGACACCTACGAAATGGAGTCACTATTATTTTCAAAATCTATTCGGTTTCGAATGGGAATTAACGAAAAGCCCGGCTGGTGCTTGGCAATATAAGCCCGTAGGTGATGCAGGTGCTGGTGAAATGCCAGATGCACACATTCCTGGTAAAACACATCAACCGTTTATGTTGGTGACAGATTTGTCTTTACGTGTAGATCCTGCTTATGAAAAGATTTCTAGAAACTTTTTAGAAAATCCAGAAGAGTTTAAAGATGCCTATGCAAGAGCATGGTATAAATTGACGCACCGCGATATGGGGCCTGTAGACCGTTATTTAGGTTCAGAAGTTCCGAAAGAAGAATTACTTTGGCAAGATCCAGTTCCGGCAGTTGATTTTGAATTGATTAATGATGCCGATGTTGCCGCGTTAAAGAAAATTATTTTGTCTTCTAGTCTTTCAACTTCTGAATTGGTTTCTACCGCTTGGGCTTCTGCTTCTACTTTTAGAGGTTCAGATAAACGTGGTGGTGCCAATGGTGGTCGAGTGCGTTTAGCTCCTCAGAAAGATTGGAAAGTAAATAACCCAACGCAATTGGCGAAGGTAACTTCTATGTTAGAGAAGATTCAAAAAGATTTTAACGATAGCCAGTCAGGTAATAAGAAAGTTTCTTTTGCTGATTTAGTGGTACTTGCTGGTTCTGTAGCAGTAGAAAACGCGGCTAAGTTGGCAGGTTTTGATACTACCGTTGTATTTAACGCCGGTCGTACCGATGCTACTCAAGAGAAAACGGATATTGAAGCTTTTGATGCGCTTGAGCCAATAGCAGACGGATTCAGAAACTATACGAAACAAAAACTATCTGTTCAAGCCGAAGAGTTATTGATTGATAGGGCGAACTTGTTAACCTTGACTGCACCAGAAATGACCGTTCTTGTTGGCGGACTTCGAGTTTTAGGAGCAAATTATGATGGTTCTAACAACGGAGTGTTTACAGATAAACCAGGTTTACTTACGAATGATTTCTTTATTAATTTATTGGATATGGGTACCACTTGGAAGGCTGCTTCTGACAATGACACCGTATTTGAAGGAAGTGACCGTAAAACAGGTACTGTTAAGTGGAGAGGAACAAGAGCTGATTTAATTTTTGGTTCAAATTCTGAACTACGTGCATTAGCCGAAGTTTATGGAACAGAAGATGCGAAACAAAAATTTGTTCGCGATTTTAGTAGAACATGGACGAAAGTGATGAATTTAGATCGTTTTGATATTTAATATATTCGCTTTGTAAATATTAAAAAGGCAGCTATAATTAGCTGCCTTTTTCTTTTTAAATACCTTTCATTTGTTCAATGATTCTCCAAAAGTTAGTAAGTTACTGTCAGGGTCTAGAAGAGAGAATTCCTTTTGTCCCCAAGGTTTCGGCTCTAGTCTACCATTTGGGTGAATAGCCACATTATCGTTTAATAACGATTGGTATAACAAATCTATTGTAGTGGTGCGTATATATACTTGACCGTAATTTTCTTTTGGATTTAGGGCTTCGAACAAAAAGAAATGTATTTCGATATCATCTTTTTGTAAAATTAAATACTCAGGATAATCAAAGGTTCCGACTTTTTTAAACCCTAGATAATTGACATAATAGTCTATGGTTTTGTTCCTGTTTCTCATCGGTAATTTAGGATTAATAGAGACAAGCATCGTTTTTGTTTTATGATTAGGTCTAAAATTATGAATTAAAACAGGAACTATCAGTGTTAGTAAATCTTGATGCTGTTTGAACGTAACGGGTAAACAGAAAAGTAATTACAGATTATGTAATTATTGGGCTATTCTGTAACAAATTAGGTAAGAATGCTACTAATACTATGAAGGCTTTTAGTATCTTCCATTTTTAACTATAAAAGAAAAAATCATGGGCTCATTTATTTGGATTCCGATTGCGTTTTTAGTGATTTTCACTATTCTATCGGGAGTATTTATTGTAAAACAGCAAACTGCAGTACTAATTGAAACATTCGGAAAATTTACTAGTGTAAGACAGTCCGGTATTCAATTTAAAATTCCTTTTGTGCAACGAATTGCTGCACGTATTGGTTTAAAAATTCAGCAATTAGATGTTATTATAGAAACAAAAACGCTGGATGATGTTTTTGTTAAACTTAAAGTATCTGTACAATATGTTGTAATTAAAGAAAAGGTATACGAAGCGTATTATCAATTAGAATATCCACACGAACAAATTACTTCTTATGTATTTGATGTAGTTAGGGCTGAGGTACCTAAAATGAAATTAGATGATGTTTTTGTTAAAAAGGATGATATTGCTATTGCGGTGAAATCAGAATTACAACAGGCAATGTTAGATTATGGCTTTGATATTATTAAAACCCTGGTTACCGATATTGATCCAGATGCACAGGTAAAAGAAGCTATGAACCGTATTAATGCTTCTGAACGTCAAAAAACTGCTGCTCAGTTTGAAGGTGATGCCGCTCGTATTTTAATTGTAGAAAAGGCAAAAGCAGAGGCGGAAAGCAAAAGACTACAGGGTCAAGGTATTGCCGATCAAAGAAGAGAGATCGCTCGTGGACTAGAAGAGTCTGTAGAGGTATTAAATAAAGTAGGTATCAATTCTCAAGAGGCCTCTGCTTTAATTGTGGTAACTCAACATTACGATACGTTACAGAGTATTGGTGAAGCTACTAATACGAATTTAATATTATTACCAAACTCACCTCAAGCAGGTAGTGATATGCTGAATAATATGGTTGCTAGTTTTACGGCAAGTAACATGATTGGCGAAACAATGAAGAAAACAAATAAGCCTAAGCTTAAAGAATAATCAGTTTCAGGTTTAGCTTTTTAAGATGTAACCCGAGAACATATGTTCTCGGGTTTTTTTTGTGCTTTTCCCATTCGGTTCTTCACTTTTAACCCCTTAAGTTGTTGGACTTGGTAAAAACTGATTTTAACGCCGCTACAGAGTATTTTTATTTGAATTAATACCAATTAGTCTAAAAAAGGAAAACCACCTTTAGACGTGTTGTCTATAGGTGGTTTTTTATAATAAATGTTAATGAAAATAGACACCAACGATAAAGGATGCTTATACTAGCTTATCTATTGAATTTTAGCCCATGAATCGCGCAAACCAACAGTTCTATTAAAAACTAAATTATCAGCAGTAGTATCTGGATCAACACAAAAATATCCGATACGTTGAAATTGAAAACGATCACCAGGTTTGGCATCTTTTAATGCAGGTTCAACATATCCTGTAATTACGGTTAAAGAATCTGGATTTATGAAATCCATAAAATCTTTGTCCTTATGAGTATCGGGACTCTCATCTGTAAAAAGACGATCGTATAATCTTACTTCTGCTTTTACGGCATGTGCAATAGACACCCAATGTAACGTACCTTTTACTTTACGTAAGCTCTCTTCAGTGCCACTTCCACTTTTACTTTTAGGGTCATAGGTACATTGTACCTCAGTTATATTCCCTTCGGTATCTTTTGTACAGCTTTCCGCTTTTATAATGTATCCGTTTTTAAGACGTACTTCTCCGCCTAGTTTTAGTCGGAAGAATTTTTTATTTGCTTCCTCCTTAAAATCCTCTTGTTCTATATATAGTTCTCTTGAAAATGGCACTTCTCGTGTACCGGCAGTATCATCTTCTGGAGAATTTTCAGCTTCTAACCATTCCGTTTCACCTTCAGGATAATTGGTAATAACCAATTTCAATGGATTCAATACCCCCATAACTCTATGAGTGGTTTTGTTTAAATCTTCTCTGATATTAAACTCCAATAAAGAAACATCAATTAGATTATCTCTTTTTGCTATACCTATAGTATCTACAAAATTACGAATAGATTCTGGTGTGTATCCTCTTCTTCTTAGTCCAGAAATGGTGGGCATTCTTGGATCATCCCATCCTGTAACTACTCCTTTTTCTACCAATTGCGCCAATTTACGCTTACTTACTACGGTATGGCTTAAGTTACGACGAGCAAATTCACGTTGTTTAGGTCTTACTTTAGTTTCATCGTATACTTGATCTAAAAACCAATTATATAGCTCACGGTGCATTGCGAATTCTAACGTACAGAACGAATGCGATACTTGTTCTATATAATCGCTTTCACCATGTGTCCAATCATACATCGGGTAAATACACCAATCGGTATTTGTTCTGTGGTGTGCTTTATGTAGAATACGATACATAATTGGATCGCGCATCAACATATTTGAAGAGGCCATGTCAATTTTGGCCCTCAATACATGAGTGCCTTCATTAAACTCACCGTTTTTCATTTTTTCGAAGAGTTCTAAATTTTCTTCAATAGATCTATTTCTATTTGGGCTATCGGTACCCGGTTCTGTTGGCGTACCTTTTTGGATAGCCATATCTTCAGAAGACTGATTATCGACATAAGCTTTACCTTGTTTTACCAATTCAACGGCCCAATCATATAATTGCTGAAAATAATCAGAGGCATACCGTTCGGTATCCCACTTGAATCCCAACCATTCTACATCCTTTTTGATAGCATCTACGAATTCTTGCTCTTCTTTTGCAGGGTTGGTATCATCAAACCTCAGATTTACAGGTGCATTGTATCTAAGACCTAAACCAAAGTTTAAGCAAATAGAACTTGCGTGTCCAATATGAAGGTAACCATTAGGCTCTGGAGGAAAACGAAAACGTAATTTGTCTTTGGTATAACCATTTACCAAGTCCTCTTCAACAATTTGTTCAATAAAATTCAAAGACTTCGATGTCTCGCTCATGTCATTATTTTTCAGGCTACAAAAGTAGCAAAATTGCCTTAAATGGCGGGTTTAAAATAGGTACACCTTACATAAAATGAGTTTCACAACAGAAATCTTCCTTTCGACAACATAAAATTCCCCTTCGTCGTATTAAATAACATATTTGTCTAAGAAATGACGGGAATGTAAAATAACTTATTAACCGTCTTTTCAACCGTAGTGGCCCCCAAAACTACAAATACCTATGAAAACTTTGAACAAACTTACCGTAATTTCAGCACTATCCATGCTATTCTGCGCTTTTCAATTATCTGCGCAAGCAATAGTAATTAATGCTCCAGAACCTGCAGACAATCCGAACCTGTCAGGTAGTACCCCTTGGTCTGCCGTTTGTGCAGGTAATGGTGGTTTCAACGAATATTTTGTCAACATCACTTGGATAGGTACAGCCAATGCAGGTAACGAGTTTATTCTCGAATTATCTGATGCCAGTGGTAGCTTTGCAACCCCAGTAACTTTGAAAACTATTACAGATCAGAATACAGTAAAGGATTTTGATACTAGTTTTGCGATTCCTACCGACACCCGTGGAGAAGGATATAAGATGAGGGTTAGAAGTACAGACCCGGTGAAAGTAGGTAACGAATCTGCGGCGTTCAATATGTATTATATGGATGTTACTTCCAATTTAAATATTAGCGAATTAGGTAACGGAGTGCCACCAGGTACGGTTTGTAGTACAGGTGCTATTACGTTACGAGTTGATAACATTGCCAACCCGGAAACCTATCAGTATATTTGGTTTAGAAGCGGTACAGAATTAACTACCGAAACAGGACATACTTTGAATGTTACGCAATCGGGTATGTACAATGTATATATTAATTACGGACCAAGATGTACAGGTTCTGGTAATACAGATTCTAATATTGTCGATGTTACTATCGGTGGTTCTGGAACCGGTATTGCAGTTACTGCCCCTAGTAAAACTTCTTTATGTAGTATCGATACAGAAATGTTAAGTATAGACCAAACTAATGCTTCTTGGAGTTACCAGTGGTTTAAAGACGATGTTGAAATTATTGGTGCAACAGCAACTTCATATAATGTGAATGCTGCAAATGCAGGTTTCGAAGGAGACTATGCTGTAGAAATTTCTGGAACAGGTATCTGTAATGAAAGATCGGCAGTGGTATCTATAACCAATGCAGAATTATATACCGTATCTGTAGAGAATGAAATCAATATGGTTTTATTGCCTACACAAAACGAAGTATTATCAGTTACGACAACTGCGGTTACGCCAAGTTATAAGTGGTTTAGAAATGCTGTTGAAATTGCAGGTGAAACGAACAGTACACTTACAATTACCGAAGATGGTGAGTACTATGCCGAAGTTACCCAAACCGGAGGTGCTTGTTCAGTATCTTCTAAAAACTCTGATGTAACTACGGTAGTGTCTCCTGCTTCTTTTGAAATGACCATAAATTATACCGATGCGTATACATCTTGTGAAACTACAAACACTATATTGGGTGTTGAGCTGATAAACGCGGTTGCTGCAGATGGTACTAAAACAGATGTTACCAGTGCATTACTTGATGGATTTACTTATGAGTGGAGTAAAGACGGTGCAGCTATAAGTGGTGCAACTAGCAACAGTATTAGTTTGGCGTCAAATTCTGAAAATGGTGATTACGATTTAAATGCGGTAGTTGGTAGTTTCAATGTAGATTCTAATATTTTACCTGTTCAATTATTAACTAATGAAACAGTAAGTATTACAAGTTCAGGGACTGTTTTCTGTAGCGGTGGAGAAACCATTACATTAAGCACAACCACCGACTTAAGTTCAGCTACATATCAATGGCAACTAGACGGAGCCTCATTTAATACTACAGATGGGATATTAACAGTTTCTACTGCGGGTACATATACTTTAGCGATAGATAGAGATGGTTGTTCTTTAATCTCTAATGAGATTGTCGTAACACCCTTAGATGAAAACCTAATTACACTTGACCCAGGTACAGAAATAGTAATGCCAGAAGGTACTACAAGATTGGTTACAGCAAGCGGAGGAACAGCCTATAGATGGTTAGATGCCAATTCGGTAGAAGTAAGCAACTCTGATAGTGTAAACTTTACCGAAGCTGGTAGTTATACCCTAATAGCTTCTATTGACAACTGTGAGATTATTAGACAGATAGAAGTAAGCTATTTAGACACTTTTAAAGTGCCTAATGTAATTACCGTGAATGGAGATGGTATTAATGATCAGTGGATCATACCGAACTCTTATTCTAATAAAGCCGATGTCAATGTAATTATCTACAATGAGCAAGGACAAGAAATTGTAAACGAATTCGATTATAAAAATAACTGGCCGCAGTCAACTACTGCGTTCACCAAACAAAACATGGTATTCTATTATAAAATTAGAAATGCCAGTGAAGTACTTAAACAAGGTACGATCACAGTAATACGTTAAGCTCACCATGCTAAAGAAAAGTGTTTTATATCTATTGTTATTTGTGTTAGCTATCATGAAGGTTAGCGGGCAAGAGGAAAATCCGTTTGTATCATACGATGTTCCTGCCCAGAACCTTTTGAAGTATAACCGATTTTTAATCAACCCAACGTTTTCAACGGTTAGGGAAGATAAATCTTATATCAATTTGTTACACCGAAACCAATCGGTACAATTTGATGATAACAATCAAAACTATTTCTTAAGCTATAGTGGACGTATTAATGATAAAACCGGATTAGGACTTAGTCTATATTCTCAAAGAGAAGGTATCTTAAGTAACTTTGGTGTGTTGGCAAATTATGCCTACGGTATTAAATTAAACGACAAGAGTAACTTTACTTTTGGTGCAAACGTTTCTTACTACCAAAGTGGTTTTGATAACGGTAGAGCATCTACTGTAGAAGAGGATCCATTTTTAGCCGGATTGCAAGATCAGAACCTTTTATCATTTCAGCCTGGTTTTAACCTTTCTTACGGTAAGTTCGATGTTGGTGTTTTTGCAGAAAACCTTTTTGATTACAACTTAAAGACAAGCGAATCGGTAACGGAATTTAAAGACAAAACATATTCTGGGCACTTACAATATACCCATCAGTTTGAAAAGCAAGATGGTATTTTTGAACAAGGTCGTTTAATGCCTTTGGCAAGAGTTAGAAAAGTAGGTGAAGAAGATGTTACTTTAGGAGGAAGTTTAATTCTTGACCTTCCAAAATTAGGATGGATTCAAGGTGGATATGATAGTTTTTATGGCGCAGCCGCAGGTGTAGGTTTTAACCTTAACCAAAGAATTTCTTTAGGCTATACCATGGAAAAAGGATTGTCTAACAACTTTGATAATTTTGGAGTTACGCATGAGATATCATTTGCCTATTCATTCTCTCCAAACCTTACCGAAGATAGGGTAATGTTAGAAGATGACTTTGAAGATGATTTAGTGCAGAATGATGAAGAGCCTGAGAATATTGCAACGAATGAAGAGATAGAGGAGTTGAAGATGAAATTGGCAGAAAACGATGCCATCATCGAAGAACTAATGTTTCGTCAAGATTCTTTAGAAGCTATTCGCCAATCTGATTTAGAAAGACGTTTTGCTATGGTAATGCGTATGGTTCGTAATGAAACAAACGGAGAAAGACCAGATCTTGAGAATAAAGCAAAAGAGCTCTTTCTTGATGAGAATGGTAACACTGAAGTTGCTTCTGGTTATAACCCGAGTAATTCCGGAGATTTAAATACCGATAGTTATAACGCAAGTAATTCAGGTCAGTCGGTTACTAATAATTTAGCTAATCAAACACAACAAGATAGGGTAGCAGTGGTAACAAACGAAAGAAAAGACCCTATCGTAGCAAGACAAGAAGTTGCAGAAAATACAGATACCAATTCTTCTGTTGATAACAGATTTAAAGAACAAGTGCAGCCAAAAGATGCTGTAGTTGCAAATAGACCAAGAAACACAAACACTCCTGTTGCTAAAGCAACTAGAGAAGTGGCTCAAGACGGAGTAAAAAGCCAAAGGTTTAAAGACTTACCTGACGTTACAGACGGTTATTATGTAGTTGCCAATGTATACAAAGGTGGGCAGTACATGAATAACTTTATTGATGGCTTAAATGAGCAGGGTATTAATGCCGATTATATTGATAACCCTAATACAGGTTTAAAGTATGTATACTTACAACGATATGATACCTTTGCAGAAGCTGTAGCGGCGCACGATAATAAACTGAACGGTACATATAATGGTCCTACTTGGATTATGAATGTTGATAATAAATACACCAATGAGGCTTATGCTAGTAATGTAAATAAAATCAAAGAGAAATCTTCTAAGTATGATTCTAGTATTCTTACTTCTAATGAAGTGGTAAGAGATAATGTAGATTCTAGAGAAGTGGATTCAAAATCATATGTTATTGAGGGTGCCGGTTCTGGTTATTATCTTATTGCAAATGTATTCGCCAACCCTAAAAATGCAAAACGATTTGTTGCCTTGCTTAATTCATTCGGATTAAGCGCGAGTTACTTTATCAACCCTAAGAACAATTACAGATACGTATACCTTAAAAAGCACGACTCTTGGACGAATGCTTTGATTTCTTACTACTCTAAGTTAAACGACGCTTACAATGACAAAATGTGGATTATGAGGGTCAATCATGAACTGCTGGTTTAGAACGACTATAGGTTAACATAACGATTATACAAAGCCCTTATCATCTAAGATGATAAGGGCTTTGTTTTTACTATTGATTACAAGGTTAAAGCTATTGACAAAAGTACTTATTCATATCTTTAATATACTTATCATTATATTTTACTGCCTTTTGATTCAACAACATTATATATAAGTTAAATTGAATATGTTCATCTAAAGACTGATTAACATACAGATTGGTATTTTAAATTTTTTCAATACTTTATTTGTTGATTTGATTTCCGATCGTTGTGATGTTTCTATAAGTTTTATACTAGTATTTTTCACAACTCCGTAGGCCTTAAATTTCGGTGAAAATATATTTGAATATATAAGTTCAAACTAAATTCTTGTCAAGCCAATCGCAATTAAATTGCTAAGATGTAAAGTCAACTTACCTTTTTCAAATGTGATTTTCTGAACGATAATCTTCTTGATGATTGTTTGATTTTATAATAAGATATTCATCTTCTAAATATCAACATATCTCTTCTTTATTTGCTAACTAAAACCATTCACTATTTTAAATAATCAATAGGTGCTGTTCTTCTTCAAATCTAAAAGTTACCCCAACTATATGGCTAAAATTATCTTGTAGGCAAACTCCAGGTCGAGTAACTTGAACTTTTTCAATCTTCCATGTACCGATTAATTCATTTTCCAACTCAACTTCAGATGCAACTTGAACTTGAATTAGTATAAGAAGTACTATTAGTATTCCTTTCATAAGCTCAAGACGAATGAAATCACCTTAGGTACTTGAGGTTAAAATTAAGGACCAACTTTAAAATACTAACTAATCATATTGGAAAGTACTTGTACATCAGTTGGAATAGTTCTTGTTTTTACTAATTTATGAGAAAACCAATAATCTTGCTAATCCTCTTTTTTGCTCAATTATGTTTTGGTCAAGAGAAAGAAATATCTAAATCTTTTCTAATTGATTGTTGGAAGGTTTATAAGACTATAAAAGAAGGTTATGCTGAAATTACAGTTTATAAGCGGAGTAGAACTTTGAAAATCGGTAACGAACTTCGTTTTTTTAGTACAGGCGAATATCGCATAACCTTTAATTCTGGTAAGAGAATAGGGCGTCGGTGCGGAAATGAAATTCGCTCGGGAGGGATTAATGGATATTATCGTTTTAATTCCCAAGAACAATTGGTAACCCTCGAAAGCTACAATACTGATCCTATTATTAATTGGAGTCTTGTATGGATTGATGAGAATTCATTTGGAGTAAAAAAAGCAAAAAATAACATCACTTATAATTAAGCAAGTCTTTTTGCTATAGGTATTTGCCAATCGACACTAAAAAAAACACTAAGCAAGTAACCGGAAACCAAACAGATTTCCGGATGTTACTTGTTATATTAAATCTTGATAATCAAGATTATTTTTTTTCCCCATTTAAATTGAAATCCGTTTTTTGAAAATCAACCTAGCCGATATTTATTTTCAATATTATCTACGCTTTTTGTTTACAACGCTATACTTACAAATGCTGTTTTCCTCATATCTAATTCTATGCTCAGATAACAGTTGTGTAATTATTTCTCTGGTTTCATTTTCATCTAGTTGAATTTTTTCTCCTAAGTCAACTTCATTTAATTGATTCTTATTTTCAATTAATGCTTTAAAATATCTGTCTTTATTATCCATGTTTTTGTTTTTTTACGGCTATCATCATATGCGGACTAAAAGGTAAAATGTAGCTGTCGTTTTCTGTAATTTTTAATAATTCAATTAAGTTCTCCCTCTTTTTATCATTCTGCATATTTGCAAAGAAGTCTTTATCAAGCCAAGTAATTCCTTCAACCGCATATGTATTCAAGTAGGTTAAATCTTAATGTCTGAATTCTTCTTTTAATTGCTCGGGATGGTGATAATATGCCTCAGCTAAAAGCCAAGGAAAATCATCTGGCGGATTGTGTATTCCTGTAGTCAATTCATTCTTACACATTTCAAAGAAAGAACTTTTATGTATTAGACCATTTAAGAGCCCAACTAAAGTTGATGCCGTATAATTGATAGCGAACCCGAGAATGATACCGCCATTTTTTAAAACACGTTGAGCTTCTATATTGGTTAATTCTCGATCTTCTTTTTTCTGAAGATGATAAAGAGGTCCATGAAGTAGTATTAGATCTGCATAATTATTTCTGAAGTCTAATTTTCTAGATTCACCTAAATGAACGGAGAACTTGTTCTTTAATTTCTTAGCCCTATTTTCTGCTAGTTGTAAATGTTTAGCAACGGGTTCTACTAAATGAACTTCATGACCTTTTTTGGCAAGCCATTCAGCATACTTACCTGTACCGCCGCCAACATCTATAATCTTTGAAGGTGATGCAAAAAGGTACTTTTCTATGATCCATTTAATTCTTTCGAATTCAAATACACCCATGCCTTTTTCAAGTCTGGTTTCTTCAGATGCTTTGTTATAGAACACCTCTATGTTTTTTGATATTAATTGCTCACTTTTCATTTTTATTTCAGGGTAATAACATCACACTTAAAATTGCAAAATGCAATTGAAGAGATAATGCAATCGATTTTTCAATCAATCGTTTTTGTTTAAAATTTTATAAAACAATGGGTTGTTATTATCTGTGCATTAGAAACCTTCTATGCATTTGGCACTCGTTGGTCGAGTTCGTCTTTTTAGAAAGACCTAGATAATATGTAGAGTTAATATAACAGATTTTAAAGATAGCCAATCTTATTTAATACCTATCGTAGGTTATAGACTATTAACTAGGTTAGGGTTTAAATAAGACCACTCATGTCACTTTTTAGCTTCTTTTAGGCAGAACTGTTTAGAATTTCAACAAAGAGCCTACAAATAAGGATCTGTTCTTTAAAGAGGCTTTATAACACCTGAAGCAAGTAACTTATAATAGACCATTTACGAATCTCTAATTTGTGAAATTAGCTTATAATATGTTTCTAAAAAATACTCTTTATGTCTTTTGTTCTAATATGGAATCCTCTTAAATCATACAATTATTTTCATTTCCACGACCCTTTTTTTGACAGAACACACACCATATTGTAATTTATATGATACTGCATTTATGTGGCTTTCGCCTAAATCATCATCATTTTGTAAGAGGATTGCATCGAATTATTTACTATTTAAAAGCCAAATTCATTGATAAAAATTAAGGGGGTTTTTAAACGATAATTGCCTCTTTAAAATTCAAAAATTATCAGTTTATTTTGAGAATATGAACAACTAAATTTTATCAAATTATCACGAAAGTAAAAATTTTAAAAATAGTGCTACTAGTTTCCTAATCGTTGAAATACGCTCTTTTCCCAAATATACAAACCCATTCTATTCGCTGTTTCACAACAGAAAACATCGTTACCACAACAATAAATTCTTTAGCCAACTAGTATGGTTAATATTTGTTATTGGAGAATTCCGCTTGGAACGATGCGAAATTGATATCGAATGATAGGAAGGCTTCAACAATTTTAGAACATGACCAAACTGACTCGTTTTTTAGATTTTACCAAATACACTTCTCTTATGGGAAAACAGTACTCAAAATATTTATTTTTCATTTTATTCTTGGCACTAGGTTTACAAACTGTCGTTTCACAGGTTAAAAATGATTTCGACGTTCGTTACGAAGCTGATATTCGTGGTGAACTTACCTTTATAGCCAACAATATTGTCAACAGACGTGTTGCTGAAAGCACAGGTGGTCGATGGGTTAGGGATGGTAGAAGATGGCGTTATGAAACATTTACAATTCCTGCGGTGTCTCCAAACGAACCTCTTAATGATACTGGCTCATCATCAGATTATAACGATAACTACGACATGCAATATATTGATGTCGATAGTGATAGCAGTACATTTAGTTCTAGTAGTGCATATTTAGAAATACCAGATGTAGACTGTTCATTGGTACGTTATGCAGGATTGTATTGGTCTGCGGTTTATGTAAATTCTGATAGAAGCAATATTGATGATATTAAGTTTAGAACACCAGGTGGTGCATACCAAGATATCACTGCAGATGAGATAATTTTTGATGGTGCTGGCGATGCTGATTTTGGATATTATAGTCCGTATGCTGCATATAAAGATGTAACTTCTATAGTATCTGGTTTAGCAAATCCTAATGGAGATTACTTTGTTGCCAACGTAAGAGCTAGTACTGGAAATAGTATTTCAGGTGGTATTTCTGGTGGATGGAAAATGGTTATTGTTTATGAAAACCCAAACTTACCCGGAGATAAATTTATAACAACCTTTGATGGTTATGCAGGTGTAAAGTCAGGAGAGAGCATTGATATCCCGGTTAACGGATTTACTACTTTACCCGCACCATTTCCAGTATATGCAAACATGGGTGTTGCTGCTTTAGAAGGTGATAACCGAATTGGCGGTGATGCTTTACAAATAAATGCTAACGGGTCTTTTACTACATTATCTAATGGACAAAACCCTGCTACTAACTTTTTTAATTCTAGTATTACTCAATTTGATACCCAGTATACAACTAGAAACCCAAACAGTATAAATACATTAGGATGGGATGTTGATCTTTTTGAAATACCAAATGGTGGTGCCAGTAATACGATTATACCTAACGGTGCAACTAGCGCTATTTTAAGGGCAAGTTCTTCGCAAGATAAATATGATATTTTCTTTACATCTTTCGATGTAGATATTATTGCTCCGAATATAGTTTTGGAGAAAAGAGTACAAACACCAGGTGGTGTTGATATTACAGGTCAGGGTGTAAACTTAGGTCAGACATTAGATTATGTTTTAAGCTTTGAAAATATTGGTAATGATGACGGTGTAAATTATACCATTAGAGATGTATTGCCCGTAAACGTTTCTCCGCCAGATGGGCGTAGCTTTTTCAATGCTTCAGATTTTACATTGCCGGCACCAATTTGTACAGGTTCACCACGAACTTGTTACGAGATAACATATGTTTACGACCCAGCAACAAGAGAAATTATTTTCAGTATACCAGATGTATATGTAGAAGATGAAGATGGTGAATATTCTATTGGTTTTCGTGTTCAAGTAGCCGAGAACTGTTTTGACTTTATAGATGCTTGTTCAGATTTAATTGAAAACTTGGCTTACAGTTCATATAGAGGTGAAAATAATTCTGCACAAGTTACAGATGACCCTAGTGTTACCGATTTTAATACATGTGGATTTGTTATTCCAGGTGCTACAAACTTTCTTCTAGATGATCTTTCTGATTGTAATTTTGAAAGAACGATAGAACTTTGTGGTACTAGTGCTATTTTAAATGCAGGTGATGGTTTTGATTCATATGTATGGTATCGCGACACAAACAGTAATGGCGAAATAGATGCAACCGACATCGAAATTAATGATGGTGATCCAGATAACGACCCTAGTACACAAGTTGTAACACTTGTTGGTCAATATATAGTAGATAAAATTATTGCTGACCCTTGTAAAGGATTTAAAGAGATTATTACTGTTGAGCCATTTGGCTCGGGTAATTTGCCAAACCCGGTTATAGAGTATTTTAATGAAGTAAATAGTGATTCTGACCCAAACAATGATATACCTGGTGAAATAGTTTTTTGTTCTGACAGTACTGAACTTCCAAAAATATTCTTGTGTGGTATTAATGATTCGCAACCATTAGCGGTTAATATTGTTGATGCGCAAAATGTTACATGGGAACTGCTGGACGAAGGAAGTTGTGGTGTAAATGCAGAAGCTGGTGAAGATTGTGCTAACAGAGCACTTACGTGTACATGGACAGAAGTAGGTACAGGTAGCAACTATTTATTAAATGCGCCTGGTGAGTATAGACTTTCTGTTATTTATCAAAATGGTTGTACGAGTCGCTTTTTCTTTAAAGGTTTTCAGAACAACTTAGATATAGAATTTAATAATAGAGATATTGTTTGTGATACCGATGGTAACATTACTATTACCAATCTTGGAAGTGGATATGGATATCAACTTGTAGATAATGACACCAATGCTACTATTGTTCCATTTAGTGCTAACAACGGACCAAGTTTTGATTTTGCTTCTGGTGAGAATGGTTCTTATAGAGTAGAGGTTACTCAACTTGATCCTAGCGGCAACCCTATTCAAGATGCTTGTGTTTTTACCACTCCGGTAATTGGGGTACGTGAGCGTGCGATTACATATAATGTTAGTGTAACACCTGAAACGTGTTTTAATTTAGGAACAGTTAATCTACAGATTACAGATGCAGATCCACCATATGCTTTTGAGATTAGAAGAGATGATGGTGCAAACGGCGGACTAGGTACTCTTATAGACAGCCAAAATGGTCATGCAGATAATAACTACACTTTTACAGATGTAAGTGCTGGTGATTATATAGCTTATATTTCTACAGATGATGGTTGTTCTTATAGTGAAGCAGTAACTGTTATTGATGAAAATGACCTTGAACTTACAGCAAGGGTTTCTCAACATATAACTTGTAGAGAAGGTAATATAATAATGAGTTCTGATGGTGGTAAAACACCACACACCTATGCTATTTGGGAATATATAGATGATTCTGGTAATACAGTTACTTCTTACCCAACGTATGCTGATATACCAGCCACAAACTTTCAGAGCAGTCAAATATTTGACATTTTTGACCCAGGAGATTACACCTTCGTAGTTTTAGATAGAAATGGTTGTTATAGTGAATCAAATACCGTTACTATAGAATTTAGACCTGCTGCCGAATTTGCTGCTACTACAGTTAATGATGTTTTGTGTTTTGGAGAATCTACGGGGCGAATACAGTTTAATTTAATAGATAATAATGGGTATCAATTAACGTTCTTTCTTTTTGATTCTGATGACCAACCTTTAGCCGAGAATACAACAGGTCTTTTTCCAAACTTGGCAGATGGTGATTATAGAGTTGTAATCAACCAAAGAAAAGGTAGTGCATCATGTGATTATGAAGAGAACTATTCAATTTCTGCACCTGCTTCTGCAGTTAGTGGAACCGCTGTCTTAATTCAAGATTACACTTGTCTTCAGGAAGGTATTATCGAGGCACAAAATGTTACCGGAGGTACTGCACCATACGAATATAGTATTGATGGAATTAACTTTATTCCAGATACGACCGTAAATGCACATCGTTTTGAAAACTTAACAGATGGCACTTATAATCTTATGATTAGAGATGCCAATGGATGTCCGTTTAGAACAGACGAAATTGTAATCGACAGACCTAATCCTCCAACAGATTTAACTATTACAGAATCACAAATTTCATGTCCGGCACAAACCGTTAATTTAACCGTAAATGCAATTAATGGTACTGCACCTTATGTGTATTCAATTATAGCACCTGCTACAATTGCACCAACAAGCACAACAGGAAACGAAGCTGCTTTTGATGGTTTAGCTCCTGATACGTATACAGTAAGAGTTACAGATGCCGATGGTTGTTTTTATGATGAAAATTATACAATAAATGCGATTAACCCAATTACTGCAAATGGTCAAACTACGCAACCAATTAGTTGTTTTGGTGCTGCAGACGGAGTTATTCGTTTTAATGTAAACTTCCAAGCTGGTCAAAATTTCACATATACCATTACAGGTCCTGCAGGAGTTGAAAGAACTGGTGGCACTGAAGCTTTAATCGACAATATTAACAACTTGGCCCCTGGTATGTATACCATAGCTATTGTTGACACTGATACTAACTGTACATACAGTGCTTCACATGAATTAGAAGGTCCGGCTTCGGCATTGACCATTTCTAGTTTAACAGAAATACAACCTAGCTGTACATCACAGGGTAGTGTAAGTGTTCTTGCCGATGGCGGATGGGGAAGTTATGTATATGAATTAAGTAATCCTGATACTACTGTATTTGGTTCTAATGCTACAGGTTCCTTTAATGGATTATTACAAACAGGAACTTATAATGGTACAATTACCGATGCTAATAACTGTAGTATTCCATTCACATTCGATTTAAATCCGGCAACGTCACCAGTTTTAGTAATTACACCAAATCAAGATTGTTTTGATGATGCTGTTTTATTGACGTTGACGGCAAGCGTTTCTTCTGGTGGTGATGGTGCTTTTGAATATAGCTTAAACGGAGGCCCTTTTAGTAGTACAAACGTATTTGCCAACCTTTCTGCGGGAACATATACTGTTGATGTTAGAGATGGCAATAATTGTGCAGATACAGAAAGTATTACTATAAATCCAGCATTAACAGTAAGTGCGAGTGCAAGTAATATTACCGCTTGTGATACCGATACTGTTATCGATATTTCTGCCGCTGGTGGAGATGGTAATTATGTATATGCAGTGGTGGATGACGGAGTTATACCAACTGCGAGCGACTTCGGTGTAAACAGTTCAATTTCAGTTACCGGTACAGGTGATTACGATGTATACGTAAGAGATAATAGTGGAAATGTTGATTTCTGTGAAACACCATTTGATATTATTATTGATCAAGATATTCCAGTAGCCGCAACACAAACTGTTGTAGATGTTACTTGTTTTGGTGGCAATAATGGTAGTATATCTTTAGCCCCAAGTGGCGGTGAGGCGCCTTATACGTATAGTATCAACGGCGGCACATTTGGGACATCAAGTACTTTTAATAATCTTGCTGTGGGCACTTATGATGTTAGGGTAAGAGACGCAAATAATTGTGAAGCTATCTTATCTGTTCTTGTAAACGAGTTACCTGAAATAGTAGCAGAAAGCGTACAAACAGAAGAATATACTTGTAATCAATTAGCAGAAATTACAGTTGGTAGCGTAACACCTACAACTGGTGGTTCTGGTTCTTATCAATATAGCTTAAACGGTGGTGCTTGGACAGCGGCAACCGCTGGCGGTACTGTTTTTACCGATTTGACAGATAATACGTATCAGGTTCAAGTTAGGGACGCAAACAATATCAATTGTATTGTAACCCTTCCTGAAATTATAATTGCTCCTTTACCAGCAGTACCTTCTTTAAGTAGTAGTGTTGCCTATAGTTGTGATGGAACGGGTATTATTACGATTCTTCCTAATGATGCTACATATACCTATAGCATTGACGGCAATACGCCTCAAATTGGTGACAATGTATTTAATAATGTATCGGTTGGTCAACATACGATTACCGTAAATTATGGTAGTGATTGTACCACAGATATTGTTGTAGATGTTCAAGATGGTTTCGCTTTCGAAGCAGCAGTGCTTTCTTCTAAAGATTTGGATTGTAATGCAGATAATTCTGGTTCGATAACTTTTGAAGTTGATAATTATGGTGCAAGCGGATTCGAATATAGCTTAGATAATTTTGCTAGTATTTTAGGTAGTACTACAGTATCTCCGCAAACAATATCAGGACTTGCAGCTGGTAATTATAGAGTTTATGTTCGAGATGCGGCAAGCACTTTACCAGGATGTACAACATTTTTCGATCGTACTATTGATGAACCAACATTAGTTGTTGCCGATGCAGATCTTACACAAGATTTTACATGTAACAATGGTGGTGCAGAAATAACGGCTAGTGCAACTGGTGGTACTCCAGGTTATACGTATCAATTAGAAGAAGATGTTCTTGGTATTGTAACTGCATACCAAATCAATACTGTTTTTAACGGTTTGCCCGCTGGAACTTACAATGTGCGCGTTATGGATGCTAACGGATGTATTGATTTAACCGATACACCGATTGTTATTACGGCTCCAGAAACACCGGTCTTCACTTTACAAGAAACGGTATGTTATAGCGGAAGTAATGACGCTACAATTGTGGTAGATGTTACTGCAGGAAATGGCGATTACCAATTTAGAATCAATGGTGGTTCTTTTGTAACTCCGACTCCAATAGATGCTACGACGTATACTTTCACAGGACTTTTAAATGGTACATATACTGTTGAGGTTACCGATGCTTTTGGTTGTGATGCTGTGGCTCAAACCATTACCATCGAACAACAAGTAACGGTTAGCGCAAGTGCAAGTACAATTACTGCTTGTGGTACCGATAGTGAAATTAATATTACTGCCGCTGGTGGAGATGGTAATTATGTATATGCAGTAGTTGCCAATGGTGTAACCCCAACAGCTGGTGATTATGCAACAACCAATCCGGTTACCGTTACTGGTTCTGGAGATTACGACGTGTATGTTCTTGACAATAATGGGGGCGTAGACGCGTGTCCTGCAATGTATGACATAACTATTGCTCAAGATGCTCCTGTAGCAGCAACATCGACGGTTGTTGATGTTACTTGTTTTGGTGGCAACAACGGTAGTATTTCTTTAGCCCCAAGTGGTGGTGAGGCTCCGTATACGTTTAGTATCGATGGCGGTGCTTTTGGTACCGTAAGTTCTTTTAATAATCTTACCGCGGGCACTTATAATGTTCGAGTAAGAGATGTAAATAATTGTGAAGCGACATTATCACTTCCTGTAAACGAATTGCCTGAAATTATAGCGGAAAGCACACAGACAGAAGATTATACGTGTAATCAATTAGCAGAGATCACTGTTGGTGGTGTAACCCCTACAACTGGTGGTTCTGGTTCTTATCAATATAGCCTAAACGGTGGTAATTGGACTGCGGCAACTGCTGGCGGAACAGTTTTTACCGACTTGTCTGATGGTACATTTACGGTTCGAGTAAGAGATGCAAACAATATTGCATGTGTAATTAGCCTACCGAATATCATTATTGCTCCTTTACCAACAGCTCCTTTGTTAAGTAGTTCTGTTGATTACAGTTGTGATGGAACAGGAATAATTACAATTCTTCCTAATGATGCATCGTATGCATACAGCATTGATGGAAATACTCCTCAAATTGGTAACAATGTATTTAACAATGTAGTAGTTGGTCAACATACGATTACCGTAGACTATGGTAGTGATTGTACAACAGATATTATTGTAGATGTTCAAGATGGTAATGCTTTTGAAGCTGCAATTTTATCTTATGAAGATTTAGATTGTAATGCTGATAATTCTGGTACGATAACTTTTGAAGTCGAGAATTTTGGAGCAGGTGGTTATGAGTATAGCTACGACAGTGCTTTTGCAACTATTGATGGTAGCGATACGGCTGCAACACATCAAATAACAGGTTTGGCTGCCGGTACTTATACCATATACGTAAGAGATGTCGATAATCCAATTGCTGGTTGTACTGAAATATTGACACAAATAATAAATGAACCTGCAGTTTTAACGGTTTCTAATACGCCAACACAACCTACATGTATTGATGATGGTGCTGTAGATATTACGGTTACAGGTGGTACTGCTGCATATTCTTATGTAATTCAATTACCAGATGCTTCCTTAACACCAGTACAAAACACAGGAATATTTACTGGTCTTGATCAAATAGGTTTACATACCATTACGGTTACTGATGCAAACGGATGTACAGATACGGATACCTTTACTTTGGTAGCACCGGTTATTCCAGTAGCAAGTATTTTACCAAGTTCAGATGTGTGTTTCGATTCTTCTGTAACCGGTTCTGCGACTATTGAAGTTGGTGCAACTGGTGGTGTGGCTCCATATTCATATAAAATGAATACAGGTGCATTTGTAAATTCGAACACCTTTACAAATCTAACGCCTGGTAGCTACTCTTTTGAAATTAGAGATGCAAATGGTTGTACAGATACGGTATCTTTTGATATTGAACCTCAATTAACGGCTAATCTTGCATTAACTAAAGACTTAGATTGTACTGTATCACCAGAGGCAACAATGAATTTAGTAACCAATGGCGGATATGCACCATATACGTACGAATTAGAGGTTAATGGTGGTGGTTATGCTGCTTTTGCAGGAACATTCCCGTATTCAACTTCAACAGTTGGTACATATAGATTTAGAGTAACAGATGACCAAGGTTGTACTGCTGTTTCTAATATAGTAACGGTTACTGCAACGGTAAATCCTGTTGCAACTGAAACGGTAACGAACCCTACTTGTTTTGGTGATGCTAACGGTATTGTTGAAATTAACATTGACCCTAATTTTGGGTCATCTCCTTATCAAATAAGTTTTGCGGGAAGTGCCTTTACAAATCAGAGAGTCTATACTGGTTTAGCTGCTGGCACATATAATTATATTGTTAGAGATTCTAAAGAATGTATTTATAACGGCAGTGCAACCGTTGTCGACCCTGTATTGTTCGATGCGAATGTTGTAGCCACAGATGTTAGTTGTGGTGCAACTGGTGATATACCCGGTAGTATTGAAATTACGATTACAAGTGGTGGTGCACCAAACTTTACATATACCCTATATGATAATCTTAATAATATTGTTCCTACAACGGGTCCAAATCCTATTGTAAATACTACGGCTACTACGGCTACTTTTGATGGCTTAGTGTTTGGCGATTATTATGTTCGTGTATTAGATGCTAATGGTTGTGAGTTTTATCAAAATCCGGTACGAGTTCTTTCTAACCCTTACTTGTCTGTTGATGCGGTTATACCTGCTGTTAGTTGTATTACTGGCGGTACTGTTGAACTTTTGGCAAGTGGTGGTTCGGGTAATTATGATTTTACCATTTATGGTGCGGGCACTATTCCAGATGCAGAGGCCGCAGGTGCTAATCCAGATGAGGAAGTAGCAACTTATAACGGACTTAATCCTGGTCAATCTTATGTATTCCAAGTTATTGATACTAACACCAGTTGTTCAAGTTTCGTTGAGGTCGATATTCCTAATTTATCAGCAATCGATGTTGTTGCAGACCCAACAGTTACCGACGTGGCTTGTTTTGGAGATACCAACGGTTCTATATCATTTCAATTTGAACTATATGATTCTAGTGTAACCACTATTAATTATGAAATTAGAGAAAGTATAAGCAATACGCCATTAGGTGGTGCCTATTCGGGTAGTGTAACTGGTCCTAACGGTCCTGGTCCAACAGCTTTAGAAACAGTATCAAGTATTCCTCCAGGAGATTATGTCCTATTTTTCCAAGAAGCGGCTACACCAGAGTGTACAAATACATTTGAATTCAGAATATTGGAACCGAACCCTGTTACACTGTCTCTAGCAGACCAAAATAATGGGTACTGTTCTGAAGATGCTAACGTTACGGTTATTGCAGGTGGTGGTAATGGTTCTTATACGTATGCATATGTTGAAAACGGAGTTACTCCGATCGCAACAGATTATATAACTAGTAATTACGCAGAATTAGATCCTTCTGTAAATACGGAATGGGATATATATGTTTTAGATGGTAATGGTTGTACAACTGCCCTACCAATAGATGTTACTATTGCAGATGACCCAACACCAGCTATTTCTGGGTTGGTAATTAACCAATGTACTGCAGATGAAGGTGACTTTATTATAGAAATTACGTTAGACGGAGAAGGGTCTCAACCATACACACTTAGTGTTAACAGTGGTTCATACCAGTCTTCTACCTTAACGACCGCAGGTACTACAAATCAATTTACTGACCTTAGTTCTGGTAATTATACTGTTCAGGTTCGTGACTTTAATGGATGTGGAAATACGGCAAACATTGAAATTTTCCCACCAACTTCTATTACCGCAGAGGTAACTACTCAACCCTCATGTACTGAAGGTGATGGTGAAATATTAGTAACTGCCTATGGTGGTTCTACCTTTTATGAATATGAATTATTTGATAATGGAGGAGTTAGCGTAGCTGGAGGACCTCAATTATCGCCAATTTTTACAGGATTAGATTCAGGCACATATACTGCTCATGTTTACGATACTGTTTTAGGCGGTTGTACTGCCCAAACCGATGTTGAATTAGAATTAGCAACCCAAGTTTTATTTACTACAGATATAACACCGGTAACTTGTTTTGGTGATGCAGATGGATCAATAGTTGTTCTTTTAGATGCCACTATGGACAACCCTCCATATGTATTTCAATTATTTATAGAAACGGCACCTTCAGTTTTAGTACCTGTTGGTGTGCCGCAAACAACTACTACATTTAATAATCTTGCTGCAAATGACAATTATGTAGTTAGAGCAACTTCTTCTCGTGGTTGTGTCTTGGAAGTTGATAGTCCGGTAGGTACTCCCTTGCAAATAACAAATGTAACTGCTGACGTGGTCGAATTTGGTTGTACCGTTGGTAACAATTCAAACAATGCAACGGTAACTGTAGATACTGCAGCAATAACAGGAGGTAGTAATAATTATGTAACCTATGAGTTCATTGATAGCAGTTCTGCTGTTGTTCAATCGGGTACATCAAATGTGTTAACGGTTACAGACAGAACAGGCGAAACATATACAATTAATGTGTATGATGATAATGGTTGTTCAGGTAGCACCACGGCTACGGTATTACCTTATGATGAATTAACAGGAGCTACAGCAGATGTAACTAGAACAGCTACCTGTGAGCCAGTTAGTGTTGGTGAAATTACGGTTTTAGTTACATCAACGGCTGGTGATGACACAAAATATGAATATAGTATTGATAACGGTTCAACTTATGTTTCTACCAATGTCTTTGGCGGCTTATCTGCAGGAAACCATAACTTCTTAATAAGACACACAGACACAGGTTGTATCGTAACAGCTTCAGCTATAATTGAAGAACCAAATACGTTTACTATCGATGTTGTTAAGACAAGTGATGTGATTTGTTTTGGAACGGATACTGGTGAAGTAACTTTTGAATTGGTCGATGCTACGTATAACACAGGATTCGAATGGGGAATTTTCCGTACCGATAATACACCTGTCCTTAGTGGTACAGAGTTAGCAAACGGTCCTACACTAATAATTAACTTAGGTGTTGGTGAATACTATGTTTCTATATTACAAACAGACAATCCGTATTGTACCGATGTTGAATTTTTCAATATCGCAGGTCCTGATGCCGATATTACAGGAAACACTATAGTAACAGATATTACATGTAACCCAGGAACTGATGGTTCAATTACAATTACTGACGTAGTCGGTGGTTGGGGTGGCTATACATACTATGTAGGTGTAGGTATTCCTGCAACTGTAGATTTCATTGCAGGTGCTTCTTTCACAGGATTAGCTGCTGGTACATACCAGGCATGGGCTCGTGACGCTGAAGGTTGTGAAAAATTAATTCAAGATAATATTGTACTTGATGTTCCAGAACTTATTGATGCTGATTTACTTGTTACTCAAGAGAACTGTACAAATTTACAGGGAGAAGTAACGGTTAGCAATGTTATTGGCGGACAAGGAAGTAATTATACATACCAATTAAGATTAAACGGTACAGATTTCCGTGCTCCACAGAATACAACAGTTTTCTCTGGTCTTGGTGCTGGTGAATATGAAGTAATTGTTTCAGATCAATGGGGTTGTACATTTACGACAGACCCGGTGGAATTATACGAACAGTTAAGTGCTACTACTTCAGTAGATAAAGCAATTGACTGTACAAGTATACCAGGTGGTACAATTACGATTAATGTAACGGGTGGTTCTACGAACCTTGAGTTTATAATGACACCTCCAACAGGTGCTGCAGTAACTCAGTTGAATGACCCAACATTTACAGGTTTGGTTGATGCTGGTACATATAGTTTCTTAGTAAGAGATTTAGATACTACAAATCCTGTTTGTGAGATACCAGTAACGCAAGAGTTAGCTCCTGCTATTCAGCCAATATTTACAGATTCTCATATAGATATTACGTGTTTCGGATCTAACGACGGTTCAATTACCTTGACACAAACCGAAAACGGAGTAAATCCGCTAACCTTTACAATTTCTCCTGTAGCAGGAACATTTAATGCTAGCAACAATACGTTTGAAGGTTTACCTCCAAATACATACGTTGTAACGGCAACAGGAACCAATGGCTGTAGTGCAGTATCAGGTAGCATTGTAATTGATGAACCTGCATTAATTTCGAATATTAATACTTCGGTAGTAGAATTCGGTTGTACTGTTGGTAACAATCCTAACAACGCTACAATTACTGTTGATGAGACTGCCATTACAGGCGGTAGCGGTAACTATGTAATTTATGAGTTTTTAGATAGCAGTTCAGCTATTGTACAAACTGGAGCATCAAACGTATTAATTGTTACGAACAGAGCAGGTGATACGTATACCATCAATGTTTATGATGACAAAGGATGTTCTGGTAGCACAACGGAAACCATACTTCCTTTTGATGAGATTACTAATGCAGTTGCAAATGTTTCCAATACGGTTACTTGTGATCCAATTAGTGATGGAGAATTAACGGTAATCGTAACTTCAACCTTAGGTGATGCTACTAAATTCGAGTATAGTATTGATAATGGTGTAAACTACCAAACATCCAACGTGTTCGGCGGATTATCTGCGGGATCGTATACGATTCTTGTGAAGCATTTAGATACAGATTGTATCGTTTCTGCGACGCAAACTCTCGTAGAGCCAAATACATTTACCATCGATGTTGTAAAAACAAGTGATGTTGTTTGTTTTGGAACGGATACTGGTGAAGTAACTTTTGAATTGGTCGATGCTACGTATAACACAGGATTCGAATGGGAAATTTTCCGTACCGATGATACTTCTGTCGTTAGTGGTACAGAAGCCGCAAATGGTCCAACACCGATTATTAATTTAGGTGTAGGTGAATACTATGTTTCTATATTACAAACAGACAATCCGTATTGTACCAATGTTGAATTTTTCAATATTGCAGGTCCTGATGCTGAAATTACAGGAGATACTGTTGTAACAGAGATTACTTGTAACCCTGGTGATGATGGTTCAATAACGATTATCGACGTAGTTGGTGGTTGGGGTGGCTATACATATTATGTAGGTGTAGGTGTTCCTGCAACTGTAGATTTCGTGGTAGGTGCTACTTTCGATTCGCTTACAGCTGGAACGTACCAAGCTTGGGCTCGTGACGCTGAAGGTTGTGAAAAATTAATTCAAGATAATATTGTACTTGATGTTCCAGATAATATTAATGCTGATTTGCTTGTTACCGTAGAGAATTGTACAAACTTACAGGGAGTACTAACGGTAAGCAATGTAGTTGGCGGACAAGGAAGTAACTATACTTACCAATTGAGATTAAACGGTACTGATTTCCGAGCACCACAAAATACGAGAGTATTCACAGGTCTTGGTGCTGGTAGTTATGACGTAACGATTATAGACCAATGGGGTTGTCCTTTTACAACTAATGTGGTGGTACTTTATGAGCAAATGGATGTTTCTACGACAGTAGTTAAATCTATCGATTGTACAGGTACACCAGGTGGTGAAATCACCGTAAATGTTAATGGTGGTTCTACAAACCTTGAGTTTGAAATGACGACTCCATTAGGTAGTGTGGTAACGCAAACAACAGGCGTATTTACAAGCTTAACTGAGCCGGGATCATATTCTTTCATAGTTACTGATCTTGATACAACGAATCCTGTTTGTGAAAGAACAGTGACTCAGACATTAGATGCGCCTGTAGATCCAGTGTTGTTAGATGCAACTATTGTTAACGTAAGTTGTTTCGGTGGTACAGACGGTAGTATTAGAGCTAATATTGATCCAGCTACAAATACAAACCCTGAGTATCAATATGAATTATATGATATTGCTGATTTGGTTACTCCGATAGCATCTCAAACAAATCCTTTATTTACAGGATTGATAGCAGGTGATTATCAAGTACGGGTAATTTCTAGTAGAGGTTGTGAAGACATCAAGAATGAAACAATCACTGAACCAGTAGCGTTAACGGTTAGTGCAGTTGCGACAGAATTTAGTTGTTCACCTAGTAACAGTGTTAACACGGCAACAATAACCGCAACTGCTGGTGCAGGTACCGGTACTGCACCATATTTGTACAGTATAGACAATGTAATCTTTCAAACATCGAATACATTCAATGTTAGCGATACAGGAAGTGCACAAACTATTAATGTATATGTAAAAGATGCCAAAGGTTGTGACACGTTCGATACGGTTACAATTCAACCTATCAACAAGTTTACAGCTTCTATTGCACAAGATGTAGCTATTAACTGTACTGTTGATGAAACAATAACAATTACTGTTGCTGATAATGGTTTGGCACATAACTACGGTTATGAGTTGTTACCAATTGGTAATGCAACCGGTACTTTAATTAGTACAACAGCAACCTCTGCAACATATGAATTGAACACTGTTGGATCTTATGTATTTAGAGTTACAGATTTAGATACAGGTTGTTATGTAAATACAGCTAGTTATACTGTTGCATCGTTCGATTTCATTACGGCAACAGCAACTGCAACAACTGCAGTAACTTGTTTTGGTGAACTTAATGGAAGCTTAGAAATCGATGTTGACGGATATACGGGTAATTATACGTACGAGGTATTTAATGCTGCGGGTACATCAGTTATTCCTGCTACAGCATCAGATACTAGTGTTAACCCAAGAACAATATCAGGATTATCTGGCGGTACTTATTATGTTACTATTACAGAAACCGATATTCCTTTATGTTCTGAAAATACCAATAGAGTAACCATTGCTTCTCCTGACAGACCTTTAAGTGGAACTGTTTCAACGTTGGCTGAAGCTACTTGTACAGATGACCAAGGTGCTATAAGAGTTGAGGCTGAAGGCGGATATAGACTTTATGATATTGTATTGACGAATACTACAACTGGTGATGTGTATACAATGGATGATGTTAATGAAGGACTTTTCACAGGTTTATCTGCGGGTGATTTTACAGTGAGCATTACCGATAATGCCGGATGTGTAGTGAACTATACAGAAACATTGGTAGCAGCTACTCCAATAGTGGCAAATGCTACTCCGCTTGTAACAGACTTAGCTTGTTATGGAGATACGGGTGCTGTTGTTACCGCAAATGTAACAGGTGGTGGTAGTGGTAGTTATGAATACCAATTGAATTATTACGATGCAACCGGTACTACGATCATAAATACAACCGGAGCACAAACGAATCCTAATTTTAGAGATTTAGGTGCAGGTTTCTATAGTGTTACCGTAGTTGATGGATGGAACTGTGATACCACAACTAATACCGTTGAGGTTAGAGAGCCAACTGAAGTACAGGCTAGCTTAATAAGAACCGATGCATTAACATGTGTACAAGGTGCAGAATTTGAACTTACCGCATCAGGTGGTAGTGGTTCATACGAGTATAGTGTTGACAACATCAACTTCTTGCCAATGACAGGCAATGTAGTTTACTTGCCAGAAACAGGTACGTATCAAGCGGGTAGATATCAATTCTATGTACGTGATGCAATTAACGGTTGTGAATCTGCAATCTCTAATGCAATTACTGAAAGTGAGATTCCACCATTATTGTTATTTGTTGATCAAACTGCTGCAGTATTAAATTGTACTGGCGAAGGCACAGCTATTATTTATGCAACTGCTGATGGCGGATTAGGAAACTACCAATATGAATTGTTTACTGATAGTTCTTTAAGCATAGCCTCTAGAATTGCCGGTCCTCAATCGCAAGGTGTATTTAGAGATTTAGGTGCAGGTACGTATTATGTAACTGTAACTAGTGAGGATTGCGAAACAGCACCAGAAACTGTTGTTATTGTTGAACCAACACCATTGACATATACAGAAAACGTAATAGATATTACATGTTCTGGCGAAAATGATGGCGAGATTACGGTTACGTTATCTGGTGGAGCTGGTGGTTATCAATATGCGATTTCTCCGAACTTGAACCAATTTTATTCAGATGGTACATTTACCGAATTGACTCCAGGAGAGTATACAATAATCGCACAAGACCAAAATGGTTGTTTCGAATACTTGACATATACTATTTCTGAGCCGTCAAGTTTAGAAGTAACGGCAGAGACAACACCAGAAATTTGTGTTGACAGCAATGATGGTTCTATTATTCTTGAAATAACAGGCGGTACGGCACCATACAGTACGGCATTGAATTCTAATGACGATGCAGACTTTGTGTTGAATAGAACAGAATTCTATGACATGGCTGCAGGTAATTACTTAATAGTAATTAAAGATGCCAATGGTTGTGATACTAACGTAGTAGTTGATATTGAAACCGGTGTAAACCTTAACGCTACAGTAATGCCTGTTTATGAATGTTCAGGTAACACTCCAGATAATTATGTAAATATCACTTTAGAAGATGAAACTGTAATCGGCGATGTGCTTTATGCAATAGATTCTGTTGATCCGGCTGATTTCCAGTTGAATCCTGATTTTAGAAATTCGGCACCAGGTAACCATTACATTACCATCGCACATTCTAACGGTTGTTTACAGACCATTGACTTTGTAATAGAAGCTTTTGATCCGTTAACTCTTGTTTTAGAGCAAAACAATATGAATGAAATAACTGCTGTTGTAGAAGGTGGTCGAGAAGTATACACTTACTATTTTGATGGTTATGATAATGGGGACAATAACACGTTCTACATTACAAGAACAGACACTTACGAAGTACGTGTTGTTGATGAAAACGGATGTTCTACTGTTGCAAACATATTTATGGAGTTCATAGACATCGAATTGCCTAATTTCTTTACGCCTGACGGTGATGGGCAGAATGATTTATGGATTCCAAGAAACATTGAACAATACCCTCAAATACTAATAAAAATATTTGATCGTTATGGTAGAGTGGTTTCCGAACAATCGGTTGATTCTGAAGGTTGGGATGGAACATATTTAGACAATGAATTGCCTACAGGAGACTACTGGTATGTAGTGAAACTGAACGGCGATAGAGATGAAAGAGAATTTGTTGGACACTTTACCCTATACCGATAAAACTTAACCTAAAATGATGATGCGGAACAGTCTTTTGACACTGGTATTATTTATAAGCGTACTCTCCCTAAGAGGGCAGGAGCTTACGATACCTCAATTATCGCAATACCTTGCCGATAACCCTTTTGTAATGTCACCAACCTATGCAGGTATCGGCGACCACGTTAAAATTAGACTTAACGGACTTACCCAATGGGTTGGCATTAAAGATGCTCCCGATACACAGTCTTTAGCAGCCGATATGCGTATTGGTGAAAAATCTGGTATAGGTATGTTATTGTATAATGACAGTAATGGTGAAACAAAGCAACAAGGAGCTCGCTTTTCATTTGCGCACCACCTTACTTTAGATCGTTACGATGATGAGTTTTTATCATTCGGTATCTCGTATAATTTTAACCAGTTTAGAATTGATAATACGAATCCGGATCTAATTGCAGATCCTGCGTATGTTGGCGATAAAGCTACTACAAACCATAACTTTGATATTGGGGCACTATACAGATATGACAAATTTTATTTCAGTATCAACGCGTCTAATGTTTTAGATAAGGATTTAAGTAATTTCAACGCTTTATACGAGCCTAATAGATTAAGAAACTATTACGTGTATACAGGTTACAGATACATGAAGAAAAGAACTAGCAAGGTAGAGGTTGAACCTTCTATTTTGTTTCAATTATTCGAAAGTGACGGGCGTTCTGTTACCGATTTAAACTTGAAATTCAGATTTTACGATTTTGAAGATTATTTCTACGCAGGTATTAACTATCGTTTTTTGAATGATCAAATTGGTAATCCGCTTTATATCGCTCCTATAGCAGGTCTAAAGAAAAGTAATTTTTACTTCGGATATTCTTACCAAGTTATTCTTAATGAACTTCTTGGCTATAGTTCTGGTACGCATGTCATCACCCTAGGGGTAGATTTATTTCAAGGTATCAGTAATTGTCGTTGTACATATTAATCCTTCATGGAGATTCATTAAATTTGTCCTCCAGAATATAACGAATGGGTAAAGTACAATTAGAGAATATAAAAGCATATGCCCACCACGGGTGTTTGCCTCAAGAAACTAATATTGGCAGTGATTATTTGGTAAACGTATCCGTAGACACAAATTTAATAAAAGCCTCAGTTTCCGATCAGTTAAAAGATACTGTTGACTATGTACATATCAACAGAATTGTAAAGCAAGAGATGGCAACGCCTTCTAAGTTATTGGAGCATGTTGCAAAAAGAATAATCGACCGAATTTTTATTGAACTTCCGACCGTAGATAATGCAATGGTTTCTGTTTCTAAAATCAATCCGCCTATAAACGGAGATGTAGAAAAGGTAACGGTTTCATTAAATTTACAAAGAGGACAATCGGTACAGTAAACTATCCGACCTTAAATAAATATAATTTCTTGGTTTTTAATGCAGCTTAGATTGGGATAATTGTTTATTTTTGCTCTCGCTAAAAAATGGCATCGTGGCCGAGTGGCTAGGCGCAGCTCTGCAAAAGCTTGTACAGCGGTTCGAATCCGCTCGATGCCTCCAAAACCCTTCTAATAGAAGGGTTTTTTGTTTTCTATAATTTTACGTTCCTTACGATTGAAGTAAAAATACAAGCAGAATAGTTGGTATAAAATAGACTGCAATGGTTTTGGCACCTTCGTAATCTTTAGCAATTCGCTGTCCGAATAAAAGCATAAGCAATGTTACACTTGATAATATTGCGCCATATAGCGCAGTACTAGTTTCTCCCGCGCTTAGAATTTGATATACACCTACTACACATAATATGCCGGCAACTACTTCGGTAACCAAAATAGTACCGACCAATAATGGCACCACATTTTTGAAAGGCGTTTTAGAGAAGTGTTCTTTTAGCCAAGATATATTTCCGTTCCAATCTGTAATTTTATCAAATCCGCTTTGTAAAAAGGTGATAATTAAAAATAAGAGCAATAAAATTTCAGTGGCATTATTCAATACTGTATTCATGGTGGTTTATTTAAGTTCAGACTTTTTTCTATGAAGCAGTCTAGTTAGTTTAATAGATAAATCGGTAAATATGATTTTAGAATTTCCATTTCTCTCCACATGGTAAATAGCATCTTCCAGCTCTTTAGTGATATCTAAAATGTTGTTTTCATGTACAAAAGGCGCAAATTTCTTCAACTGAAATCCTTCGGCATGTATTTTTAAGTACGCAAGTTCTTCAGCGCCATAATTGATCATAAGCGCCTGTCTCATAACCGTAATACAGTAGCTTAGAAAGTTCTTTTGCGTTTCTCTACCGGTTTTTGCAACCTCTTCGCTCCACAATAACAATTCATGAATGGCAGCTTTATTGCCTTTTGCTTTAAAAGCGGTGCGAACCCATTGTACAAACCAATTTTCGAAAACTAAATCTTCAGAATCCTTATTTAGGAGGTCAAGTGCCTTATTGTAATTGCCATTTGCCTCGTGGGCCAATAGCATTGCTTCTGGCTTACTAGCACCTTTTTCAGTTAAGGCGGTGGCGATAGCATCTTCTGCCAAAGGTGGAAAATGAACTACTTGGCATCTAGATTTTATAGTTTGTATAATTTGCTCTTCATCTTCACAAAGAAGCAAGAAAATCGTTTTATCTGGCGGTTCTTCTATAAGCTTCAATAATTTATTCGAAGCTGCGGTGTTCATCTTTTCAGCCATCCAAATTAACATCACCTTGTACCCGCCCTCATAAGATTTTAAGGATAGTTTCTTTACAATATCCTGGGCTTCATCTACACCAATTTGTCCCTGTTTCTTTTCTATTTCAATATGGCGATACCAGTCAAAAAGATTTCCGTAAGGTTGATCACTAATAAATTCTCGCCATTCTTTCATGTAATGGTTGCTTACTGCATGAGATTTTACTTTGTCTGAATTGGAAACAGGAAAAGCAAAATGAACGTCGGGGTGCGCGAAAGACTTGAATTTTAAATTACAGGCATCATTACCACCGCTGTTGTCTCCATTTACATTTTGGCATATAATATATTGGGCATAAGCCAACGCCATTGGCAATAAACCGCAGCCTTCTGGACCTACAAATAATTGCGCATGTGGTATTCTACCTGCATCGGCACTAGAGGCCAGGTGTTTTTTAATATGTGAAAGTCCTAAAATTTCATTGAATAACATAGATTCAAATATAGTTGTTTAAAGTGCAACAAATTTACTAGTATTGGGTGTAAATTATCCTATTTAGCTCTTTATCAAAAGCCTTTTAATCTTTACATTTGTTACTTAACAAAAGTAAAATCACATGAAAGTATTGAACGACTTCAATTTTGACAATAAAAAGGCCTTAATAAGAGTGGACTTTAATGTTCCATTGAACGATAAATTTGAAGTAACCGATAACACTAGAATTGAGGCGGCTAAGCCTACAATTATAAAAGTGTTGGAAGATGGCGGTAGCGCTGTGCTTATGAGTCATTTGGGCAGACCAGACGGTAAACCTAATACTGATTTATCTTTAAGTCATATCGTAGATGCTGTTTCAGAGGCTATAGGTGTAACCGTAAAGTTCGTTGGGGACTGTGTTGGTGAAGTAGCTGAAAAAGCGGTAGCTGATTTAAAAAGTGGGGAAGTACTTTTATTAGAGAATCTTAGATTTCAAAGTGAAGAAGAAAAAGGTGATGAAGCTTTCGCGGAAAAACTTTCAAAACTAGGTGATATATATGTAAATGATGCTTTTGGTACGGCTCACCGTGCGCATGCATCTACAACTGTTGTAGCTAAGTTTTTTCCAGAGGCTAAATGTTTCGGCTATTTATTGGCTAAAGAAATAGAAGCGATCGATAAGGTTATGGCTACTGGCGAGAAACCAGTATTGGCGATTCTTGGGGGAGCAAAAGTTTCTTCTAAAATTACGATTATCGAAAATATACTTGATAAAATCGACGACCTAATTATTGGTGGTGGTATGACGTATACTTTTATAAAGGCCCAAGGCGGTAAAGTAGGAGATTCTATTTGTGAAGATGATAAGATGGATCTAGCCATGGAAATTCTTAAGCAGGCCAAAGAGAAAGGTGTTAAGGTTCATATACCTGTAGATGTAATTGCTGCCGATGCTTTTGATGCCAATGCAAATACACAAGTGGTCGATGTTGATAAAATACCTGACGGATGGCAAGGTTTGGATGCCGGACCAGATACACTTCAAAATTTCAAAAAAGTGATTTTAGCTTCTAAAACAATTCTTTGGAATGGACCAATCGGAGTTTTTGAAATGGAGAAATTTGCTGCAGGTACCATTGCTGTCGGTAATTATATCGCCGAAGCTACAAAAGAAGGTTCTTTCTCTTTAGTTGGGGGTGGAGATTCGGTTGCGGCAGTGAAACAATTTGGCTTTGAAAACAAAGTTAGCTATGTATCAACAGGCGGAGGAGCAATGTTAGAAAGTTTAGAAGGAAAAACATTACCTGGGATCGCTGCGATATTAGCGTAGTACAGGGGTTATCGATAAACGGCGTATGACGAAAATTTGTGCATTTTAAGAGAATTTATTTTATTCTCATTAAAAAATGTGCGATTTTCGTTTGTTCCGTTAACGTATTTTACCCCATTATGAATAAAATAGCCTATAATTTTTCTTGTTTTTTAGGATTAGCCTTGGTTCCAATGTTAGCATTGGCCCAACAAAAGGACCCTACACTAAAGGCAGTAGATTCTCTGAATAGTAACACTACAGTTGTTAATGACTCATTAAACAACGTGGTGCCCATAACGCAGATAGATATTGTGCAAGGCTCCGCGACCGAAAAGTTAACGTTGTTCAAGCCAACAGAATCTTCTTCTTATGATCTTCAAGATCATGAGTTAGCTGCAAAGTTCGATAGCCTTTGGATGAAAGAACTTGTAGATGCGGCCCCGCTCTTCAAAGAAATGTACGAAGAAGTAATGGAACTCGATACAGTTTCTACGTTCGTTTTAGACCTACCTACAGATACCTTAAAAATGCGTTTGGCAAAACTGAATGCTAAAACACCTTTCAACGTTGAGTACAATACATCTTTAGAAAGCGTTATTAGATCATTTTTAACGAGAAAAAGAGGATTAATGGAGCGTATGCTAACCATTAGTCAGTTTTACTTTCCTTTATTCGAACAAGAATTTGACAACAAGAACATTCCACTAGAAATGAAATACTTGTCTATTGTTGAATCTGCCTTAAATCCGAAAGCACGTTCTAGAGTAGGGGCAACTGGTCTATGGCAATTTATGTACGGTACCGGTAAAGAAATGAAATTGAACATCAATAGTTATGTTGATGAACGTAGTGATCCAATAAAATCTACAGCAGCAGCAGCTAATTATCTAAATAGATTACATAGAATATACGACGATTGGGATCTAGCCTTGGCGGCATATAATTCAGGTCCGGGTAACGTAAACAAGGCAATTCGCCGCAGTGGCGGACAACGTAATTATTGGAATATCAGAAAAAATCTACCAAGAGAGACCGCAGGTTATGTACCAGCTTTTCAAGCTACCATGTATATTTTCGAATATGCAGAAGAGCATGGCTTAAAATCTAAGAAAGCAGATCGCGCGTATTTTGAGACAGATACCATTCATGTAAAAGGACTGATTACTTTTGATCAGATTTCTGAAATGACCGGTATTAATAAGGAAGAGATTAAAGTATTGAACCCTTCTTATAAATTAGACGTTATACCTTTTGTAGAAGGAAAAATACATGCATTGCGATTACCGGTTCATAAAATGGGAAAATTTGTAGCAAATGAAGAAGCTATTTACGCCCATGTAGAAAAAGAATTGGCAAGTAAAGAAAGTCCTATTGCAGAGATTACTAAACAAGCAGATAAGAATAGTATTCAATACAGGGTCAGAGATGGCGATTTTCTTGGCAAAATTGCAGAACGTTATGGTGTTCGCGTTAGCCAGATAAAACAATGGAACGGACTACGAAGTAATAATTTACGTATTGGGCAACGATTAACCATTTACCCTAAACACAACTCTAGTTCTTCTGTAAAACCGAAGGAAACACCGACTAGAACTGCTGTTGCCAGTAATTCTAAAACACACGAAGTTAGAAGTGGAGACTCTTTATGGACGATTTCTAGAAAATATCCTGGGGTAACTATCGAAAATTTACGAAAATGGAACGGTATTAGTGGTAATAACCTAAAGCTAGGCACTAAACTTAAATTGTGCGACTGTTCATCGTAAACCAAAACACCAATGAAAAAAAGAATTTTACTTTGTTTTTTAGCAATTTTAGGATTGTCGATCGCCTGTAAAGAAGATGGTAAGGCAGATTACCTACCAGAGTCAGTGGGCGCAATGAATACCTTGACGGTAGTTATCGATAATGATTTATGGAATAGTAGTGTCGGCGACGCCATTCGTGAAAACTATACTGCAGCTGCACAGGGGTTAACATGGGACGAGGCACTATTTAGTGTTACTCAAATTCCCCAACAAATTTTTACGGGCTCAATTCGTAATACAAGTTCTGTGCTTTATGTGATGGAAGACACCTTAAACGTTGCACACATGAAAACCAATATGTATTCAAAGCCGCAAAAAGTGGGAGTAATCAAAGGTCGCAATAGAGACGAATTGATTGCTAACATTAAAAAAACAGCTCCAGATTTTATTGCCGATTTTAAGACGTTGGAAATTGAAAAAGCTCAAAAACGATTTCAAATATCATTGAATAAAGAAAAAGCTTTAGAAGAGAAATTCGATATTTCAATGAAAATACCTTCTATTTATAGAGTAGGTAGAGAAGAAGATAATTTTGTGTGGATAGATCGCCAGATTCAAAAAGGGAACATGAATATTATTGCTTATACTATGCCTGGGGATAGTTTTCAGAACGATTCTACTTTTGTACAAGATATTATAAAAATGCGCGATTCAATTGGCAGTCTATATATTGGTGGCGAAGATATACCTGGCAAGCAAAACCATATGATTACAGAAAAAGCTTTTTCTCCATATGTCTTCCCTTCTGAGGTTTCAGGAAATAAAGCCGCAGAAGTAAGGGGTATATGGGAAATGTCTGCTTACCCTATGGCTGGTCCGTTTTTGACCTATATAATTAACGATAAAGAAAACAACCGCAAATTAATATTAGAAGGATTTGTTTTTGCGCCTGCAACTCAAAAAAGAGATTACATGTTCGAACTAGAAGCGATTATGAAATCGGTGAGGTTTAATGTTACAGAAGAGAAATAATTATCATATTCTTTAATAAAAGTAAAAGGCTCAGGAATATCCTGAGCCTTTTTTATGTGAAATAGGTTCGTATATCATTACAAACCTAGAAGTTGTATTTGTTATATATTACTAAAAGAAAACCCTGTAGATACTCTAAAAACTAAAGCATATGCAGCGAAAGCTATTAGTATAAAACACAACCAAGAGAATACTTTGAAGTAATGCTCTAAAATGTAGCTTCTCCAGTTTTTGAAAGCTTCAATATAAATTTCTTTAACAATAGTAATTTTTTCCATGTTCAATGATTTAGGAGTTCATACAGGTAAAGATGTTCAATCTTAATGCCTTTATTGAAAAGATTAGTTAAAAGGGCAAATTATTCTATAAGATGTAGTAGGTTGAAAATGAGATCTATCAACAGTAAAAATGATAGATAAACTACATTATCTACATGTTTTAGAATATCGACATAGCGTATAAAATCACAGATAAATAGAAAGCAGTTCTGGTCGATACAGTAAGAAGCACTTAACTTTATATAGTTACAACAACTTACATGTATTATAAAACAAAAGGCCCGCTATTTAGCGGGCCTTTTTTATTGATGTCATTTTATATTACATATTTACGATAATAAACTCTGATCTACGGTTAAGGTAATGTTGTTCTTCTGTACAGCGAACAGTACCATCACAATCATTTATCAGTTGTTCTTCACCGTATCCGATTGCACTTTCAATTCTACTTGGATCAATACCTTGAGCTATGATATAATCTCTGGTAGATTTGGCACGCTTGTCAGATAAGTACTTGTTATATACACCATCACCTCTTGAATCAGTATGAGATTCAATTTTAATGACCATATTAGGGGAGTCGTTCATTACTTCTACTAGCTTATTAAGTTCTACAGCAGCATCGTCACGTATATACGATTTATCGAAGTTAAAGTGAATCATTTCTGTTTTAAGCTTTTTAATGCCATTCTCAACAGCGATCATATCGTTAAGTTTTCTCATTGATACATCTACATTAACAATCTCATTATTTTTTGTAGCTGCTTCTCTAGTGTCATCAAAATAGCTGCCTTTAGTAGTTTTCAATACATATCTCGTATCGGCATCTAAATCTTCGAAAATAAAGTTACCAGTATCATCGGTTTCCATTTCTCTAAGTTTGATGTTATTCTCATCAAGTAATTCAACTAATGCGTTTGGCATTAAATCTCCAGTTATTAACTCGGTTACTATACCGGATATAGCATTTATACTGGTTGGTATTTCTTCTAACTGTAATGTTTTAAAAGAATAGATATCATCATCGCCTTTACCACCATCGCGGTTAGATGCAAAGTATCCTTTTTGAGTTTCTTCATCCACTATAAAAGAAAAATCATCTTTCTTACTATTTACAGGTTTACCGACATTGCGGACTTCTAAAAAGCCAGCCTCATCGTCAAAGGCAACTTCAAAAACATCTAATCCGCCTAGACCAACATGACCATCAGATGAGAAGTATAGTTTCTTGTCATTAATAAAAGGGAACATTTCTTTATGTTCTGTATTTATTTCAGGACCAAGGTTTCGAGGTGAAGAAAATGATCCGTCTTCAAGTACATCTACAACGAAAATATCAGTTTCACCAATGCTACCAGGCATATCAGACACAAAGTATAATTGTTTGCCATCTGTACTTAAGGCTGGGTGACCAGTAGAATAGCTGTCACTATTAAATGATACTTCTTCAGCTTCTAACCACTCTCCATTTATTTTCTTAGAACGATAAATTTTAAGGTGGTTAATTCCGTTCTTATCACGCTTTAATTTTTTACCATAATTATTTCTTGTAAAATACATGGTTTCATTATCAGGAGAAAAAGCAACAGAAGCTTCATGATACTTTGTATTAATCTTTTTAGAAAATTTAATGGCATCTTTAAAGTCTTGTGATTCTTCGTTCACCTTAGCAACAAACAGGTCTAAATAAGGCTGATTGTTCCATTTGTATTTTCTAGTAGTAAATATGGAAGAATCTTTTGCAGATGCATAAACCATTTCATCTTCACCATAATACATAGGCGAGAATTCTGAATACTTTGAATTTATGTTCAGGTTGTCGATATCAAATTTCTCTTCCATTCTCAATAAACCGTCTAAAACTATTTCATTCTGTTCGGTATCTTGATCTATTTCTTCTCCGGCTAATTTCTTATTGTACAGTTTTAATAGACGTTTTGATCTTTTATAGTTTCCAATACCTTTTAGAGAGTGTGCATATTTAAATAAGTAATCTGAACTCATATCAGACTCATATTTAGTATATAATATGTTGTACCACTTATATGCGTTTTCCATATCAGTATTAAAGTAATGCGCATCTCCCGCTTTCTTCAATACATCATAGGTATATGCTTTTTCTCCTTTAGATAAGGCTTGCTCATAAATTTTAGCTGCTTCGGCATACCACATTTTATCAAAATATTCATCGGCTCTTTTTATAAGCTTTGATTTAACCGCTGGGTCATTCTCTTTTGACGAAGAAAGCATTTCATAAGAAACATCTTCCACAGGTATAGATTCTGTTTCTAGTAAATTTTCACTAGCTAATGCTAGTTCAGTTGTTGGTGTTGCCCTAAAAGCTGTGTTGGTTTCTATCTCAGATACTGTTGGCAATTCTGATAATGATTCTGGTTCAGATACAGTGTATGAATTACTGTTGATCATTTTTAGAATCCAAACTTCATCGTCATAACGATTATTGAATTGTGTAGAACAATCGCTTATGGCATCTTCCCAAGACGTATAATGATTTAAATAAAGATAGTATAGTTGGTTTTGAGGATTTTGAAAGTATCCTGCATTAAAACCTTTTTTATTAAGTTTTTTAATTTGAGAGTTAAGATTTTTGCTTTTAGAAAAAGTGCCAGAAATTACATAGTACCCATTCTCGGTTTCTTCAATATCATGAAAAGCCCTATAAGGAATAGACAACTCTTCTGCTGCTCTTTGAAATGCCGCTTTGTCATCTTCCGCAGTTTCATTAACCACTGGGCTATCAATGGAATTATTAACCTCGGACTCAAGTTCGTCTTGAAAATCTTGCGCTTGGGCAAAAACGATAAAGACCAGAAAAAATAAATTTAATACACTTCTCATAGACATAATTCTTTGTTGAATAAAAAATTCAACTGGGGTTTTAAGTATAGTTCCAACGGTTGGTTTTGGCAGTTTAGTACTATATGTCTAACGAAATTAGCGGTAAAGAGATATTCTAAATATTAATTGTTGTGAAAGATGGTATTTTTGTCGTGAATGAATAGTATTTAGTAGCTTCATTGTCGTTCATCCCCATAAAAAGCCGATAAAATGCATGTATATAAATGCACTACCACTTAATTTATGGACGAGTATTGTAGCATGGACTTCAGTCCATAAAAAAAGCCCTGATATACAGGGCTTTACAAAGTTTATTTTGGAGTTAATATTTTACTTAATCCTTTTTCTTTTCTTCTAGTTTTTCATCCTCTTTAGAGGCATCTTTAAATTCTTTTATTCCGCTACCTAAACCTCTCATTAGTTCCGGAATCTTTTTGCCTCCGAATAATAGTAGAATTACGACTACCACTAATATAATTTGTGGAGCGCCTATGGCCAAAAAAGTAGATAATATTGTCATAAGACTATAATTTAAAATAGAAATCAAAGATACTAAAAAGTTATTAGTTTGCTGCTAATATTAACTTCAAGTACTGATATTTTAGCAGATTGATGAACAACTAATTATATAATGTTCGGCGGCAGTAGGTTTTAATTCCACAATAAACTGAATACCATTTGGTATTTTAATTATGTTTTTAGTTAAAAGAACGTGGGCACTTTACGCCAGTAATCTTTGTGATTAGTTTATATGTAACAAATATACTGTGAATCCCTGATTTGTGAATACCTAAGTTGGATAATGCTTTATGATGAAGTGCTCATATTTTTTTTGGATTGATTTTAAACGGTAACAATACACCAAACGTACCATGCCAGATATAATTTGCATTCAGTGTAAATCTCATTAAATAGAGAATTTACAGATGTAGGACTATAAAAAATACAAGTACTGCGATTTAGCCTATAGTTTTATTTAACTTATGCATGATTTCAGTATGAGTTTGAAAAATCTCAAGTTTAAGCATTTTTAGTTTAAATCTAGATGCTTTAAAAGGAAATTCGAATGTATCTATTTTTGATTTACTAACTAGTAGTTTGACTAGTTGAATATCCTAAAAACTACGATGTTTAGTCTTTAAGGAAAAATTAATTAAATAGAATTTTTGCGTTCTTAAATAATGAAAATAGTTTAGTGATACTTTTATTGATTGTAAATTTTGGAAGTTAGCATAAAACAATTAGTAGACTGGATGAACTAAAATTGTATTAAAAAACGTAACTAGGTAAGCCTCTCTTTCTAAATTAATCATTTCAAAGAAGGTCTAAAATTAAATTCTAAGTTTATCTTTGTTAAGATGGCCAAAAAGAAAGTCAAGAAAAGAAAAGAAATAAAAAGGAAACTTCTTCACAAGTACCGTTTGGTAATACTAAACGAAAGTACTTTTGAAGAGAAAATTTCTTTTAAATTAAGTAGGCTCAATGTTTTTGTTACAGGGTCACTTTTTATGATAACCTTAATCGGACTCACCACATTACTAATCGCTTTTACTCCTCTGCGAGAATATATACCAGGTTATTCTTCGACTAGACTTAAAAGAGAAGCGACTGAACTTACCTATAAAACAGACTCTTTGGTTAAAACCTTGAATTATACCAATAAGTATTTAGATAATATTCGTATGGTATTAAAAGGAGATATCGAAAATACGGTTGTGAATAGAGACTCTCTTTTTCAACAATTCAAATTAGACCCTGCATCAGTAGATTTGAATCCGATAAAAGAAGATTCATTGTTAAGGGCAGAAGTTGCTCTTGAAGATAAGTATAACTTGTTCGAACGAACGATTGACAAGAAAAATCTAGTATTGTTTACTCCTGTTTCAGGATCAATCTCTATGGGTTTCAATGCAAATGAAAAGCATTATGCAGTCGATATTACCGCTGTAACCGACAGTCCTGTAAAAGCAATTGCAAATGGCACGGTAATTTTTTCTGAATGGACGGCAGACACCGGATATGTAATTATAATTGAACACGAAGGCGGATTGTTAAGTGTATACAAGCATAATGGTTCATTATCAAAATATCAAGGTAATATTGTTAGAGGTGGTGAAGTAATTGCTGCAGTTGGTAATACTGGTGAACTTACTACTGGACCACATCTTCACTTTGAGCTTTGGGATAACGGAACACCTATTGATCCTTTAAATTATATTGACTTTAATTAATTACCAAATGTCACTAAAGACTATTGCTGCTAAAATATTTGCACACCGTATCGCAAAAAGAACAGATAGGTGGGTCAATAATCCTATTGAGACACAAGAGAGGGTCTTTAATGATCTTGTTGTAAAAGGAAGTGAGACAAAATTTGGTAAAGATCATAACTTAAAAACGATAAAAACGCATAGCGATTTTATAGCTCAAGTTCCTATTAGAGATTACGAAGAACTTAAAGAGTATGTGAATTTAGCCGTTGCTGGGCAAGAAGATATTCTTTGGCCAGGTAAACCATTATATTTCGCAAAAACATCTGGCACTACTTCTGGGGCAAAATATATACCAATTACTGAAGGTAGTATTAAAGAACAGGTAAAAGCATCTAGAAATGCTATTCTTAATTACATTCATGAAACCGGCAAGGCAGACTTCGTAACTGGTAAAATGATTTTTTTACAGGGTAGTCCGGTTTTAACAGAGAAAAACGGAGTGAAATTGGGTAGGCTTTCCGGAATTTCGGCGCATTACGTGCCTAATTATCTTCAGAAAAATAGAATGCCTAGTTGGGAGACCAATTGCATTGAAGATTGGGAAACTAAGGTAAATGCCATTGTAGAAGAAACCAAGAACGAAGATATGACGGTCATAGCCGGTATACCGTCATGGGTTCAAATGTACTTTGAAAAATTAAAAGAAAATACCAATGAGTATGTAGGTGATCTGTTCAAGAATTTTGAGCTATTCATTTATGGTGGAGTCAATTATGAACCGTATAGAAAGAAGTTTGAATCACTGATTGGTCGTAAAGTAGCAAGTATAGAATTGTTTCCGGCAAGTGAAGGTTTCTTTGCGTATCAAAATTCTCAAATAGAAAAGGGTATGTTACTGCTGTTAGATGCAGGCATATTTTATGAATTTGTACGATCTGATGAATTTTTTGATGAACACCCTAAAAGAATCACTTTAAAAGATGTGGAAATTGGAGTTGATTATGTTATGATTATCACCACTAACGCTGGGCTTTGGGCATATAACCTTGGTGATACCATTCGGTTTATTTCAACGTATCCTTTTAAAATAGTAGTATCTGGGCGAATAAAACATTTTATTTCTGCGTTTGGGGAACACGTTATTGCTAAAGAAGTTGAAGAGGCTATGTTGGTAGCTACAAAAGCAACTGATGCCAGTGTAAGCGAATTTACGGTGGCTCCACAAATTACTCCTCAAGAAAATGAATTGCCTTATCACGAGTGGTTTATAGAGTTTGAAAAACTACCGTCTAATATGGACCTTTTTATACAAGAATTAGATTCGGCACTTCAAAAACAAAATAGTTATTATTATGACCTTATTGTAGGTAAGGTGCTGCAAACTTTAAAAGTTACTCCCGTTAAAAGTGGAGGGTTTTTAGAGTATATGAAATCAATAGGTAAGCTCGGCGGACAAAATAAAGTTCAGCGACTTTCTAATGACCGAAAAGTGGTTGAAAGCCTGTCAAAATATAAGGCATAGCGCAACGAGCTTTTTAAATAACAAATTATAAATCGTAATTTCGTTTGAAATCATCAATGGGAAAAGCAATTACAACAACAAGAGCGCAAGAGTCTACAAATGCAATAGAGCGTATGTATATTACTATGCGCCATCTTTTTAATAGAGGTTTTTATAAGCCAAACGGAGTTTCTGGTGAAGCATTGAAAAATGCCTTACTACAGTTAAGACCTGAAATATATGGTTCTGTAGGAGAAGAAAAAGCGGAATTAAACGGACTCATATACGTTTTAGAAAGATTACCAGAAGGTATAGAACAATGTTCATTCATTAATCTAACTTCAGATGAAGGGTATGGTATTTCTCATATCAATCCGATAATTCCGCCTAAAAGAAGAAGAAACTGCTACCGTATAGACGAAGAGCAGATGAATATTGAAATCACCAGAGGTCGTTCAGATATCTATGATATTCTTACACACCTTACTTTCTTATTTATTGAATCTGAAAAAATATGTAAGCGTGTATTAATCACGGATACTGAAAGAACTATAAGAGATTGGGCTAAACTTGAAGCTGCGGTTCAAAAAGAAGAGTTGACCCAAGCTGAGCGAGAAATTGCACTTATACATACTGCCAACATATTAGGTAGGTCTTTTGAAGAAATTTTAGAAGTCTATAAAAAGTTCAGCACCAAAAGCAATCCAGATAGATTTTTGAATGTCATTTATTGGTTGGGTAAGCTTGCCTTAGATGAAGAAATCTCAGGCGAAAAGAGAGCAGTAACATTTAGTGCTCTGCTAAGAGAACGATTAGGGCATCACATTCATGGAGAAAGATGGGCAAATAACATAAAGGAGGTTTTAATCAAAAACAAACTTATGCATAGGCCAATTCATATTATTTCTGCAAATATGCATAGTGTAATGAATTCATTATTTGCGAAAGCAGCTTTGAAAACTGAATTTCCGAATACAGATTCATTAGAAATTTTTGAAGCACTTAGTAGTTCTGGCAATGCAGCGCTAAGAAAGAAAGTCACGGACTTGGCAGAGAAGAATGGTATGATCATTATGGATGATACCTCAGGAACCAATATAGATGTACAGATTTTTGATACCGCAAAAATTAAGGTTAATAATTGTTCGTATGAATTTTCTGAGAAAGAGTTTGATAAAAAACCTGTTATATTTGTAATGGATTACGCATTTGGCGAGCAGGCATATGAGACAATTGATGAGTTATTGAAACCGTACAATACCAAAAAGAATAATGTGTCTTTAATAAATGTGGATTCCGTTTCGATAATGGGAAAAGCAGGCATTCTTGAAGGTGGAAAAGGAGACTTAATGATACCTTCTGCACATATTTTTGAAGGAACAGCAGATAATTATCCATTTAAAAATGAATTGTGTGCCAAAGATTTTGAAGGATATGGTTTGGAAGTTTTTGAAGGTACTATGGTGACAGTTTTAGGGACATCACTTCAGAATAAGGATATCTTGAAGTTCTTTCATAAATCAACTTGGAATGTAATTGGTTTAGAAATGGAAGGTGTGCATTATCAGAAAGCAATACAGTCGGCCTCTAAAATTAGAAAGAGTATCGGTGAAGATGTAAAAGTACGTTATGCATATTATGCATCAGATAACCCTTTAGAAACTGGAAGTACTTTAGCGTCTGGCGGATTGGGTACAACAGGAGTAAAACCAACATATCTTATTACAGATAAAATTTTAAAGCAAATATTTAATACATAATGGCAAGTAATCAATCACCGTCTACTCAAAGCAATTCAGATGAAATTGACTTAGGGCAATTATTTCAGTTAATAGGAAGGGGTTTCAATGCCATATTTCGATGGTTTTTAAGAGTATTTCTTTATCTTAAAAAGAACATGCTTTTACTAATTGGTCTTGTAGTAGTTGGATTAGCAATTGGTTATGGTTTAAATAAAATAATATCTAAGAAATTTAAAACTGAGGTAATTGTTAAGCCTCAAATTGAAAGTAAAAATTACTTGTATGATGTTGTAGCTGAGATTCAATCAAATATAAAATCAAAGGACACTTTGTTTTTTGAATCGATTGGTGTTGAGAATATTGATTTCAATGGTTTATATATTGAAATTTCTAGAGTTGCTGAAGTAGGAGGCTCAGAAAGTGATATTAAATATTTAGAGCTACTTCAAAGTTTTGAGAATACTGATGCAATTGCGGATATTGTAAGGGCGGAGCTTCAGAACAAAAGCTCATTTAACCATAGAATTACATTCTACTATAAAAATGCTGATTTTGGAAGAGAATTTGCTCAAAAAGCATTAAATTATATTAATACCAATACTTATTTTAATGGTTTATTGGAAGTGCATAAGAGTAATGCAAAAGCACGTATTGTTGAAGATGAAAAACTATTGGTTCAAGTAGATGAAATTATTACTAATTATACTACCGGTCTTGCAAGTAAAGGAAATACATCTTCAAATGAAAGAATAGTTTTAGACAATCAAGAGCAGGTTAACATAGCCGATATTTTTGAATATAAAACAGGACTAATTAGAGACATTGAAACCAAGAAATTAGAACTTGAAGAACGTAAAGTACCGGTTAGTGTAATTAATTTGGGTCAGCCTCAAGTAGAACACAAGTCTTTTTTCGGTAAGAGCATTGTTTTGATACCTATTATTTTTATTTCTGTTTTTTTCATATTATCAGCACTAGTTTACTTAAATAAGAAAGCAACATCTATACTGTAATTTATGGTTGAGCACCATTCTAATAATACAATACTAATTACTGGTGGTGCTGGTTTTATAGGGAGTAATTTTATCCCTTACTTTTTAGATAAGCATCCTGATATTAAAGTTGTTAACCTAGATTTGTTAACTTATGCAGGCAGTTTAAAAAACCTTGAAGAAGTTGAAAAACATCCAAATTATACGTTTATAAAAGGAGATATATGTGACGATTTGCTGGTTAAAAATTTATTTGAAAAGTATAATATAACTGGAGTAATAAATTTTGCGGCAGAATCTCATGTTGATAATTCAATAGATTCTCCCAGGCAATTCATAAAAACGAATATTGAAGGGACTTTTAATCTTTTAGAAAATGCTAGAATTTTTTGGAAAGGTAAAAATAATAGGTTCCATCACATATCAACTGATGAAGTATATGGTTCTTTAGGAGAGAATGGATTTTTCACAGAGGAATCGAGTTACAAGCCTAATAGCCCATACAGCGCATCTAAGGCTTCTTCAGATTTTTTGGTTAGAAGTTATTATCATACCTATGGTATGAACGTGGTGACCAGTAATTGTTCTAATAATTATGGTCCTAAACAGCACGATGAAAAATTGATTCCTACAATAATTAGGTCAGCAATTAACGGTGTAAAGATTCCTATTTACGGGAATGGGAAAAATATTAGAGACTGGTTATTTGTAAATGATCATTGTGTTGGTATAGACTCTATTTATCATAAAGGTAAAGCGGGAGAAACATATTTGTTAGGGGGGAATAATGAATATGATAATTTGACGATAGCTATGAAGATTTGTGATATTTTAGATCATAAAATGCTAAACAAAAATAGCAGTTTTAGTGATCAGATTCAATTTGTGGAAGATCGCCTAGGACACGATTTTAGGTATGCAATAGATGCTTCAAAAATCACTAAAGAGTTAAATTGGAAAGCGTTAGAAAAATTTGACTCAGGTCTAGAGAAAACTGTTGACTGGTATTTAAACAAATATCAACTTTAAATTTATGAAAGGAATCATACTCGCAGGGGGTACTGGATCACGTTTATGGCCACTAACTAAAGCTTTAAGTAAACAGTTAATGCCTATTTATGATAAGCCTATGATATACTACCCATTATCCACGTTGATGATGGCTGGAATTCGTGAAATATTAATTATCACAACTACTGATGATTTGCCTTTATTTAAAAAGCTTCTTTCTGACGGAAGTCAGTTAGGTTGTAGATTTGAATATGCCGTGCAAAAAGAACCTAAAGGATTAGCGGAAGCTTTCATTATTGGCAAAAAATTTATTGGATCCAGTAAGGTTGCCTTAATTTTAGGAGATAATATTTTTTACGGTAATGGTCTTGAGAAATTGTTAAAGGAAAATGGTGATCCAGATGGCGGTATTATTTATGGGTACCATGTAAATAACCCAAAGAGATATGGTGTAGTCGAATTTGATAATAACGGAAAGGCTATCTCGATTGTTGAAAAACCAGAAACGCCTAAATCTAATTATGCTATACCAGGTATCTATTTTTATGATAATGAAGTGATTGAAATTGCTGAAAACACAGAGCCAAGTAGCAGAGGAGAATTAGAAATTACAGATGTTAATATTGCTTATTTAAAAAAGGAAAGGTTGCAAGTAAGTGTTCTTGATAAAGGTATTGCATGGCTAGACACAGGTACATTCAGTTCTTTAATGCAAGCCTCTCAATTTGTTCAGGTTATAGAAGAGCGACAAGGATTAAAAATTGGTTGTATAGAGGAAGTGGCTTTTACCCAAGGTTTTATTGATGCAAAACAACTTAAAGAACTTGCTGAACCTTTGCTAAAGAGTGGTTATGGAGAATATTTAATGAATTTGATTAAATGAAAATAACCGAAACAAAACTAAAAGGTTGCTTAATTCTAGAGCCTCAAATTTTTGAAGACAATAGAGGTGTCTTTTTTGAAGTCTTTAAAAAAAAAGAACTGAGTGATTTTTTAGGGTATGAAGTTGATTTTGTACAGGAAAATAAATCTCTTTCTAAAAAAGGTGTTTTAAGAGGACTGCATTTTCAAAAAGGAGAAAGCGCACAAGCCAAGTTAGTTTCAGTTCAAAATGGTAGCGTAGTCGATGTAATCGTTGATATTAGACCTGATAGTGTAACTTTTGGCGAACATATTAAAGTGCATTTATCAGATGTAAATAATAAAAGTATTTTTATACCAAAAGGTATGGCACACGGGTTTTTAACCCTTACTAATGATGTAGTATTTACGTATCTCTGTGATAACTATTATAATCCTAAAATGGAGTCTGGGATATTATATAACGATGCTGACTTAGCCATAGATTGGGGTTTTTCATTATCAGAATTAATAGTTTCAGAAAAAGATCTGATCTTGCCAACTTTCAAAGAATTGATGCAATGAAGAAGGTTTTAGTTACGGGGGCAAATGGGCAGTTAGGGCAATGTTTACAGAAAATTGCTCCGTTGTATAAAAACTTGCAATTCACTTTTAAAAATTCTAAAGATTTAGACATTACAGATGTTTTATCAATTAAAAAAACATTTGACCTGGTTGATTTTGATTATTGTATTAATTGCGCAGCATATACCAATGTAGAACAAGCCGAAAAAACACCAGATTTAGCATTTAAGGTTAATGCAGAAGGTGTCAAAAATCTTGCTTTTGCTTGTAAAAAAAGTAAAGTTGGTTTAATTCATATTTCTACGGATTATGTTTTTGATGGCGAAAAGAATGAGCCATATACCATCAATGATATACCGAACCCCATAAACGAATACGGAAAATCTAAATTAATGGGTGAGACATATATCCAAGAGGTAATGGTTGACTATATTATCATAAGAACTTCATGGTTGTATTCTGAATTTGGAAACAATTTTTATACTTCTATCATGAAGAAAGCTAAGGCAGGGGAGAATCTTTCTGTTACTGACGAACAAATCGGCTGTCCTACAAATGCGAATAATTTGGCAAATTATATTCTTGAAAATATGTTGACGAATAATGTTAAAAATAGAGTCAAGCACTTTACAGATGGTATAGCAACTACTTGGTATGGATTTGCGCAGTCCATTTTAGCAGATCACAATATGCAAAATAAAGTTCAATTAGTTAGAGATAAGAATTATCGTACTTTTGTAAGAAGACCTAAAAATAGTGTGCTTAAATAGCATAAAAACCACCTAGTTTATGGAAATACTTAGCCTTATAGGTAGAGACAAAGAATTATTTGAAAATGATGTAACAGCACATGAAAAGGAATTATTTGAAAAAGTAAGTACCTCGTCATTCCTAGTTATTGGGGGCGCTGGATCTATAGGCCAGGCGGTAACAAAAGAGATATTCAAAAGAAAACCTTTAAAACTACATGTTGTTGATATAAGTGAGAATAACATGGTTGAATTAGTTCGCGACATACGTAGTTCTTTTGGGTATATCGATGGAGATTTTCAAACATTTGCATTAGATATAGGTTCGATAGAATATGATGCGTTTATTGAAGCAGATGGTCATTATGATTATGTTCTTAATCTTTCGGCATTAAAACATGTACGTAGCGAGAAAGACCCTTTTACGTTAATGAGAATGATTGAAGTAAATATTTTCAATACAGATAAAACTATAAAACAGGCAATAGTCAAAGGGACTAAGAAATATTTTTGTGTTTCTACTGATAAAGCTGCCAATCCAGTAAATATGATGGGCGCTTCAAAACGAATTATGGAAATGTTTTTAATGCGTAATAGTGTTAATATTCCTATATCTACAGCTCGCTTTGCTAATGTGGCATTTTCAGATGGTTCGTTATTACATGGTTTTGATCAACGTATAAAGAAAGGTCAGCCAATTGTGGCACCGAATGATATAAAACGATATTTCGTTGTTCCAAAAGAAAGTGGAGAATTGTGTCTTATGTCTTGTATTTTTGGTGAGAATAGAGATATATTCTTTCCTAAACTGGAGGAGGGCTTGCATTTAATTTCATTTGCTGACATTGCAGTGAAATATTTAAGAAGCCTTGGGTATGAACCATTTCTTTGTGAGAATGAACAGCAAGCTCGAGATTTGGTAAAAACCCTTCCAGGCGATGGGAAATGGCCTTGTTTGTTTTCTGGTAGTGATACTACTGGCGAAAAAGACTTTGAAGAGTTTTTCACAGAAAATGAAACTTTAGATATGAAGCGATTTAAAAAGTTGGGTATTATAAAGAACGAGTTAAATGTCGATTTTGAGAAGTTAGAATATTTTGAGAAGACTATTTCAGATATAAAACAACAAAAAACGTGGTCTAAAGAACCTATTGTCGATTTATTTTTTAAAATGATTCCTACTTTTGGTCATAAAGAAACTGGTAAGTATTTAGATAGTAAAATGTAATTTTAATGGTTAAAGAAACAATTGATTTTGTAAGGGCACATTATGAATCTGAGAAATTTATTCCTCTTCACGAGCCCTATTTTGCTGGAAAAGAAAAAGACTATTTAAATGAATGTATTGATACTACTTTTGTTTCAAGTGTAGGTAAATTTGTAGATAAGTTCGAAGAAGATATTGCTAGGTTTACCGGTGCCAATTATGCAATAGCAACAGTAAACGGTACGGCAGCTTTACATATCGCCTTACAATTGGCAGGGGTTTTACAAGAAGATGAGGTAATCACTCAATCTTTAACTTTTATTGCCACCTGTAATGCTATTAGCTATATTGGCGCGCACCCAATTTTTGTAGATGTAGATCTATCAACAATGGGTTTGTCACCAGAAAAGCTAAAACATTTTTTGACCAATGAAACTGTCATGATTAATGGTCAATGTGTAAATAAAAGCACCAAAAGAATTATAAAGGCTGTTGTGCCTATGCACACCTTTGGTATGCCAATAAATCTAGATGATTTAAAAACCGTTTGTGATTCTTATAATATTAAGATTGTAGAAGATGCTGCAGAGTCTTTAGGAAGTTACCAAAACAATAAACATACAGGCACCAAGGGATTACTGGGTACATTAAGTTTTAATGGCAATAAAACGATTACAACTGGCGGTGGAGGTATGATTATAACTAATGATGAAACATTAGCTAAAAAAGCAAAGCATATAACTACAACAGCTAAAATACCTCACAGGTGGGATTTTAATCATGACCAAGTAGGTTATAATTATAGAATGCCAAATATAAATGCGGCTCTAGGCTGTGCACAACTTGAGAATCTGCCAGAAATATTAAAAAATAAGCGAAATCTAGCTCTCAAGTATAATGATTTTTTTAATGATAAGCCAGCTCGTTTTGTTACCGAACCTGAAAATACTACAGCTAATTATTGGTTGAATGCCATAGTTTTAGATAATGCCTCAGAAAGAGATGAGTTTTTAACGGTCACTAATAATGCTGGAGTAATGACAAGACCAATTTGGAAACTAATGAGCGGACTACCGATGTTTCAAAAAGCTCAAAAAGGAAATCTTGAAAATTCGATTTGGCTTGAAGAACGAGTAATTAATATACCAAGTAGTGTCAAAAGATAAGAATATATATTTTCTAGGTTATTCAGGTCATGCTTATGTAGCTATTGATGTCGCGAAGGCTGGTAGTTTTTCTGTCATGGGTTATTTTGATAAGCAAGAAAATAAACATGACCCTTACAAAATTGAATATTTAGGAAATGAAGAAGAACTAGACTTAAAAGACTTAGTAAAAGAAGCTTATGTGTTTCCTGCTATGGGGTCCAATGCTATTAGAAAAAAATTACATTCCTTACTTGAATATTTAAATATTGAACAAACAGTTTTAGTACACCCAACAGCATTTGTTTCTGAATCTGCAATTATAGGACTATCTACCTTAATAAATCCGAATACAGTTGTCAATGCTTTAGCAAAAATTGGAAAAGCCTGCATTTTAAATACAGGAAGTATAATAGAACATGAGTGCATAATAGATGATTATTCACATATTGCACCAGGAGCTGTATTGGCCGGTAATGTTCAAGTAGGGAAAAATTGCTTTGTAGGGGCCAACGCAGTAATTAAACAGGGTGTGAAAATTACTGATAATGTAATTATTGGCGCAGGCTCTGTTGTGTTAAAAAATATAAGGGAAGAAGGAACATGGGTGGGTAACCCAGCAAAATTACTTTTAAAATGAATACAGAAAGGGTATTAATAATAGCTGAAGCTGGTGTTAATCATAATGGTGATATAGAATTAGCCAAAAAACTAATTGATGCAGCAGCAGATGCGGGTGTTGATTATGTTAAGTTTCAAACCTTTAACTCTAAAAAACTGGTTAGTAAGTCTGCTCAAAAAGCTGATTATCAAAAAGAGAATACTAATGACGCAATAGAATCTCAGTTAAAAATGTTGCAAAGGTTAGAATTAAGTAAAGAAAATCATTTGGTACTGATAGAGTATTGTAAAACTAAAAATATTCGATTTTTATCTACTGCGTTTGATTTGGACAGTATTGATTTTCTTCATCAATTGAATATTGATCTATGGAAAGTCCCATCTGGTGAAATAACTAACCTACCTTATCTAAGAAAGCTAGGAAGTTTAGGAAAGCCAGTTATTATTTCAACTGGTATGGCTGAGATGCAAGAAATCGATGACGCAATTAAGGTAATTATTTCGGCTGGTACCGATAGTGATAATATTACAGTTTTGCATTGTAATACAGAATATCCAACACCAATGCATGATGTAAACCTAACTGCAATGAATACAATAAAAGATGTATTCAACGTGCCTGTAGGATATTCTGATCATACACTTGGTATTGAAATTCCTATTGCAGCAGTAGCTCTAGGTGCTAAAGTAATAGAAAAGCACTTTACTTTGGATAAAACGATGGAAGGTCCTGATCATAAAGCATCCTTAGAACCTTCTGAATTAAAAGCTATGGTACATGCCATTAGAAATATAGAACAAGCCATGGGTAATGGAGTAAAGACACCAAGCCCAAGCGAATCAAAAAATAAACCTATTGCGCGTAAGAGTATTGTAGCAAACAAGGATATTTCTAAAGGGGAAATTTTCAATGAAAATAACATAACCGTAAAGCGGCCAGGTACAGGAATTTCCCCTATGAAATGGGATGAAATTATTGGTAAACCTGCAACCAAAAATTATAAAGCTGACGAGTTAATATGAGAAAAATCGCGGTTATTACAGGTACTAGGGCTGAATATGGTCTGTTAAAGCCGTTAATTAAAGCAATTGATAGTGCTGAAAATTTACAGCTTCAACTTCTTGTAACGGGTATGCACTTAATGCCTGAATTCGGTAATACATATCTTCAAATAGTTAAAGATGGTTTTACTATTGATGCTAAAATAGAAGATGGCTTAAAAGGCGATAGTGCCTTAGATATATCTAAGGCCGTAGGCCAAGCTACAATTGGTTTTGCAAAAACGTTTAGTGAATTAAAACCTGAGTTAATTGTAGTTTTGGGTGATCGTAGCGAAATATTGGCAGGTGTAACTGCCGCAGTAATCAGTAATATTCCGGTAGCTCATATTCATGGTGGCGAAACAACAGAAGGGGCTTATGATGAGTTTATAAGGCACGCAATAACTAAAATGAGTCATTTGCATTTTGCAAGTTGTGAGGTGTATAGAAAAAGAATTATACAGCTAGGTGAGCAACCTCATACTGTTTTTAATGTTGGAGCCATTGGTATTGATAGTATTAGAAATCTTCAATTGATGGATAAACTCTCATTTGAAGAATCTATTTTTAAAACACTTGATAAAAAGGCAGTTTTAATTACCTTTCATCCGGTTACTATGGAGAATTCTACGGCCCAGGTACAATTCAACGAGTTATTGATGGCTTTAGATGATTTGAAAGAGACAACTTTAATATTTACTAAACCAAATTCAGATAAGGGCGGTAAGACTATTATAGAAATGATAGACTCATATGTAGAAAATAACGCTGAAAAAGCAATAAGTTTTACATCATTAGGGCAACTTAGATATCTTTCTGCTTTAAAACATGTAAACTTTGTAATCGGAAATTCTTCTAGTGGAATACTTGAAGTTCCTTATTTTCATATTCCTACTATTAATATTGGAGATAGGCAGAAAGGAAGAGTAGCGCCGATGAGTGTCATACATTGTGAGCCAACCGCACATGAAATTTTATTAGCCATTTCAAAAAGTACAAATAAGAAATTTTTAGATGACATTCGAAATCAAGAACTATTATTTGGTAATGGCGATGCTACAAATAAAATATTAAACCAACTTATTACATTCGATAATCAAAATCTTAAAAAGTCATTTTACGATTTAAAACCAACCTGTTTTGAGAAACTTTAGAGAACATTTACTACCTACACAAAGCACTATTAGAGAAGCGCTTATTAAATTACAAGATTTGGCTAAGGATGCCATTTTATTTGTTGTTGACAAAGACGATAAACTTTTGGGGTCACTTACCGATGGTGATATTAGAAGGGGTTTAATAAATGGCGTTGAAGTATCTGGTATAGTGAATAAAATTATTCAACCGAATCCTAAGTTTATAAGAAAGGGAGAGAAAAATCTTGAAAAAATTATTGAATATAGAGAAGGCAATTATAGAATTTTACCAGTTTTAGATAATAATGATTTAGTAGTAAACGTTATTAATTTCAGAATAATTCGCTCTTATTTACCTGTAGATGCTGTTATTATGGCCGGTGGTAAAGGAACAAGATTACGACCACTAACCGAGAATACACCAAAACCGTTATTAAAAGTTGGTGATAAACCAATTATGGAGCATAATCTAGATAGACTTGCGCTTTATGGAATTGATGATTTTTGGGTATCTGTAAAATATTTAGGAGAACAGATAGAAGATTATTTTGGAGATGGTAGTAATAAAAGTATTAATCTAAGATATGTTTGGGAAGATAAACCGTTAGGTACAATTGGTGCAGTGTCAAAAATCAATGATTTTTCACATGATTATGTATTATTAACCAACTCAGACCTTTTAACTAATTTAGATTATGAACATTTCTTTCTAAATTTTAAAAAGACAGATGCAGACTTAGCTGTAGTTACTATACCTTATCAGGTTAATATACCATATGCGGTTTTAGAAACTAGTAATGGCCATGTAGTAAATTTTAAAGAAAAACCAACTTATACATACTATTCAAACGGGGGTATTTATTTAATTAAAAAAACAGCACTTAATTACTTGCCAAAAGAAGATTTTTTCAACGCAACTGACCTGATGGAGAAATTAATAGCCGAAGGTAAAAAAGTAATGTCCTATCCTTTATCTGGTTATTGGTTGGATATAGGGAAACATGAAGATTTCGAAAAAGCGCAAAGAGACCTTCAACAAATAAAATTTTAAATGAATATATTAATTACATTGTGTGGAAGAGGAGGCTCTAAGGGTATACCCGGTAAAAATATCAAAGAGCTAAACGGAACGCCTTTATTAGCGTATTCAATTAAGCATGCTAAAGAATTCGCAAAAGCCCACGGTAATGTAGATATTTTACTTTCTACCGACGATAAGGCTATTAAAGAAGTTGCCTCTTCATTTGGTTTAGAAACAGAATATGTTAGGCCAAACTATTTGGCCAACGATACCATTGGTAAAATTGATGTTTTAAAAGATGCAATAAAATTTCAAGAAAACAAGAATCAAAAAGAATACGATATTCTTCTTGACCTTGATATTACTTCTCCATTAAGAACTCAGAATGATTTAAATGAAGGTCTTAATAAACTTTTGGCTGATGATAGGGCCATTAACCTGTTTTCAGTTTCTAAACCGCACAAAAACCCTTATTTTAACGTAGTAGAAGATTCTGATAATGGCTATTGTAAACTGGTATGCCCAAGTGATACAAGATCAAGACAAACAGCCCCACAAGTGTTTGACATGAATGCTTCTTTTTATTTTTATCGTAGAACCTTTTTTGAAAACGGTTGTAAATCAGCGATTACAGAAAGAAGTTTATACTATGTAATGAATCATATTTGTTTTGACTTAGACGAGCCATTAGATTTTGATATGATGGAATATCTTTTGGCTAATGATAAATTAGGAATGACTTTATGAGGGTATTAATCATAGGTCTTGGTTCTATTGCTACAAAACATATTGCAGCCTTAAAAATAATTGAACCTAGTACTAAGTTTTATGCATTTCGCTCTTCTACCAATGTTAAAACAGTAGAAGGAATCATAAATGTTTTTTCTTTAAACGAATTAGAAAATATTGTATTTGATTTTGCAATTATCTCTAACCCTACATCTGAACATAAAAATAGTATCGAGAGCCTAATACCGAAGAACATTCCACTATTTATTGAGAAACCATTATTTTCTGAATTGGGTAATGATAAAGTGCTTAAAGAAATAGAAGATAAGAATATTACAACATATGTTGCTTGTAACTTAAGATTTTTGGGTTGTTTACAGTTTGTAAAAGACTTTATAAAAGATAAGAGAATCAATGAAGTAAATATGTATTGCGGGTCATATTTACCAGACTGGAGACCAGCTGTAGATTACAGAACAACATATAGTGCTAACAAAGAATTGGGTGGTGGCGTACATATCGATTTAATACATGAAATTGATTATGCTTATTGGTTATTTGGAAAGCCAGAAAAGATAAATAAGGTTTTTTCAAGTAAGTCTTCATTAGATATTAATTCTTTTGATTATGCCAATTATGTTTTAGAGTATACTAATTGTAATGTAAGTATTGTACTTAATTATTTTCGTAGAGACCCTAAACGAACATTAGAAATTGTTTGTGAAAACGAAACATTGACGATTGATATATTAAAAAATAAAGTGCTTAAAAATCAAGAAGAGATTTATAGCTCTACTCATACAATCCTTAATACTTATGAAGGTCAATTACGATTTTTTATAAATGAAGTATTAGAAAATTCCACTAAGTTCAATACTGCAAAAGAAGCTTACGAAATATTGAAAATATGTTTACAGAACGACTAAAAAATAAGGTAATTATAGTAACAGGTGGTAGCGGGTTAATAGGTCAGCCAATTTTAGAGCACCTAAAGAATAATCAAGCCATTGTTATTAATGCTGATATCAATGCTGACACAAATATTGATGGAGGAAATTATAAATGTGATGTAACTTCAGAACAATCTATATTAGAATTAATTGAAGAGGTATACAAAAAGCATGGTAGAATAGATGGTCTTGTAAATAATGCCTACCCTAGAACTAATGACTGGGGAAGCAAGTTTGAAGATGTACCTTTAGAGTCTTGGCGAAAAAATGTAGACATGCAAATGAATAGTGTATTTTTTATGTGTCAGCAGGTTTTAAAAATAATGAAAGAACAAGGTTCTGGATCAATAGTGAACATTGCCTCAATTTATGGTGTTGTTGGTAATGATTTTACTGTTTATGAAGGTTATGGAGGTACGTCTCCAGCAGCATATTCTGCTATAAAAGGTGGACTCATCAATTTCACTAGATACCTAGCTTCTTACTACGGTAAGTATAACGTACGTATTAACTGTGTTTCGCCTGGGGGTATTAAAGATGCACAACACCCTTCATTTATAGAACGATATGAAGATAAATCACCATTAAAAAGATTAGGCCGTCCAGAAGAAATAGCACCTGCAATTACATTTTTATTGTCAGAAGAAGCATCATTTATTACTGGGCACAACTTAATGGTAGATGGTGGTTGGACTGCTATATAATATCTAAGATTTAAGTTCGTTTGAGTAGTATATGTCTTACCTATGAAAACCAACATTTTTTCACTTTCAATCATCTTTTTTATACTCCTATATAGCTGCAAAACAGATGATGTTACAGAAGCGGAAGATTCGGAAGAAATGTGTCCAAGAAATGTTGAAATAGGTTTAGAGGCTTTAACAGCTAACGGTGCTACCATTAAATGGTTAGAGACCCAAGGCTTCGCTTCAAATTTTGAATATGGCGAGAAAGGCTTTATATTAGGTACAGGTATTAAAGGAAATACATCAGATGAGAATGTTACTCTAGAAGATTTACAACCAGATACGGAATATGATTTTTACCTGCAATCTATTTGTAGCGCTGAGATTACAGGAGAGTTCACCTCCAATCCGTACACATTTACCACGTTAACTTGTTATGAGCTAAATTCTGATAATTTAGGATTTATAGGTTATGTAGAAAATGGTGATTTTAATGCTTTTTGGTTACCGAAGAGAACTGCAGATGAATGGCAAGTTGCCTTTTTAGTCAATGGCAATAGTAATCCCACTGAAGAGCAGATTTATACGTTAGAGAATAATGTTAATCGTTTTAATTTTCCAGAGATTGAACCATTTGTTGAATATACTTTTTTTGTAAGGGGAAAATGTAATAATACTTATGGTGATTGGGTTACAAAAAATATAAATACTGGCGATGAGAATCTAACATCACCTTGCGTTGTCAATACAACACTCGTAAATAATGATGGTTATGATATTACTTTTTATGTAGATAATCAGACTTATTATAGTGTTGAGATTGTAGAAGAGAATTTTGAAAAAGAAAAGAATTCTTCTTTTAACATTAATAAACAAACTTTTCATAACGAATACTCAGATTATATAAAAGCAGATACTAATTATGATGTTTTTGTTCGTGTAGAATGCGGTTCTTCTTATTCAGAATATTCAAAGGTTTTAACTTATATTTCTCCATTTGCCAATGTTGTATTCATTGCTGAAGGCACAATTATGGATGATCAACTACAATTAAGCTGGTACGATTTTCGTTATGGTTTCAATTATGAATATTGTCAATCTTACGATCAAGTAGTTTATGAAATTGAATTCGGTCTAAAGGGTTTTATAGAAGGCGAAGGAGTTTTGATTGAAACAGAAGCTGTGTCTACCGCAGGAAGTTTTTCTTATAACTTACCCTTAAATGTTTTAGAATCGGGCAGTACTTATGAGTTCTCCATTCGTTCAGTTGTCAATGGTAATAGTAAAAGTGGATGGAATTCTCAAAATAGTGGAGCCTGTAATCAATCTAATACCGGGCGATTTGTTTTTACACCACTCTAAAAGTGAATAAGATAGTTTTTGTTTCAGTATTTTTACAGAAACATTGAATAATTTTTATACTTGGTGACGTCTAAAAAACAGTTAATCAGAATTATACTTTCGATCATTTTGGTGTTGCTTTTCGTTTTTCAGATTAAAAAAAGAAACAAGCAAATAAAGGAACGTAATAATCTACAACAGGAAATTCAAAATTCTAGTAGTCCCTATGCTAAACTATTAAATCAGCGTAGTATTTATAGAGATAGTACCTATAGCGTCTATGTAGCTCTTATAAATACAAATAAAGAATTAGTAATTCTTAAACGAGATTCGTTGAATAATATGCAGCGCAAAAGTAAATTCTTTGTGCATCTATACCCTAAAGACATCAAAAATATAGAAAGTAGCGCTAATCATAATGCAATCGATTTTAACAGTAATTTTTCTTCCTTCGTTATAAATGACCATTTATATAATGTTGCACACACAATATTACCTGATTACGAAATAGAAAAACTTAACTTGGGTCAATATGGTTATAAGGGTAATAATAATGTCAATTATAAAATATCTCAATTAATTGATGGCAGAAAAGTGGCTATTATTTTAAAAGAGAATAAAGAAAGCATTGAAAATTTTAAAGACATAGATAAATCATTTTGATAGATTAATATGACCGGTTTAATAAAGAAAATAAAATTTGATAATAAAGCAGACCGTCTAGGTCCAGATTGTCCTTTCTCACATTGGAAATTGTTTTTCAAGAAATCAATGCAAGCAACATGCAACAAAAAATTTGAATATTTTGGAAAAGGTGCAGAGTTTAGACCTTATGCATATGCTATAAATTGTTCAAAAATAAGTATTGGTGAAAAAGTAGTTATTAGACCCGGTAGCATGTTGTTTGCAGATATTAGAAACCCCAATAAAGGTAGAATTATTATTGAAGATATGGCTTTAGTGGGATCAGGAGTGCATATCTATGTTTCTAACCATAGGTTTGGAAAATTTAATACTCCAATAATCGATCAAGGACACTTTGATGCTTTTGATACAATAATTAAAACAGGGGCGTGGATTGGTGCAAATAGTATTTTATTGCCAGGCGTTACTGTGGGTAAGAATAGTATTGTAGGGGCAGGTAGTATTGTTACCAAAGACGTGCCTGATAATACAGTAGTAGCAGGTAACCCAGCTAGAATTTTAAAGACCTTGTCTTGAGGAATAGTATAGAAAGTGTTTTAACTAGAGGTATATCTATTCTATCTAAATTTCTACTTTTAGGGTATTTAGCGAAAATACTTTCGTTAGAGGATTATGGGAGCTTTCAACTTATTAGCTATTTTATTATGATTTCTACCTCTATTTTTGGCTTAGAATATTATAATATTAGTAATAGAAATATTGTAAAGGCCGATACTAAGGATGAAATTTATATAGGTCATTTGCGGTTCTTTTATACCCTTTCTCCGCTGATATTTATTTTACAAATTTTAGTTTTTTTAGCTCTTTTCCCTAGTGAACTTATTACTTTGAGTAATATTTTTCTCATTTTAATTATTGGAATATTAGATTATTTTTCACAAGAGGCTTATCGGTATTTCATGATTAATAAATTATATAGAAAGGGCAATGTTCAACTAATTTATAAAAGTGGATTTTTTATCATTCTTATTCTTTTGTATGAGTTTTTCTTTTTAGATATCGATTTTAAGGTACTGTTACAAATACTATTATTATCATATATCATATTGTTTTTGGTGGTATATAAAGTGTTTTCCAAGCATCTTTTTCAGTTTACGCTTAAAAATTTCAAATATCTTAAGTTTAGTGAATTAAAGAAAATTTTGACCGAATTAACCCCATTTCTTTTGCTTATTTTTTTTCTAAAAGGAATTGAGTTCTTTGATAAGTTTTTAATTGGAAAACAAGTTGGTCTAGAAGAGACAGGTATTTATTCTTTCTTATTTTCTATGGCTTCAGTTTTAGGAGTGTTTGTAATAAGTGGTTTTTATATTATTTATCTACCACAACTAATAGATAATTTTAAAAGAGATAAAAAAGAATTTAAAAAAGTTTTTTTTAAATTTTCTATGCTCACTGTAACTACCAGTATAGTAATAGCTATAGTTATTGTATTTATCAGCCCGTATGTGTTTGAAATAATAGACAAAGAAATTATGTTAAAGCATATAGATGTTTTATACTTGCTTTTAATCGGGTTTGTTTTGCATAATACTTCACTCATTCCTCACGTATTTTTGTACGTTTGTCATGATGAAAGAAAAATAAGTTTAATTATGGGTTGTGCTTTTATCGTTAACCTTGTATTAAATTTATTTATGATTCCTGAATTTGGAATAATGGGTGCGGGGTATAGTTTTGTAATTACTTATATAGTTGTTTTAGTGTTCAAATCTATAAGAGCAATAATGAAATGGAAAAAAGTAGTTGTTTAATAGTTTTTGAAACCTCTATGGAGAAGAGGTACGCTCAAATGGCAGAAATACATGGTTTTACTTTGTATACTGTTGGACTAACCAATGATTGGAAGAATAGTTTCAAAGACAACTTAAAGATTCGCATAAATTCAAAAGAACTTCTGAATCAAAAAAGAGTTTTATTGATTCAGTTTTTAAAGAATAATGATTTTAAAAACATATATCTTTCTAATGCAGAAGGTTACATTAGCAAAAATTTTATTCCGGTAATACGAAAAGAGATTCTTAGTGCAAAAGTGATTGCATTCCAACATGGTCTTTTTCCACTGAAATATTCTGTTTATAAAGAGATATCAAGAAATTTAATTAATTCAATAGTTCATAAATTTACTGGTATATTTCCATTGGGTTCAGGTTTTGGAGGTATAACCTTAGATAGATACTATGTGTATTCAGAACGAGAGAAACAATTTCTGGTTTCCAAAAGAGGTTGGAGTCCTGATGCTATTACGGTAGATATTAAATTTATAAAACCAGAGGTATATCAACAATTTGTTTTTCTTAAAAAGAATAAAAACGAAGAGACTCTAACAGCTGTATTTTTATTACAAGGTTTATTCGTAGCTGGTCTTTGTTCTGAAGACTATGAGTTGAAGTTAATAGAGGAAACAATTAATTATTTGTCAAAAAAGTATAATAGAGTTTTAATAAAAGAACATCCAGCTTGTGAAGGAAGATTAAAGAAGATTAATCTTCCAGAAAATGTCAGTGAAGAGTCAAATTTATTTGAGTCGTTTTCAAAAGCAGATGACGCTTATAGTTTTTTTTCTACAGCATTAATCGACGCTAAAGTTTTTAATTTAAAGACTGTAGGAATTAGTTCTAAGAATATTAAAGTAGGCAAAGAAATATATGATAATTTTGATTTAAACATTGATTTTGAAAAAGATATCGCTTCCTAAATTATGTGTTGGTTTACTTTTACTTTCACTTCCTTTTAATTTTATTGCTTTTAGTGGTCTAGGAAATGTTTATTCATCAACATTAACAATTTTCAGTTTATTCCTTTTGCTTATTGGTGTTCTATTTAACAGAATATTTTCTAAGAGAGATATTATTCTAAGTATTTTAGTTTTTACAACACTCTTGTTATTCACTATTGTAAATGTTGTATTTGATGTTGGGCAGGGACTTAAAATGCAATTGATTTTTGCCGTAATATATTTTCAAAGTTTTCTGGTTTTCATAATCTCTTATTACGCCTTAGACAAGGTGAAATTGGATTATGTGTTTAAGCTTTATTTAATTGTTGGATTGTTGTTATTTATTAGAATGGCAATGGAGGAACCTCAAAATATTTTTGGATTTAGCGTTGTCAGGGGGCAAAGAATAGAGGCTAATTTTGCTGGTGCTGTTAATAATTTTGCCTTGTTAATTGGGTTGTGTGTTATTATAAGTTTTTTTTATATTAAAAATAAAACGCTTAAAGTGCTTTTTTCGATTTCTTCATTATTTGTCCTAATCCTTACAATGTCTAGAGGAGCATTATTAGGTACAATTATAACTTTCTTTATTGTTGCTTTATATGATACCGACTCTAAAACATTAAAAAATTTATTAAGAATCAGTGCTGCAATAACTTTTATAGCAATAATTGGATTGTTCTATTTTGATAAAATAGACTTAGTAGTGACAACTGTTCAAGAACGTTTCTTAGGTGTATTTAGTGGAAAGGCAAGTGTAAAGCAATTTTCATCTGGTAGAGGGATAATTCTTTCTGATATTTATAACAATCATTTTATTAATTCTAGCGTTTTTGAATTTTTATTTGGACATGGAATGGGTAGTATTGAATTCACTGTAAATGGTGCTCTTTATGAATCTTCACATAATATTTTTATGGATTTTGCCTATCGAAATGGTGTATTGTTTCTTTTGTTATATATGTTTTTTTTCCTTTATCTATTATATAAGTTTATTCAATTTAGAAGTAAGGAGAATTTAGCTCTTTTTGGAATATTTATTTTTTTACATTTTGAGCTTTTGGTAAATCCATATTTATTTGCAGTTCAAATGGGTTGGATATATTCCTTTTTTGTAGCTGGATTTTTGGTTAAGCTAAAGGGGAAAAATAACAAAACTTTGGAAAGTTCAGTAGTATGAAATTTATAGGAAAACATATTGATAGTCCAGATTGTACTAAAAATCTTAAGGGTAATATTTTACCATTTATTTTGGGGATAATGCCCATTCTATCTATAGTTTTTGACGAAAAATTTGTACCGCTCTATATATTATCACTTTTGATTGTTTATTTTTTTGAAAATGACAAAAAAAAAAGATATACCCAGAATAAGCTTTTTTTATTACCGTTCATTGTAATGATCAGTGTTTTTTTGATATACACAATAGTTTCAAGTGATATTCTGCTATCTTTAAAAGTTTTAGAAAGACAAATTTCGTTTATCCTAATACCATTTATTATTTGCACATCTAATTGGAACCGACAAAGACTTGTAGTGTTTTTTAAAGTTTTTACTTTTGGCTTATCATTTTTTTGTTTGGTCTCATTTATCATACTTTTTTGGTTCTATATCAATAATTTAGATTGGATCAATACAATGAATCAAGTGCAGAAAAACAATACTTATCTGCTGTTCAAGTACCCTCATTTGGTAGATACTCATCCAACCTATTGGAGCTATCTATTAATTTTTGGTAGTATTATTACATTGGGAAATTGGTTTTTTAGTTTTTACGACAAAAAGTATACTGGATTTATTATGTTATTGATTTTTAATGTAACAATCTTATTATTAGCATCAAGAACACCTATAATTATAAATATCTTAGTTTTTATATATGCTTCTTTTTTATTATTTAAGAATAAGAAAAAAAATATCTCCAAGAAAAAAATTCTTTTAACTTTTATATGCTCTTTAATTATTTTGGTTTTCATAATTCCTAGAATAAATCTTCTAATGGTTAAAACGGCAGACACTCTTAATGATGATAGATTCTATTTATGGCCAATTGCAATTGAACAAATCAAACAAAATTATTATGTATTAGGTGAAGGGTTAGGTATGGGAAATGTAATGCTTAAAGAGTTCATTATTGAAAATGGTGATGTTCGTAAAAACTATACTTCCTTTGATTTACACAATCAGTATTTAAGGCATTTTTTAGATATGGGAGCCTTAGGTTTTTTTGCTTTATTATACTTTATATTTTTTCCAATAACTATTTTAAAAGGGTCATTGATTCAACCAATGTATTTCCAGATAATTGCAATGATTCTCCTTCTTTGTTTAGCTTTAATTACTGAGGCCCCACTATACCGTTTAAAGGGGGTTATGGTTTTCTCTATATTTTATCCTGTTTTTTTAGTTGTAAGTAATCTTCAAATTATTACAGACAATATTGTTCGCAATGAAGAGTTGGGGTTTAAAATAGATTGATACTTTCGCTTGGATAGTGTTTTGTAAATGGAAGTACCAATACTATAGTTTAACTAATTACTTGTAGATATGTTTCTTTGAATTAGGAGTTTATTTAGAAATGTTAAAAGAATTTATTGGCTTTCTAAAAAAAAACTATAATTTCTCTAAATTTTTGGTTGTAGCTTATGTATTTTGAGGCATAACCTTAGATTTGAAGATGATGGTTGAATTAGTTATTTTAACCCTTTTTAAATTCAGTCGAAAAAATTATAAATTTTGAAAATACTTCAAGTAAATAAATATTATCAACCAGATATTGGGGGAGTAGAAACCGTTGTAAAACAATTTGCCGAGAATCTAGGCGAAGGATTTGATGTAACCGTACTTTGTGTTAAAAAAAATTTTTCATTAAAAAAAGACATAGAAATTATTAATGACGTTAAAGTTATTAGATGTGCTTCCTTCGGTACGTTTTGGTCAATGCCTGTGTCTATATCATTTTTTATAACTTTTTTCAAGCTTTATAGAAATTTTGATATTCTTCATTTTCATGAGCCTTTTCCTTTAGCGTCATTACTTTCTTTTTTTATAGGAAAAAGAAATAAGATTGCCGTTACATGGCACAGTGATATTATCAAACAAAAATCGTTAAAAAATATAGTAGAAATTTTCCAAAAAAATCTTTGTAAAAAAGCCACAATCATATTTACTACTTCACCAAATTTATTAGAATACTCTAATATTTTGAAAAAATTTAGAAATAAAGTTTTTATTCTACCTTTAAGTATACCGGTAAATAAATACGTTAGCGATATAGATGATAACTACATTTTGTACCTTGGTAGACTGGCATACTATAAGGGTATTGAAGTTTTATTAAATGCACATGAAATTGCTAAAACAGATTTAGAATTATTGATTGTAGGTAGTGGTGAAAAGGAAATAACTGATATTATTTTAGAACATTGCCATAAATCGAGTAAGAAAATAAGATTTATCAATAGATTTGTATCCGAAGAGGAAAAGGAAGTTTTTTTAAAAAATTGTTCCTTTTTTGTGCTTCCATCTATTGCCGCTAGTGAAGCATTCGCTATTATTCAATTAGAAGCTATGATACAAGGGAAAGCGGTTATAAATACCAACTTGCCAACAGGTGTACCTTTTGTTAGTCAAGACGGTAAAAGTGGCATCACAGTTTCACCAATGGACCATCAGGAATTGGCTGATGCTTTAGATAAATTAGCAGAGAATATTGGTTTAAGGCAAAATTTTGGAAGAAATGGACATAAAAGAGTTCATGAACATTTTTCGGATGACGTAATTATAGAAAAACTAAGAAAGAAATATTTAGAGATTTTCAACTTGTAAATAAATAAAAGTTTAAAACTATTAAGGGTTTTAAATACTTAAGGTAATTACTTAAAATAAGATAAAATGGCGAAACTCTCTATTTTGAATTCATTAGAGCGCAAATTCATATTGTTATTGGGAGACTTATTAATAATTATTTCAAGTTTGAATGTATTCGTTTATTATGCAATAGATTATGTTTCTTTGAAGTTGAAAATTGGTGTTTTTGGCTTTGGTATAATTAGTTATTTACTTCTTTCTTATATTTTGGATTCTTATAACCTTCAAAAGACCTTAAAGAGAAAAGTAGTTGTTTCTCAAGCTTTATATATCACTGGATTATTTGTTTTTATTGTTTTTATATTTTCCGTTATTTTTTTCGATACGAGTTTTTGGAGAATACCTTTGTTGGTTTTTTTAATACTTACTCCTATAGAAATTGCTTTATGGAGACTATTTTTTGTCAATGTCTTTCGAGTGTTACCTACAACTAAAAACGTTCTGCTTATATACGATAAGGCAACGGAAATTGATTTTAGAAAAGTAGTATCTTCTATTGACGGGGATGATTTGGAAACTTTTTATCGTGTGAAACTAACTTATAATCTTGGGCAAGATAATGATTTAAGAAAAAAATTTCTTCATGCTACTGAGAAAGTGGATTCATGGATAATTAATACCAAAAATTATAATGAGATACCGAAGGACTTAGAAAAAGTTTTACTAAAGTCTATTTTGAGAGGTAAAGATGTAATTTCTTACACATCGTTCTATGAAAACACCTATGAAGCACTACCAATTCAATCTCATAATGATAGTTTTTATGAAATATTGCAATTTAGAAACCGAAAAATAAGATATGTACATACAGTATTCAGTTTCCTTGTAAACCTAATTTTATCAATTGTTGTTGGTTTAATTTGTTTGTTTTTTATTCCGATTGTTTGGCTTTTAAATATTTTTCTAAATAAAGGTCCTTTGTTTTACACTCAGAGAAGGGTTGGTCTGCATGGTAATGAATTTAAAATTTATAAATTTAGGTCAATGGTTATTAATGCAGAAAAGGAAGGTGCTAAAATGGCAGTAAAGAATGATGCAAGAATAACTCCTTTTGGAAAAATCTTAAGAAAATTTAGAATTGATGAATTACCTCAAATATTAGCAGTAATTAAGGGGAGCATGCAGTTTATAGGACCTAGACCTGAACGTAAAGTTTTTGTTAATCAGTTAAATTCCCTTGTTCCTTTTTATGGCACACGTCATTTGATAAAACCGGGTATTACGGGCTGGGCCCAAGTAAAATATAAATATGGTGAAAATTTAGAAGATTCGATTAAGAAGCTAGAATACGATTTATATTATATTAAAAACCGTTCTATTACTTTAGATTTGCGAATAATATTTAAAACGGTAACAACAGTTCTTTTTTCAAGAGGAATATAATCAGTAACATGAAAAAAATATTAATTACAGGTGCCGCTGGTTTTTTGGGTTCTCACTTGTGCGACCGTTTTATTGCTGAAGGTTTCCACGTCATTGGAATGGATAATCTTATTACAGGAGATTTAAATAATATCTCGCATTTATTTTCTTTAGAACACTTCGAGTTTCATCATCATGATGTAACTAAGTTTGTTCATGTTTCTGGAAAGCTTGATTATATTCTGCATTTTGCCTCGCCCGCTAGTCCTATTGATTATTTAAAAATTCCAATTAAAACCTTAAAAGTTGGATCCTTGGGCACGCTAAACCTTCTAGGCTTGGCGAAAGAAAAGGGCGCTAGAATTTTGGTTGCTTCAACTTCCGAAGTTTATGGTGATCCATTAGTTCATCCTCAAAATGAGGAGTATTTTGGTAATGTTAACCCAATAGGTCCACGTGGAGTATATGACGAAGCTAAGCGCTTCATGGAATCCATTACAATGGCTTATCATAGACATCATGGGCTAGATACTCGCATCGTTCGTATATTTAATACCTATGGGTCTAGAATGCGTTTAAATGATGGTAGGGTAGTACCTGCATTTATGGGACAAGCGCTACGAGGAGAAGATTTAACCGTTTTTGGTGATGGCTCTCAGAGTAGATCATTCTGCTATATCGATGATCAAGTAGAAGGTATATACCGATTATTATTTAGTGATTATACAGATCCTGTTAATATTGGTAATCCGCATGAAACTACTATTAAAGAATTCGCTGAAGAGATAATTGCTCTAACTGGTACCAAGCAAAAAGTAATCTATAAACCACTTCCTCAAGATGATCCTACACAACGTCAACCCGATATTACAAAAGCAAAAGAAATTTTGGGTTGGGAACCAAAAGTACAACGGTCAGAAGGATTAAAAATCGTATACGATTATTTCAAATCGTTGTCTCCAGAGGACTTACAGAAGAAAGAGCATAGAGATTTCTCTACTAAATAGAAAATTAAAAGAGCAAGAGGTATTTTTGCAAAAATTGACAAAATGAATATTTTAATTCTAGGATCAGGTGGTCGTGAGCATACTTTTGCTTGGAAATTGGCACAAAGTAATAAACTATCAAAACTTTTCGTGGCACCAGGAAATGCCGGCACAGAAAATATTGCAACGAACATACCAATTGGTGTAAATGATTTTGAAGCTGTTAAGAAATTAGTTTTAAAGGAGAATATTCAACTTGTTATGGTGGGCCCAGAAGATCCTCTGGTAAACGGAATACATGATTTTTTTCTTGGTGACCAAGAATTAAAAAAAGTGGCAGTTATCGGTCCTGAGAAATTGGCGGCTACTTTGGAAGGTAGTAAAGAGTTTGCGAAAGAGTTTATGATGCGTCATGAAATACCTACCGCTCAGTATAAAAGTTTTACGGCTGAGACTGTTGAAGACGGATTTAAATTTTTGGAAGAATTAAATCCTCCCTTTGTTTTAAAAGCTGACGGATTGGCTGCTGGTAAAGGCGTAGTTATTCTCAATGACTTAAACGAAGCCAAGGTTGAGCTAAAATCAATGTTGGTTGATCAAAAGTTTGGTGCAGCTAGTGAAACTGTTGTTATTGAAGAGTTTCTTGATGGTATTGAACTAAGTGTTTTTGTGCTAACCGATGGTGATAGTTACAAAGTGCTACCAACAGCAAAAGATTATAAAAGAATAGGCGAGGGTGATACCGGACTCAATACTGGCGGTATGGGAGCTATTTCGCCCGTTCCTTTCGCAAGTAAGATCTTTATGGATAAGATTGAGCAGCGAATTGTAAAACCTACCGTAGAGGGTCTTAAAAAGGATAATATGCCTTATAAAGGTTTTATATTCATCGGATTGATTAAAGTAGGTGAAGATCCTAAGGTTATCGAGTATAATGTTAGAATGGGCGATCCAGAAACTGAAGTTGTACTTCCCCGTATTCAGAATGATATGGTTGAACTGCTACAAGCGGTAGCTAATCAAACATTATCTGATATTGATTTAAAGTTAGATGATAGAACGGCTACCACAGTAATGACTGTTTCTGGGGGTTATCCAGGATCTTATGAAAAAGGAAAAGAAATTACTGGAATTGATTCTATCACTGAATCATTGGTATTTCACGCAGGTACTACACTCAAAGATGGTAAAGTAGTAACTAACGGTGGTAGGGTAATGGCAATTACTTCTTTTGGTACTGATTTTAAATCGGCACTAGCGCAATCATATAAAAATGTAGAGAAGCTTTCCTTTGAAGGAATGAATTATAGAAAAGACCTAGGTTTTGATCTTTAACGAATAATCTCTTATCAGTTTTAAAGATTAAAAACTGACAAGAGATTTAATTTGATATTATAAGTAAGAGTGAGAAGTGCTCGACTTATCCTCTACACCACTATCGTTATATTTCTTCAATTGAAGCATCCAATACACAAATGCTACAGACCCTATCAACATAAATATCCAGTTTAAGATATTTGATAAAGCCCAACTATCTGTAAAACGTAAAAAATCTAACGGTGCAAATAGTACATTTACGAACAAATCTGCGATACCTTCAAAAAATGATTTCATCTTATTACTATATTTACCAGCAAAAATATAAAAAGCTTAGATGATTTCAAGCATTTTTGAGAAAACAAAACCGGTGAATTTCATCATTCTTCTGGTTTTTTTGTTTCTTTTCTACTGGTCTGTCCAATTTTACCTCTTTGATTTATCGATGAGCAATGTAGAAATTGCCCCATCAATAGGTGTTTTAGCCATTTTATTATTCAGTGTTTTTATTGTGGACTTTGTCGTTAAGCGTAACAAACTAACCAGTACAAATTCTTTTGCAATTTTATTTTTCACATTACTTTTTGTGGTTTTTCCTGAGACGCTAGGTGATAATAATGCCATTTTTACCAGTTTTTTTCTATTGCTGGCCAAGAGGAGGTTATTAAGTATTAAGTCTTTAAAGAATATTAAGCTTAAGATTTTTGACGCCTCACTTTGGATCTGCATTTCAAGTGTATTCTATGAATGGGCTTTACTTTATTTGCTTTTGGTTTTTGCAGCAATATATATTTATGAACCAAAAAATATACGAAACTGGTTGGTAATCATATCGGTTGGCGTCTGTTTTTTTATGATACTGTACGGTATATTAGTTTTACTTGACAAGCCTAATTTTATTCTTGAACATTATGATTTTGCAATCAATTATGACGCTATATTCCCCATTAAATGGTGGACTAGCTTAAAAATGACATTGTATGCCTTGTTCAACATAGCTCTTGCTTTTTCTGCTTTCGTTCATTTAAGTAAGTCGGGTGTAGGTAAGGTAATCGTCATGAGACTTATTGCATTTTCTTTTGTTATAGGGTTGGTGGTTAATGTATTGGTTACTTCAGCAAATAATAACGCCGTGATAATCACCTTTTTTCCTTCGGTAATTTTTATTGTTAATTATTTAGAATCTATTAAGAAACCTAAGTTTCTAGAATTAATTCTTGTTTCTAGTATTTTAATACCCATTATAGTTTTTGTTGTGAAACTTTAGGTTTACCCTTTAAACTTTATCTTTGTAAAAAAGGCTCATATGTTTAGCGAATTCGCATTTAATATATTTAATACCAGTATTGAAAAATATCATATTGAAGATGATGTGTATCAAAGTTTTCATAATCCTTATTCGAAAGAAGAAATAGAGCACTTGTTGTATCGCAAAAACTGGATTGACACCGTGCAATGGCATTATGAGGATATCATTAGAAATCCGGATATTAACCCTGACGACGCCTTAGTTTTGAAACGTAAAATTGATGCAAGTAATCAAGACAGAACTGACTTGGTGGAGTTTATTGACAGTTATTTTCTTAATAAATACCAATCGGTAGAAGTTAAGGCAGATGCAACTATTAATACAGAAAGCCCTGCTTGGGCAATTGATCGTTTATCTATTTTAGCACTGAAAATCTATCATATGAAAGAGGAAGCTACTAGAGCAGATGCTTCTTTAGAACATAGGGAAAAATGCCAAGTTAAACTCGAAATCTTGATAGAACAGAAAAATGACCTTTTTATAGCTATAGACCAATTACTTGCAGATATTGAAAGTGGCAACAAGTATATGAAGGTTTACAAGCAAATGAAGATGTATAATGATGAGGAACTAAACCCCATCCTTCGTGGCAACAAATAAAACTGTTCACATATTGGTAATACGACTTTCCGCTATGGGAGATGTCGCTATGACTGTTCCAGTTATTTTGGGGGTTTTAAAAAAATATCCTCAGGTAAAGATTACGGTCTTAACAAAAGGATTTACAGCACCTATATTTGAAAATTTACCAAATGTCTCAGTTTTTAAAGCTGATGTAAAAGGAAGACATAAAGGCTTTTCTGGACTTTGGAAATTATATAAAGAATTAAAGGCTTTACAGATCCATGCAGTTGCAGATTTGCATAATGTTCTACGTAGTTCTATTCTAAAACAATTTTTTAAACTATCTACAATTCCTTTTATTCAAGTTGATAAGGGAAGGGCATCTAAGAAAGCTTTGGTAAATCCAGAGCGAACATCTTTCATCCCTTTACCAACTACTTTTGAACGCTATGCTGAGGTCTTTAGTAAGCTTGCGTATCCTATTGCAATAAGTGAGATGGAAACCTTGTCTGAAAAGCCAATTACTGATTCAGCAAAAAGTTTGATTAATTTTGAAGGAAAGATGCTGATTGGTGTTGCCCCTTTTGCAGCTTTTAGCGGAAAAATGTATCCACTACCATTGATGGAAAGGGTAATAGCTGCGTTGAATTCTACAAATAAATATCAGATTGTTTTATTTGGAGGAGGGAAAAAAGAGGTAGAAGTTTTGACAACATGGGAAACGCAGTTTGAGAATTGCTCTAATGCAGCTGGAAAATTGTCTTTTTCAGATGAATTGGGTTTAATCTCTAACCTTCAGTTAATGTTGGCGATGGATAGTGGTAACGCCCATTTAGCTGCAATGTTCGGCGTGCCAACCGTTACAATTTGGGGTATTACGCATCCGTATGCCGGTTTTTCACCATTTAATCAATCTGAAAATAACGCCCTTTTATCCGATAGAAAAAAATATCCTGCAATACCAACTTCTATTTATGGTAATAAATACCCAGATGGTTATGATAAGGTCATGGAAACCATATTACCAGAAACAATCGTTCAGAAAATAAGTGATATTTTAAATACTACGGTTTAAGAATTTACGGGCTTAGCTTCTATACTTTTAAAGTATTGACGTAACTGAGACAAAAATCTATATTTTTTTGAAGCAGGTGCCGCGGTTGTCATTAAGGTTCTTACTCCGAAATAAGAGCTCATTAAAAATGTAGCCGATGCTTCGCAATCTACATGGCGATCTAAATAGCCATTGAATTTTCCTTTTTGTAATGAAGTTACCAAGTTTACTTCCCAAACAGTAACTATCTCATTTAAGTGACGCATAATCACTTCATTTTTACCATTAAATTCAGTTAAGAAATTACTCAATATACAGCCGTAATCCATTTCATTATGCACAGCAGTTTCCATAGCATTATCGAAACATTTTGTAATTAAGGTAATTGGATTGTCATGCCCTTCAATAGGCTCTATTAACGTACTATAAATTTTACGGGCAAGTAAGTTTTGAATTATTTGAATGAAGAAATCTTCTTTAGAATCGAAATGATAGTAAAAAGCCCCCTTAGAAAGTTCAAGTTTTTTAAGAATATCATCTACACTAGTATCGTAATACCCTTGGGCATAAAACAATTCTAATCCGGTGTTCTGTAAACGTTGCATGGTTGCCATGCGCTTAAGGCTTTTGTTCATAATATTTAGATTTGGGTAAATCCGACCATGTGGTCTTTTTATAGAACGCCTGATCGCCAAACAACCTCAGGATTTATAGATTAAATGCATTTTATTTCGATAAACGACCATTATATCGGTGTAGAACACCTTTTTTACACTACTAAACAGACTAGGCGGTCAGTTCTGTAGGTTATGTATTGGGTTAATTTATAGCATTATAAGGTATTCAAAAACAAAAAAACCGTTCAATGTAAATCATCAAACGGTTCTTAAATTTCATCCCGGATTGTATTATGCTACAGTCCCCTGGCAGCTGCTACCGGCACCTGCCGTACAACCATAACAATGTTGTGATATAATAATGTTTCTATCGTTTAATAAATCTTCATTATAATCTTTAATGTGTTTTACTTTACTAGCTACTTTTAGGTCTAGCATTTGGTTAAAATCACAATCATACAACCAACCGTCCCAACTAATGGAAATAGTGTTTGTACACATTACATTTGCTACTGCAGAGGGGTTATAGGCTTCTACTAGTGAATACATATAATCTTCGTAATTCTCAGACGCTATTAAATAGTCTAAGAAACGTGCAATTGGTAAATTGGTAATGGCAAACAGATTATGAAACTGAATATCAAAATCTTCTTTTAAGGCTTTTTTAAAATCCTTTTCCAACGCTGCTTGGTCGCCTGGCAAGTAAGCACCTGACGGATTATAAACTAAATCCAACCTTAAATCGCTACCAGGCATACCATAGCCTCTTTCATTCAATTCTTGCAATGCCTTTATCGACTTATCAAAAACTCCGTCTCCTCTTTGTTTATCTGTTTTACCACGGGTATAGTGTGGCATTGAAGAAATAACATGAACATTATGTTTTTTAAAGAAATCTGGTAAGTGATAGTATTTCTTGTTTGCCCTAATAATAGTTAAGTTAGAACGAACAATGAAATCTTTAATTCCAGCTTTAGCAGCTTCTTCAACAAACCACTCAAAATCAGGATTCATTTCTGGTGCACCACCTGTTAAATCTAAAGTGTGGGCTCCTGTATTTTTTATGACCTCTAAGCATTGTTGCATGGTTTCACGAGTCATAATCTCTTTACGATCAGGACCAGCATCTACGTGGCAATGTTCGCAAACTTGATTACACATATAACCTACATTAATTTGCAAAATTTCCAACTTTTTTGGACGTAAAGGAAAATGTCCTATCTCGGCAATTTTGTCCTTAAAATAAGGCAATTCGCCATCAGCAAAGATTCCTCCATTTAGTATTTCTAATTGCTTATTGGAAACTGCTAAATCGTTTCCTTTCGCTTTTAATGATTTTGTAGCCATTCTTTTTTTGTTGTTGGTTGATGGTTGTCTGTTGTTCGTTTTATTACGAACCTAAAAACAATTCAACCTATTTTAATTTCCTTTTAATAGATAGCAATTTCTATTTCTTCTTTAATATCAAAATTGTTCTAAGGCGATGTAGAAAATAACTAACAACCGACAACGAACAACTATCAACCAAACTACATTGACAATTTATTATACTTATTCATCATTTGTACACCATGAACCAATGTTGCTCCACTTTCAATTGCAGCCCCAACATGTACAGCCTCCATCATTTCTTCTTTTGTTATTCCCTTTTGTAATCCGTCTTTGGTATAGGCATCAATACAATACGGACATTTAACAACATGAGATACAGCTAGTGCAATTAGAGACTTTTCTCTAGCACTTAGTGCGCCTTCTTCGAAAACCTTACCATAATAATCGAAAAATTTTGTTCCCAGCTCTTCGCTCCACTCTGTGATTTTTCCGAATTTTCTTAAATCTGCTGGGTCGTAGTACGTATTTGCCATCTTTTTTTGTGTTTTAGGTTTTATTGAATCTTTTTGTTCTTGGTTAAAATGAATCGTAATTCCCTGCCCCATTTTTTCTATTTCTGGGAGAATTTCCATGTTATCCCAAATGCCAGAGGTAAGGGTGTCTCCATAGGCTTCAGGTAAATGATTTTTATACATTAATTTTTGTGCGGTTTCGGCATCGTATTCAAATGATTGATGTGTGTAGCTTACTTCGCCATCAATAACATCCAAAAGCATATACCAAACTCTAGTTGTACCATCATTTGCTGGCATACCAATTACGCCAGGGTTTAGCCATAGCTTATCTTTTATAGATTGATGAAAAGGTAGACCGCAATGACCTGCTATGATGATATCACTTTTAGTCTCATTAAAACAGCGTTCTTTACTTTCGGTGGCATTTGACTTGAATACGAATTCAGAAGTATTTCCATAGTTTCCATGGACTACGGTTACTTTTTTGCCAGCATAATCAAAACTGATGTACTCTGGTATTTGCTTCATCCAATCTAAAGACTGTTGCGATAAGTGCCCCTTGGTATATGGAAACCACATTTTTGAGAAATCGTCGCAACGGCTACCACTCTTAAAATCGCAACCACAATCTTCGCTATCATTTGCTAGTTGCAATTCTACATTGCCAGCAATACTAAGTGCTCCCCAGTTTTGAAACAATTGAATAGTTTCTTCAGGTTGCGCACAGTAACCGGTTAAATCGCCGGTACTTATACAGTTCTCTGGTTTTACCCCAGCCTCCTGAGCAATAGAAATTAATTTTTCCAATGCTTGTAGGTTGCTATAAACCCCTCCAAAAAGCAATAGCTTTCCTTCTTTTACACCAATATGTTTTATTTCTTTATCCATGTAGGTATTATATAAACGAATAGGCAACAGATGATGCCCCAAAAATTAATCCAGAGTAAACTGGCGTATTTGCCAGTAGTAAATATCATATTTTCTGGAAACCAATTAAAAATTAAAAGGAAGCCAAATAACAATCCGACAAAAACACTTAAATGAAAACTGATTTTAGGAGCTTTGTCTTTCCAAAATATAAAAATAGGGGTCAAGCCTATGACCATAGTTCCGCTAATGGTAGTAGCAGATAATATCTCTGCATCTAAAAAAACAGGAATTGTACCTAACACTGCAATAGCAACCATAGACCAACGTCCGAATTTTAAAGTGTTTCCTAAGTTTAAGTCAAGAGCCAATAGTTTAGAGAATGAGGAAAAAGTAGAATCTAATGTAGAGGCTGCGGAAGTAATCATAATAAAATTGATGACCAACAATATTATAGTTCCAAAGGCTTTCCCAACTTGTACAGCTGCCTGCCCTTGCATTCCTTGAGATTGTGCGTAAACACCAATAATACTGAATAGGATTATACAGATGGCACCCAGTACGCTTGCCCACAAAAAACTTTTCAGCGTAACTTTTGGACTACTGATAAATCCTCTATCCGTCAAAACAGGATCATGAAAAGGATAGCTGAAAGATTGTAGAAGCGCTGCGAACAGTAAATTAAGACCTGTTTCAAATGACCAAACCCCAGTATTTGCAACTTCAGTTACAGATAAATCTGTTTCCTTTCCAAAAATTGCGAACAATATTACCGCTAAAAGTATAGAAAATAGCCCCATTTGGATAACATCGGTAAAAATTGAACTACTCATACCTCCTTTTAGTACATATGCTAATGTTAGTGCTGTAAATACTAAAATGGACAAATAGTAGGCACCGGAACCAATTTCGCCAAAGTAAGAACCTATGACCATGGTGTTACTCCACACTTCATTGAATAACCGGAATGCTATTAGTATAGAAAAGATGGTAACTGCTGTTTTACCAAATTTTGAGGATAAGAAATGATGAATACTCGTGTATTTACCATTTAGCCTCATTTTATAAATAACGATACCCGCAACTGCAAAGGATAAATAATACCCAGCATAAGCTACCCCACCAACAATGCCGAAATCCAATCCTAAATTTGCAGCATTAGTAATGCTCTTTGCAAAAATCCAAGAGATGATTAAGCTACCCATCAACATAAATGTATTGGGCGCCTTCTTTTTTTGGACTGCCTTAAAAAACTGGTTAGTGTCTTTTGCCCATGGGGAAAGGAAAAACAACACCAAACTAGATGCTATTATTAATCCCCATTGCCAAATTTTTACTTCAGTCATTTTTTTGTTCTTTCTTAACTCCTAACTCCTAACTCCTAACTATTACTCATCCCACCAAACAGGTACATTTATACTATTACCTTCCGTATTGTTGGAAGCAGTGGTATAATTAACACTATTTAAAGCTTCTTCTTCAGAAGGATAGGGCATGCGAATCGGAATTAAATTGTTATTTAAACTAGCCGATATCATTTTCAATTGCGGGAAACCGGTTCTTCTATATTCTACCCAACCTTCATAACCGTTTATGCTATTGGCAATCCATTTCTGTGTGATGATATTTTCTAATGCGTTACCATCGTCCAGTGCAGCATCAACCGTTAAATAATCCGCAGGTAGGTCTACTTGCCAGTAATCAAAAGCTAGAGTAACTCCTGTGTTATACAACGTTTCTGTATCGGCTGTTATAAGTCCTTTTTGTGCAGCTTCAGCCAAAAGGAAATGTGTTTCCATGCTTGTCATGAAATTGGCGTCTAACAAGCCTGTATTCTCTCTAAAAATTGTTCCTAATAAGGAATAATCGGCTAAGGAAACTCCGGCAGATGCATCTATTCCATTTAAGAGTCCGATGTATCCGTTATCTGTACTATTTGCAAATGGGCGGTAGAAACGATTAATACGCGGGTCGTTTAAACCGGTCAATATTTCGCCCATAGTTTCAGAAAGCACATAATTGTTGAAATCACCTATTCTTAATCGTGCTAATCTAAAATTATTCGGCTCACCATCGGTAAAGTTGAAAATGGCATTTTCACTATTCTCGTCAATGAAATTTCCTTCGGCAACTATGATTTGTAATTGGGCGGCAACATCTATTTTGCCCGAAACTCGCATTAGATATTTAATCTTTAGCGAATTTGCAAAACGAATCCATCCCTCTAAATCTCCATTGAACAGAATATCACCTTCTAGCGCAATTGTACCGGTATAGTTTTCTATAGCAGCAATACCTTTATCAAGGTTATCAAAAACACCATTTTCATCCATGTAAATAGATTCTTGAGAATCGTAGACCGGAGTAACGGTTTTTGTATCACCTTTAAATGCTTCAGAATAAGGAACATCTCCAAATAAATCTGTTAACCCTGCTGCCATGTAGGCTTTCATTATTCTTGCAGGTCCTTCATATACCGCAAAGGCGGTATTTTTTTGAGATAAATTCAGTATGATTTCATTGTCTCTTAGATTTTGATAGAATATTGGCCAAGGATTACCTCCTAGTTGAGGTGATTTCAAATCATGTCTATCAAATAAATTGAAATCAAGAGCAGTACTATATTGCCCTAAAAGATTACCTGCTGTAAAACCTTCATAAGACATTTGTTCCCCATAATCATAGATTACTTGCCTAAGCAATAAACTTGGCTGTACACTTACTGGTGCGTTTGTATTCGTATTAATTTCCTCAAAGTCCTTTGTGCAGCTAATGACCAACATTAAGACTAGAACGGTATATATATATTTCATCTTCTTTTTCTTAAAAATTAAATCCTGCTTTAAAACCTATACTTCTTGTTGTTGCGTATGACATATCTTCTACGCCACTTATAAATCCTTGTCCTTGCACCGCTAATTGCTCTGGGTCAAAATGCGGATTCTCTGTAATGGCAAATAGGTTTCTACCGATTAGAGATAAACTTAAAGTTGCATTTTGATTGAATACACTAAGATTTTCAAAAGTGTAACCAATAGATACTTGACGTAGCTTTAAAAAGGATGCATCATACGTATTGTTTTCCTCATGGTTTCTATCATAAAATTGTCGGTAGTAACTTTCTGCAGAAACCGCTACTGTATTTGGTGTGTAAACAGGATTTTCTTGAGTACCTATATTTACAACGCCTTTGGGCACAATTCCTTCTTCTGGTCTGAAAGCTGTTTCTGCCAGCTGACCACCAACATTACCCAATGCCCTAGTTCTGGAAACTATGATTCCGCCTTGTCGCCAATCGAATAGAAAACCTAAATTCCAGTTTTTATAATTGAATTGATTATTAAAACCTAGCATAAAATCTGGATTGTAATTCCCTAATTTTTGTAGTTCATTATCTGGAATATATCTGCCTTCATCCGTCAGGATAAAATCACCATTTTCATTTTTTAGATATCCTGTTCCATACAAATCGCCTACACGACCACCTTCTTCTGCCTGTAAAAATACCGTTTGGTTTTGACTGTCGTATATTCTGGAATATGCCAGTGTTAATCGACCTTCATCTTGTGGTAAGCTTTCTACGGTAGACCTATTTGTGCTAAAATTTAAAGTACTATTCCATTTTAAATTCTGACTTATTACTGGTGAAATACCGAGAATAATCTCCACACCTTTTGAACGTACTTCACCACCATTAACTACTTGTTGGGTATACCCTGATGAAATGCCTATAGGCAATGAAATAATCTGGTCTTTCGTTAATGCGTTATAGTACGAGATATCAAAACGAAGCTGATCGCCAAACAATCTTACATCTGCACCTACTTCAAAAGAAGAGGTTGATTCTGGTTGAAGATTTGCATTCGCGATAGTATTTGAATTGCTGAAGGTAGGCTGACCATTAAAAGGTGTTTGAGCAACAAAAGCCCCTGTTGTTTGGTACGGATTTGTATCATTACCAACCTGTGCCCAACTTGCCCGTAATTTTGCAAAAGAAATTGTTTTAGGTAACTCAACTACTTCTGATAGAATAAAGCTACTGGATACCGATGGATAAAAGAATGATGTATTATCTACTGAAAATGGAGTTGCCAATGCGCTAGACCAATCGTTTCGTCCTGTAACATCTAAGAAAAGGAAATCTTTATATCCGAATTTTGCCAAGCCGTAAAAACTGTTGATTCGTTTATTTGATTCAAACTCGAATACTTCTATAGGGGATGCGGCATTAGATAATCTAAAAATACCTGGTTGTGCTAAACTTGTTGTCTGCGATTGTGAGGTAAATGCTTTTTGGTCTAAACGATTTCCACCAAGTGAAACATCTACACTAAAATCATTAAATTTATTTGCATAGTTTAATAGAAAATCTGTGTTTACCTCTCTGTAGAACACATCATGCTCAGCATAACCACCATTTGAGAATCGATTAGAACTATAGGCTCTTTTTAATTGACGTAGTTCCCTGGAGTAATCCATTCCTGTTCTAATAGACGCTGTTAAATTTTCTGTGATATCGTAGCTAGCTGAAATATTTCCAAAAACCCGATCCCGGTTGAAAGAGTTGGTGTTTTCATTAAGGATAAAATAAGGATTGTCAAAAAACGTATAGTTATAAGAATACTGTTGTATGCCTTCTAAGCCAGGTTGCCAATAGTTTTTTAAATTTTCAATATTCAAGGAACGTGGTCCCCATGCTACCAAAGAATAATTTGCGTTTTCTGATCCGTAGCCATTAGAGGGTCGGTTGTCGCTATTAGAATTGATATAACTTATGGATGAATTGATGCGGATCTTATCAATAGGTTGAAAACTCAATCGTGTACTAATAGTTTGTCTATCTAAATTAACTCCTGGAATAATTGACTCACTACGAAGATCAGTAAAAGAAAGGCGATAGTTGCCTTTGTCAAATCCGTTTGATATAGCAATATTATTAATCAGGGTAGTTCCCGTTTCATAAAAATTCTTCAGATTATCTGGGTTAGATCTAAATTCTGTTGGAGTAATGGGAATGCCATTATAAAGAGCTGTATCTCCACCGCGCACTACGGTTCCATCTGCCAATGTAACCGGACTATCATATTGGGGAATTAAGTTACCGACATCTAAACGAGGTCCCCAACTGTAGGTAATCAAGTCATTGGTGCCACCACCTAATCCGTCTACAAAAGCAAACTCACCAGAATTACCTTGTCCGTATTCATTTTGAAAATCTGGTAGTTGAAAAGCGGAATCCACAAAAAAGCTGGTGTTGTAGCTTACTCCCAATCCTTTCGTATTCTTCCCGCTTTTTGTTTCAATTATTATGACTCCGTTAGAAGCTCTTGTTCCGTATAGTGCCGCAGCACTTGGACCTTTTAAAACGGATACTTCGGCAATATCATCAGGGTTTACCTCCATAGCTCCGTTACCAAAATCGATTTCTTGAAATCCCGCAGCAGCTTCACTGGTAAAATTAAAAACCGAGTTATTATTTATCGGTACTCCATCTACAATAAACAAGGGATTGTTATTAGAGAAAGAAGCTTCACCACGAATAGTAATTTTTGAGGAAGAACCAACGCCAGTTGCGCCTTGGTTAATAGTTACACCTGCTAATTTCCCTGAAAGGTTATCTAAGAAATTTACAGATTTTACCTCCGTAACTCCCTTGGCATCTAAACTTTGTACAACGTAGCCTAGTTCTTTTGTTTCTCGTTTCAACCCTAATGCGGTCAATACTACTTCGTCTAAAACTTCAGAAGAATCATTTAAAGTTATATTAATGGTTCGTCTATTGTTTATCGAAACTACTCGAGTTTCAAATCCTAAAACGGAAAATTCAATTTCGCCTGATAGGTTGGGGACTTCTAAGGAATATATTCCGTCTTCATCGGTAGTTGATCCAGTAACGGTGCCAGACAATAGAATATTTACGTACGGTATTGTATTTCCATCGGTATCGGTAACAATACCTGTAATTGTTTCTTGAGCATTGACCATGTTTATTATAAACAATGTCAACACTAGTACTAAGTGTTTCATATATAGCTTTGAACTGAGTTTTCATTTATCCAACTATTGGATAAAGGGGGTCTAGATAAATGAAACTACAGGAGAGCCTTTATTATAAAGAAAGCTGTTAGGAAATACAGCAGAGAAGTTCTGTTTAGTGTGGTATAGAATTTTGCTTCTTTTTAATAAACCTATAATCAACAGTAATATGGTTGACGATAGATCAGTAGAAAACGATAGTATAGACTTTAAATCTCTTTCGTTATCCAAATCTTGTAGAACAGGTAATTTTATTAATTCAGACGATTCTTCTTGTAACCACAATGAAATTTGGTGGTATAAGCTGAATCGTTGCCATGGTAAATTTTGAAATTCAGCAACTTCAAAGTTAGATTTTTGTAAACCTAATAAATAGAAACCGCCATCAATAGAAGGACCAATTACAGTCTTACCTAAAGCTAATTGATTAGCAGTATGTTTAAGATGTTGTGTTTTTAAATGGGGAGTATCATTACCAATGGTAATTAAATTAGAAAATCCTTTATCAAAAACAGTAGCAATAGCATTTGTAAAACGTTCGCCAAAAGTAGCGCCAACTTGATCTTTATCTGAAAAATGAAAAACAGGTAAACCTGTGTTTTTTGCCTTTTTAAGAGTGGTTTTGGTTAGTACATCAAATAATTGCTCACCTTTGGGAATTGACTTATTCGCCAAGTCTTCTTTGGCGGAATTGGCAAATACCAAAATTGCAGTAGTACCGTTTGAATTCAATTAAATTTTCTTTCTCGTTGTTAAACTTACGTAAAAATAAAGCAAAGGTTTTCTAAGTATAACTAATTTGTATCATTATAATAGACGAAATATCTTACTTTAAGTCAAAATGTCAGTTTTAGACCATGTGGTCGGTTTTAAACAATAAGGTTCATTATCTAACTTATATAATCACCTATAAACATGATATATAATAGGATAAAGTACTTCTTTTTGAGTATTTGCCCATGCTAATTTTATGCTTACAGACCACTTAGTCTAAAAAATCCCTTAAAATTTCAAAAAATTTTAGATTTTTTTAGCATTGACAGGCATAAACATGGCATAGCTATTGCGATTAGGACATCAGAAGAATTATAAAAATTTAATATATATGAAATCAGACACAAATACCAAAGGAGCTTGGAAAGTTTACTTCTTCTCAGCGATTATTGCACTTGCAGTGAGTTACGGAGTACTACATTTTAACAAACAAGAGTTGAAAGAATCTACAGGAGTAACCGTTGTAGAATCTGTACCAGGTGCACAGGCTTTATATACGAGAGATAACGACGGAAACATTAAACCCTTAGATTTTACAGAAACATCTGAAAAAGTTTTAGATGCTGTAGTGCATATTAAATCAACCCAAACAGGGTCATCTAATCAAGGGCAAGGTGCACGCGAATTGCCAGATCCTTTTAAAGAATTTTTTGGTGATATGTTTAAAGGACAATCTCCAGAAGGTACGCGTTCGCAACCTAGGGTTGGTACGGGATCAGGAGTTATTATTAACGACAAAGGTTATATAGTAACCAATAATCATGTAATTGACAATGCTGATGAGGTTGAGGTTACCTTATATAATAACCAATCTTACAAGGCTACCGTAATAGGTACGGATCCAACTACAGATTTAGCACTTTTACAGATTAAAGCTGACAATCTTAAAACTATGTCATTGGTAAATTCAGATGATGTAGAGGTAGGTGAATGGGTATTGGCAGTTGGTAATCCGTTAGGGTTGAACTCTACCGTTACTGCAGGTATTGTAAGTGCAAAGGCAAGAAGTATTCATATTAATGCCGATAAATTTGCCGTAGAAAGTTTTATACAGACAGATGCTGCTATCAACCCAGGTAATAGTGGTGGTGCATTGGTGAATTTAGATGGTAATCTTGTAGGTATAAACACTGCGATTGCTAGCACAACCGGTACATATACAGGATACGGATTTGCAGTACCTAGTAATATTGTTACCAAAGTAGTTGAAGATTTACTGAAATTTGGTAATGTACAACGTGGTATGTTAGGTGTTACTATTAGAACTATGGATGGTAACCTAGCGAAGGAAAAGAATGTGGACTTTACCAAAGGAGTATGGGTAGAGCAAGTTGGCGAAGATAGTGGTGCAGATTTGGCAGGTATTGAATCTGGAGATATTATTGTTAGTGTTAATGGAAAAGAAACTGGAACCTCACCTAGACTTCAAGAAATTATTGCGGGTAAAAGACCTGGCGATATGGTTGCAATTGTTGTAAATAGAAATGGTAAAGAAAAAGAATTGGAAGTAGAACTTCAAAATTCTCAAGGTGGTACCAATATTATCAAAAAGGAAGATAAAGAAGTTTTTAATCTTCTTGGAGCCGATTTTGAAAATGTAAATAAAGAAATTGCTAAGAAGTTTGGTTTAGATGGCGGTGTTCAGGTTACCAAATTATATCCTGGAAAGATTAAAAGTGAAACTCAAATGAGAGAAGGGTTTATTATCACACATATTGATGGTAAACGTGTAAAGGATGTTGATGATGTAGCATCTGCGCTAGAGGGTAAAAAAGGTGGAGTTATGTTAGAAGGTATTTATGAAGATGGCACTAAATATTATTATGCCTTCGGATTAGATTCATAGTCCGCTTTAATGACTAATTTTATGCCGAGCGGATAATAGTATCTGCTCGGCATTTTTTTTGAAATTAATTCTAGATAGATGCAAATAGGTTCTAAGTCCGTAGGTTTGGTGCTTTCCGGTGGGGGCATTCGAGGTATGGCTCATATTGGGGTTATAAAGGCAATGCAAGAATTTGGTATTGAAGCTAACGTTGTTTCCGGAAGCAGTATTGGTGCTTTAGTAGGCGCTTTGTACGCAGCAGATAAACCGGTTATTGATATGCTCCGTTTTTTTAAGGAGACTCCGCTTTTTAAATACAATTATTTCGCGGTCGCAAAACCGGGTTTATTGAACAGCGAAAGTTATATATCTTCCTTTAAACAGTATTTTCCAGAAGATAGTTTTGAGGCTTTGAATAGAGAGCTACACGTTGTAGCTACCAATTTGCAAAGGGGAGAAGAGCTTTTTATTGATAAAGGAGAACTGATAAAACCTTTATTGGCCTCTGCCGCATTACCTCCTGTTTTTAGTCCGGTGGAATATAATGGTGAACTATACGCAGATGGCGGAATCATGAATAATTTTCCTTCAGAGCCGGTTTTATCTAGAGTAGAGTATGTAATTGGCAGTAATGTTTCGGTAGTTTCTAAACTTGAGAAGAAGCATTTGAACAACTCATTTCAATTAACAGGCAGGGTAACGGGGTTGATGATTTACGCTATTAACCGACAAAAAATTAATAATTGCCATCTTATCCTCGAATCGCAAGAATTGGAACATATCGGTTTACTTGATCGAAGAGGTATCGAAAAGGCCTATGCAATTGGGTATGAGACTGCGGTGAGAAAATTTGAAACGATGTTTCCAGAATAGTTCATTGTCTACAGCATGGCACTTAACAATAGGGTGCCAACAAACCATAGTACTATTGATATCGTTCCCCCAATGACTAGAAAGTGTTTGAACTTATATATTCCCATACTATAAATTAGGGCATTTGTTTGATAACCTAGGGGAGTGAAAAAACTAAAATTCGCAGCGAACATTACACAAAGTATAAATGGTTTTGGGTCAAGACTTAATCCGCTAGCAAGTGAAATTCCTATTGGTGCCATTATAATTGCGGTAGCATTATTAGATACGACACTACTTAGAACCATGGTAGTTAAAAATAACAAACCAATAATAAATAAGGGTTGCTGACCCGACATTAATGTCAATAGCTCTTCGGTGATCCAAGTATCTGCTTTGGCATTGCTCATGGCGATACCTAACGGAATCATACCTGCCAGTAAGAATATAATTTGCCAGTTTATCTTTTCATAAATACGGTTCAGCTCTACGCACTTAAAAAGCAGCATGGCTAAAGTACCGGTGATTACACTTGTCATCACCTCAAAAACTCCCGTAGCCGCCATGGCAATCGTTACTACCAGAATTAAGATGGATAGATTTCTTTTAAACGGAGTAGCAGGCGTTCGACCCTCGTATTGGTTTAACACTGCCAAACTATTGCTATTTTCAAAATTCGAAACATATTCGGGCTTTGTCTGTATCAATAAACGGTCGCCAACATGTAGCTTGGTAAATTCATGATTACTTTGATGTAACCGGTTTTGAAGAATACGTAGTTTCTTTCGCTTATTTACTGCCAGAGGTATTGCTCTTGGCATTAACATCGTTTTTAATTCGGTTAAATTTCTTCCTAAAAATTTAGATCCAGGTAATAATAAAAGTTCTAGCAATAAACTTTCATCATTCTTGTCAGTATTCTTTGCAGAATCATTTTCTGAGCTGCCGACCTTCTTAATTTGAGTGTTTTTGGTGGATTTAAATTGATCTTTTTCGGCTACATCAATATCAAAATATCCTTCTCCGCGCATTTTTTGGAGATTCTCTAAGCTGCAATGTAAAAGAATAACATCGTTTGGTTTTATCAGTAAATCATGATTTTCAAGGTTTTGGTCATAGCCATATCTAGATAAGCGTAATACCGTAATATCTACTTCCTTATACATAAAGCTTTCGCCAATGGGTTTATCGACTAAAGGAGAATCTTCTTCAATAGTCAATGTCAAAAGATAGCGATCAAGATCATAGTTGTCTGAAAGCTCGCCATTATCAATTGGTAAAAAACGATAGAAAAGAGCAATAATACCCACAGAAATGCCTAAAAAAGTGATTCCCATGAGCGAAAACTCAAAAAATCCGAGTTTTTCGCCTGTGTATCTAACAGCAATATTACTGACCAATAAGTTCGTTGAGGTTCCCATTAGGGTACAACTACCACCTAAAATACTGGCAAATGATATGGGTAATAATAATTTACCTGGTGGTAGTTGATACTTTTCTCGTAGCTCGGCAACTATCTTTATAAAAACAATTACTACAGCAGTTGAACTTACAAAGGCAGAAATACTACCTGCAATGAGCATAATAGCAACTGTGGCTAATACGACAGGCCAGTTCTTTAAAATTTTGAGTCCCTTTGCGAGATAAGAAATTGCGCCGTTTTCCTCCAATCCTATTGCTAAAATCATCAGACATAAAATGGTAATGACCGCTTTGTTAGAAAACCCGCTGACGGCTTCTTCGGGAGAAACCAAACCTGTTAATAATAAGGCGGCAATAATACAGAAGGATATTTTATCCATCGGAAAAATCTCAAACGCAAACAATATAATTACAGCTGCGATGATGATAAATACACCAATGATTTCGATGGTCATAGCTAGTGAGAATTGAAAATGTTTTCAAAGCTATTGCAACGCCCCAGAAAGGATGACTCAATCAAATTTTATTTTGACTTTGGGTAAGAGAATAATGCAAAAAAGAAAAACGTCTTTGTGAACTACGTGTAGTATCTGTTGAATAGTTGTTCCTAAATAACAGATTGCTTCGTACCTCGCAAAGACGATTATATAAATTTTTTAATAACCAGAATTGAGAACTGGCTGTAAAAGTAAATTTTTACTTGTTTCCCCTTTGGGGATTAAGTGGATTACACATCATCATAATCTACCTTAATAGTAGGTGTAGTCGGGTGTGCTTGGCAGGTTAGAATAAATCCGTCTGCGATTTCCTTATCCGTTAAAATTTGGTTCATGACCATTTCTGCTTTTCCTTCAGTTACCTTGGCAATACAGCTACTACATACTCCACCTTGACATGAGTATGGCGCATCAATATTTTCTTTTAAAACAGCATCAAGAATCACTGTTTTCTTATCCATGGTAAACTGAAATTCTTCATCATCAACAAGAACGGTAATCGAAGTTTGACCATCTGCCTGTACAGGTAATTCTTCTTTTATTTCGGTAGGCGTAAAAAGCTCAAAATGAATTCTATCTTTTTCAACTTCATTCTCTACCAAAGTGTCTTGCACCAAACGAATCATCTCTTCTGGTCCGCATAAATAGTAGCCATCAAAATCAACATCCTTATGCTTATTTAATAATGCATAGTTTACCGTTGAGGTATCTATTCTACCAAATAAAGCCTTGTCTTCACGTGTCTGACTGTTGGTGAAGTATACAAAAAATCGATTGGCATATTCTAGTTCTAGTTTCACCAAATCGGTGTAAAACATAGTCTCTTCGTAAGATTTGTTTCCGTAAACCAAAACAAACTTGTTCTTCGGGTTACTATCTAAAACAGATTTTGCAATACTCATTATAGGGGTAATACCACTACCTGCGGCAAAGGCTGCAATGTTTTGAATGTCTTTTGTTGTTTTAAAAACAAAACGACCGTCTGGTTCCATCACCTCTAAAGTATCACCAACTTTTAATTCTGAGTTGGCGTAGTTAGAGAATCCGCCATTATCTACCTTTTTGATACCAATGGTGATTCCGTCTTTTTCAGGAGAAGAACTAATTGAATAGGCTCTTCTTAGCTCTTTTCCTTTAATTTCTTTTTTAATGGTAATGTATTGACCTGCCGTAAAAGTGAAAGTCTGTGCCAATTCTTTCGGAATTGAAAATGTAACGGCAACTGAAGTTGGCGTTAATTTTTTAATATGTTTTACCGTTAATGGGTGAAAATGCGACATATGTTGGTTTCTTTAAATCGAATTACAAAATTAAGCATGCTTTTGCGATAAAATATGACATTTGTCAAAAAAGTCGGTATTACTGCTTTTTGTTTAATTTTTTTATATTAATAAATAAGCTTTTGAATTAGAAAAAAGAGGCTTTTTATGCTATGTTCGTTATACTAAAATAGAAAAGGCTAATTCTTTCTCTTTCTTTTTAGATTAAGCAGTTTCAGAAACTTCAAATACCTTGAAAAGGATTTTTTGACGGGGAAGAAGGAAGGATTAATCGGTTAATTTTTTCTGGATATATAGTAAGGTATAAAATAAGAGCTTAATGAATATTTTGAATTTTGTTTGTAACAAACTCAAGATTTTTCTTACTTATATTCAGAATACTAAAACCAACCGAATGTTTAAACGTTTTTCTTCATTACAATGGAAATCCTTTTTTAGATCCTCTAACCTTGGTAAAAGCCTTGGGATAAAAATTTTCATGGGCTTTATGGTGGTATATCTGCTTTTATCGCTTGCAGTAACTGGAGGCGGAATGTACTTTCTTTTAAAAGAAATATTCCCGGATCAGAGCCCAATGTGGAGCATTAGCCAGTATTTCATTTACTGGATTTTAATTGAATTATTACTTCGGTATTTCATGCAGAAATTACCGGTGATGGATATAAAACCATTCTTGACTACACCGGTTAAGAAAAGTACCATTGCACATTATATTTTAGGTAGATCGGCAGCATCTATCTATAATTTATTGACATTATTCTTTATAGTGCCCTTTGCAATTGTATTACTGTTTAATGGCTACCCTGCAGTAAATGTTCTGTTATGGATCGTAGGCGTAATGGCAATTGTTTTGTGTATTAATTATGTGAACCTACTTGTAAATAAGAATGATAAAGTTCTTATTGGGATAGGGAGTATTCTTGTTCTAGGGTACGCATTGGATTATTTCGGAGTGTTCTCTGTTAAAGAGTTTTTTGCACCTGTTTTTCATGCGCTCTATGCATATCCAATTACGGTATTGATTCCGATTGCTTTAGCAGGAATAATATATTATGTCAATTTTAAATACCTACGAGATAAGATTTATCTAGATGCTAAGCTTCAATCGAAATCGGTAGAAGCAAATACGTCAGATTTAGCTTGGACAAAGCGTTTTGGAGAAATGGGTTCATTCTTACAGCTTGATCTAAAAATGATTTGGCGAAATAAAAGAACTAAATCTCAAGTGTATATTTCCCTGCTTATGGTGTTCTACGGGTTGGTGTTTTATACGCAAGACATGTACAGTAGTATGATGCCAATGAAAGCATTTGTGGGCATATTTATGACAGGTATTTTCTTAAGTAATTTCGGTCAATTTATTCCTGCTTGGGATAGTAGTTACTATAGTATGATGATGTCGCAAAATATACCTATGCGAAAGTATTTAGAATCTAAAGTATCTTTAATTACAGTAAGTGTTGTATTTATGTTTTTATTGACCTTACCCTATGTTTACTTCGGTTGGGATGCTTTGGCAATCAATTTTGGTTGCGCATTATATAATTTAGGGGTAAATATACCGGTCATTTTATATTTTGGGTCATTCAACAAAAAAAGGATAGAATTAGATCAGAGTCCGTTTGGGAATATGCAAGGCGCAAGTGCTACTCAGTTTTTGGTAATGCTTCCGGTAATGGTGGTTCCAATAATTATATTTTCCATCTTTTATTACATCTTTAATTTAGAAGTTGCAGTGGGTGGATTATCAGTTTTAGGCGTCATTGGTTTTGCCATGAAGAACTACTTAATCAATTTAATCACCGAGCAGTACAAGAAAAAGAAATACGGAATGATTGCAGGTTTTAAAGAAAAGGCTAGTTAAGGTTTTTCATTTAGCGCATTTCATTTCATCCTAAAAAATTAGAATAATAAAATTATGATTACAATAGAAAATTTATCTAAAAAATACGGTTCACAACAAGTACTAAATATCGAATCTTTAAATATACCAACAGGACAAAGTTTCGGTTTGGTAGGTAATAACGGTGCGGGTAAAACAACACTTTTTAGTTTGTTGTTAGATTTGATACAACCAAGTACTGGTCATATTATTAATAATGATGTTCAGGTAAACACCAGTGAAGATTGGAAACCATTTACATCATCGTTTATAGATGAAACTTTTTTAATAGGCTACTTGACTCCCGAAGAGTATTTCTACTTTATCGGCGACCTTCGAGGTCAAAATAAAGCCGATGTTGATGCATTGTTAACACAGTATCAAGATTTCTTTCATGATGAAATTTTAGGTCAGAAAAAGTACTTAAGAGATTTATCGAAAGGAAATCAGAAGAAGGCTGGTATTGTAGCTTCTTTTATTGGTAATCCAAAAGTGGTGATATTAGATGAGCCTTTTGCAAATTTAGATCCAACGACTCAAATTCGTTTAAAGCAAATCATTAAAGAACTGGCAGAACAGAAAGACGTCACCGTTTTAGTATCTAGTCACGATTTAATTCATGTAACCGAAGTTTGCGAGCGTATTGTAGTATTGAATAAAGGTGTATTAGTTAAAGACATTGAAACATCTGCCGAAACATTGAAAGAATTAGAAGTGTTCTTTGGTGCAGAAAGTGGTAATGTGGTTGTTGAGTAAATTGATTTTTTTAAGATTATATATACTTAAACTAGTTAAATGGCTTCTGATTTAGATTCGTTAATTGATTTTTACCAGTGGGAAATAAAAAGGGTAAAGTCACAAATAGATGAGCTTCTTAGATTACAATTTTATAAAGAGGTTGAGTTTGATTATGATGCCTTAGCTAAATTACAGAGGGAGTTAGACGTCTTATTGACTTTGAAAGATTCGAAGTACGCAAATATTAAAAGATTAAAAGAAAATATAGAATTTTATAAAACTGGTATTGAGGAAATAGGTAAGCATAGGGGTTTTAAAGAAATTTTTAAGATTAGAATACGCGAAAAGGAAAGTGAACTAGAAGCATTATTAAAAGCTAAAAATAAGCCGATTTCGTTCGAAACTCAATATGTAGATGACGCTTTGTATAAGTTATATTCAAATGAGATTCTTGCTTTCAATTTATACCTCAATGATAATAAACAAATTTACTTAAGTCTTAATTTGGTAAATACTAATGAAATAAGAGTAGCAGTTTATCTTGAGAATAAGGATGATTATTCATGGTATAAAAAATACTCTTTAATTAAAGATTTAAAATTTCTTGATTTTGAAGACGGAGGAATGTATTTGACAAGGAAAATACATAACTCAAATACCTTATTAGAAGTCAAAGAACTTATATCTAGAATTGTGATAGGCTTAAAGAATATTGGAGATTTTAAGAATGAAATCTATCTAGAACTTATCAATAGTAAGTAATCATCAAAATTTCATAGTAAAAACACAAAACCGACCACTAGGTCGATTTTTCATTTCTATGTTTTAAGGAGATCTAACTAAAATCCGATGAAGATGTATTTGATCAGATTATCTGCGGTTTTTAGATAAATACCTATTCATTAAAATCAAAACAAACTACCTGGTCGGTAAAATTTGGTTGTAGTAGTCTAAAAATGTTCCGAATACTTAAAAATAAATATGTGGTTTACCGATGAACGGTATAATAATCTGGCTGTTTTTAAGTTAAACATACATACGTAGATCAACTATTTTGAATCTTAAAAACAAACTTATTTTATCGGGTCTTTTGGCGAGTATGCTTTTTAATGCATGTTCTGTTAAGAAAGACAAGTTCGTAAACCGTAACTGGCATGCGCTCAATACCAAATACAACACCTTGTATAATGGTAATATTGCTTTTGAGCAAGGTCGAGAAACTTTAAACGAAACCTATCAAGATGATTATTTTGAACTCTTGCCTATAGAACGTTTAGAGGTTAGCGGCGAAATTAAACTCGACTCAGAAGACAACAATCCTAATTTTCTTATTGCGGAAGAAAAAGCGACCAAAGCTGTTCAACGCCATAGTATGGATATTAAGGATGAAGAACGAAACCCACAAATAGATGAAGCTTTTCTTTTATTAGGCAAGGCAAGGTATTTTGATGAGCGTTATATACCGGCATTAGAGTCTTTCAATTATATTTTAAATAAATACTCTGAAAGCGATAAGCTGAACGAAGCTAGTATTTGGAGAGAGAAGGTAAACATCCGATTAGAAAACGATGATCTTGCCATTAAGAACCTAAAGCGCTTAATGAAATACGAGCGTTTAAAAGATCAAGAATATGCCGATGCAAGAGCAATGATGGCGCAAGCGTTCATTAACCTTAATGCACCAGATACTGCTGTTCAAAATCTTAAAATTGCATCGCACTACACCACTAAAAATCCTGAGAAAGGCAGGTACTACTATATTATAGGTCAGCTATACAATCAACTAGGGTATAAAGACAGTGCTAATTATGCATTTGACAAGGTAATTGACTTAAATAGAAAGTCGCCACGTGTGTATATGATCTATGCAAAAATTGAGAAATTAAAGAACACCGAGGTTACCGCTGAAAACAAAGAAGAGGTTTTAGAATATTTGACCAAATTGGAATTGAATAGGGAGAATAGACCTTTCTTAGATGACATTTACAGACAATTGGCAGAGTTTCATTTAAAACAAGAATCTGATAGCTTGGCATTGGTCTATTTCAACAAATCGTTACGTGCTTCGCAAAACAAGCCAAAATTGAATGCGCTTAACTATGAGAATTTAGCGGAGTATAATTTTGATAAAAGTGTTTACAAACCGGCTGGTGCGTATTTTGATAGTGTGCTTACCAACCTTAATGAGAACACCAAGAAATTTCGTGGTATTAAAAAGAAGCGCGATAATTTAGAAGATGTTATTAAATATGAAGACATTGTGCAATATGCCGATAGTGTAATTACACTATATCAAATGCCTAAAGAAGAGCAATTGGCTTATTTCGGTAAGCATATTGAAGAATTGCAAAAGGCAAAAGATGCTGCACAGAAAAAAGAGAAAGAAAGAATTACCGATGGTTTTGCTGCGTTTAGCAATAGTAAAGGTGGTAAAGAAAACAAGGGTAAATTCTATTTCTATAATATTACCAGTTTAGGTTACGGTCAAAATGATTTTAAGAATCGCTGGGGAAATAGAGAATTAACCGATGATTGGCGTTGGTCAGATAAATCGGTGATAAATAAAGAGAATGTAGCATTACAAGATGCCCAAGGAATTAATGATAGTTTAAGTGTTGTAAGTGAAGATGAGAAATTCTCATTAGACTTTTACATGGATCGTTTACCTACAGATGTTGCTGTTATTGATAGCCTAAAGACAGAGCGTAATTTCGCTAATTATCAATTAGGATTGATATATAAAGAGAAGTTCAACGAAAACCTTCTGGCTGCTGGTAAATTAGAAGATGTATTGGCATCTAATGCAGAAGAACGATTGATTCTTCCTTCAAAATACAATTTGTATAAGATTTACGAAGAAGTTGATAGTCCGCTGAAAGAGGCAATGAAGGCAGATATTATTGCCAACCATTCAGATTCTAGGTATGCAGAGATTCTATTAAATCCGCAAGCGGTATTAGCTGATAATTCTGATAGTCCAGAAAAGCGCTATGAGAATTTGTTCAAACAGTATAAAGACCAAAAGTATTTACAGGTAATTACAGGGTCAGAGGAAAATATCAATAGATTTACTGGTGATCCTATAGTTCCGAAATTTGAAATGCTGAAGGCAAATGCAATTGGTAGACTACAAGGTTTTGAGCCTTTTAAAGAAGCATTGAATTATGTGGCACTGACTTATCCTAATAATCCGGAAGGTAAAAAGGCCGAACAGATGATTGCAGAGCAGCTTCCGAAGTTAGAGCCAAAAGAATTTTCACCAGAGACAGATTCTAAGGGAACATCAAACTGGAAAGTAGTTTTTCCATTTAAAAGGAATAATACAGAGAAGGCTTTGAAGTTGATGGAATTATTAGAACAATCTATCGTAGAACTTAGGTATAAAAATATAGTTTCTAGAGATATTTATAATCTAGAAGACCAATTTATAGTGGTACACGGATTTAAATCTAAAGATTTTGCCCTTGGGTATGCTGAGCTACTAAAAAACAATAAGGATTATCTAGTTGCTGATGAGAATTTTGTAGTTTTATCGGAGAACTATAAGATTATTCAAGTACACAAGAATATTATCGAGTATAGAAATACGCTTTTAACCCCAAAACCGTGAACAATGTTTTCAGACAAACAAAAACCTAGAACTATGAATGAAGTAGGAGGTCAACCTAACAGAATAGAGAAGAATACCAAAATTAAAGGAGATATAATTTCAGAAGCTGATTTTCGCATAGATGGTAAGCTAGACGGTAATGTAAAAACTTCAGGAAAAGTTGTTATCGGTAAAGATGGTTACATTCATGGTAAAGTAGAATGTGTAAATGCAGATATAGAAGGTAGTTTTAACGGCGAACTTTTAGTGTCTGACTTATTATCTTTAAAATCATCTGCAGTAATAGAAGGTACCGTATCTGTAAATAAATTGGCGGTTGAGCCAGGTGCTACATTTAATGCTTCTTGTACAATGGGCGGTGGTAAAGGTGCTAGCAGTGCAGGTTTTAAATCATCTAATAATGGAGCCGCAAAAGCCTCGTAATGACAATTCTGAACTTTTAAGAAATGCCGCAAGCTTATCTGGTGTTGCCATACAAATGGGTGTCACTATATTCTTGGGCAATCTTTTAGGGGAATGGTTAGATCAAAAATTTGAAAAAACGTTTTTAGAAGACACATTTACTTTACTTGCTGTATTTTTGTCGATCTATTTAGTCATAAAAAAAGTTATGGCGTTAAATAAATAAACGTTGTTAAAAAATATCATTTTATATATAGTCGTGTTCACTGTTGTGGGCGCGACTTCTTATTTTTTACAAGATTTGGCTATATCGGTCGCACCAACCTACTTTGGTTCGGTTTTGATAAAAGCCTACACTTTTCATTACTTGTTTTCATTAACCTTGGTCATCGTATTCTTAATTGCATCAAAAAACAATTCCTTTTTCGATCAGTTGGGTTTTATGTATATGGGTTTACTGGTTTTTAAGATTATGGTCTTCGCGATAGTATTTTATCCATACTTGTTGGGTGAACTCATTATGCCTCAATTATATAGAGCTTTACTGCTTATGCCGGTGCTGATTTTTTTATTTCTAGAAGTGTTTTTTATTTCGAAAATTATGCAAGAAAAAAGACTCTAAATTTTAAAGCTTTAAAATTGGGTGGTTTATGCAATAATTGACTACTTTTGCGCAAAATTTCTAGGAGCTAAATTTTTTGATAAAGAACTAATGATGCAAGTTTCAAATACGATTAAAACCTTATTACAACTTCTAATACTTTGTTTTTCATTGCAAAGTTTCGCTATATCTGATACCGAACAAGAAGGTACAGTTAGTACTAAGGAACAGGTAGATGAGTATATTTTACATCACCTTAAAGATTCTCACGATTTTCATTTATTCTCGTATTCTAATGATGCAGGCGAAAGAAAGCACGTAGGTTTTCCGCTTCCTGTAATTCTTTGGTCAAACAATGGTTTGGCAACTTTCATGTCATCAGAATTTCATCATGACGATAATGGGCAGGTTGTAGTTGAAAGAAACGGTTCTAAATTCGTAAAACTTCACAGTAAAATATATGAGTTAGATAATGGTGCAACATCAGTTAGTTTTGATGAAGAGCACCATGCAACAAACGCTCATAAAGTATTAGATTTCTCTATTACAAAAAGTGTTGTTGGTGTGTTGTTAGTGGGTTTACTTATGTTATTGGCCTTTTCTTCTTTAGCAAAACAATACGGAAAGAAAAAAATACCTACAGGTTTTGGTAGAGTGTTAGAGCCTTTAGTGCTTTATGTAAGAGATGAGATCGCAAGACCTAATATTGGCGAAAAGCATTACAGAAAATTTACAGGGTACCTATTAACCGTATTCTTCTTTATTTGGATACTAAACTTAATGGGGCTTACGCCATTCGGATTTAATGTAACTGGTCAAATTGCAGTAACAGCTTGTTTGGCAATATTTACTTTAATTATCTATACAGTTAGTGGAAATAAAGATTACTGGATGCACATCTTGTGGATGCCGGGTGTACCTGTTTTTGTAAAGCCTATTTTGGCTATTATAGAATTAGCTGGTGCATTTATAATTAAACCATTCTCTTTATTAGTTCGTTTATTTGCAAACATATCTGCAGGGCATATTGTAGTAATGAGCTTAATTGCCATCATGTTTACACTTAAGAAAAGTTTAGGTGTTGTTGGTGCAACTGGTCTATCTTTAGTTTTATCATTTTTCATCACCCTTATTGAGGTGTTGGTGGCCTTTTTACAGGCATATATTTTCACTGCGCTTTCTGCACTATTTATTGGTATGGCGGTAGCAGAACATGATCACGAACACGAGCATGATTCTCATGGTCATGAAGTGATAGATGCAGAAGATGTAAGAGGAGATTTTATTTAACAAGAGTTTTTTTAATTTAATTATATAAATCAATTAGTATGGTAACTTACAATTTAATTGGAGCAGGTTTAATCGTTATCGGAGCAGGTTTAGGTCTTGGTCAAATCGGTGGTAAAGCAATGGAAGGTATTGCTCGTCAACCAGAAGCGGCAGGAAAAATTCAAACAGCGATGATTATTGTTGCAGCACTTTTAGAAGGTTTAGCATTCGGTGCTTTGTTCTTAGGAAAATAAGAACACGAAAACCCAAAGACATCTTCCTGTAACGGTTGGTTACAGGAAATGTTTTTTTTAATTATTGATTTAGATTTTAAAGATTAAGATATGGAAGTTTTATTGAACGATTTTTCACCAGGTTTATTTGTTGTTCAAACAATATTATTATTAGCATTAATTTTCTTAATGGTAAAATTTGCTTGGAAACCAATTTTGAATTCGTTGAACGAAAGAGAAGCTGGTATAGAAGAAGCATTGGCTGCTGCTGATAAAGCACGTACCGATATGCAGAACTTACAAGCTGATAATGAGAAAATGTTACAAGAAGCTCGTGCTGAACGTGAGGGGATGTTGAAAGAAGCGCGCGAAATCAAAGAAAAAATGATTTCTGACTCTAAAGAGCAAGCAAAGATAGAAGGTGATAAAATGTTGAAGCAAGCGCAAGCTGCCATCGAAAGCGAGAAAAAAGCTGCTGTTGCCGATATTAAAAGTCAGGTTGCAGAATTATCTGTAGCTATAGCAGAAAAAGTTATAAAAGGAGAGTTATCTAACAACGACAAGCAATTGAAATTGGTAGATGCAATGTTGAGCGATATAAAACTTAACTAAAAGAAATAATGAGCGAATCTAGAGCTGCATTACGTTACGCAAAGGCAATATTGGACATGGCCAAGGAAAACAAAGCCTTGGATGCTGTTGAGAAAGATATGCGTTCAATCGCCGCTACTATTTCAGATAGTAAAGAATTAAGAGACGTATTGGCTAGTCCGGTTGTTTCGGGTACGATGAAGAAGAATGCCTTACTTGAAATTTTTAAGGGTTGTCATTCTATTACAGAGGGTACTATTAATATGTTGGTAGACAACAAGCGCTTAGGAATGCTAAACGAAGTTGCCTTAAAATACATTATCATTAATGAGCAATTAAAGGGTAAAGATGTAGCGTTTGTTACAACTGCTGTACCTTTAGATGCTGATATGGAGAAAAAAATATTGAAGAAAGTTACAGCACTTACTGGTAATGAAGTTACCATTGAGAGTAAAATTGACGAAAGTATTATTGGAGGTTTCATCTTAAGAGTAGGAGATTTACAATATGACGCTAGTATCGCCAATAAGCTGAATAATATTAAAAGAGAATTTTCAAATAGTCTATAATAACTATATATGGTAGTAGATGTTTACATCTATCACCTAATATCTTATATCTAATTAAAAATGGCAGGAGTAAAAGCCGCTGAAGTATCAGCAATTTTAAAGAAACAATTATCAGGATTTGATGCTACCGCTACTTTAGACGAAGTAGGTACTGTTTTAACTGTAGGTGATGGTATCGCAAGAATCTACGGATTAGCTAATGCTCAATACGGAGAATTAGTTGAGTTCGAAGGCGGACTTGAAGGTATCGTTTTGAACCTTGAAGAAGACAACGTTGGTGTGGTTCTTTTAGGACCTTCTAAATCAGTTGGGGAAGGTGATACGGTTAAACGTACTCAACGTATTGCTTCTGTAAAAGTTGGTGAAGGTATTGTTGGTCGTGTAGTTGATACTTTAGGTACACCTATCGATGGTAAAGGACCTATTGCCGGTGAAACTTACGAGATGCCATTAGAGCGTAAAGCTCCGGGTGTAATCTACAGAGAGCCTGTAACTGAGCCAATGCAATCTGGTATTAAAGCAATTGATGCTATGATTCCGGTTGGTAGAGGTCAAAGAGAACTTGTTATTGGTGACCGTCAAACTGGTAAGACTACAGTTTGTATCGATACCATTTTGAACCAAAAAGAATTTTACGATGCTGGTAAGCCTGTTTATTGTATCTATGTTGCCATAGGTCAGAAAGCATCCACTGTTGCCGGTATCGCTCAAGTATTGGAAGATAAAGGAGCAATGGCTTATACTACTATCGTAGCTGCTAATGCATCTGATCCTGCACCAATGCAAGTTTATGCACCGTTTACTGGAGCATCTATTGGAGAGTATTTCCGTGATACAGGTCGTCCTGCATTAATTATATATGATGATTTATCAAAACAAGCGGTTGCATATCGTGAGGTGTCTCTTTTATTAAGAAGACCACCAGGACGTGAGGCTTACCCAGGTGATGTTTTCTACCTACACTCTAGATTGTTAGAGCGTGCTGCAAAAATTATCAATGATGATGATATCGCAAAAGAAATGAACGATTTACCAGAGGTATTAAAGCCAATGGTAAAAGGTGGTGGTTCATTGACGGCTTTGCCAATTATTGAAACACAAGCGGGTGATGTTTCTGCTTATATCCCAACAAACGTAATTTCTATTACTGACGGTCAGATATTCTTAGAACAAGATTTATTCAACCAAGGTGTAAGACCGGCAATTAACGTAGGTATTTCTGTATCTCGTGTTGGTGGTAACGCTCAGATTAAATCAATGAAGAAAGTTGCAGGTACATTGAAACTGGATCAAGCTCAGTTTCGTGAACTAGAAGCATTCGCGAAATTTGGTTCAGATTTAGATGCTGCTACGTTGAACGTGATTGAAAAAGGACGTAGAAACGTAGAAATATTAAAGCAAGCACAAAACGACCCTTATACTGTTGAAGATCAAGTAGCTATTATTTATGCAGGTTCTAAGAACTTGTTAAGAGACGTACCTGTTGATAAAATAAAAGAATTCGAACGTGATTACTTAGAGTTTTTGAACGCTAAGCACAGAGATGTTCTTGATACGTTGAAGGCTGGTAAACTTACAGATGAGGTTACAGATACCTTGACTGCTGTTTGTAAAGACCTTTCGGCGAAATATAAGAAATAAAATAAGTACTGAGTACCGAGTGGTAAGCACAAAGTAATTGGGTAACACGTTACTTTGTGCTACTTACTAAATACTGAATAAAATGGCAAATTTAAAGGAGATACGTAATAGAATTTCATCGGTTTCTTCAACGATGCAGATTACCAGTGCCATGAAAATGGTATCTGCTGCGAAATTGAAGAAGGCACAAGACGCAATTACCGCGATGAGACCTTATGCCGATAAACTAACCGAATTACTTCAAAATTTAAGCGCAAGTTTAGAAGGTGATTCTGGTAGTGTTTATGCCGATAATCGTATGGTAAACAAGGTTTTAATTGTTTCCGTTACTTCTAACAGAGGTCTTTGTGGAGCTTTTAATACTAATATTCTAAAGCAATCGGTTAATCTAGCAGATAATGTTTACGCTGGTAAATCAGTTGATTTTATTGCTATTGGTAAAAAAGCAAATGACTTTTTAGGAAAACGCTTCAATGTTATCGCTAATCACAGTGGTGTTTATGATGACTTAACTTTTGATAATGTCGCTGATATTGCTGAGAGTTTAATGGCTCTTTTTACTGCTGGTACATATGACCGTATTGAAATTGTGTATAACAAATTCAAAAACGCGGCAACTCAAATTGTAATGACAGAGCAATTTTTACCTATTGTTCCGTTAGAAGAAGTTGAAGTAACTGCAAGTGCAGATTATACTTTTGAACCTACGAAATTAGAAATCATTGAACAATTGATTCCTAAATCTTTAAAGACACAATTGTATAAAGGTATTAGAGATTCATTCGCTAGTGAACACGGTGCACGTATGACCGCAATGCACAAAGCAACCGATAACGCAACAGAAATGCGTGATCAATTGAAATTAACATACAACAAAGCAAGACAGGCTTCTATTACTAACGAGATTTTAGAAATTGTTGGTGGTGCAGAGGCATTAAATAACTAGAACTTCATTTGTATTTGATGAATTGCATTTTGAATTCATTAAAAGCTTGAAAATATATTGATTTGAAAACCCCATCTAAAAGTGGGGTTTTTGCTTTTAGTTTACTTTTTTTACCCGACTTTTGTCTTGACCATGAAATCAAACAAAACCGCTTTACTTTTTATTTTCATTACCATCTTAGTTGATGTAATTGGCATCGGTATTATTCTTCCTATTATTCCAGATTTGATTATGGAGTTAACAGGTGAGGGTAATCACATGGCTATTATATACGGTATGTGGCTGACTACGGCTTTTGCAGGTATGCAATTTTTGTTTTCACCGGTGTTAGGCGAAATATCCGATAGATTTGGAAGAAGACCTATATTACTTCTTGCGCTTTTAGGATTAAGTGTAGATTACATGATTCACGCATGGGCGCCAACAATTACCTGGTTGTTTTTAGGGCGATTTTTGGCGGGAATAACGGGTGCAAGTTTTACGGTGGCGTCTGCATATATAGCTGATGTAAGTACGAAAGAAAATAAGGCAAAGAACTTCGGATTAATAGGTGCTGCATTCGGAATCGGATTTATAATCGGTCCAGGTATTGGTGGGTTTTTCGGGGAGATCAATATCCGACTTCCATTTTACATAGCTGCAGGCTTAACATTTGCCAACTTCCTTTTTGGGTATTTCTTTGTTCCAGAATCTTTAGCTCCTGAAAATAGAAGGCAGATTAATTTTTCAAAAATGATTCCGGGAGTTTCTTTGTTTGCATTACGAAATTATAAAGGCATCTTGTTATTGATATCTGCTTTCTTCTTGGCAAATCTTGCCGGCCAGGCCTTGCCATCAACATGGTCATATTATGGTATTGAGCGATATGATTGGACTCCGAAACAAATTGGTCTTTCACTTATGGTGGTAGGTTTACTTGTGGCCATTGTACAAGGGTTTTTAGTGGGTAAGATTGTAAAGAAGTTCGGAAAACGTAAGGTGATAATTTTTGGGTTTTTATTATGGACCGTAGGTATGTTCTTATTCTCATTCGCCAAAGAACCATGGATGTTATATGCATTCTTAATTCCGTATGCGTTAGGTGGTATTGCCGGTCCGACCGTGCAAGGGGTAATTTCAAATCTGGTATCTGAAAAAGAACAGGGTATTTTACAGGGATCCATAACAGGTTTGGTAAGTATTACCGCTATTCTCGGTCAATTTATCTTTGCACCGGTATTTTACTATTTTATACGTCCTGAAGGGACTATCTATTTTCCTGGCGCACCATATGCTTTAGCTGCAGTATTTCTTTTAGCGGCGTTTATATTAGCATCCACAGCTATAAAAAGGATGGATGTAGAGCCTGAATAAAACTTTTTTCAGTTTAAAATGTAACATTTTTTAATTTTTGAATCTAAAGGGGGAATATCATAAAAAAACTCTTACGATGAAAACAATTAAAAATTTACTATTCACATTACTCATTTTTTTTTCACTTTCCATTGCTGCACAAGACAAACCTTTTGATGTTAAAGTAACAGGTGAAGGAGACCCAATTTTATTGTTTCCAGGATTTGCCTGTACTGGTGATGTGTGGAATGAAACCGTAAAAGAGCTAGCTAAAACTTACGAATGCCATGTATTCACTTTTGCCGGCTTTGGAGATGTACCTGCTATTGAAAAGCCATGGTTGCCGAAAATTAAAGACGGAATTATAGAATACATTATTGAAAAGAAATTAGATAACCCAACTTTAATCGGTCATAGTTTAGGTGGAGCATTAGCATTGTGGATGGCTGCAGATGGCAATTCATATAAAGAATTAATTATCGTAGATGCCTTACCATCAACGGGTGCTTTAATGATGCCAGATTTTAAGAGTGAAGATATGGTATACGATTCCCCATATAATAAACAACTAGTAGCTATGGGCGATGCTGATTTTGAAGCTATGGCACAGCAAATGGCGAATAGTATGGCCAAAGAAAAATCAAACCAAGAATCCATTAAAAAGTGGATGGTTCAGGCCGATCGAGAAACCTATGTCTATGGGTATACCGATTTATTAAAGTTAGATTTACGTGAAGATTTGGCTAAAATTAGTTCGCCGGTTACGATACTGGCGGCAACCGAGCCTTATGGTATAGACATGGCGAAATCTACTTATGACGTACAGTATAAAGCGCTTGCAGAATATTCCATTGAATTTGCTAATGGTTCATCGCACTTTATCATGTACGACCAACCACAATGGTTTATCGAGAATCTTAAAAAGGCATTGAATAACTAATGGGCTCTAAAGAGAATACATACAAGAAAATTTATCAACAGAACTACCCTAAGGTCATTCGTTTGTGTTTAGGGTATACTGTCGGTAATGATGCACTTGCCAAAGATTTAGCTCAAGAAACTTTTATTAAGGTTTGGCAGAATTTAGACGGATTTAGAAATGAAAGCGGACTTTCAACTTGGATCTACCGAATTTGTGTGAATACCTGTTTGGCGGAAATACGACTGGAGCGTAAGAAGGATAAAAACCTGCAAATTGATAATCTTCAGGTTAGCGCTTCTAATGATTACTCGGCTGAAAAAGAAGATATGCTGGTTCAGCTTTATAAATGTATCGATAAATTAAGCAGCATTAATAAAGCCATTATTTTACTAGAATTGGAAGGATTGCCTCAGTTAGAGATTTCAGATATAATGGGTATCAAGCATGAAGCCATCCGTACTAGAATACATAGAATAAAACAACAACTTACAAAATGTGTCCATAATGAATAATTTTGAAGATTTACAGAATAAATGGCAGAGCCAATCGGCGGTTAATGCCACCGAAGACGGATTTCAAGCGCTTTTAAAAAGTGTAAAATCCATAGAACAAAAACAACGAACAGGTAATATTGTTCAAACCATTACAATCATCATCTTAATTGCATTTCTAATCTACGTTTCAGGTTACAAAAGCGCGTCGTTTATGCTTGGTATAGGTTTAATGATCGGTAGTTTAGTGGTTAGAATTGCTATTGAGATGTATAGCTTAAAAAAGCTGAGAAGTATAAGTTTCAGTAAAGAATCAAATACTTTTCGGAACGATTTAACCAGTTATTATAGTTTTAGAAAATATACTCATTACCTAATTACGCCATTGGCTATAATTATTTATACCGTTGGGTTTATTATTTTATTACCGTTGTTTAAAGCTACGTTGTCACATGGGTTTTATCTATATATTTTATGTTCATCTGTAGTGTTTTTAGTGGTGTTTTCGGTGTTTATCTACAAGCAGATACAAAAAGAACTATCTAAATTGAAAGAATTACAAATGAAAGATTGATCGCCAAATTGTGATAGCGATGTTAAATGAGTCGTTAAACCCATATTACTTGCTATCTTTATATGGATAATATGGGTCTAATGAAATATGTAACTAATTCTTTTTTACTTTTCTGTCTTTGTCTTACCAGCTGTACTTCGCAAAAAAAATTACAGACAGAAACTCCATTTGAAATTGGTGACGCCAGTTGCCAACAATACGTTGGCGGACGTGAAGAAAGCGGTTCAGGCACCGAATTAAGAATTCCGGTTGCTAGTTTTCAGAAAGATACTATAGAACTTGATGAAGTTTATTTTCGTGGTAAGCAAGTCAAAGCATTTGTAAATACAATTGATGATCAAGATATGATTGTTGTTAGAATTTCTAATGAAATGTCAGATTCATCTGAAACGATGAGTTTGAATTTAAATTCAGATGAGGCGGTTATTAGTTATATTGAAAATGGTGAAACAAAATTTACCAAGATTACAGGTATAAAACAAAAGCAACCGTTAATTTATAATGGTATCCCTAAAAACTAACTTTGTAACTAGGCTTTTAATAGGTACTTTTATCCTCTGAATTTATAGTGTTTGAATCCACTCAAAAAACTTTTTAAACAAACGGCAATCTATGGCTTGGCAACTGTCTTGCCAAGGATGATTTCGTTTATTCTTGTGCCAATTTATACTGATGTAATGGCGCCAGGTAAGTATGGCGAGGTTACACTTATTTTTTCTTGGTTTGCGATTTTCAATGTTTTTTTGGCGTACGGAATGGAAACTGCTTTTTTCAGATTTTACAAGGATTCTGAAAACAGAAAGAAAGTAGTAAGTACTTCATTAATTTCAATAATGGGCTCCACAGCATTATTGGTTTTAATAGGTGTATTTTTTAAAGAGAAACTATCTGCAGCATTAAACATAAACCTTCCTTTCATGAATTATGTGTTGGGAATTTTGGCACTAGATGCCTTAGCTATCATACCTTTTGCTTGGTTAAGAGCGAATGAAAAACCCATGCGATATGCCTTTGTAAAAATTTTAAACGTATCACTTAACTTAGGTCTTACTTTGTTTTTCTTGATTCTATTGCCAAAAATATCGGATGGAACTTCTGAAGGATTTTTACAATCCCTCTATAAGCCAGATAATGAGATTCAATATATTTTAATTGCAAATCTCATTGCAAGCGGAGTTACGTTATTGTTGATGATTCGAGTGTATATTCGTAGACCTTATGTGTTTGATAAGGAACTGTGGAAAAGAATGGTTGGTTACGCAATGCCCGTTATGGTTGCCGGTGTAGCTTTTACTATTAATGAGGTATTTGATAGGTACTTACTTTCTGAGTTATTACCTGTAGAAATAGCGAAAAGTGAAATGGGAAAATACTCCGCATGTTATAAACTGGCGCTATTTATGACACTTTATGCAACTGCTTTTCGAATGGGTATTGAGCCTTTTTTCTTTAGCCATTCAGATACGAAGAATCCGCAAAAAGCATACGCTCAAATTACCAATTATTTCGTAGTGATAGGAAGTGTAATATTATTGACAGTTGTCGTTTTTTCTGATGTTCTAAAACAATTTTTGGTCTTGAATGATGCTTATTGGGAAGCTATGCCAATTGTTCCGATAATTGTATTAGCAAGTTTCTTTCTAGGTATTTACCATAATCTTTCCGTTTGGTATAAGGTGACCGACCGAACAAAATTCGGAGCATATATTTCATTAATAGGTGCGGTTTTGACCATAATCGTAAACTTAATTTTTATTCCTCATTTTGGGTATATGGCATCTGCCGTGGCAACTTTATTGGCTTATGGTACCATGATGTTGCTTTCGTTTTATTTCGGACAGATGTATTATCCTATTCCGTATAACTTCAGAAAAATTAGTTTTTATTTAGTAATCTCCATCTTGTTTTCTATTCTTTCATTTTACATATTTGATAGAAACCTCTTTGTAGGTATACCACTGTTAATTGTATTCTTAGGTTTAGTGTATAAACTAGAATTTGAGAATCTTAAAAAATTATATTTAAATAGATGAACATAAAAATCATAAATAAGTCGAATCACGACTTGCCGCATTACGAAACAAATGCATCTGCAGGTATGGATCTAAGAGCAAATCTTACCGATCCTGTTACGTTACAACCTTTAGGCAGAGCCATTATACCAACTGGTCTTTTCATTGAATTGCCTGTAGGTATTGAGGCGCAAGTTCGCCCTAGAAGTGGTCTTGCTGCAAAAAAAGGAGTAACTGTACTTAATGCTCCTGGTACAATAGATGCTGATTATAGAGGCGAAGTCGGGGTGATATTGATAAATCTTGGTAGTGAAGATTTTATCGTTAAAAATGGAGAACGTATCGCGCAAATGGTCATTGCAAAACATGAACGCGCAGAGTGGAGTGTTGTCGATAGCTTGTCTGAAACCGTTAGAGGCGAAGGCGGATTTGGTAGTACTGGTGTAAAGTAATTCCTAATTACGGTAGATATGAAGAACTTGATTTTAATGGGCTTGCTTGTCGGTGTTTGTAACACACCCATGCAATCTTATGCCCAAGAAAATCAAGAATTGGATGTAGAACAAAGCGCAGAGGTCTTTTTAGAGGAATACTCAGATACTTTTCAAGAGAATTTTTTCGAAGGGTTAAAGCAAATGGGAATACGTAATTATGACCGAGCTATAACTTACTTCTTAGAATGTAAACGTCTACAACCTCAGAATACGGTCGTCTCTTTTGAGTTGGCTAAATTTCATTTGTATGATAAGCAATTTGTAGTTGCTCAAGAATATGCGATAGAGGCGCTTAACGGTGAACCAGAAAATTACTGGTATGCAGAAACCTTGGTAAATGTTGTCGATGCAAGAAAATCTGTATTAGAAGAGGTAAAAGAAGAGTTACCCTGGGACAATGTTGTGCTTCGAGGTAATTTAGCTGAAATCTATTTTCTAAAAGAAGATTATGTAACTGCAAAATCTATTTTAAAAAGTGTAAAGAATTCTAAAAAATATCAATACCTAGAGCATAAGATAACAGATTCAATCGCTAAACAACAAGAAAAACCAACCACGGTTATTGTATCTAAAAAAGCAGAGAATACAATTGATTTAAGCAGTACTGACGGGTATAAAGTAAAAATAGAAGGCTTATTAGCTTCAGCTGGCAATCATGATGAATTATTACATTTGACCGAAGATGCAATAGAACGTTTTCCATCTCAGCCGTACTTTTATTACGCCAATGGTGTCGCTTTAAATCTATTAAACGAACATACCGATGCTATCGATATTTTAGAGACGGCATTAGATTATCTTATAGATGATATTCCGCTTGAGAATAATATCTACAAAGAGTTGGCTACCTCATATATGGCGACCGATAATACCTCGAAGGCAAATATGTACCTTAGTAAAATTAAATAAGGATTTTAGATGATGAAGTTTTTGAATATGATGAAATCAAGGCAGGCCATTGTAATTATTATGATTGCATTAATGGCTTCTTGTAAGAGCACTAAAGTAATTACTGGTGGTACCGTAGATGAAAAAATGACATCTAAGTCGGTTATAAAAGCGCACTATCAAAACGAAGCGGGTTTTAAGACATTAGCTGGTAGGGTTAAAATAGCCTATTCAGATGGTGAATCTTCTCAGAGTGTTTCGGTAAGCTTACGAATGGAAAAAGACAAAGCCATTTGGATGAGTGCACCTCTAGGTATTGTAAAGGCATATATTACGCCTGATAGAGTGTCTTTTTATAATAAATTGGAGAACGAATATTTTGACGGGGATTTTTCTTATTTAAGTAATTTATTAGGCACCGAAGTAGATTTTTCAATTTTACAGAACCTACTAACTGGGCAAGCAATAGTAGACTTAAGAAAAGAAAAGTTTGATATCGATATTTCTGAAGAAGCATATCGACTTACGCCAAAATTGCAAGCATCGTTGTATAAAATGTTATTCAGAATCGAACCTAAAAATTATAAGATGGATTTGCAGCAAATCTCTCAACCTCAAGAGAAGCGTCTGTTAGAAATCACCTATAAAAATTACCAGAGTTTAGATAAAGAAATTTTGCCTAATGAAATAATGATAAGAGCAATTAGTAAGGACAAGGTGAATACTATAGAACTAGAATTCAAGAACTTAGAATTAAATAGTCCTGTAAATTTCCCATATTCCATACCTAAAGGTTTTAAAGAAATTGAACTGTAAACATATGTTGTTCAAAATAAGATATTGTCTTTTTTTAATAGTGCTATTCAGCTCTGTGTCTATATTTCCACAAACGAGTGAGCAAAAAGCATTAGAGGAAAAGCGTGAGCAACTTCAGTCAGAAATACGAAACATTAACCGCCTGCTTTTTGCCGAGAAAAAAGAGAAAGGTAATGTCTTAGATCAAATGGAGGCGTTAGATAAAAAAATTACAGTACGTCAGCAACTTATACGAGTTACCAATCAGCAATCTAACTTATTGAACAGGCAGATCAATACTAACATTAGAAATATAGGAAAGTTAAAGAACGAGCTGCAAGAGGTAAAAGACGAGTACGCGAAAATGATTCAGAAATCATATCAGAATAAATCGAAACAAAATAGATTAATGTTCTTGTTGTCTTCTGAAAGCTTCTTTCAAGCGTTTAAAAGGCTTCAATATATGAAGCAGTATACAGACTATAGAAAAGAGCAAGGAGCTCAGATATTGACCAAAACAGAAGAGCTTTCACGTTTAAATTCAGATTTGAACGAAGAGCGAAAAGTAAAAGAGGTTTTATTGGCTCAGAATAAAAAGGCGAAGGATCAATTATTTGGTGAAATACAGACTCAAAAAGCATTATTGGGTACTATTCGTAAGAACGAAAGTAAATATGCCAGTGCAATCGAAACGAAAAAGAAAGAATCTAGAAAAATAGATCAGCAAATTGAAAATCTGATTAGAAGTGCTATTGCTGCCTCGAATAAAAAATCGGGCAGTACTACAAAAAACTCAAGTAAGTTCGTGTTAACTCCAGAAGCGACCGTTATTGCCAATAACTTTTCTGCCAATAAAGGACAACTGATTTGGCCCGTAGAAAAGGGAATAAAGAGCCAGGGATTCGGAGTGTACGCTGATCCTGTCTACCCGGGGATTAAGCACCAAAGTAACGGAGTAATTATTGCGACGGATGAAGGCTCAAAAGCACGTGCCATCTTTGAAGGAGAAGTAATCGCTATTTTGGCTGTGCCTGGCGGTAATAAAGGGGTGCAAATTAAACACGGTAATTTCATTAGTACATACTACAACCTTTCTGAGCTGTATGTGAAAAAAGGTGATAAAGTTGCCAGTAAAGAAGAACTTGGTGTGGTATATACCAATAAGAATAATGGTCAAACAAGACTTAAATTTTATCTTTACCAAGACACCTCTCGTCTTAACCCAGAAGAATGGGTGTATAGACTTTAAAAGATAATCCTATGAAAAATCTACCTGTTATTACAGATATTAAAGGGAGTTTTGAACTGCGTAATGGAGTTAAAATGCCGTATTTGGGTTTAGGAACGTACCAATCAGATAATGAAGAAGAAGTTGTAGAGGCTATTAAAAGCGCACTTCAATTGGGGTATCGTCATATTGATACTGCAGCTGCCTATAAGAATGAAGAGGGTGTAGGTAAAGGTATTCGTGAAAGCGGAATAGATAGAGATGAGATATTTTTGGTGACCAAGGTTTGGAATAGCGATCAAGGGTATGAAGAAACACTGAAAGCTTTTGACGCAAGTTTAGAACGTTTGGGTGTTGACTATATAGATTTATACCTTATTCATTGGCCAGTAGCAGGTAAATACAAGGAAACTTGGAGAGCTTTAGAGTATTTATACGCTCAAAAGAAGGTTAGAGCTATTGGAGTTAGTAATTTTTTAAAACATCATTTAGAAGATGTAATGAACAATTGTACGGTGGTACCTATGGTAAACCAAATGGAATTTCATCCGTTCTTGGTACAGCAAGACCTTATTGATTTTTGTTCTGATAATGGAATTCAATACGAGTCTTGGTCTCCTTTTATGCAGGGCAGGGTTTTTGAGTTGGATATTTGTTCTGATTTAGCCAAAAAGTACAATAAGAGTGTAGCTCAGATTATTCTGCGTTATAATCTTCAAAAAGGTGTTGTTGCTATCCCGAAATCTGTACATGCCAAACGAATAGCATCTAATGCCGATATATTTGATTTTGAGTTGTCTACCACCGATATTACTTATCTAGATGGTTTGGAAACAGGAGAACGCTCTGGTCCCGATCCTGATAACTTTAATTTTTAGCAGTTAATTTTGTCAATATTATTTTTCTGATATTCAAATAATATGATTTCTTTAATTCTTCGTTATCATATTGATTTTCATTATATTATGTAAGTGCGTGTGCTTTTTTTTGTCGAATTTTACTGTGTTAATCAGTCAAACAGAGCCATTATGCATAACACAATTACGTTAAATTCGGAGTCTACTCAAAATCAATTAGAGAAGAATACTTCTCCTAAATCACCAAGTTTTAATCTAAACTGGTCGCTTAAACCAATAGTCGTTTATGTTGCATTCTTAGCTACATGTTTGACTTTAGCCTACGGCGGATTAGTAGTTTATGCCATCGCCTTTTTCATAATAGGAAGCATTGGTCTGGCTGCACTTTATATTTGGAATAATGCAAACAAAATTGAAATGGACCTTTCTTTTAAGGTTGATATAGAACAGTCGGAATTGGAAAAGGATTTGTACCGAGAAGTGGTTTAATATAATTACGAATTAGATATGCTAAAATATAGACAGAGCTCTTGGCTGACATATTTTAGCATAAAAAAATAATACGAAATCGATTAGTATTTTGGCAAACTATCTTACTTCGTAAACAAAGCTTTAAGTTCCGTTGCATTATCAGGTGTCATTTTACCCGCCAATACTAAACTCAATTGTTTTCTTCGTAGTGCACCTTCAAAGCGGGTAATTTCTAGGGGAGTTTCAGGCGTTAATTCAGGTACTTCAGTTGGTGTACCTGTTTCATCAACGGCAACAAAGGTATAAATAGCTTCATTTGCCTTAGTGCTCTTGCCGCTGTAGCGGTCTTCTATCCAAACATCTATATAGACCTCCATAGAGGTGTTGTATGCCCTAGAAACGGCTGCTTCGACGGTAACAACACTACCAAGTGGTATTGCCAAGTTAAAAGCTACATGATTTACAGAAGCGGTAACGGTAATTCTGCGGCTGTGTCTACCGGCAGCAATACTAGCTGCACGATCCATACGTGCCAATAATTCGCCACCAAATAAATTTTGAAGTGCGTTGGTCTCACTTGGGAGAACCAAATCGGTCATTGTTGTACGAGATGCTGCAGGAGTCTTTGCTTCCATTAAATAGAAATTTTGCGCAAAGATACGGGCATCAAGGGTACTTATAAAATGTGTGTAGGTTTATTTTTCGGTTAATAGCCAAGCATCTTTAGACTGCGTACGTTTAATTTCACGTAAAGCATTCAAAGCATCGTTTGCATTGGTATAACTATCGAAGGTTACCATGTGCAGGCCATAAGCATTCGTGCCATAATAACCGGCATTAAATCCGTTAGCTTTTAGCTCCTCGATTTTTCTATCGGCATTACCCTTAACTCTAAAAGCACCTGCAACGATAAAATGAGTTGCAGCTCCTTTTTCAACAGTTGCTTTTGCTGTAGAAATTGTAGTGGCTTCAACAGTAACTGTTGGTAATTCTAATGGCGATAGATCAAAGAAGGTTGCTTCTTGTATTTGCTTGTTTACAAACTCTTCAGCATTTTGTCTAGCAACTTGCTCGTTTGTATTTTTTTGTTGGTATGCACGATAACCGGTTACGCCTGTAGAAAATGCTAGCATTAGAATGGCAGCATATTTTAAATAAGGTCTAAAACCACTAGTTTCTCTACGTTCAGGACTAATTACGAACGGTATTTTTTCTTCTAATTGTACAACTTCTTCCTTTAATACCTCTCTAGTAACAGGTATAGAGTTAAAATTTGAAAGTCCGAATGAAGAGGTTAAATAGTTTGTTTCATTTGCAGGTTGAAACAATATTTTATCTTCATGGTTTCTAGCTAAAGAACCAATATTTTTTAACTGTAATGATGTTTCTTGAATCAAAACTTCTTGCCAAGTTTTTACTTGGTTTTCAATTTCGACCAATGCAGTTTCATAAGAAACTTTCTCTGCATTTGATACATAAGAAACCAAAAGCCCATCGTTCGAGATTAGCTGTCTATTAAAAACAATAGATTTATTTGGTGCGCTAAACGTATTGGTAACCACGTTTATTTTGGCAGAATTTTTTTGGGTAAGGAATGCTCCAAATCCTGGGACAACAACACAGTTGTACCTATAAAGTAAATCGCTTATATAGTGTTCTAAAACCATCTGATCACAAATATGAAGAAAATAAAGAGGTATAAAAACTCCTTTCGTAACTTTTTATTAACATATTTTTTTCCCTTATTTGTGAATAAGAAATGAGAACTACACAACATACTGCTGATGAACTTGTTGCAATACTACGGTTACAACATGTTCCAAATATTGGAGATATCCTCGCGAAGAAATTAATTTCCCATTGTGGGAGTCCATCCGCGATTTTCGAAGATAAAAAGCAAAATCTTTTGAAAATCGATGGTATCGGTACCCATACGATTAAACATTTATTCGACTTAGAGCATTTGGAAGCTGCCGAGTCAGAATACAATTATGTACTCAAAAACGATATCAGCTGCACGTATTTCTTAGATGAAGATTATCCTAAATATTTAAAGCATTGTATTGACGGACCTATACTTCTATTTCAGAAAGGAAATATTGATTTGCAGAATCGTAAATTAATTAGCGTAGTCGGTACTCGTAAAATTACGAGCTACGGAATGGCTTTTTGCGAGCAGTTTATTGAGGAAGTAGCTCCTTTAGATCCAGTTATAATTAGTGGTTTTGCTTACGGAGTTGATATTTGTATTCAGCGGGAAGCTATAAAACATGGTTTACAGACCATAGGATGCTTAGCGCACGGACTAAATCAAATCTACCCAAAGGTGCATGCAAAGTATCAAGCTGATGTTTTAAAGAATGGCGGATTCTACACTGAATTCTGGAGTACCAGTAACCCCGAACGTGAAAATTTTTTAAAACGAAACCGAATTATTGCTGGTGTAAGTGAAGCTACGGTTGTTGTTGAATCTGCTGAGAAAGGTGGTAGTCTAGTAACAGCTGATATCGCCAATAGCTATAATAGAGATGTTTTTGCAGTACCAGGTAGAACCACTGATAAATATAGCGTTGGCTGTAACAACCTAATTAAACAGCAAAAAGCACATGTAATGACATCGGCGGCAGATTTAATTTATTTGTTAGATTGGGATATAGCAGAGAAACAAAATAAGACCATTCAGAGACAGCTTTTTATTGAATTAGATGAGGTTGAACAAAATATTTACACCTACCTGCAGAATAACGGTAAGCAAATTTTAGATAGCATAGCCTTAGATTGTAAGCTGCCTATTTATAGAACTTCTTCTACCTTGTTGACTATGGAAATGAAAGGTGTAATACGACCTTTGCCAGGAAAATTATTTGAAGCAATCTAGTATTTTACAAACCACTCGGTTTGTTTTTTAAATATTCTAAATCTAGAATGAATTAAGTAATCTTTTTGTCGATAAAATACCATTCCAAATCGGGAAAATCGCTTTAGAATTGGTCCAAATAAAAACAAAAAACCGACCACTAGGTCGGTTTATAATATTTGAGGTTTTCTGAGGCTGATAATTAATATCCAAGTTTTTCACGAACTCTTCCTAGCACTCCGTCAGCTACTTTTCTTGCTTTTTCTGCTCCCAAGGCAAGGGCATCGTCTATTTCATTAAGATTATTAATATAGTATTCAAACTTCTCACGAGGCTCTATAAACTTATTTACGATTACTTCATAAAGTGCCTGCTTTGCATGACCGTAACCATAATTTCCGGCTAAATAGTTGGCGCTCATTTCTTCTATTTGAGGCTGGCTAGCTAGAATTTTATATAAAGCGAATACATTATCATTGGTAGGGTCTTTCGGATCTTCCATAGGCGTACTATCCGTTTGAATTCCCATAATTTGTTTGCGTAATTGTTTATCCGTCTGAAAAAGACTGATCAAATTACCCTTGCTCTTACTCATTTTAGCACCATCGGTACCTGGTATGTACATGGTTTCTTCTTGAACCTTGCCCTCTGGTAAAACAAAAGTTTCACCTAATTGTGCATGAAAACGAGAAGCAACATCGCGCGTCATTTCAATATGTTGCATTTGATCTTTACCTACAGGTACAATATTGGCATCATATAATAGAATATCTGCAGCCATTAACATAGGGTAGGTAAAGAGTCCGGCATTTACATCCTCTAACCTATCAGCTTTATCTTTAAAAGAATGAGCAAGGGTTAAACGTTGGTATGGAAAAAAGCAGCTTAGGTACCAAGCTAGTTCTGCCGTTTGTGGTACGTCGCTCTGTCTATAAAAGACGGTATTTTCAATATCCAATCCAAAGGCGAGCCAAGTTGCGGCAACAGCATAAGTATTATGACGTAACTCTGCGCCATTTTTAATCTGTGTCAACGAATGCATATCTGCAATAAAAAGAAAAGATTCGTTAGCCGGATTATTTGCCATTTCTATTGCTGGCTTAATTGCTCCTAGAATATTTCCTAAATGCGGAGTTCCGGTACTTTGTATGCCTGTTAAAATTCTTGCCATTTTCTATATTCTAAGAAAGCAAAGGTAAAACAAATACAAAAAAACTATCGTAAATAACTACTTTTGATTTATGCTTAAATTGGTTAAATACGTCGGTCAAACTATATACCGAATTTGGTTTTATGTTCTAGTGGCTATTCCTATTCTACTCTTTTTTCCATTACTGGTAATTTTTGCTTCACGTGAAACCTGGTATCCACAGTTTTTTTGGATGGCTAGAAACCTCTGGGCTAGATTTATACTGTATGGTATGTTTTGTTTTCCGAAAGTAACCTACGAGCAACGTTTGGTGAAAAAGAAAAGCTATATGTTGGTGGCTAACCATACGAGTATGCTTGATATTATGCTGATGCTAGTGGTAAGTAGAAACCCATTTGTATTCGTGGGTAAGAAAGAGTTGGTTAAAATACCTTTATTCGGATTCTTTTATAAACGTGTGTGTATAATGGTAGATAGAGATAACACCCAAAGTAGAACTGGTGTGTATAGAAGAGCGCAAAAGAGATTACAGCAGGGCTTGAGTATTTGTATTTTTCCTGAAGGTGGTGTGCCCGAAGAACATGTGGTTTTAGATAAGTTTAAAGATGGTGCCTTTAAAATGGCCATTGCTCATAAAATACCGGTGGTGCCCATAACTTTTTTTGATAACAAAAAACGGTTTTCTTTTACGTTTTTGAGTGGAGGGCCTGGTAAATGTAGGGCTAGAGTTCATTCTTTTGTGGAAACTCATTCTATACGGCCAGAAGAAACGGCAGAGCTAAGAACAAGCGTTAGAGAAACGATACTTAGCGATTTAACCAAATAGCTAGAACCTGTAACCAAGGTTAATACCACCTTTACCGATAATGGTAAAATCTCTATCGTTCTTAAATAGATTGCGACCAATACCTGCATCTATTTCTACGATAAAACCTCTTTTAGTCAGTAGTTTTACGCCGGTACCAATACCTAATGCAAAATCGACAACATTTTCTTCGTATCCAGAACTTGAATAATAAGAATCTGTTGGTTCATCATAATAAGAACCATACGTGTAATCATCAACAGAATTCAACATACCAAAAGCTTCTACGAAGAAACCAGAAGCATATTTTTTTCCAAAATATTGACGGTAGTACGGCGATACATAATAGTTGACGTCAATATTTTCGTCGTCATATGCAAATAGTACATCAACACCTATAGCAGACTCTTCGTTCAGCAAATATTGATAATCTATCTCAATGGCGCCTAAGATCAAAAAGAGGCCGTTAATTTTTAATTCTTGATGTTCTTCTGAAGTTATAATTTCATCTTCTACATCTTGAGAGTAGATAGAAATACTGAAAAGGCAAAGACAGCTTAAGATGTACTTTTTCATATGTATGATTTAAAACTGAAATGTGAGTCCGCTATAAACTCCAACGGAATAGGGTCTAAAAGTACCGTTTACATCAGAAAACGTGTTCAGTTGATATTTAAAAATCGGTTCTATATTAAATCGCACTTTTTGTGAAAAATTGTAATTAACGCCAAGCCCCATGTTGGCACTAAAGTTTAGGTCGTTAATATTATTGGCTTCGCCGATTTCTGTGGTCAATTCGCCAGAGGTTAATGAAACCGTATTATCAATTAAAAATAAAGAACTGACACCACCAATAAGGTTTACTCCGAATTTCTTGTCAATCAGTGCATAATTTAATTCTACGGGCAATTCTATATAACCAAATTGTTGCGACATGTAACCTTCTCTTGTCGGACTTTTTGCTGTAACATCTAAAGCAGAACTTATGGTGCTGAACTTGTCTGATGCAACTACTTTACTCGAAATGGTAAGTGTATTAGATGTTTCTGCATAATCAATAGTGGTTAATTGACTGTTTTTAGAGGCAAGCCCTGAGGAAGATGAAAAAGCAACATCTTCTGTATCATACCCATAATCTACTTTATTGATACCTGAGCGTATGGTCAGCTTTTTAGTTACGGCATAGGCTAAAGAGACTCCGTAACTCATATTAACGTTTCCTGATTTCGCGTTCGGACTGAAAATAGAATTAACTGGGGAGCCTTCACCAAGCGCATTAAAATAAACGGGAGCAACATTTGGACCAGCAGACCATCTATTATTTGCTACTTTCTCCACTTTTAGATCCTCTTGATCTTCAATTTCCTCAAAAATAGATTTCTTCGCGTTTTCTGGCGTTTCGTCAGTATTTGTATTTTGAGCAATAGCAGTTTCATTAGTCAATTCGGTCGAACCTAATTGTTCAAAAGAATTGTTAGATTGCATAGTGCTGTTTTTATCATTAACATTAGCATCAGTATGTAATGAATTTTTTGTGCTGTTTTCTTTTATAGTAATGTTCTCAGCCAGTAATGCATCATTTGTGGTTGACTTGCTTGGCGTAATCGGTTTTTTGTTATCAGCGACCGAGTTTTGATTTTTACCGTTGTAATTATCAAGTGTTTTGGCTGTTGGTTTAATTATTTTGCGAGATTCCTGCTGCGTTGATTCTGTATTATTTTCAACACTGCTAGCACTATTTTTAACTGAAATTTCTTGTTCAGCAACTTGATTTTTGTTGATATCTATAGAATCAATAAAAGTGTCTTTTTCAGTATTTAACTGAGAGTCATTGTTTATTTCTGATTCGGTATCAGTATCAACCAAAATTTCGTTCGATAGTTGGTTATCTGAAAACGGATTAATTACTAACAAGCCAATGGCTATAGCGGCGGCTATACCACTTAGTGACCACCAAATAGGAATCACCCGCTTCTTTTTCTTTTTGTCTAATGACGCATCAATCGCCCGCCAAACTTTATTGTCTGGGTTTTGCTTGAAGTCCGAGAGCTTATCTCGAAAAATGTCGTCTATATTTTTCTTCTGCATCTAGTACTGTTTCTGTCTATAACCTTGTAGATTATAAAAAGTGTGTTGATATTATAATTAAGACACTTACAATTGATTGTGTCACTTTGGTTTCTATTTTTTCTTTTAATAATGCACGTGCCCTAGCAAGATTAGATTTTGAGGTACCGATAGTGGTACCTAATATTTCACTAATTTCTTTATGCGTGTGCCCATCCATTACATATAGGTTGAATGTTGCACGGTATTTATTCGGTAATTCTTGTATGTAACTTAAAAGCGATTGTAAACTGATATCGGCATAAGCATTATCTACCGTAACTTCTTCTTCTGTATTATCTGTAACTACGTTTAAATACTCTTCTTTTCTATATTTTTGTAACGCAGTGTTTATGGTAATTCTTTTCATCCAACCTTCAAAAGAACCTTTATTTTTAAACTGACCTATTTTATCATAAATGGTCATAAAGCTGTCGTGCAAAGTATCTTCTGCCTGAGTCTTAGATTTAGAGTACTTTAAACATATGCCATAAAGAGTTGTGGCATAGGCTCTATATAATAGTTCCTGTGCTTTACGGTCTCCTTTTTTGCAATTATGAATGAGCTCTTCTAGACTCACAAATGGTTGGTTGTTTTAAGGGTTGTTTACTGGAACGACAATTTCTAAATATTCTGCCTCTCCTTCACTATTATCGCCGGTATAAAATTTAAAGGTATAGGGTTCGGTATAAATTACCTGAAAGTTGAATGACGCTGTCTCTTGAATTAATTCTTCCATACAATCATCAATATCTGTTCGTACTGCCCCAATGGCAACAACACTTCTCGTGGTCAGGGAATCTTTAACAACATCAAAACCCTCGTAGTACGTGCAACTATCGGGCTTTAAGTAATTTACAGTAATCTTATAGGTCTTATTAAGAACAAAAGATTCTGGTACTTCTGCATCAACAATTTCTAATGCAGTAAAATGGAAATTGGCGCCATCATCATCAATAGAACAACCATTGCATAAAAATGCTAAGACCAAGGTCAAAAACATTAACTTATTTCTCATCATACAACTATTTTGTAATTAAGATGAAAAGGAAGTAAAATGGTTGCGTTAACTCATTTGTGTTTACTAGATACTCTAGATTTTAATACTCCGAGGCTTGCACACCATGAGCGGTCAAGCCTCGAAATTTTAATTTGCTTTTCTTAAAGTATACCTCGTGGGTCTGCTCAAAAAGATAATTAATTATTATAAAAGCTGAACTTAAGCAGTTAAGGCTTTAATGGCTTCTCTAATTTTGCCATCTAATTCCTCAAATAATTCAGGGTTATCTAAAAGTAGGCTTTTAACGGCATCACGACCTTGACCTAATTTAGTGTCGCCATAGCTAAACCATGAACCACTCTTCTTTATAATTTCATATTCAACACCTAAGTCGATAACCTCGCCAACTTTAGAAATACCTTCACCGTACATAATATCAAATTCTGTAGTACGAAAAGGTGGTGCTACTTTATTCTTTACAACCTTAACTCGGGTCTTGTTACCTTGAACATTACCATCTGTATCTTTTATTTGTGTAGATCTTCTAATATCTAAACGAACAGATGCATAAAATTTAAGGGCATTACCACCAGTGGTAGTTTCTGGGTTACCGAACATTACACCGATTTTTTCACGTAATTGGTTAATAAAAATAACAGTACAGTTTGTTTTACTGATAGAACCTGTTAATTTTCTAAGTGCTTGAGACATTAAACGAGCATGTAAACCCATTTTAGAATCTCCCATTTCTCCTTCAATTTCACTTTTAGGTGTCAATGCCGCAACTGAATCTATTACTACAATATCGATTGCTCCAGAACGTATTAGGTTATCAGCAATTTCTAAGCCTTGCTCGCCGTTATCTGGTTGAGATATAATTAAGTTGTCTATATCTACACCCAATTTTTGAGCGTAAAAACGGTCAAAAGCATGCTCAGCATCAATAAATGCTGCAATACCACCGTTTTTTTGTGCTTCTGCAATTGCGTGTAAAGTCAACGTTGTTTTACCTGAAGATTCTGGTCCGTAAATTTCAATTACACGACCTCTTGGGTAACCACCTACGCCTAAGGCAATATCTAAACCTAATGAGCCAGAAGGTATCACTTCAACATCTGCAACAACCTTATCGCCCATTTTCATTACAGCGCCCTTACCATAGGTCTTATCCATCTTGTCAAGGGTTAATTGTAATGCTTTTAATTTTGCTTCTTTTTCAGAACCCATTTTCTATTTTTTTTGGATAGCTAAATTACCAAATCTTTTTTGAATTGAATAATATTGAATCGTTTACGCAACCATTTTAGGTAATTTCTATCTTTTATAAAATAGAACGTACTTAATTGGTTATGTATCGCTGTTTTAGTGTCGGCGGTTATAGGTGGCTATATCCTTTTTGTATTCTTTAAGAATGCTATGAAAAAGAATTGAAATGGAATAGTCGATAAAGAGTCTTGTGGTTAACAAGGCTCTTTTTTTGATTATAATGTGGTTAACCTTAATATAATAGGTACATTTTCATTATTTTTGCACTTCGAAATTTTTCTATAACCTTCTGCCCATTGGCAGACTTAAATTATTAGTATAGCATGCAACTGTACAATACGTTAAGTGCAATAGAAAGAGCAGCTTTAATTGAAGAAGCGGGTAAGGAACGCCTTACTATCTCTTTCTATACCTATGCACATATTGGTAATACCAACATTTTTAGAAATCACCTTTTTATTAACTGGAATGATATGGACGTTCTTGGGCGAATTTATGTTGCCCACGAGGGTATAAATGCCCAACTTTCAGTGCCAGCAGAAAATTTTCAAGTATTTAAAGAACATTTAGATAGTATTTCTTTTCTTAAAGATGTACGCTTGAATATTGCTATTGAGCAAGACAATCTTTCTTTTTTGAAATTAAAAGTTAAGGTGCGACACAAAATTGTAGCCGACGGTTTAGAAGATAATTCTTTTGATGTTACCAATAAAGGAATTCATGTTGATGCCAAAAGGTTCAATGAACTTATTGAAGATCCAGATACGGTTCTCGTTGATATGAGAAACCATTACGAAAGTGAAATCGGACATTTTAAGAACGCGGTTACACCAGATGTTGATACGTTTCGAGATTCATTGGACATTATTGAACGCGATTTGGCAGATCACAAGAAAGATAAAAAATTGGTAATGTATTGCACTGGCGGAATTCGTTGCGAAAAAGCGAGTGCCTATTACAAACATAAAGGTTTTGAGCAGGTGTATCAGCTAGAAGGCGGAATTATTGAATACACCCGACAAGTAGAGAAAAACAATCTTGAAAATAAATTCAAGGGTAAGAATTTTGTTTTTGACCATAGAAGGGGAGAACGTATTAGCGATGATGTAATTGCCAATTGCCACCAATGTGGCGAAGCTTGCGATGAACATGTAAATTGTGCCAACGAAGCTTGTCATTTATTATTTATTCAATGCTCATCTTGTGCAGAAAAAATGAATAATTGTTGTTCAGATGCCTGTAAAGAGGTTCATGAATTACCTTTTGAAGAGCAAAAAGCACTCAGAAAAGGTAAGGTTGTAAGTAATAAGATATTTAAAAAAGGAAGATCAGAAGTGCTAAAGTTTAAAAAATAGGCTTTCTTATTTAATAAGGCTTAAGTCATTAAATAATACGATACATTATAAAAAGGCAGCGTTTTTCGCTGTCTTTTTATTTTTTTGAAAAGGTCTTGAGTGATTGGTAAAGTCACTATTTAAAACCGACACCACTAATTTCACTTTTATTTCACATTAAAAAAACTGTATCTTTACCTATAAGTTTTTTATGAATCTTTTTTGGTGAATTTTATAAAATTCGACCAAAGCAATATATATAATATGAGTTGTAGTAGTTGTTCTACCGGTAAGGATGGACAACCAAAGGGATGCAAGAATAACGGTACTTGCGGTACAGATGGTTGCAATAAACTGACAGTCTTTGACTGGCTTTCAAATATGTCGCTCCCTAATGGGGAACGACCATTCGATTTTGTTGAAGTACGTTTTAAAAATAGTAGAAAAGAGTTTTTTCAGAACACAGAAAATCTTTCACTTTCCATAGGCGATATTGTTGCCACACAAGCACAATCTGGTCATGACATTGGTATGGTCACATTAACAGGTGAGCTTGTACGCGTTCAGATGAAGCGAAAGAAAGAATCTTTCACTGATGTAGAAGCTCCGAAAGTTTACAGAAAAGCGAGTCAGAAAGACATAGATATTTGGCAAAAATGTAGAGATCGAGAAGATGAAATTAAGAAAAGAGCGCGTGAAATCGCTATTATCTTAAAGCTTCAAATGAAGATTTCTGATGTGGAGTTTCAAGGTGATGGATCAAAAGCTACGTTTTACTATACTGCCGATGAACGTGTAGATTTTCGTCAACTGATAAAAGATATGGCAAAGGCTTTCGGTATTCGTATCGAAATGCGCCAAATAGGGTATCGTCAAGAAGCTCAGCGACTTGGTGGTATTGGTTCATGTGGTAGAGAGTTATGTTGTTCAACATGGTTGACCGATTTTAGATCGGTAAGTACTTCTGCGGCACGTTACCAACAACTATCATTGAATCCGCAAAAACTTGCTGGTCAATGTGGTAAGCTAAAATGTTGTTTAAATTATGAGCTAGATGTCTATGTTGATGCTCTTAAAGATTTTCCTGCTCAAGACACAAAATTATTTACAGAAAAAGGACTCGCTTTTTGCCAGAAAACCGATATTTTTAAAGAAATGCTGTGGTTTTCCTATAAAGATAATCCTGCTAACTGGCATGTTCTTTCTAAGGATCAGGTAAACGAAATTTTAGAGAAAAACAAAAAGAAAGAGAAGGTTGCTAGTTTAGAAATGTACGCCATGGAAATTGTCGTAGAAGAAAAAGTAGTGTTCGAAAATGTAGTTGGTCAAGACAGCTTAACACGTTTTGATAAACCAAAAGGTGCCGGTAACAATAATAAGAACAAGAACAGAAACCGGAACCGAAATAAGAACAAAAACAAAAATCGTAATAGGAATCAAAAGGATGCGTAGTATATCTTATTGTTTTTTGGCATTAGTGCTTTTTGCTTCTTGTGACAGCAATATTATCAAAACCGAATACCGAACTTTAGAAAACGGGGTTTGGAACAAAGATAATGTTCTTGAATTTTCACTTTCAAAAATGGATACTATTGCCGAGCACGATATCTTTATCAATGTTCGAAATGACAATACATTTCCTTATAGTAATTTGTTTATCATCGCTTCTTTAACTACTCCTGAAGGAGAGGTAACTAAAGACACCTTAGAATATGCCATGTCTGCACCCGATGGTACTTGGCTTGGAAAAGGGAACGGTAGTATTAAAGAAAATAAATTATGGTATAAAGAAAACATCGTTTTTTCCTCTTCGGGCGTATATACTATAGAGGTATCACAAGCGATGCGTAAAAATGGTAATGTATCGGGCATAATTGGTCTCGAAGGCATTACAGATGTTGGCATAGAAGTAACAAAAAGCACCCCGTAAACAATGGCAAAAGAGGTAAAGAAAAAAACAACGAATAGTTTTTCGAAATTCATATTATGGTTTTGGATCTTGTTTGGGTCAGGTATTGCTATTGTAGCATTAATCTTCTTATCTGCCTCTTGGGGACTTTTCGGTGCATTACCACCTTATGAGTATTTAGAAAATCCGCAGACAAATTTAGCTTCACAAATAATATCATCTGATGGTAACTTGTTGGGCAAGTTCTATTTAGACGATAACCGTACCGATGTAAAATTTAATGAATTACCAGAAAATTTAGTCAATGCGCTAATAGCTACTGAAGATGTTCGGTTTAATTCTCATTCAGGAATTGATGCTTGGGGTACTTTAAGAGCGTTTGTGTATTTGGGTAGTAAAGGTGGGGCAAGTACTATCTCTCAGCAATTGGCAAGACAGTTGTTCGTAGGGGTTCGTTCTAGAAATAAGTTTGAGACTATACAGCAAAAAATTAAAGAATGGGTATTGGCTATTCGATTAGAGCGAAGCTATACCAAAGAAGAAATCATCAGTATGTATTTTAATATTTATGATTTTGGAAATAATGCCGATGGTATTCGTTCTGCTTCACGTATTTATTTTGGCAAAGAGCCGAAAGATTTAAAAACTGAGGAATCAGCAATGCTGGTAGGTATGTTCAAAAATTCATCACTTTTTAACCCTATGCGTAGGGAAGAAATGGTGAAAGATCGTAGAGATGTTGTTTTGGCCCAAATGGCAAAATATGATTTCATTACCGATGTAGAGAAAGATTCGCTACAGGCTACTAAAATGGATATCAACTACAATCCGGAAACGCATAGTGTTGGTTTAGCAACCTATTTTAGAATGTATTTGCAACGTTTTATGAAAGATTGGATAGATAAGAATCCGAAGCCTGCTATTGGTGATGAATCTGATCGTTATAATCTGTATTTAGACGGACTCAAAATTTACACCACCATTGACTCGAAAATGCAAGCTAATGCCGAAGAAGCAGTGAATGAGCATATGACAAAATTGCAAGCTGAGTTCTTTCATCAGAATACACCAGATAGAAATAAAACAGCTCCTTTCTTAGATATTACACCAGAAGAGACGAAGAGTATTATGGAGCGCGCCATGAAAAATTCTGAAAGATGGAAAATCATGAAAAGCGAAGGTAAATCTGAAAAGCAGATTCGCGAGTCTTTTGATAAAAAGACCGAGATGACAGTTTTCGATTGGAAAAGTCAGACTAAAGAAAAAGATACTATTCTAACTCCGATGGATTCCATCCGTTATTATAAAACATTTTTAAGAACGGCAATGATGTCTATGGAGCCACAAACAGGTCATGTAAAAGCATGGGTTGGTGGTATTAATTATAAACATTTTCAGTATGATAATGTTATACAAGGTGCAAGACAGGCAGGTTCTACTTTTAAGCCGTTTGTTTATGCTGCAGCAATTGATCAATTAAGATTATCGCCTTGTGAAACTCGCCCAGATACACAATATTGTATTGAAGCAGGTAAGCATGGTAATGTGGAGCCTTGGTGTCCAAGAAATTCTGACATGAAGTATTCAGGTACTAGCTATTCGCTAAAAAGAGCTTTAGCAAATTCTGTAAACACGGTTACCGCACAATTAATAGATGAGGTGGGTCCAAAATCTGTTGTGAGTATGGTTCGTAATTTAGGACTTTCAGGAGAAATTCTAGAAGTACCTTCAATAGCCTTAGGTGCCTTAGATGTTAATGTATATGAAATGGTAGGTGCATACGGTGCTTTTGCTAATCAAGGGGTATATGTAAAACCGGTTATGGTTACTCGTATAGAAAATAAAGATGGTACGGTTCTGTATGAATATGTACCAGAGACAAAAGATGTATTGAGTAAAGATGTTTCGTATGCTATTTTAGACCTTATGAAAGGTGTTACCCAAGGTGGTTCGGGTACACGTTTACGTACAACGGGTTATAATAAATGGAGACCAGAATATGACGAAATCATTACAGGTTATCCATATCAATTGACGAACCCAATTGCGGGTAAGACAGGTACTACACAAAACAACAGTGATGGTTGGTTTATGGGTATGGTACCTAATTTAGTTACTGGTGTATGGGTAGGTGGCGAAGAAAGAGCAGTGCACTTTAAAAGTATTACTTATGGGCAAGGTGCTTCAATGGCATTACCTATATGGGGCTTGTATATGACCAAAAATTATGCAAATGAAGAATTGGGCATTTCTAAAGAAGATTTTGAGCGACCAGAAAATATGTCTATTGAAATAGATTGCGCTAAATTTTCAGCCGATATAAAACAAGATAAAGACGTTGAAGATGATTTAGAAGATTTAGATTTTTAAGTGATCGACTATAATTTTTAAAAAAGGTCTTGGTGTATACCAAGACCTTTTTTTATTTATTCCATTTTAAATCGGTATTTTAGACACTAGATAATTTAATAATAAATGATACGTAAAACAGTAGCAAACGTAACCGATGCATTAGCAGGAGTAAAAGACGGAATGACCTTTATGTTAGGTGGATTCGGACTTTGTGGTATACCTGAAAATGCGATTAGTGAATTAGTAAGATTAGGTGTAAACGACATCACTTGTATTTCTAATAATGCAGGAGTTGATGATTTTGGCTTGGGATTATTGTTGCAGCAACGTCAAATTAAAAAAATGATCTCATCTTATGTAGGTGAGAACGATGAATTCGAACGTCAAATGCTTAGTGGCGAGTTAGAGGTTGAATTAACGCCACAGGGCACCCTTGCCGAAAAATGTAGGGCTGCGCAAAGTGGTTTTCCTGCTTTTTTTACTCCCGCAGGTTATGGTACAGAAGTAGCTGAAGGAAAAGAAGTTCGAGAATTCAATGGTAAAATGTACATACTAGAAGAAGCTTTTAAAGCTGATTTTGCTTTTGTAAAAGCTTGGAAAGGAGATGCTGCGGGTAATTTAATATTTAAAGGAACTGCACGAAATTTTAATCCGTGTATGTGTGGTGCCGCTACCATTACTGTAGCTGAGGTTGAAGAGTTGGTGCCTGAAGGAGAACTAGATCCAAATCAAATACATATTCCAGGAATTTTTGTGCAACGCATTTTTCAAGGAAAAGATTACGAGAAAAGAATAGAACAGAGAACGGTACGTCAAAAATAAAAACATGTTAGACAAAAACGGAATTGCAAAAAGAATTGCACAAGAAGTGGAAGACGGCTATTATGTAAACCTTGGTATCGGTATACCGACCTTGGTAGCAAATTATGTTCGTGAAGATATTAGTGTTGAATTTCAAAGTGAAAACGGAATTCTAGGTATGGGACCTTTTCCTATTGATGGCGAAGAAGATGCAGACTTAATAAATGCAGGTAAGCAAACTATTACAGCATTACCAGGGGCGTCTTATTTTGATTCAGCCACTAGTTTTGCTATGATTAGGGGTAAACATTTAGACCTCACTATACTTGGCGCTATGGAGGTTGCTGAGAATGGCGATATAGCCAACTGGAAGATTCCGGGTAAAATGGTTAAAGGTATGGGTGGTGCTATGGATCTTGTGGCATCTGCCGAGAATATTATAGTGGCTATGATGCATACCAATAGAGAAGGGGAGTCTAAGCTATTAAAAAAATGTAGTCTTCCTTTAACTGGTGTGGGTTGCGTTAAAAAGATTGTTACTAATTTAGCAGTACTCGAAGTTACTAAAGATGGCTTTTTGTTGCTTGAAAGAGCACCGGGTGTTACGGTAGAAGAAATTAAAGCGGCAACTGAAGGTAATCTGATTGTCAAAGGGGAAGTCTTAGAGATGAGTATATAGTTTCGATGGGTAAATCATCGATAAATTGTGCTTTTTATTTTTTTCACAACAGGTTATAATCTGTACACAACAATTATTATCGAAATTGAGTAGAACAGATGTATCTTACAGTCTCAATTAAACCCCATAACCTATTAATTACTTAACCGTCATGAATTCACAAATTAACCACACTGCTAGCGAAAACAAAATTCAAGTTTATAGAAATGATTTCTTTAGCGGATTTTTAAGACTTACTAAAAAGTTATTTATGTTGTAAATTACTTTTAAGAGATTACAAAAGAGCGACTTAATAAGTCGCTCTTTTTTTTTGCTCATTTTTGTAATTTGGATTATGGCAAATTTAGTTAATGAACTAACTTGTCTATGTTCACCACAATTTTAATAAGTTTTACCACAAATTCTTTTTTGTAAGAAAAAGACTACATATATTTGAAGTGTAATTAAAGTGTATCCCAAATCGCTTTGAAAAACTTAACCTAAAATGAAATATGTATTTAGTTGCCTAATCTTGATGGTACTTGTTACCTCGTGTTCAAAAATTGAAGAAAATAACGATCCTATTATTGGTATATGGAGTCATACGGTCAAAACCGCTACCAATACAAATAAAATGGTCGTTGATAACGAAGAGTGGATTTTCAATGATGTTTATTTAGGTCGGTTTCACGGCTATAAAGGAGGTCAGGTTGTATATCTGACAGATTTTAGCTGGAGCGTAAATGGCGATGTGTATATCGTTAGCTACCCAGGTACAGATTTCCCCGATGATTTTGTAAAAATGAAGGAGACTGATGACGGAATGATTCTTATGAGAACTGAAGGTAAATTATTTGCTGAAAAACAATAAAAGTTCGCAATTGAAAAATGCCCACGAAAGATTGCATGTTATAAATATGCTATAGTAGAAACAGAAAAGTTACCAAATCAACCATTTTATAAAATTTCCCCCGGTTAGGAGCAAAGTAATTTGCTCCTTTTTTTATTTTAGGGGTATGGTACTTACTTACACTTTATGTTCTCTTGAAGAACTAGATCAATTGAGGTCAATTTCAGAACAAACTTTTGTTACTGCCTTTGCTAAAGACAACGACCCTAAAGATTTTGAAATCTACATCAAAAAAGCTTTCGCATTAGAAACTATTAAAGAAGAATTACTTAATCCTAATAGTGATTTCTATTTTGTGTATATGGATAAAGAAGTTGTAGGTTACTTTAAGCTAAATGTGAATGATGCACAGTCTGAACTTAAACAAGATGATAGTATCGAATTAGAACGTATTTATGTAGTAGCTAAATATCAAGGTTTCGGTTTAGGCGAACAATTTTTACATCACATCAAAACTATTGCTCAAGAACGTAACAAGAAAATGTTATGGTTAGGTGTTTGGCAAGAGAATAAACGAGCCGTAAAATTCTATGAGCGCCACGGATTCCAAAAATTTGATACGCATCCTTATTTTATAGGTTCGGATGAGCAAACAGATTGGTTAATGCGTTTCAATTTAAGTACCTTGTAACTTCAAACTAACTTTCATGAAATCACATTTTATCATCGTCATTGCACTTTTGGGATTTTTAAATCTACAAGCGCAGGAATATTACTTTCCAGAACGAAATGCAGACTGGAAAGTAAAATTACCACCAGACTTTAATATCAAAGATGCTACTTTAAAGCAAGCCGTAGATTTTGCAAAAGCTAACGAATATTTAGGCTCTAGAGATCTTCGTATTGCCATAATTAAAGGTTTTGAAAAAGAACCTTTTCATAAAATATTAGGACCCACTAAAAAGCGTGGCGGTCCGGCAGGTATGATTCTTAAAAATGGTTACGTAGTTGCCCAATGGGGAGATACCAAAAGGGTAGATATGACTTTCAGTGTTACCAAGAGTTTTTTGAGTACTATGGCTGGTCTTGCCGAAGATGAAAAACTAATTGCCGACACTAAAAATTTAGTTAGAGATTACATCTGGGACGGTACTTTTGATGGAGTACATAATTCTAAAATTACTTGGGAACATTTACTACAACAAAACTCCGCTTGGTCTGGCGAACTTTGGGGCGGTAAAGATTGGGCAGACAGACCACCTAGTGAAGGTGGTATAGATGATTGGAAATTAGCGCTACCCAAAGAACCTGGTACTGTTATGGAATATAATGATGTGCGTGTAAATGTTCTCGCATATTCGCTTACCCATATATGGCGTAAACCAATGCCTTTAGTCTTGAAAGAGAAAATTATGGACAAGATTGATGCATCTTCTACATGGCGCTGGTTTGGTTATGATGATGCTTGGACTGAAATTGACGGACTTCAAATGAAATCTGTCACGGGTGGCGGTCATTCGGGTGCAGGGTTATTTATTAGCACAGAAGATATGGCTCGTTTCGGTATGCTTTTCCTAAACAATGGAAAGTGGAAGAATGATCAACTGATTTCAGAATCTTGGATTAAAAAAGCAACAACACCTTCAACTCCAAATGCAAACTACGGTTATATGTGGTGGTTGAATAAAAAGGGTGATAGACATTGGGAAGGATTATCTGAAAATATCTATTATGCTGCTGGTTTCGGCGGTAACTTTATTGTTATAGATAAAGAAAATGATGTGGTCGTGGTAACCCGTTGGTTAGAACCAAGTAAAATAGGTGAGTTTATAACTAAAGTAAATGCCGCTTTTTAAGAAGTAGATACTAGAGCTTACATAGTATTTCAACAGCTTTTTCTAAAGTTTCCTGTTTTTTGGCAAAGCAGAATCTTAACATATGATCATTTCTATTATCTACATTGAAAGAGGAAATCGGTATAGATGCTATACCGTTTTCGGTGATTAATCGCTTCCCGATTACTTCATCTTCTTCATTTGAAATATTGGTATAATCTAAAAGTTGAAAATAAGTGCCTTGTGATGGTTTAAACTTGAATTTGGACGATTTTATTCCATCTAGAAAGAAATCTCGTTTTTGTTGGTAAAAATTGTTCAAATCTAAATAGTGGGAAGGATTCTTCAAATATATAGCCAAAGCACGTTGCACCGGATGATCTACACAGAAAACCGCAAACTGATGCACTTTTCTAAACTCAGCCATTAATTCAGCTGGTGCGGCACAATACCCCATTTTCCAACCGGTTACATGAAATGTTTTTCCGAACGATGCGCAAATAAAACTTCTATTGGCTAAATCTGGAAAGCGCGAAGCACTTTCATGTACTTGTCCGTCAAAAATGATATGCTCATATACCTCATCGCTGAGTAGAATTATATTAGTAGGTTTTAGTATTGCCTCTAGCTGTTCCATATCCCATTTGTTCAGCATAGTTCCGCTGGGGTTATGAGGCGTATTGATGATGACCATTTTGGTTTTATCACTAATCTTGCTGCGAAAAATATCCCAATCAATTTTATAATCTGGAGCATCTAATTGAACAAAAACTGGTATTCCACCATTTAATATGATTGCGGGCTCATAACAGTCGTACGCAGGTTTTATGACAATTACCTCGTCACCTTTACTAACAAAGGCTGTAATGGCTGTAAAAATAGCTTGTGTGGCACCAACTGTTACTGTTATTTCGCTTTCAGGATTATACAAGCGGTTATGTAACGATTCTACTTTTTGTGATATAGCATCTCTTAGTCCATAATACCCTTGCATGGGTGCATATTGATTATATCCATTGTTTATAGCCTCATTTACCAACGACTTTAGTTTGGTATCTGCTTGAAAATTAGGGAAACCTTGAGATAAATCTATGGCGTTGTGTTCTCGGGCAAGATTACCTACTGTTGTAAAAATGGTGGTCTTTACATCGGGTAATTTAGAGGCTTTGGTATGTGGTGTATAATCCATATTAGTAAATGTATGAATTTTATATACGGACATAAAAAAACCCAACCGATTGGTTGGGCTTATCATTTCCATTAAAAATGATTTATGCATGTTGCATTTCATGTTTTCCTTCTTTTATTTCCTCAATCAATTTGGAATTAAAAGCAGGTAAATCATCTGGATTTCTACTGGTAACAAATCCTTCATCTACTACTACCTCTTGGTCTACCCAATTGGCTCCAGCATTTACTAAATCATCTTTGATGGAATTAAATGATGTCATTTTTCTTCCTTTCACCACTCCTGCACTGATTAACGTCCATGGTGCATGGCAAATTGCCGCTACAGGTTTCTTCAATTTAAAGAAATCGCGTACAAAATCCAGTGCAGTCTCTTCTCTTCTTAATAAATCTGGATTGATTACTCCGCCTGGCAAAACCAATGCATTATAATCTTCAGCTTTTACTTCGTTAAGAGTTTTATCCACTTTATAACTGTTAGACCAATTTCCGTCTGCCCAACCTTTTATTTCCCCTTTTTCTAAACTTACGATTTCTACAGTAAAGCCTTCTTTTTCCATGGCTTCTTTTGGAGATTTTAATTCACTTTCTTCAAATCCATTTGTAGCTAATATTGCTATCCTCTTCATATTATATAGTTTTAAACGATTAATAATTTGTTTGATACTAAGTTACATATCATACAGGTTAAAATCCGTTAAGGCTATATTAAATAAGGGCTCACAAGGGTTAAACATTTATTAAATGAACTTCATAAACTTCATTTTGTGCTCTATTGCGTAGCTTTTAAATGATCTAAGGTTATGGTTAAACATTCTTCAAGATTTTTTTTGATATCTGTCTCCCAAAATCTGAATACGTTATAACCTAAATTCTTAAGTTCATCGTTTACTTCATGGTCACGCTGAATGTTTCTTTCTATTTTGGCAATCCAGAATTCGCGATTGGTTTTAACCTTTGGCTTTCTTTCTTCCCAATTTTTACCATGCCAATATTCTCCATCGATAAATATGACCGTTTTATATTTTGGTAAGGCAATGTCTGGTTTACCGATCAGCTTTTTGTAATCTATTCGATAGCGATATCCAGCTGCGTATAATGCTTTTCTAAAGGCAAGTTCCGGTTTGGTATTCTTTCCTTTTATTTTGCTCATTATTTTAGAGCGTTCAGGTGTAGTATAGAATCCAGATTCTTCGTTGAACCTAGGCACTTTGATTCGTTCTTTCGGATAGTCTGCTGGCATATCTTGAAAATAAAAAATCCCGAACCTTTACGGTCGGGATTTTTAAAAACTTTATGATTGTTAAGCCTAACTTTTAATATTAGCACTTAAAAACTCGCGGTTCATTCTTGCGATATTTTCTAAAGAAATTCCCTTAGGGCATTCTACTTCACAAGCTCCAGTATTGGTACAGTTACCAAAACCTTCAAGGTCCATTTGTGCAACCATATTTTTAACACGATCAACAGCTTCTATTTGACCTTGTGGTAATAATGCGTATTGAGAGACTTTAGCACCTACAAATAGCATTGCGGAAGCATTTTTACAACTTGCCACGCAAGCGCCACAACCAATACAGGTAGCGGCATCCATTGCCTCATCTGCTGCATGTTTAGAAATTAGAGTAGCATTTGCATCTTGCGTATTACCTGAAGTGTTTACAGAAATATAACCACCAGCATGCTGAATACGATCGAAAGCGCTTCTGTCAACAACTAAATCTTTAATTACCGGAAATGCTTTTGCTCTAAAAGGTTCGATAGTAATAGTGTCACCATCCTTGAACATTCTCATGTGTAATTGACAAGTAGTAACACCTCTGTCAGGACCATGAGCCTCACCGTTAATATACATAGAGCACATACCGCAAATACCTTCACGACAATCGTGATCGAAAGCTACAGGTTCTACACCTTTATTAATTAATTGCTCGTTAAGAACATCCATCATTTCTAAAAAGGACATGTGTTCAGATATTTCTGTCACTTTATAATCGACCATTTTACCCTTGTCGTTCGCATCTGTTTGACGCCAAATTTTAAGTGTTAAGTTCATGATACCTTTTTTATTTATAACTTCTTTCTTTAACTTCTATATTCTCGTAAACCAATTCTTCTTTATGCAAAACTGCATCTTTTGGTTCTCCTTTATATTCCCAGGCCGAAACAAATTGAAACTCTTTTAGTCTTTTTGCTTCACCATCTTCTGTTTGGTGTTCTTCTCTAAAGTGACCACCGGCAGATTCTTCTCTTACCAATGCATCTTTAGCGAATAATTCTCCCAATTCTAAGAAATCTGCAACTCTACCAGCTTTAGCTAGTTGTTCGTTGTATTCTGTAGTTGTTCCTGGAACATTTACGTTTTTCCAAAAATCTTTTCTAAGCGCCGATATTTCTTCAATTGCCTTTTTAAGACCTTCTGCATTACGTGACATACCACACTCGTCCCACATGATTTTACCTAATTTCTTATGGTAATAATCTACAGAATGCTCTCCTTTATTATTAATAAAGAAATTAATTCTATCGGTTACTTCTTTTTCAGCAGCATCAAACTCAGGTGTATCTGTTGGTATTTTTCCCGTTCTAATGTCGTGTGATAAATAATCACCAATTGTGTATGGCAATACAAAATAACCATCAGCTAAACCTTGCATTAATGCTGAGGCTCCAAGTCTGTTGGCACCGTGATCAGAGAAATTTGCTTCACCAATAGCGTAACAACCAGGTATTGTTGTCATCAAATTATAATCTACCCATACTCCGCCCATAGTATAATGTACCGCTGGGTAAATCATCATTGGCGTTTTGTAAGGATCTTGATCAACAATCTTCTCATACATTTGAAATAGGTTTCCGTATTTCGCCTTAACGATAGCAGCACCTAAATCATATATTTTATCTGCTGAAGCGTTTGTAATATTATGGATTTTAGCTTGCTCAATACCGTAACGTTTAATTGCGGCTGCAAAATCTAAATAAACAGCTTCACCTGTTGCATTTACTCCGTAACCAGCATCACAACGTTCTTTTGCAGCTCTCGAAGCAACATCACGTGGTACCAAGTTACCAAATGCAGGGTATCTTCTTTCTAAGTAATAATCTCTTTCATCTTCAGACAATTCTGTCGGCTTTTTCTTGCCTTCACGAATTGCCATTACATCATCTAAATTCTTAGGTACCCAAATACGACCATCGTTTCGTAAAGACTCAGACATCAACGTAAGTTTAGACTGATAATCTCCTGAACGAGGAATACACGTTGGGTGAATTTGGGTATAGCAAGGGTTTGCAAAAAATGCTCCTTTTTTATGAATTTTCCAAGATGCCGTAACGTTTGACCCCATTGCATTTGTCGAAAGGAAATAAACATTTCCGTATCCACCAGAAGCAATTACGACGGCATGCGCAGAGTGACGTTCTATTTCACCGGTAACCAAGTTACGGGCAATAATACCACGAGCCTTGCCATCTACCTTAACTACATCTAACATTTCATGACGATTGAACGGGGTAATTTTACCACGCGCAATTTGTCTGTTCATTGCAGAATAAGCTCCTAATAACAATTGTTGTCCTGTTTGTCCTTTTGCATAGAAAGTACGAGAAACTAAAACACCACCGAAAGAACGGTTGTCTAATAGTCCGCCATAATCACGTGCAAATGGTACGCCCTGGGCAACACATTGGTCAATAATATTTGCAGATACTTCTGCTAATCTATATACGTTCGCTTCTCTTGAACGGTAATCACCACCTTTTACCGTATCGTAAAATAAACGGTAGGTAGAATCACCATCTCCTTGATAGTTTTTTGCAGCGTTAATACCACCTTGTGCAGCAATAGAGTGTGCTCTTCTTGGAGAATCTTGGTAGCAAAATGTTTTTACATTATAGCCTAATTCTGCTAAAGTTGCAGCAGCAGAACCACCTGCCAATCCTGTTCCAACTACGATAATATCAATATTACGTTTGTTGGCAGGGTTAACTAAATCTATGTGGTTCTTATAATCGGTCCACTTCGTTTTCAACGGACCTTTAGGTACTTTTGAGTCTAATACAGACATAAGTAATAGGTATTAATGATTAAAATGATGAAAAAGTGCAATGAATATAAATCCTAACGGAATAGATATCGAATACACTTTAGCAAACAATTGTAGTTTTTCTTTTCTCATGCTCGATGCACCTGCAGACTGAAATGCAGAACTGAAACCATGCATTAGGTGTAGCGATAAGAAAATGAAGGCAATAACATAAGCACCTACACGTAATGGGTTTTCAAATTTATGAACAAGTTCTTCATAATATCTGAATCCTTCACCGTTCGGTAGCAAACCCGTCATGTCTCCGTCAATAAACTTGGTGTTGATTTCTGGTATCCAGAAATCGATAAAGTGAAGTACTAAGAAAGCTAAAATAGCTAATCCGCTGTAAATCATATTACGGCTCATCCAAGATGAATTGGCTGCACCATTGTTCTTGGCATATGTTTTCACTCTAGCACTTCTGTTCTTAGCTTCTAAAATGAAACCCATTACGAAGTGATAAATTACCCCGAAAATTAAGACAGGTTGCAAAACATATTGTACGGCCCAAAAAGTACCCATAAAATGCGAAGCTTCATTGAACGCATCGGGACTGAAAACCGATAAGATGTTAATTGCAAAATGCTGAAGTAGAAAAAACATTAAAAAGAAAGCAGAAAGCGCCATTGCGTACTTTCTACCAATCGAAGATTTAAAAAATCCGCTCATTAGTTGTTAATTTTATATGCGAATTTACATCACAAGCTAGTTATTAACAAGAATTAAGCAGTTTTAGTATCTCAATTTAGACTGATTTTAAAATGAATTATTATGATGTTTAAGATTTATCATCTGTTTAGGCTTGTAAATACTTAATCTTTAAACAAAAAGATAATTAAGAAATAGAGGAATGATTGGATTTTTTAGAAATATGTTGCGCCCAATGTACAGCTTGGTCTAAATCTGTGAATGTTTTTATTCTTTTTGGAAAAATTAATTTCTTAATCAATAGACTTAATACGTTGTTTTTTAATCCGCCAACTGATGCAATATATTGCATGTCGAAGCGATTTTTATGAAACTTGAACCATTCAAAAGGTGGTACATGATATTTATTGATTCTATTGGCAATGTAAATTAGGGGAACACCTTTTTCGTAGATTTCTTGCGCTGCGTAAACTGCCTTTTTTGCACTTTCCCATTTGAATTTCGCACCTTGATGCATTTCAGATATTACGATGCCACCTTTGAAGAAATAAAACACCCCAAATTCAAACTCCCTTATTTCTCTGATTTGATTAAATAATTCGAGTTCTCGAACTCTTTTCATGCCTATTTTTGTCAGGCGGCAAAGATACTAGATATTAACCTTATAGCTTATAAAAACATCGACGAACGGCTAGGTTATTAGTTGGGCTTCTTTACTTGATGTGTAACCATTATTTTTCCATATCCTTTAACTGAATTTCTAAGGCTTTAGTCGATAATTGAACTTCGATCAATGAAAGCACCAATGAAATCATAAGTGCAAATAAACTTATGCTAAATATTAAGTTGGCCCAAAATGTAAATTCAGCATAAATTAAGGTCATGGTAATTACGGCTAACAGAAAACTTATAATAGCGGTTGCCTGCATATTCTTAATTATAGTAAGTCGCTTTCTTAGCTTTTGTACTTGTAAACCAATAGACACTGATTCTGTTTCTTGATATTTTTGATGTAATTGTCGTATTAAGGCTGCAATGGCTAAATATCGTGCATTATACGCGAGCATGGTCAACGAAATAGCAGGAAAAAGTAGTGCTGGTATCCCTAAGGTTAATTCCATAATTTGTTTATCTTAGTCTGTTGCAATTCCGAAATAGGTCCAAGTTACATCGGTATCAAAAGGGTTGTGCTGACCGTGAATTTCGCCTGGTTCAATGGTTATACAATTACCTGGACCTACTTCATACTCTTTACCTGAGATGGTAAAAACGGCTTTACCAGTTTGTATATGAAATACTTCGAACATCGTATCATGTTTGTGTAATTCTACTTGTTGACCAGGTTTAAAAACGGCAGTGCCATACATCATTAATTGTGGTATCTCGCCACGGTTAATTAATGTTCTCTTTTTAATATCTTCATTATGGCTAACGCCTAAATCGGGTAGTGTATTCCAATCTACTATCTTCATTATGTTACTCTATTTCGAAAGTGATGTTTTCACTGGTGCCGTTTCCTATAATTTCAACAACGTATGATCCTTTTGGTAAATAGGTACTTCCGTTATCAGCTTGCTTCAATTCGGTTTTGTGCTTTTTAAGGTAATTCAACTTTCCAATTTTAGAAAATGCTAGGTCATATGATAATATATTCAAGCCTTTGTTGGCGATGATCTCGGTTTCGCTCACCACAATATCATCCGAAGATTTTATTTTAGCTTGGTATGCATCATCGCGATTAGAATAGAAAGTAATATCTAAACCGGGTGTACTTGCCTTTGACCAAGAGCTCCATGAATTCCCCCAACGGCTAGAGTGCTTTATGTTCTCTAACGGATAAGTATGCAATGCTTTCTCCAGTACTTCAGTTGTCATATTTTGTAACGCTGAAATATCTGCCTTGTAAATACTTCTGCCGTGTGTACCTACTAACAAATGCTTCGCTTCTTTTTGAATTACCAAATCATGTACCGCAACATTTGGCATTCCGTTTTGAAAAGATTCCCATGATGTACCACCATTTAAGCTTACATATAAACCATTGTCTGTACCCACAAATAATACCTTCTCATTTTCGGTATCTTCAATAATTACATTGACGGCAGAAGTTGGAATGTTTGCCGAAATGTTTTTCCAAGTGGCCCCTTTATCTTCACTAACATATATATAGGGTGTAAAATCATCTGATCGGTAGCCATTTAAAGTAGCATACACTCTGTTTTTTTGATGCTTTGAGGCAATTACCCGACTTACCCATAAATTCTGAGGTAGGTTTTTAGAAATAATATTCCAAGTACCACCACCATTTTCTGTGCGTTGAATGAGTCCGTCATCACTACCGGTATATAACAATCCGAATTTGAAAGGAGATTCTGAAATGGTGGCTAAAGTTCCGAATGCTACGTTACCTTTTTTACCGCCTTGGGTTAAATCGCCCGAAATGGTTTCCCAAGTATCACCTTGATTTAAAGAGCGATGCAGCTTGTTGCTACCCAAGTATAAAATATCTTGGTTATGGGGAGATAATAAGATGGGAGATTGCCAATTAAAACGATAGGGAGTCTCGCCTAATTCGTGTTTTGGCTGAATGTAATTGCGTTGGTCTTTTTCTAAGTCAATTTTAAAATAATTACCAAATTGATACCCTGTGTAAACGATATTGGCATTTCGGTTATCTACCTGAACTTGCATGCCATCTCCACCCAAAATAGATTTCCAAGGGTATTGACCTGTTTGTTGCCACTCGGTATTTTCTTCAGCATTATTTGGACCCATCCAAACGCCGTTATCTTGTAAACCACCATATACATTGTATGGTTTTTCATTATCTACCGCAATGGCATAAAATTGACCAACGGTTGGCGAGTTGTTCTTGAACCAATTTTTACCATCGTCATAACTAGTATTTACACCGCCATCATTTCCGTTGATTAAATGTCCCGGTAAATTTGGATTTACCCAAAGTGAATGGTGATCAGAGTGCACATTATCGCCATTTATAGAAGTGTATGTTTTACCGCCATCTTTAGAAGAAATAATAGGAACGCCAGATAAATAGATGGCATCTACATTATTTGGGTCTACCGTTATTTGGGCAAAATAATATCCGTAGCTATAAAACAAATCATCAATATATTCTTCGTTTTGCTTCACCCAAGTGGTACCGCCATCATTACTGCGATACACTTCTGCACCAATTACAGGAGTATCAAAAAGCATGGAATTGGCATCTTCTAAATACAAAGCAAGGTCTGTTGGTTTTACAGCATTGCTACGTACCATCTGTTTTACGTTGGCAGCTCGGTATTTTTCATGAAAATTATTGGTCTTTAAAAACTCGTTGAGGTCTTTATCATTGAGGTCTAAGAATTGTTCTTTTGACAGCGTTTTAAAGTCATCTTTTGATAAGCCGGCTTGTTTCTCTTCCTTTTTGTTAGATTTCTCTCTTCTAAATTGACTGTCATGAACAGCATAAACAGTATTATCATTAAATACAGCTAAACCTATTCTACCTACACCTTCACCAGTAGGGAAACCACTTTCGGGAGTGGATGTTTTTGACCAACTAGCTCCTGCATCTGTACTTTTATAAATACCAGAACCTTCGCCATTGCCAATAAAATTCCACGCTTTTCTATCTTTTTGCCATGCAGCTGCATATTGAATGTTAAAATTATTAGGTGAAACGGCTACGTCAATAATACCCGTTTCTTCATTAATGAACAAAGTGTTTTTCCAAGTTTTTCCGCCATCTGTGGTTTTATAAATTCCACGCTCTTTATTTGGTGAATACAAATGCCCGGTTACACCAACGGTAACTTCGTTTGGATTATTTGGATTTACGACGATACGCCCAATATGGTGCGAATCGCTCAAGCCCATATGTTGCCAGGTTTTACCTTTGTCGGTAGATTTTAAGATTCCGATACCTGCATAAGATGAGCGAGAAGAATTGTTCTCGCCAGTACCTACCCAAATTGTTCCACTTTGCCAGTGAACGGCGATGTCACCAAGATTTTGAGTTTGGGTTTCATCCATTACCGGGGTGAAAGTATTACCATTGTTATTGGTATACCACAATCCGCCAGAGGCATAGGCAGCATAATATTCTGTAGGATTGTTTTCATTGACTGCTAAATCAACAACACGACCACTCATTACAGAGGGCCCAATATTTTTCAATGGAATGTTTTTAACCAGTGAATTGGATTCCATCACTTTTTTTGCGACTAAAGATTCATCAACTTTTTGCGAAGAAGTGGGTTGAATTTGTGCCGATGCAATAGTAATACTGGCTAGAAATAACAGGAAAGAGTTTTTCATTTGAATAGGAAATTTGTAATGTGAAAGTTAATAATAACTTTTGCCTGCCACAAAAAAACCTTTTTAGAGCTTGAGATTGTATTTTATATCGATTTTTTAACCAAAATTACTATATATATTAAAAATAGTGTTAAATTATTGCCAATAACCAATTAATTTTTATAAAATGGAAGAGTATTTACCTTTAATTATTCAATTAGTTTCTGGTGCCATTGGAGGCAATGTAGCAGGAAAATTATTACCTAAACTTAGTTTAGGAACCTTAGGTAATAGCATATCTGGTATTGTTGGGGGTGGTCTAGGCGGAACATTACTTGGCATGTTAGGACTAGCAACCGATGGAGGAATGGATGTTTCCGGAATAGTATCAAGTCTTGCCGGTGGTGGTGTAGGTGGTGGTGTAATTATGGCTATTATAGGTGTAATAAAAAATGCTATGGCTAAAAGTTAAGCTGAAAATTTGTTAAAATAAAAAGGACCTTAAAAATAGGGTCCTTTTTTATTCGTTATATGGGTGTTAATTTTATCTATTTACTGACAGTTTGCAATGTTTATCTGTAATAGTCAAAATTTCGATTTAAATACATCATCGTTAAGAGATTGACCTAGTTTGCTCAGTTCTGAGCTTAATTCACCTTGAGCTTCTACAATAGCTTGTTTAGCAGCTTTATTTTCGTCTGGGATTATGTCATTTAAAGAGTTTAGAGATTCGGTATACCAATCAAACCAAGCCATAACTATAAGAGATTCCTCTGACATTGACCCTCCGTTTTCTTTTACTTTTTTAGTTAATTCAATTTCATCCTTTAAACGGTTAATAGCCTGTTCTTTTAAAATTTGAATCTGTTCATGAACAAAAGAATCTGACGCATTTATCAATTTCAACCCACTAACTAACGCTGCCGTACCTACATTTTTCAAGGTTTCTTGAGATACCTTATCAATGCGGTCATTATCGGTATGGTAAAATTGATCTGTAAAATGCCAAAGTAATAGTCCTGGAATATCAGCTTCTAAAAACGGAGTGTGATCACTGCCGCCTTCGAAAGGGTTGGTTTCGACTACCCAATTGGCGTATTCGCCTTGTTCTTTAAATGTGGAAATTATAAAATCGTTCAGGTAATGCGGTTTCATTTCTTCTAATTTCAAAACCTCACCGCCCCATTCGCTGTGTTTATCTTTTCCGCGAGTCCAAATGGCACTTGGGTCTGGCATTTTTTCAATTAGAAAAGTACCTCCTGTAACTGCGGTATTTTCACCGACCATGTCCAAACTAATTCCCCATTTTATCCCTTTTGCACGTTCAGGATTTTCTTCAATATATCTTCTAGTGGAAATAATTTCATCTCCCCATAAAAAGGTCATGGTTCTTTTGAATTCTATTTTGTTTTCTGCAAACAATTTAGCGGCTGTTTTGGCCATTTCTAATTGGGTGCCTACGCCTGTTGCATTGTCATTTGCACCTGGTTCTTGAATATGCGCACTGTATACTAAACGCTCATCTGGCAATTCACTACCTTTTATATTAGCAACAATTGTTAGTTCTTCGGATGGGTATCTTTTAGTCTGAATGTTAATCAAAACTTCTGTTTTACCTTTTTGAAGCTGTGTTTTTAGTTTCTCTTTCGCTTCGTAGGATAGTGCAATGCCCCAAAAATCAGCATCATCTTGAGAAGGAAGACTTCTAAACTGAATAGAAGTCTTGTTTTTCTCTGGTTGTAAATAATCCGGATTGTCATACGTAAGAATTCCAATGGCACCTTTTTCTAAAGCTATTTTGTACAACCGTCTGACACTCATTTCTGCGAATATTATTTTCCCTTTCACAGAAATACGCTCTAAATCGGTAGTAGATTTTATTTGTATGACTTCAGCAGTTACTCCTTTTTTAGGCGTCGAGGCCGAATTCAAATAGGTCATGTTCCGATTCGTTTCTGAAAGTAAGAGCGGTTTGTCGTTGCCAACAATTTGTAATGAAGCAGATACAGGTTCCCATGTTTGGTGGGTCATTTTCCGTTTTTCAATACGATAAGTTAATCGGTCACTATCCTTTGCCTTTTCTTCAAGAACATAACCTGAAGCTTTTAAACTGTCTGCAATAAGGTAAATGGTTTTATTAAAGCCTGTATTGCCTACAACACGCCAATAATCTTCTACAAAGTCTGTAGTTTCATAAGCAAGTTGACCCGTATATTCTGGGCGAACAATATCAAAATAATTAACCGATTGTTCTTCAGTATGCTGCGAACATCCTGTTAAAAAAGAGAAGCAGAGTAATATGGGAACAATACCCTGCTTTATAATTATTCTTTTAAGTGAATTTATTCTTCCCATTTCCAGTCGTTGCCAATAATCAATTTCTCTTTTAAATCATTCTTGATCATGAACTCTTTTGTTGTTTCACTATCCATTTTTGTCGCAGGTAATTTATCTGCATTTGCTACAGCATAAAGCATCATAGTACCAAAGCGAGCGGTGTTTTTCATATGGTCTTCATTCACCAAATTAAAATCGTCACAGTCAGAATGGTAGCAGCCGTAAATAGAACGGTCTAGATTACTGTTTACAGATAAAATCGGCACACCTTCTAACATAAAAGGTTGGTGGTCGCTATGTAGACCAGATTTATTAGAAAATGTATTTTGGTAGATGCTATCTTGTTGTTGAATAGCAGCACCTAAATCTGTAAAGAATTTTTCGTCATCTAGCTTTCCGCCAGCGTTCATACCAATTGGGTTACCAGACATGTCTAAATTCATCATGTATTTAATATTCTCAATAGTCTTGTTTTCAATAGCCTGCTCAACTAAAAATTTAGAACCAAGTAATCCTTGTTCTTCTCCCATGAACATTACGAACTTTACCGTACGTTTTGGTTGTAAGTTGTTTGCTTTAAAAGCTCTAGCAATATCTAAAACAGCAAATGAACCAATACCATTATCTATGGCGCCAGTTGCTAAATCCCAAGAATCTAAATGTCCGCCAATAATAATTTCTTCTTGCGGAATTTCAGTACCTGGCAATGTTGCTACAACATTTCTTGCTTTAATGACATCACTCGTATTGGTCATGTCAATTTTAGCTGTTGCTTTTTTTGTTTTCAACGTTTCTTTCAATGCCATACCATCTTCTTTTCCAATACACACCGCAGGGATCGGAATCAACTCTCCCGTTACAGAGGCAGTACCTGTCAAAAGAACTCCGTTGTCAACTTGATTAAAAATGATAATACCAATAGCACCGTATTTAATTGCTAGGGCTGTTTTTTCACTACGGTGTAAATTACTTAAGCCTTCTTCACTATCTGGTAAAATAGAAATGTATACTAAAGCAATTTTTCCTTTTACCGCATCTGGGTTGGCAGTATAATCTGCATCTAGTCCATTGCCCATATCTACTACTTCTCCGGTAACATTTGCCTTGATAGGAGCATGACCAAGAGTTACTACTTTAACATCTTCCTCATTTATTTGTAAAGAAACTTCACCTCTTGCCCAAGCCTCAACTTCAAAAGTTTGGTAGGCAACATCTTCAAAACCGTATTCTTTAAATTTATTGAAGGTGTATTCTTCAGCTTTTGCTCCGTTTGTGGATCCTGTTAGGCGGTGCCCAATAGTTTCTGTTGCTTCTTTTAAAGAACTATAACCTTTAGAGTTCGCTTTGATTTCGGTATCAATACGCGCAAAAAGCTCAGATTGAGTTTCTTCTTTTTTGGTTTCGGAACATGCCTGTAGGCACAAAGCGCCTATTAATAGGTAAGCGATTTTTTTCATGAGTTGTTTCTGTTTGGTTTAGGTATACAAGTTAGCTAATTTGTAGTTAAGAATATGAGATGGTGTTCTTGTAAATCTTATAATTCTATGCCCTATTTTCTGAGGAAACAACACATTATGCTTAATTTTATATCAAAATAAGAATTCATGAAATACGATCAAATATCAAACTCCCTATTTATAAAGAACCGTAAGAAGTTTATGGACCGCATGCAGCCTAAAAGTATTGCTGTTTTTAACTCTAATGATATTTATCCAATAAGTGCAGATAGTGTATTGCCTTTTGAGCAACATAGAGATATTTTTTATCTATCCGGGGCCGATCAAGAAGAAACTATCTTGGTTTTATTTCCTGATGCTATAAATAAAAAGCATCGCGAGGTGCTGTTTGTTCGCGAAACAAACGAGCATATTGCTATTTGGGAAGGTGCTAAACTGACAAAGGAAAAGGCTACTGAAGTTTCAGGTATCGAAACTGTTTGTTGGTTGTCTGATTTTGAAAAAATCTTTTTTGATTTAATGACTGAGGCTGAAACTATTTATTTCAATACTAACGAGCATTATAGACAAGCGGTAGAAACGCAAACGCGTGAAGACCGATTTATTGAAAAATATAAGCATCAGTATCCTGCTCATAAGGTTGCCAAGAGTAACCCTATTCTTCAAGAAATTAGAGGGGTGAAGGAACCAGAAGAAATTGCAATCATGCAAACTGCCTGTAACATCACCGAAAAAGGATTTCGCAGACTTCTTAGTTTTGTGAAACCAGGAGTAATGGAGTATGAGATTGAAGCAGAACTTTTACATGAATTCGTACGAAATAGATCAAAAGGTTTTGCTTACCCACCAATAATTGCTTCTGGTACTAATGCCAATGTACTTCATTACTTAGAGAATAATAGGTCTTGTAACGATGGTGATTTAATTTTGATGGATGTTGCTGCAGAGTATGCTAATTATTCTAGTGACTTAACCAGAACCATACCTGTAAACGGAAAATTTACCAAGCGTCAAAAAGAGGTGTACAATGCCGTATTACGGGTAAAAGACAATGCTACTAAAATGTTGGTGCCTGGCACGCTTTGGGCAGAATACCATAAAGAATGTGGTAAATTAATGACTTCAGAATTACTCGGGCTCGGTTTATTGGATAAGGCTGATGTACAAAATGAGAATCCCGATTGGCCAGCATACAAAAAGTACTTTATGCACGGTACTAGTCACCATATTGGTTTAAATACGCATGATTACGGAGCATTGAAAACACCTATGAAAGCAAACATGGTTTTTACTGTAGAACCAGGGATTTACATTCCGGCAGAGAATATGGGTATACGTTTAGAAGATGATGTGGTAATTCAAGAAAAAGGTGAACCTTTTAACTTGATGGCTAATATTCCGATCAAAGCAGATGAGATTGAGGAATTAATGAATAAATAACACCAGAAAATGAAATTAGTATCGTGGAACGTTAATGGTATAAGAGCTACTGTAAAAAATGGATTTGAAGATATCGTGAAAGATTTTGATGCAGATGTTTTTTGTATTCAGGAAACAAAAGCACAAGATGATCAGGTTGCCGAAGCATTGAAAAATATTTCTGATTATGTGCTATTTAGTAATAGCGCAGAACGAAAAGGATATTCTGGTACCGGAATTTTATCTAAAAAAGCACCTGTAAAGTTCGATAAGGACATGGGTGTTGAAGCGCATGATTTAGAAGGAAGAATTACACATTCTGAATATGAACACTTTCATTTGATTAACGTTTACATACCTAATAGTGGTAGTGGTTTAAAAAGGTTGGATTACCGTGCAGAGTGGGATAAAGATTTTACCAATTACCTAAAAGAGCTATCTAAATCGAAACCTTTAATTATTACGGGCGACTTTAACGTAGCGCATACCGCTAACGATTTGGCAAACCCGAAAAGTAATTACAACAAAACCTCTGGATTTACACAGGTTGAGATTGATGGATTTGACCATATGCTAAAGGAATTAAACTTGGTAGATAGTTTTAGAAAATTGCACCCGACCACGTTCGATAAATATACGTTTTGGAGTGCACGAGGTGGTGCGCGAGGCAGAAACGTAGGTTGGCGTTTAGATTACTTTTTAGTAAGTGAATCTATTTGGGATAAGGTAAAATCAGCCGAGATACACGATCAGATAATGGGTAGTGATCATTGCCCTATTAGTTTAGAAATAGTTTTTTAAAAATAAAACGGCCCACTATTAGTGGGCCGTTCTTTTAACTTGGGGCAAAAAATTACATGCCTGGTAGCACAACAGTATTAACAACATGTATAACACCATTAGATTGGTTTACATCAGCAATCGTAACAGTAGAAATAGTACCGGCAGCATCTTTTAACTGTACTTTTTTACCTTTTAGCATAGCCGTTAATGTACCACCGTTTACAGTAGTCAATTCAGCTTTGCCTTTACCATCTTTAATTTTCTTCATTAAGTCCATAGCGCTTACTTTACCGACAACTACGTGATATGTAAGTACAGCTTGTAATTTTGCTTTGTTTTCAGGCATTAATAAAGACTCAACAGTCCCTTTTGGTAATTTTGCAAAGGCTTCATTTGTTGGTGCAAATACAGTAAACGGACCTTCACCTTGTAAAGTTTCTACTAATCCGGCTGCTTTTACTGCTGCAACAAGAGTGGTGTGATCTTTGGAGTTTACTGCATTTTCAATGATGTTTTTATTCGGATACATCTCTGCACCACCGACCATTTTGGTCTCCATCATCATTTTTTCCTTTTTCATCATTTTCTTGTCCTTCTTCATTTCCATACCGCCATCTTGAGCGAAAGATGAAGTGGTAAGTCCTATTGTTAAGGCAAGAGTTGCAAGTTTAATCGTTTTTGAAATTTTCATCATCTAATTTTTAAGTATACCCCACTTACGGAAACCAAATAGCGAAGGTTTGGTTTTTGGGTATGAATTAGATAAAATAAATTTTTAAGAAGTTATTTTTTGATGGATTTGCTATACAAATTTGAGAGTACAAAAACCACTAAAGCAGGTAATACCCATCCTAAACTATATTGTTGCAGCGGAATCCAAGAGAAGGTATCCGCAGCAGGTGCCAATGCACTAATACTACCTAAGAAATCTGGAATACTGAACAATATGGTGGTAATCGTAACTGCTCTGAAAACAAAGACAGATGCATATTTATCTGGCACTATATTTAATAGAATAAGAATAATGGTAATAGGGTAAATGAACATTAAAGAGGGTATGGCCACTGCAATAATATAGGCGACATTAAATTGACCTACTAAAACACCAAGTACACTACCAAGAATTGCAGTTATGGTGTAGACCGTTTTTGAATCATTGAATCTAGATGCTGCAAAATCTGCTGTTCCGGTAACAATACCTACTGCAGTAGTAAAGCATGCTAGCCCTACCAAAATACTCAGAAACAAATTACCGATGTTTCCTAGACTTTGTTTAGCCAAGCCAGATAATATTTCTGTTCTCGTGGTATCGGCATCAAAGACCGAATGTACTAATGATCCAGAAAGAATTAATCCCATATAAATTAAAAACAGTGATAAACCTGCAAACCAAGCGGCGTTGCGTATTAGTAGTTTCTTATCCTGATAAGAGGCATGGGTATATTTTAAGTTGATCGATATAATAATTACCCCGCCAATAACGACGGCACCAATGGCATCAAAAGTTTGGTAGCCTTCTAATATTCCGTTTGTAAACGGACTCGCAAATGAAGTGCTTTCGAAATCGAATGGGAAAGAGAAAACGGTTATTCCGATTACCAAAAGCAAAATTAGAATGATTGCTGGTGTCAATATTTTACCTAAAATATTCAGAATTTTAGATCGGTTTAAAGCGAATAACAATACTAAAGCAAAGTAGATACTACTTGTAAACCAAGAGGAGATATCCCAGTAGGGTTGTATTGCTATTTCGTGGGTTACCGAAGCAGTTCTAGGGCTAGGTAATGCAATAGCAATGGCATAAATGAAAAACGCATAGATCAAACTGAACGTTGGCGATACTTTATTACCAAAATCTATAAGCGTGCCTTGCAGTTTTGCATGTGCCAAAATACCAAGTACAGGAATCGCTACTGCTGATAGTCCGAAACCGATGGTGACAATGAGCCATTGATCGCCAGAATTAAAACCTAATAATGGAGGTAAAATTAGATTGCCCGCTCCAAAAAAAAGGGAGAACAATGCAAAAGCCGTAACGAGGGTTTCCTTCTTTTTGAACATGAATGCAAATTAAGTGAAAGATTATTAAATAACAGACAAGGCAAGGTTTTTCATTTTCTATAACAGCAAAAAAAAGGGTATTGACAACAGGTTAGGTAAAACTCACAACAATTACTGGTACAGGCCTTTAATATGCCGTACTTTAACCAAAGGAAACAAAGTGTATGCTAATTTCCTTGAAATTCAACCTTATATATTAATCGCATTTTCTCGATAACCCAAATCGAAATTTTTGCACAAAAACCTACAGCATGAAAAAATTATTCTGCAACATTTTCGGTCACCACTATTCAATATCTAAAAAAGTGACCTCTCACATTAAAGAGTACAAGTGTATTCACTGTCAAAAACAGGTAACTACAGATGTTAGTGGTAATCTTTCTAATTTAACTCCTGAGTTACAAGATATCAACAGAACTTTAGAGCATATTTACCAAAGAAGACATACTACCGCGACACAACAACAGCAACAGGTAGCATAATTCGTCTTGTTTTAAGTAAATGAATTCCAGCCCTGCGCGGTTAACGGAATCTTCGTATTATTCCTAGAAATTAAGAAAGCACCTTCGTCTTTTCCCGTGGTATGCCCTATGACGGTCAAGTTTGGATTACCCTTAATTTTTGGGAATTCTTTTTGGTCTATAGTGAACAATAATTCATAGTCCTCACCACCACTAAGTGCAACAAGGGTACTATCCATTTTAAACTCTTCGCAAGCTGAAATAACGGTAGGGTCTAGAGGGATTTTGTCTTCGTACAAATCAATTCCCAATCCGCTACTCTTGCTTAAATGTAGAATTTCAGATGAGAGTCCGTCACTAATATCGATCATCGATGTTGGGTGAACATCTAATTTTTTCAATAGTTCAGTAATATCTTTTCGAGCTTCAGGTTTTAACTGACGTTCTACGATATAAGAATATGGTTCTAAATCTGGCTGACTATTAGGGTTCACTTTAAAAACCTCTTTTTCACGCTCCAATACTTGTAGCCCCATATAAGCGGCACCTAAATCTCCGCTAATCACTAAAAGGTCGTTTGGTTGAGCACCTGATCGGTAAGCTATTTCTTCTTCATTTGCAATGCCGATAGCGGTAACGCTGATCATTAACCCTGTTTTAGATGAGGTTGTGTCACCACCAACTAGATCGACATTATATGCTTTACATGCTGTTGCTACACCAGCGTAAAATTCTTCAAGCGCTTCTAACGGAAACCTGTTTGAAACTGCAATTGAAATAGTTACTTGGGTCGCCGTGGCATTCATGGCGTAAATATCAGAAAGGTTGACCATTATAGATTTGTAACCTAAATGCTTTAGGGGCATATAGGCAAGGTCGAAATGTACCCCTTCTATTAAAAGGTCTGTGCTGATAACGGTTTTTTTGTTTTTAAAATCTAAAACTGCAGCATCATCACCAATACCTTTTAAGGTAGATTTTTGTTTGATTTTGAAATCTTTAGTTAGGTGTTCAATGAGTCCGAATTCACCTAATTTCTCTAATGATGTTCTTTCTTGTTCTTTATCTTCTAGCATGTTGCAAAAATAAGAAGTAAAACAAGATGAATGGTATAAAAAAATCCGAAGCTGAAAAGCTTCGGATTTACTATTGAAATTGTAAATTTATTTTGGTCTTATCCTACCGAATACCCATCTCTGTAGGTACGTTTTACATATTTGTTTGCGGGTTCGAAATTGGTAATTTTCATATTTGCTGCATCCCACTGTAAACGTTTTCTTCCATGGTATTGTTTTCCGCCGCCCCAGAAACTTTGATTTTCAACTGTTGGGTCTACTTCGAAATATGATTTTAATGCCAAGTTTCCGATAAGGATACTTTCTGTAAACGGACCAGCATAGTCAAAAGAAGAACTAGTTTCTGCATTGCCATAACCAGCCATACAAGCATTTACCCATTGTAAATAATGACCTTCTGGTACACGTGCAATAGTTTGTTCTACTTCAAATTGTTCGTTTAGCGTTAATGGTAATAACCTCGGGTTTGCACCGTAGCAATCTGCCATTAATTTTCCTTTTGTACCAATGAATAGTACGCCACCATCCCAGTTTCCTAAAGCTTCGTCATCGCCTAATTCTTCTGGTCTTTCAGGTAGCAATCCGCCATCCATCCAAGTAACTTTTATTTTTCCTTTACCATCCGTTCTTGGGTAGCTTAAATGTATTTTACTAGAGTTCGGGAAACTCTTTGGGTAATTTTTATATTGAAAATTACCACTGAAAGAATCGGAAACACTACATTCTACGGTATCAGGATATAAAATTGGTAAAATTCTATAAACAGGGTCCATAATATGACAAGCCATATCGCCAAGTGCACCTGTTCCGAAATCTGACCAACCTCTCCAGTCAAAAGGCAGGTAGGCATTATTGTAATCTCTAGCGGCAGCGGTACCTAGCCAAAGATCCCAGTTTAGACCTTTTGGTACGCGGTCCTTTTTAGTAGGTGTCTGTAATGCTTGTGGCCAAATAGCTCTATTCGTCCAGCATTTTACAGTGTGTACTTCACCAATGATGCCTGTATCATAAATTTCTTTCATGGTACGAACCCCGTCACCGGAGCCACCTTGGTTACCCATTTGTGTAACTACTTTGAATTTTTTCGCTGCTTCGGTCAGCATTCTTGCCTCCCAAATATCATGTGTCAATGGTTTTTGAACATATACATGTTTGCCCATAGACATTGCCTGGTAAGCTGCAACGGCATGGTTGTGATCGGGCGTAGATACAGAAACGGCATCTATATTTTTGCCTTCTTTATCTAGCATCTCCCTGAAATCGTTGAAATAACTTGCTTTTGGATATGCTTCTCTAGACGCTATCGCTTGTCTATCATCGACATCGCAAAGAGATACAATATTTACATTAGGGCTTTCGGCAAAAGAAGCAATATCGCTTTGACCTTTACCGCCTACGCCGATACCGGCAATATTAAGTTTATCGCTAGGTGCAATATAACCGGTGCCCCCTAAAACGTGTCTAGGTACGATCATAAAACCGGCTGCCGCCATACCGGTATTCTTCATAAATTTTCGGCGGGTGTTGTTTTTGTCGTTTGATTTGTTGTGTAACATATGTTGTAGTTGTTGTTTGATTTGGTATTGAAGGTAATTTATTTCAATCGATTATTTAAAGGTATTTATAGATTTGTATTTTTTCAAAATAAGCAATTACTATCTTTAGGTATTGAAAATAAATCGATTACATGAATAAAGGCGTTTGGTTTTTAACATTTATTTTAATTTTTGGATGCTCATCAGATGATGTTGCGCCCGATGTAATAGATTCTGGGGTTGAAGAGGAATCACCTACAAATACTCCCGTGCAAAATGGTGTAATTCCATGTGAAAACGGATTTGCAGGTATTTACCCATGCAGCGGGTATGATTTAGTAGCACATATCGCTTTAGATGTTTTTTCTGCCAACGAGGCCAATGATATTTGGGGGTGGACAGATACTGAAACAGGTAAGGAATATGCTATTATGGGTTTAGCGAACGGAACAGCTTTTATAGATATTTCTGATGCTGAAAACCCTATATATTTAGGAAAATTGCCAACGGCTACAACTTCTAGTTCTTGGCGCGATGTAAAGGTATTTGAAGATTATGCTTATGTGGTTTCTGAAGCTAATAATCATGGTGTTCAGATTTTTGATTTAAAAAAATTAAGAGACCTGAATAATGGGTCTCAAATATTTACCTCAGATGGTAGGTATACCAATTTAGGTAATGCCCATAATATAGTTATTAACGAAGATTCTGGTTTTGCATACCCAGTTGGCACAGCTAGAAATGATCAATTTAATGGTGGAGTACATTTTCTAGATCTTCAAAATCCAGTCGTACCGACACTTGCTGGGGGCTGGGGGTTAAATGGCTATACACATGATGCTCAAGTAATTACTTATAATGGTGTTGATGCTAGGTATGTGGGGTCAGAAATTTTTGTGGGTGCCAATGAAGATTTGGTAGTTGTAGTAGATATTTCAGACAAAAATGCACCGGTTACCTTAGCTACATTGTCTTACCCAAATGTAAGTTATACCCACCAAGGCTGGTTTACCGAAGATCATCGCTATTTTATTCTAGGAGATGAATTAGATGAGGTGAATGTAGGATTCAGGACACGTACATTTATTTTTGATATGGAAGATTTGGAGAATCCTGTATTGCATCACACCTATTCAGGTCCTACAGGGGCTATAGACCACAACGGTTATGTTTTAGGAGATGAGTTTTTCTTAGCTAATTATACTGCGGGGGTTCGGGTTTTAGATATCGCCGACATAGAAAACAAGAATGTAACCGAAAAGGCTTTTTTTGATACGTATCCTTCAAATGATAATACTCAATTTGCCGGGGTGTGGAGTGTTTACCCTTATTTCGAGAGTGGTAAAATAATTGTTAGTGATATTAATAACGGATTTTTTATCATTCAAAAATCGAATTAATTATGCGAAATATACTTCTGGTCTTGCTTTTTTCTATTCTTTTTTCTTGTGCTAAAGACGAGGCAGAAGTATCTATTGATGGTTTAAAAACTGATTTTAAGGGGGAGCTAGATTGGATAAAGAGTTTTGGCGGCAGTGGAAATGAAAGCGCCCAAGCCATTGTAAAAACAAATGATGGTGGCTATGCTATTATTGGACATACATCAAGTATTGATGGCGATATTTCTACAAAAACTCAAGAAGAGAATGATTATTGGTTTTTGAAATTTGATGAAAACAATAATTTACAGTGGAATAAAACATATGGCGGTAGTAAAGATGATATTGGGCAAAGCTTAGCGCTAACAAAAGATGGTGGTTATATCTTAACAGGATATTCAATGAGTAGCGATGGCGATGCGTCTAATAATGAAGGTTTTCATGATAATTGGATTATAAAATTAGATGCTCAAGGTGTTTTAGAATGGGAGAGTAGTTATGGTTTTTCTGGTCACGACCACTCGTACGATATTCTTGAAGCTTCGCAAGGAGGTTATTTTTTTACAGGTTTTTTAGATATTACTTCTGCTAGGGCAGACGGTAATACCGAGAAAGGAAATTCATTGACTAGCCATGGAGTTGGAGAATTTTGGGGAACTAAAATTGACGAAGATGGTAGCGTGCAGTGGCGCGGTTATTTTGGAGGAACTAATAATGACAGGGCACATAGTGCAGTACAAACAAGCGATGGCGGATTTGTAATGGCTGGCTTTACTGAAAGTGAAGATTATGATATTAGTGATACCAACGGCAGTTATGACTTTTGGGTGGTGAAAGTAGACACGTTTGGAAATTTTGTTTGGGAGCATTCTTATGGTGGCGAGGGTATAGAAGTTGCTTATGATATTGCAAAAACCAGTGATAATGGTTTTGTGATAGTGGGTAATACTTTTAGTACAGATGGTGATGTTTTGTTAAATAACGGAGAGTCTGATATGTGGATGATTAAGCTAGATGAAGTAGGAAACATGATTTGGGAACAAACTTATGGTGGTAGTCAGTTTGATTTGGCGCAAGCGGTAATTCAAAGTAAGGATGGTGGTTTTATAATAACGGGAAATGCTAAAAGTGACGATAAGCATAGTACTTCAAATAATGGAGAAAATGATATTTGGGTCGTAAAAACGAATGCATTTGGCAGCTTGGTTTGGCAAAAATCTTTTGGTGGTTCAGGCTTAGATTTTGGGTTTGATTTAGTTGAAAAAGCAGACGGAAGCATCTTGATTATTGGAGAATCTTCAAGTACAGATTTCAATTCCTTAACTTCTAAAGGAAAATCTGACCTAATTCTTCTAAAAATTAAATAGTCGCACTCTTTTGTGTATAGTATTTCTCTATTAATATATACGTTATAATAATGTTAGGTTCTATGGAAAAAACCTACTTATGACGTATATTTGTAAACTATTTAGATTAAATCTAGTTAATTATGATTCAAGTATCAGAAACGGCTAAACAGAAAGTAATCAACCTAATGACAGAAGAAGGTTTTGATGCTACGACGGATTATGTGCGTGTTGGTGTAAAGAGTGGCGGATGTAGTGGATTATCATATGAGTTAAACTTCGATGATAAGAAGGACGACGCTGATAAAGTATTCGAAGACAATAATGTACGTATTATCGTAGACAAAAAAAGCTTTTTATATTTAGTAGGTACAGTTTTAGAATACTCTGGCGGACTCAACGGAAAAGGGTTTGTTTTTAATAATCCGAACGCTCAAAGAACGTGTGGTTGTGGCGAGAGTTTTTCATTGTAAAAAGAAGTTAAACAGTAAAAAGTAAATAAGTAAAAGTTATAATGTATAGTTCTTTTGAAGATTTAGAAGTGTACAAATTATCAATAACTTTTACGGGTAAAATCTATAAATTGCTTGAAAGGCAACCTTTAAAAAATGATTTTGCAATGGTTGATCAATTAAGAAGAGCAACTATTTCAATTTCGAATAATATATCTGAAGGTTTTGAACGGGAAACCGATAAAGAGCTGATTAGATTTCTTTATTTTTCAAAAGGTTCTTCGGGAGAAGTCAGGAATCTTTTCAATGTAATGGAAGAAATTGGATATTTTGATAAAAGAGAATTAATAGAGTATAGAGAGCTAGTTGTTGTAATTTCGAAACAGTTAGCGAACTATATTAAATACGTTAAAAAGAGATGTAGTTAATTTTTAACTCATTTGCTTTTAACTTATTAACTATGGAAATATGGCATATACAGAAGAAGAATTAAAGAAAGAATTGGAAACCAAAGAGTATGAGTATGGTTTCTACACAGATATTGAATCTGATACATTTCCTATTGGTTTAAGCGAAGAAATTGTTATTGCGATTTCAAAGAAAAAAGAAGAACCGGAGTGGATGACGCTTTGGCGTTTAGAAGCTTTTCGTATTTGGCAAAGTATGAAAGAGCCTACATGGGCAAATGTGCATTATGAAAAACCAGATTTTCAGAATATCAGTTATTATTCTGCACCAAAATCTGCAGATCCTAATAAAACATTAGATGATGTAGATCCAGATTTGTTAGAAATGTATCGTAAGCTTGGTATTTCTGTTGATGAACAAAAGAAATTACAAAATGTAGCTGTTGATATTGTTGTCGATTCTGTTTCTGTTGCAACTACTTTTAAAAAGACACTAGCTGAAAAGGGAATTATTTTTATGCCTATTTCAGAGGCTATAAAAGAGCACCCAGAATTGGTGAAAAAGTATATGGGTACTGTTGTGCCTCAAAAAGATAATTTTTATGCGGCTTTAAATTCCGCAGTATTTACAGATGGTTCTTTCTGTTATATACCTAAAGGGGTAAGATGTCCAATGGAACTTTCTACATACTTTAGAATTAATCAAGCCGGTACAGGTCAATTTGAACGTACGTTGCTTATTGCTGATGAAGATAGTTATGTAAGTTACCTTGAAGGTTGTACTGCCCCATCAAGAGATGAAAATCAATTACACGCTGCCGTAGTTGAGCTAATTGCTTTAGATGGTGCTGAAATAAAATATTCTACCGTTCAAAACTGGTTCCCAGGTAACAAAGAGGGTAAAGGTGGTGTTTATAACTTCGTTACGAAAAGAGCAATTTGCGAGAAGAACGCTAAAGTATCTTGGACACAGGTTGAAACAGGTTCGGCAGTAACATGGAAATATCCTTCTTGTATTCTAAAAGGAGATAATTCTATCGGTGAGTTTTATTCTATTGCCGTAACGAACAATTACCAACAAGCAGATACAGGTACTAAAATGGTTCATCTTGGTAAAAACACCAAGAGTACTATTATATCTAAAGGTATTTCTGCAGGTAAATCTCAAAACAGTTACCGTGGCTTGGTACAGATAAATAGCCGTGCCGATGGTGCGCGTAATTTCTCTCAATGCGATTCTTTGTTAATGGGTAACGAATGTGGTGCACATACCTTCCCGTATATCGAAGCAAAGAATAAAACGGCAATGATAGAGCATGAGGCTACAACTAGTAAAATAGGTGAAGATCAAATTTTCTACTGTAACCAAAGAGGTATACCAACAGAGAAAGCGATTGCATTGATTGTAAATGGTTTCAGTAAAGAAGTACTAAATAAACTACCAATGGAATTTGCTGTAGAGGCACAAAAATTATTGGAAATTAGTTTAGAAGGTTCTGTAGGATAAAAAGTAATTAAGTTTTTAGTAAAACGCCATAGGCGCCACAATATTTAAAGTAACATATTATGTTGAAAATTAAAGATCTACATGCTAGCGTAGATGATAAGGAGATATTAAGAGGAATAAACCTAGAGATTAAAGCAGGTGAAGTACATGCTATAATGGGACCGAATGGTTCTGGTAAAAGTACATTAGCTTCTGTAATTGCCGGAAACGAGCGTTTTGAGGTTACTCAAGGTTCAATTGAATTAAGTGGTGAAGATTTAGAAGAAGTTTCTCCAGAAGAAAGAGCGCACAAGGGTGTTTTTCTTTCTTTTCAGTATCCAGTTGAGATCCCGGGTGTTTCTGTAACCAACTTTATGAAAACGGCTATTAACGAATCTCGTAAGGCTAAAGGTCTTGAAGATATGCCTGCAAAGGATATGTTGAAATTGATTCGTGAAAAATCTGAGTTATTAGAAATTGACCGTAAGTTTTTATCTAGATCATTGAACGAAGGTTTTTCTGGCGGTGAGAAAAAGAGAAACGAGATTTTTCAAATGGCAATGTTAGAGCCAAAGGTTGCAATTTTGGATGAAACCGATTCTGGATTGGATATCGATGCTTTGCGTATTGTTGCTAGCGGTGTCAACAAACTAAAAAGTAAGGATAACGCTGTAATATTAATTACACACTACCAACGTTTATTGGAGTATATCGTGCCTGATTTTGTTCACGTTTTACATAATGGTAAAATTGTAAAATCTGGTGGTAAAGAACTTGCTCTAGAGCTTGAAGAAAAAGGATACGACTGGTTAAAGCAAGAAACAGCGGTGTAATTAAGTATACAGTATTCAGTGGTAGTAATCAGAGATTGCGAACTGCCAACTGCTACTGTAAACTGGCAACTGAAAAAATATGGATTTAAAAGATAAATTGATTTCCTCTTTTATGGCGTTTGAGAACAACGTGGATGTTGAACATCCGGTGCACGACGTTCGTATGGCAGCTATAAAAAACTTTGAGGAAAAAGGGTTTCCCTCTAAAAAGGAAGAAGCTTGGAAATATACTTCATTAAATAGCTTACAAAAAATAGATTTCAGCATATTTCCTAAGGAACAGAATGCGTTGGAATATAAAGATGTAAAACGTTATTTCATTCACGAGATCGATACCTATAAAATTGTTTTTGTTGATGGTATTTATAGTTCTTTCTTGTCTGAAACTACACATGATGGTGTAGATATCTGCTTAATGAGTTCAGCGCTTACCAAGCCAATGTACAAACAGATTATAGATGTGTATTTTAATAAAATCGCATCTAAAGATGAGTCATTAACTAGCTTAAACACTGCGTTTAGTAGAGAAGGGGCTTACATCTACATCCCAAAAAATAAAATGCCGAAAAAGCCAATTGAGATATTACATTTCTCTACGGGTAACGAGGCTTCTATTTTATTGCAACCAAGAAATTTAATTGTAGTAGAAGAAAATGCTGAGGTTCAAATTATTGAGCGTCACCAGAGTTTAACATCAAACGACACTCTTACTAATGCAGTAACCGAAATATTCGCTGCAAAAAGTGCTATTGTTGATTTTTATAAAATTCAGAACGATGCGGCTACGGCTTCATTGATCGATAACACCTACGTTGATCAAAAAGACAAAAGTGTTGTTAACGTTCATACCTTCTCTTTCGGTGGTAAATTGACTCGTAACAATCTTAACTTTTATCAAAACGGTGAGTATATAGATTCTACCATGAATGGTGTTACTATTCTAGGGGAAAAACAGCATGTGGATCATTATACATTAGTGCATCATATGCAACCGAATTGTGAAAGTCATCAAGATTATAAGGGTATTTATGGCGATAGCTCTACAGGTGTTTTTAACGGTAAAATTATCGTAGATAAAATTGCTCAAAAGACAAATGCATTCCAAAAAAATAATAATATTCTAATTAGCGATAAAGCAAGCATCAATTCGAAACCACAGTTAGAGATTTTTGCAGATGATGTAAAATGTTCTCATGGCTGTACTATTGGTCAGTTAGATGAAGATGCTTTATTCTATTTACAGTCAAGAGGTATACCAAAGAAAGAGGCAAAGGCTTTATTAATGTATGCCTTTTCTAATAATGTTTTAAATACGGTTCGTATTCCTGAACTTAAGACTAGAATAAATAAATTGATTGCTAAGAAACTAGGGGTAAACCTTGGGTTCGATTTGTAGAGACATTCATTATTTTATTCAATAAAAATTAACGGTTCGTTAGGTTATTCTTAACGAACCGTTGTATTTTCTTACATTAGTAAAGTTTATTTTAGCGCGGTTAATTCCTGACTAAAATAAATATGAAAAAAATTATTCTTGCTTCTTTTTTAGTTTTCTCTTCTTTTTTAGTGCACGCTCAAGACCAAAAATGGAGTATTGAGGCTAATTACCCTTTAGTTGCTAATAGTAATTTGCAAAATGATTTCAATGGAGTTTTGGATTTGGGTGTCAAATACAGATTTGCAAATCTTGGTCCTGTTATTTTGGGCGCAGGATTCAATGCGGCTTATTTGAAAAACTTTAACAATTTTACCTACGGATCAGCAAGCGGGCAGGATTTGGAGTTTGATTACAAAGCAAAACAGTTTTTATTACAACCTAAACTATTTGCAGAGTTGCCTATTCCAGGTTTATCAGCTCTTAGGCCTCAAATTGGTATAGGCTATACGTTTAGTATTGTAGATATATATTATGATAATGGGGATCAATTTATTGTTGATAATACTAAAACCGAAGGAGGTTTAAACCTAAATGTGGGATTGTCTTATGATATATCTAAACGCTTTTTTGTTCAGGCACAATACGATTATCTTACTATAAAATTCAAAGGAGAATCTGAAATTAATGGTCAAACAAGTAATTATGACTTTAAAGAGAAAACAGGCTTTATAAAAGCTGGTGTCGGATTCCGTTTTTAACTTTTATTAAACATAGATTATCACAAAAGGATAATGTACAATACCCGATATGTTTTCATTATCGGGTATCTTTGTATATAAGAAGATTGACTATGCTAGATATTAAAAAAATAAGAGAAGATTTTCCAATTCTTAAGCGTCAGGTAAACGGTAAACCATTGGTCTATTTAGACAATGCCGCTACTTCGCAAACTCCGCAACAGGTTATCGATGTCATTGTAGATTATTATCAAAACTACAATGCTAATATTCACCGTGGGGTTCATACGCTTTCACAAGAAGCGACGGATAAATACGAGCAGGCAAGAATAAAGATTCAGAAGCATTTTAATGCCGCGAAGTCTTATGAAATCATATTCACGTCGGGAACTACCCACAGTATAAATCTAGTTGCTAACGGATTCGCCTCTTTGATTAAAAAAGGAGATGAGGTTTTAGTTTCTGCGATGGAGCATCATTCTAATATTGTGCCGTGGCAAATGCTATGTGAGCGTACTGGTGCTATTTTAAAAGTCATCCCTATGAATTTAGAAGGGGAATTACGAATGGATGTGTATGATGAATTACTTTCAGATAAAACAAAACTGGTTTTCTGTAACCATATTTCTAATGCTTTAGGGACTATTAATCCGATAGAAGAAATAATTGAAAAGGCGCATAAAGCTGGTGCTGCCGTATTAATTGATGGCGCACAAGCTGCTCCTCATTTAGTTGCCGATGTACAAGCTTTAGATGTGGATTTCTATACTTGTTCTGCACATAAAATATGTGGTCCAACTGGTGAAGGTATGTTATATGGTAAAGAAGAGTGGTTAAATAAATTGCCCCCTTACCAAGGTGGTGGTGAAATGATAGCCGAAGTAACTTTCGAGAAAACGACCTATGCCGATTTACCGCATAAATTCGAAGCAGGCACCCCTAATATCTGTGGTGGTATCGCTTTTGGCGCAGCACTAGATTATATGAATGCTATTGGCTTTGAGGAAATTGCCAAGTATGAGCACGAATTGCTAGAATACGCGACGGAGGAATTACTGAAGATAGACGGACTCAAAATATATGGTACCGCTAATAATAAGACTTCTGTTATATCATTCAATATCGAGGGTATTCACCCATATGATATAGGTAGTATTTTAGACAAGTTGGGCATTGCCGTTCGTACGGGGCACCATTGTGCACAACCGATTATGGATTTCTTTAAAATACCAGGCACCGTACGTGCTAGTTTTGCTTTTTATAATACCAAAGAAGAAGTAGATGTACTTGTTGCGGGCGTAATTAAAGCTAAGAGCATGCTGCTTTAACTGGGTAAAATTTGTTAAAATCTATATTTTTCCTAACATTTCTTTAACATATTGTTAATATTTTATATATTGGGTCAACACTAATTATAAAATATTGACTATTTATGAAAAAAGTAATTTTAAGCGTTGCGTTATTAGGTGCATTTCTAGTATCGTGCGAAAATGATTCCCCCATCTCTGACAATACGGTAGAAGAATCGCAGGAAGTACAAGTAGATATGAGCGATTTTAGCTTATATGTTGATCAAGACGACATCGCAGGTAAGTCTGCCAGTAGTTTAGAGAAATGCGTATCCATGAAAAATTTGGAATACAGATTATCTAAGAATAATGGACTAGCGAAAAAGATGTACGATATTGAATATAATACACGTAAAGCCATTGCTTTAAAAGGCCAAGCTAACAAAGGTAAACCTACAGGAGGCAATGGAGGTGGTGGAACTACCCCTTCTATTTATGAAGGAGCGATTACGATCCCTGTAGTTATCAATATCATTGAACAGTTTTCTGGGCAAGTAACGCAAAACCAAATTAATTCTCAAATTAGAATATTGAATGAAGATTTTCAGAACAATAATTCTAATACTAGTAATGTACCTTCTGCTTTTGCAGGTCTTGTGGCCGATATTAATGTTACGTTTGTATTAGGAACGGTAAATAGGGTAGTGAACACTAAAGCTTCTTGGGGTACCAATGATGCGATGAAAATACCATCTCAAGGTGGTATCGCACCAACAGACGCAACTAGTAATCTTAACCTTTGGGTTTGTGAAATTGGTGGCGGTATTCTTGGTTATGCTCAATTTCCTGGTGGGTCTAATGCAACTGACGGAGTAGTAATCGGTACTGATTTCTTTGGTGAAACTAATGCAGGCGGTATCTATGGTAAAGGTCGTACTGCAACACATGAAGTTGGTCACTGGTTAAACCTTCGTCATATTTGGGGTGATGGTAGATGTAACAGAGATGATTTTGTTGCAGATACTCCAACTTCTGATGCTCCTAACTACAACTGCCCTTCTTACCCAACGGTTAATTGTAGATCAACAGACATGACCATGAATTATATGGACTATGTGCAAGATGACTGTATGTATATGTTCACCTCTGGTCAAAATGATCGTATGCGTGCGTTGTTTGTAGCTGGCGGACCAAAAGAAGGTTTTGTAAACTAAAATTATTCTTAAGCTTATAATAAAAGGACATCCAATGGGTGTCCTTTTTGTATTATTACATTTAAATATATACTAATGAAAATAGTCTTTTTGCTCCTAGGCATTATTACAATGAATACGTGTGGTCAAAAGTCAATGCCCAATAAAACAATTATTACTGAATTTAAATATGAAGCTAGTACAAGAGGCTCTAATTATACATGTTTGATAAATGAAAACGATATAGATGTAATATCAAAAGGAATATCTGAATTTCAAAAATCTAAAAGCATCAATAATGAGCAATGGAGCTCTTTAATAAACTTATCAAAAACTATAGATGTTCTGAATTTAGAGAACCTAATTGCGCCAAGTAATAATAGTCATACCGACAGGGCAAGAATTGCCACTTTAACTATAATAACACCCGATAGTTTTTTTATCTCGAAACCTTTTGATGAAGGCAATCCTCCTTCACAATTAACATCTTTGATAAACAATATGTTGACCATCGCTAAAACTGTTGATTAACATACTTACTTGTTGTAATTTTGCATAAAATAAAGCAATGGAAATTAAAGAGATACAGGAAGAGATTATAGATGAATTTTCTATGTTCGATGATTGGATGCAGCGCTATGAGTACATGATCGATCTTGGCAAATCACTTCCATTAATTAACGAAGAGTTTAAGACTGACGATAACATTATTAAAGGTTGTCAAAGTAAGGTTTGGGTACATGCCGAATTAGAAGATAATAAATTGGTTTTTACGGCAGATAGCGATGCTATAATTACTAAGGGTATTATCGCCATTCTAATTCGTGCATTTAGCAACCAAAAACCACAAGATATTTTAGATGCCGATACACAGTTTATTGACGAGATTGGGTTAAAAGAGCATTTGTCGCCTACAAGGGCAAACGGTTTGGTAAGTATGATCAAACAATTAAAGTTATACGCAGTAGCGTATCAAACACAAATTGAAGACTAGAAGATTATGAGTGATGAAAATATAGCTGAAGACAGCGCAGAGTTAGGGGAGAAAATCGTTAAGATTTTAAAGACCATATATGATCCAGAAATTCCTGTAGATATCTATGAATTAGGATTGATATATGATGTTTTGGTGAATGAAGATAATGAAGTCAAGATTTTAATGACACTTACATCACCTAATTGTCCGGTTGCTGAAAGTTTACCGGCAGAAGTAGAGGAGAAAGTAAAATCATTAGATGCCATTAAAGATGCCGAGGTTGAAATTACTTTTGACCCACCTTGGACGCAAGATTTAATGAGCGAAGAGGCGAAATTAGAACTAGGCCTTCTTTAATTAGATTGTTGTCTCAATTTAAAAGATGCCTTTATGCAAGATGAAATTGTAAATAAAGTTGCCGAGAGTAAACTGATTACTTTTAACCTAGAAGATCACTATCCCAAGGGAAATAGAGTGGTTTTAGATATCAAAGACTGGCTTTTTGAAGGATTTATCTTAAAGGAAAAAGATTTTAGAAATTTTGTTGAAGCACATGATTGGTCTCAATATGAGGGTGCTTATGTTGCTATGCAATGTTCTACAGATGCTATAGTGCCGGGTTGGGCATATTTATTATTAAGTGTAAAACTTAGTGGTATCGCAAAAAAGGCGATTCAAGGTACTTTAGTAGATTTAGAAACGAGTATTTATCAATCTATAATTGAAGATATTGACGTTGCTGAATATCAAGATCAACTGATTATTATTAAAGGGTGCAGTAAAAAACCTGTGCCTGCAAACGCTTATCTGTTTCTCGCAGAGCGTTTAAAACCTGTGGCTAAGTCTATTATGTATGGTGAGGCTTGCTCTTCTGTGCCATTATACAAAAGAAAATAACATATTCCTACTTAAAGATGTTGCGAAGTATTATTACCTTTGCGCCACTATAAATTATAAACATTAATTATTATGAAGAAAATTGTATTAACTCTAGCTCTTGCATTTGTTGCAACTGTTGGTTTTTCTCAGACAGAAGAAGAACTAAAAGGTCAATTAGGTGCAGCAAAAGATTCTATCGCAGCTATTCAAGGAAGAGCTGACGCCATTCAAGGTGCTATTGACGCATTGCCAGGATGGAAGAAAGGTGCATTTGGTACTATCGGTGCAAACTTAAGTAGCTTTAACAACTGGTACGGTCAAGGTACTCCAGATTTATCTTCTGGTAACATTGGTGTAACTGTAAACGCTTTTGCTAATTTAAACGAAGAGAAATTCTTCTGGAGAAACTCTGGTAACATCAATTTAGGATGGGTTAAGTTCGACGATAAGAATGATGATACTGATGATGACAGTTTCAAACAAGGAACAGATGTATTTAACGTCTCTTCTCTTTACGGAAGAAAGCTTAGCGAAAAGTGGGCGATTTCTGGTTTAGGTGAGTACAGAACTACAATATTGAACAACTTTAACGATCCAGGATACCTTGACTTTGGTGTTGGTGCTACTTGGACTCCTATTGCTGATTTAGTTGTTGTAATTCACCCGTTAAACTACAACTTCGTATTTAGTAAAGGCGAATCAGTATTTGAATCTTCTTTAGGTGCTAAAATCGTTGCTGATTACACAAGACAAATTGGAGCGGTAAACTTTAAGTCTAACCTTTCTATGTTTCAAAGCTATAAGAGCGGTAATTATTCTAATACTACTTGGATCAACTCTTTTGGTTACACATTGTGGAATGGAATTGGTTTAGGTTTTGAATTTGGTTTACGTGATAACAAGCAAGAAGCTTTAAATAATGCTTTAACACGCGCTATTCCTGATCCAACAGCTACATTTGATAACGTAGATAACAAATTACAAACATATTTCTTGATCGGTCTTAACTACTCTTTGTAGTCTAAGAGATTATTAGAAAATAGTATATAATAAAAAAGCCCTCTAAATAGAGGGCTTTTTTCGGTTAAGTAATTATCGTAAAATTTGGGATTTTACTTTTTAGTTTTCATAAGTTAAATATCGATTTGGGGTCAAGACTTATCTTAAGTACACTGTAAAATTAACTCATATGGTCTTGTTGAAAACAATTTATGTTGTGAACTCATCTCATAATGTGGTGAGATTTACCATCTGTTTAATTTCATCGATGAACTACATTAATTCCATTTTAATTGATGTCTAATACTCGTCTAAATGTTCCGGATAAAGGAAATTATTATATGGAAAACGAGTAATATGAATGTCTCTTACCTCATCATAAACACGTTTTCTAAATTCATCTAGATTTTCTTTGTTTAATGCAGATATAAAAATGGCACGGTCACCAACCTTTTCCATCCATGTTTGTTTCCAATCATTAATGGTAAAATGTCTTCCGGTACGTTCTGTAATTAAATCATCATCATCGATAGTTTCATGCTCGTATTGATCAATCTTATTGAAGACCATGATCATTTTCTTATCTGAACTTTTAATCTCAGATAATATTTGGTTTACCGACTCTATATGCTCTTCAAACTGTGGGTGCGAGATGTCTACTATATGTAATAATAAATCTGCCTCGCGAACCTCGTCTAAAGTACTTTTAAAGCTTTCTACTAGCTGTGTAGGCAATTTTCTAATAAACCCAACTGTATCACTTAAGAGAAAAGGTAGGTTTCCTATAACAACCTTTCTTACTGTAGTGTCTAGGGTAGCGAACAGTTTGTTCTCTGCAAATACTTCGCTCTTACTAATAACGTTCATTAAAGTAGACTTACCAACGTTGGTATAACCAACTAAAGCAACACGCACCAAAGCACCGCGGTTACCTCTTTGGGTTTCCATTTGGCGATCAATTTTGAGAAGCTTCTTTTTTAATAAGGTAATACGGTCACGAACAATACGTCTATCTGTTTCAATTTCGGTTTCTCCTGGTCCGCGCATACCAATACCCCCTTTTTGTCGCTCAAGGTGCGTCCATAATCCGGTAAGTCTTGGTAACAGGTATTCATACTGTGCAAGTTCTACTTGTGTTCTCGCATAACTTGTTTGTGCACGCTGGGCAAATATGTCTAAGATCAAACTGGTACGATCAATAATCTTACAGCGTAATTGTTTTTCAATATTACGTTGTTGACCAGGTGTAAGCTCATCATCGAAAATTACCGAGCCAATTTCATGCTCATCAACATACTTTTCGATTTCTTCCATTTTTCCGGTACCTATTAAGGTCTTCGGGTTTGGAATATCCATGCGTTGGGTAAAACGTTTTAAAACTTCACCACCAGCAGTGTAGGTAAGAAACTCTAGTTCATCTAGGTATTCCTTTACCTTTTCTTCATTTTGGTCTTTATTGATGATACCAATAAGAACCGCTTTTTCATAATCTATACTCTTCTTTTCTATCATAAATTCCGTAAAGTGTAAAATTAAGCAATTACCGATAAGCTATTTCGTATTTTTATTGACTCGATAATCGAGATTTTGTGCTTTGAGGCGTTCCATGGAATATTAAATGAATACTCCTTGAATGTCTTTTTGCTTCTTTAGAGTTGTTACTCATTAAAATAATACATGCAATTTCCATTCTTTAAGAAAAAGACTAAAAAACAGCGTTATACAATTGCGTTCTACAATTTAGAGAATCTATTTGATCCAGAGCGTAATTCTAAGATTCTAGATAAGGATTATACACCCGACGGTGCTAAAAATTGGACTGTAGAGCGATATCAACGCAAACTGAAGAAGCTTGCAAAGACCATGGTTAAAATAGGTGACGAAGATCATCCTTATCCGCCTGTATTAATAGGTGTTGCCGAAGCTGAGAATAATAGTGTTTTTAAAGCGCTGTTGGATACCGATGAAATGGATGATTTAGATTACGGATTTATTCATTATGATTCGCCCGATGAACGAGGTATTGATACTGGTCTTATTTACCGAAAGCGTTTTTTTAAGGTTTTACACTCAGAACCATTGACATTATTAGTCGATAATGCTGGCGGAGTTAGAGATACAACCAGAGATATACTATATGTAAAGGGCGAGCTTAATAAAGAGTTGGTACACGTTTTTGTAAATCATTGGCCTTCTAGAAGAGACGGTGGTGTAGAAACTGAATATAAGCGTGTAATCGCTGCCAACGAAATTATACTTAAAATAGAACGTATTAAAAAAGAGGAGTTAGACCCCAATATTATAGTTATGGGCGATTTTAACGATGACCCTTCTTCAACTAGTCTTCAAACGATGACAGAAGGATCCGGTTTATTTAATCCTTTTGAGAAGATTCATATACCTAATAGTAAAGGGTCATCTGTTTATGGAAATAAATGGAATATGTTCGACCAAATTTTAATCTCGAATTCTTTTTTTAAATTTCAAAAGAATACCCACAGTTTTGATACTGCCGCCATCTATGATCATCAATCTTTAAAAGAGAAAGAAGGTAAATATAAAGGTACGCCCTATAGAACCTTTGTATCTGATCGTTATATGGGTGGGTATAGCGACCATTTTCCGGTTTATGCGGTATTTACTTTTAATTCTTAAAGCACACTTAATCGAAAGAAAAATCTTACACATCATAAATTGACGTTTTCACAACAGGTTGAACACAATGTTCGTGCAATTCATCGAATAAAAGTGTTCATTCACCGAACGCTCAAATAGGTTTATATATTTGTAGTCCAAATCTTACAAATTTAAACTTATGTTGACTACCTATAATTCAACCTACCGTACAAGTAGTATCTTAATACTGCTATTTTTTGTGTTCTCGTCAATTCATATTGCTTCTGCACAAAATTCTCAACAACGATTAAAAATTGCTGAAAACAATAAGAAAACCGAATTGGCAAATTTTAAATCTAATTTGGTTTCTGAGTATGCTCTTGAAAGAACTCATCTTAAAGAGGTAGCAAAATTGAACAATTGGAAAATAAAGGAAACTTTAGCGAACGGTAAAAAAATAGAATTGCAAGGTATAGGGGTAGATGGTAGTCCTTTATACTATGAAACGTATTCTGATGAAGCTGGTATGGTATCTAGAGCGAGTACATTAAACACCGACGGTTTAATGGGACTAAATTTAGATGGTGACGGAATGAATGTTGGTGTGTGGGATGCTGGTGTTGCCTTAGAGAATCATATTGAATATGCATCTAGAGTTACTATTGCTGATAGTAATGCTGAGGTTGATGCACACGCAACTAGAGTTTCTGGAAGTATTATTTCTACGGGACTTAAAAAAGACGCTAGAGGTGTGGCTAATATGGCCAATGTAATATCTCATGATTGGACAAGAGATAAAATTGAAGTGACAGAAGCTGCTGCTGACGGACTCCTAATTTCTAACCACTCTTACGGTATTAAAGCTGATCGTGTGCCAGACTGGTATTTTGGCGCTTACACTAAAGTTTCTCAAGATTGGGACAAAATCATGTACAATGCTCCTTATTATTTAATGGTAACCGCTGCAGGTAATGCACAAAAGAGTAGAGATAACGAAACACCTTCTTATGGCAAAACAGCAGATGGTTTTGATGTACTGTTAGGTTTTACTATTTCTAAAAACAATATTACCGTTGCAGCCGCTAATTCTAAGATAGACGGAAACGGAAATTTAAAAAGTGCCGATGTTTCTGCATACAGTAGCTTCGGTCCGGTTGATGATGGTAGAATTAAGCCAGATCTTGCCGGTAACGGTGGTGCTGTTTTATCAACCGATGCGATCAGTAACACTAGCTATAATACTTCTTCTGGTACCTCTATGGCGACACCAGGTGTAACGGGGTCATTATTATTGTTACAACAGTATAACAAAGAATTATATGGTGAATATATGAAAGCTGCGACATTAAAAGGGTTGGCGTTACATACTGCCGATGACATTGACACTGAAGGTCCTGATTATAAAATGGGCTGGGGCGTTATGAATGCAAAAAATGCGGCCGAGGTTTTAAACAATAAAGATTTCTCTAGCCATATTGCCGAAGAAACTTTAGAAAACGGAAATTCTTTTTCTTTCGATGTAACTGCAGAAGGTAACGAAACATTGATCGCTTCAATTTCTTGGACAGATGTACAATCTAGTTTTATTAATTCAGGTCAATTAAATAATACTACTGCCGCTTTGGTAAATGATCTTGATATCAGAATCACTAAAAACGGACAAACTTTTTTACCTTGGAAATTGAATCCTGCACAGGCAAATAGCCCAGCAACTAAAGGCGATAATTTGGTTGATCCCTTTGAAAGAGTTGAAATACCTAATGCAAATGGTACCTATACTATTACCGTCACCCATAAAGGTGAACTAGTAAACGCTATGCAAGATTTTTCATTGATCGTTTCAGGTGTTGCTATGACGACATGTTCTATAAATGCTCCAGAAGTTAATCTTGATGAAGCTGAAATGTCTACTGTAAAATTAGCTTGGAATGCTTCGGAAGATGCACTGTATGAAATTCAGTATAAAGAAGTTCACCAACAAGAATGGACAACAGAGTATATTTCTGTAAATAACTTCAGCTGGAAGGGATTGTTAAACGATACTACCTATTCTTTTAGATTAAGAACATTCTGCTCACAAAACATCGCTTCTGAATTTAGCGAGGTGGCAACATTTACTTTTAATGGTGAAGATACCGAGTTAGAAACCTTACATACTTTAAGTGCAGATTCTGATATACCGTTTAGCGTATACCCTAACCCTGCGGTAGATGAAATACAATTGAATGTAAAAACGTCTGATACTGCTACGTATAGAATAATGAGTACAGGTGGTGTAGCATTGAAAATGGATAAAGCATCAGATGCTAGAATCAACGTTTCAGATTTACCTTCAGGTTTGTATATATTACAAATTCAAGATTCGAATATCAACAAAAGCACGAAATTCTATAAGTACTAGAAAACTACTTTATTCTTCTAGATTGTGTAGTAAATGAGAGTCCTTGTTGGCCAACGGTAGAATTCATGATACCTTCGAATAATGGCTCTGGGCAATCTTTTGGTGCTTGCCATTCAAAAATAAAGTTCGAACCGGTACCGCCTTCAACATCCATCTCGTCAATAATAATTTCAGCCGTTTCTAAAGGGGCTAAATAAATAGGATGGCTAAAGTAATTTCGTAACGAAACCCCATGGGTATCAAAATACTCGGCCTTAGAAAGGTAAATAGTATCGACATCGCTTGTATTTCGTAAGCTGACCATAGCGGTTAAATTATGGGTCTTATGCTCAGAGCTGCTATAAATTTGAGAATAGATCGATAGATAAGATTTACCGTACTCTAAAGAATCTTGAACCTTCATGGTAATTTTTCTCTTAGACCAGTTTTCAGGGTGTATAGAGCTTATTTCCTTTTCTTGTAAACAGCTTGCCAGTACTATGACTACAGATAATAATAAGATGATTTTTTTCATAGGTATGGCTCGTTTTGAATAAATGTCGTTACTAACAAAATTACATCATTAGTGCTGTTTTTATATCGGTGGATGGTAATTTTAACTCGATTCTATGAATTAGCTACTTTCTTTACTTCATTATCGGTTAAAAGATCTTGATTTCTTAATCTTAAATAGACCTGAGCAGTGGTTAATACGTCTAGTTCGCAATAGGTAACGATTCGGCTTAAATCGTTTTCTTCGTAATACACCACCCTAACCATGCTGCCATCGATATCTTCTTTAGGGGAAGGTATGCCAAGCACATGTGCCATAAGTTTTAGTGAAGTATAATGTTTGTAGTCGCCAAATTTCCAAAGCTCCATGGTGTCTATATGCGGGACTTCCCATGGTTTTTTGCCAAATAGATCTAGTTTTTGAGGTAAAGATATACCGTGAATAATCATTCTTCTAGCGATATACGGAAAGTCGAATTCTTTACCATTGTGCGCACAGAGTACATTTTTAACATGGCTAAAATGCTCGTCTAATAAGTCTTTGAAGTCCTGTAATAGCTTAGCTTCTTCTCCATAAAACGTAGTGATTCTAAAACTACGCACTTCTTTTTGAAAGGTAAAATAACCTACAGATATACAAATAATTTTACCGAACTCTGCCCAAATGCCAGCGCGCTCGTAGAACTCTTCTGCAGTTATATTATCTTTTCTTTGGTATTGAGATTTGTGCGCCCACAGTTCTTGTGTAGTTTCATCTAACTGGTCAAAAGAACTTTTTTCAGGTACGGTTTCTATATCTAAAAACAAGATATTTTCGAGATGTATTTTATCAGGCATAGATAGGTAAGATACTAATAAGTAGGAAATTATAACAGTTTTACTAATTTGAAAAATCACATTTAGTATTACATCCCATTAAAATGTGAGAAGGTTTTAGATATTTTATGGGATAACAAGAGAGTGTTATCAAAGAAAAACTTTGATAAATAGTGAAAGAGCACTAAAAATATCAAACCGACCAATCGGTCTGTTTTAAACTGCTGAAATGTGAGGTTAATCATTGAAAATGGTGACGGAAATTACAATTCTATCGACGAAATGCAAGTACTTTGAAGATAAATGACTGTTTTAAAGACTAAACAAACCAAGTAGTTTGTTTTTAGCTGCTAGAAAGTAAGGTTTGCGGTAACGTATTTTGGTTTTAAATATAAAAATTGAGAGGTCTACGTTTTTCGTTCCTGCACGTATAGAAGTAAAACGTAAACCTTTCATTATAGGTTCAGATACAAATGATTGCGTTAACAATGAAAGACCTTGTTCTTATTTCAAATTGATATTAGTTAGATATCGTATTTTTTTTCTAATGTAGATAAGAGAACTTTTGCGTGATCTAAATCTAACATAAAAATGAATTGATATACCCGATCTAAAATAGTTTGAAGTCTTTTATCATTTTTATGCTCTTTTCTTAATAAGTATAACCTATAAGGCAATTGTAGATCATCGTAGGTATAGTCTACTCCGGTATAAGATTGAATTTCCTCTAGATATGAAAATCCGAATTCATCAGTAGGCTCTATCATGGTACCTTCACCAAAATCGTTCCAAGTAATCAATTGAATAAACTCTACCGGAGAAGAAGCATTTAAGCTCAGTGTTTCATTCAATACCTGAGTACCATTATGTGCTATAATCCAATCATCGTTTGTGTTTGTTCTCCATCCGCCTTCATAATAGAAGTCATTGAAACCTGGATAAGCACTCCCTACAGTCTGTATATCGTTTTCAACTGAATATTGATAGTAATTGGATAATGTGGTCATATGATTTGCATCTACCCAACTATATTCTCCACCAGCATATTGTCCTAATCTATCACTTGCCTCCCATAAACTCATAAAGTAGGGTGTAGTATTTAATTGAGGAATTATGTTGTCCCATACTAATGGATCTGTAATATAATTTGGTCCAAAAAGAAATAGTAACTCCGAATCATTTATTTTTATGTAGTTATCACTCGTAAAATAGGTGTTTTGAATATATTGTAAATCTAAAACTACATTGTCAATAGATGAATTAGTTTCTGATTGCTCGGTCGAATATTGTGCCGTCTTATCTTCATACATTATGGCAAATTCTAACCCTACTTCTTCAATTTCTTTAATAAATGACTCTGTGCTTTTCTTTAATGCATTATAATCGTTTACATCTCTACTGCTGTACCAGTCAAAAATAACACCATCGATACCCGATAATTTCATTAATAGCAAATGATATTCTTGCAAGTCATCGTCATTAGAAGAATACGGTCCTATTAACGGGTAATAATGAGAGGCTATTTCTCTTTTACCATTAGCATCGATAACATTTGGGTTTTTATTGGTCATAGTCCAGTGTTGTCCCCAATAGCCGTCTTGCTCTGGGTTATAGAACCAAGGCATATAATGAACATAAACTTTTTTAGTATTATTCTTTATGACATCAGCAGAAGCTGGCTGTTCTTTTTGGTCTATAACTTGTTGATATGCTTCTTTAAGGGCATCATTGGTTGGTTCATCAGCTATATCTTTAACAGAGTCTTTCTCGCAACTTATTACTAAAATCATTAAGAAGATTACCCTGAGTAATTTAAATTTTGGTCCCATATATATTTGTTAGTAATTGTTAAAGTTGCTTTTTATTTATCAATAGTGATTTTGGTTTTCGTTTAATGGATTAGACCTGAAGACCAAAAACAATTCTCTTTCGATGAAGTTGTTTATCCTTCTAAAAAAAATATGATTAATAATGAAAGTGTTGAATAAAATGATGTCTTAACCTCTCTTTTAATTGAAGTTGAAAATGGTCAGTTTTATTCTATCTTAGAAACCATAATTGCTATATATTATATAGGATTAATTGGTTATTTATAATACTCAGAATAGAATTACTTTACTACAATAAACCGAACATATAGTCTGTTTTTTACTGGTAAAAGGAATTGAGAATTCTTTAAACTAACGACAGTAATCGCACTTATATCGATATAATGCAAAGCGTACGAAGTTAAATAGGTGTTTTAGGCACTAAACAAACTAAGTGGTTTGTTTTTTGGTATTTTAGAAGTAGGGTTAGAGCGATCTAATTCTAGCTTTCCGCTATGAACATAGGGAGATTTACGTTTTACGTTTATGCCCGAAGACACGTAAAACGTAAATCTATCATTTGAAACCTACATCTGTTTTGTTTTTAGCTTTTCTAAGTTAGTACTGCGTTTACTATTCGATTTTAATGAAATAAAATACAAGGCGTATATTAAATTAGGGGAGTTCGCTATGTATAATTTGTTTCCAGTTATCATTAAGCCAAGCCGTAGTAAATGCAAATCAAAGAAATGGTGTCAAAAAAACCATGTACAGCAATTACGAACCACAAATCATATTTGCGTAAGTAGAATATCAGCGCTATGAGTCCTCCGATGGTACCTGCAACAATTTGTCCCGTTATTCCTTGATAACTATGCATGAAACCAAAAAAACAAGCTAACAAGACGATGTTTAGAACAATACTTAATTTACTTTCTCCGAAGAATTTTACAAATTGTCTCATGAAATAACCACGAAAGATAATTTCTTCTCCAAACCCGGCAGTAGCCCACACGACTAGTAAGGCAATTAAGCAAGCGGAAAGATTTCCTTCTAATTCGTTGAAACTTGAATAGTCTATTGGGACTCCGGTGAGTTTTGTAATTCCAGGAACTAATAAAAAGGCATAAAAACTAAAGAGACCTAGTGCGACTAAGGGTGCTAATACAAAGATGTTTTTGACCGTAAATTTTTCTCTTCGAAAGCCTAGAGCTGAAAATGGTTTACCCTTGTATTCTATATAATTTGATAAGATGATTAATAGAGACACAACGATGTTCTCTATATAACTTAAATTGAGTGGTCCGAACCAAATAAAGCAGATGACTGCGACGGTAATTAATGGAATTAAGGTTTGTCTTAAGGTAACTTTGTTCATTATTTTAGGTTTTAAATACTAAGCGAATTAATGAACAAAAACGCTGAAACCCCTTTTAAATACTGATGTTCTTACTGAATGGTAGTAAATTAATAACTGAATAGTCAATAATTTTTATTGAAACCAATTCATAAATTCCTTTCGCTTGTACCGACTGATATTTATTTCTTTAATAGCATCGTTTTCAATAGTAGCTTTTAATTGAATACGTAATTTACCATTCTCAATTTTTTCTATTTCTTCTACAGCATCTTTGTGAACGATAATTTGCCGATTGGCTCTATAAAACAATTGATTGTTTATTTTTTCTTCAAGCTCATTTAAAATAAAATCAGTGCTTATCGTTGTGCCATCATTTTTAACAGCAAATACTATTTTGTTTTCACTATAAAAGCATGCAATATTTTCATAAGCGAGCTTTGTGGTTTTTGCACCACTTTCTATGGTTACAACAGCATCTTTTATAGATGACTTATATAAATAGTATACGTCTTGGGCATACGATAAGCCTATAAGAACAAAACTCACTAGTAAGGTAATCAGTAAACCAATTAATAAATAATAGAACTCAATCTGTCCATCTGCGACTAGACTAAAAATAAAATTTATAGGAATGTACATGAGGGTTATATAACCTAAGGTTGAAGCCATGAACCATACAATAGTTGTCATTTCAACTTTTTTATAGAAATGCTTTTTCTTGTAATATTGAAAGTTAACCTCGGTTATGATGCCTATGAGAATACATAAAACAATAGATGCCAGAAAACCTTCAATGGGGAATCTATATACATCACTACCAGGAAAACTTTCTGGTGTCGCTAAATGATTTATGACCAACGAGAAAATAATAAATATGGCAACTTTCTTAAACCAACGCCAGGCAGCACTACTGCTAAAGGTGTGCCCATCTGTTTTTAGGGTTTTTTTTGTTTGTTGTGCGGTGCTCATTAATTAGAAGCTCTTTTTTTGATAATGGATTTGTGATTTATTACAATGTCAATAACAAGATTATAGCTTTCCGGTTATTTTCAAATACATATTTCCAATTACAGAGAAAAGTACAAGTAGTAACCACCACATACTATTTTTAGTTTTCTTGTCAATATTTTTATTTCTTCGAACTTCATAAAATGAGTATCCTAAAAATAAAATCAATATTGATCCAGTAATACCTACTAATAATTTGTTTGTAGATATAAATACGGTAGCCATTAAACCTAGTACTATAAGAATTAATACTCCTTTGTATTTTTCGAATGGCGGTTTTTTGTCAGAATACGTTATAGGTTTAATTTCAGATAATATCTGTTCAAGTTTCTCTGAATTATTTATTTGAGAAGGAACTCCAATAACATCTGTATTTGAACTTCCAACTATAGTTAATATGCCTTTAGGATTTTTAATTATAGATTTAATTTCATTTCGAGGAATAGAAATAGTCTGGGTATTGTTTTGTTCTCTTACTATTTCATATTCATTTACAATCAACTTGTAACTTTCAAATAATTCTTTTTGCCTATTAATCCCTTTAAATAATCCAAAAGCTAATGCTCCAACGACTAATGGAATTAAAAACAATAATACATTTACATCGGTTGTTTGTCCGTTTGAATTAATATGACTGATAGTTAATCCAGTTCCTGCTGCTAAAATTGCAACTGGTATAGTTTTAATAATCAATGCTTTTTTTATTTCAGCAAATCCATTTTCCTTTATTTGAAATTCAGTATTCATTTTTAATATATTGCTATGTAGGTAGGTTTCATTTTACAACTTCATTTCTATGTTTGTTCGCATACTTATAATATAAAATGCTCATTGGTCCATCTGGATAACTCGAAAAATTTCTATCTAGTTCCATCATAACTTTTTCAGAAGATTCGTTTGAACTTTTAAAAAACCAACTCCCGTCTTTTGGTAGTAATTCTACAGCTTGTTTTATAATGCTTGAAGATTTAAAAGCACCTATTTCTCTTAAAGAAATTATTATTTGTTCATTATACTGCGGAAACCATTCTTGTAAAAAAGTCAATATAGAATCTGCCTGGCCAGCATTTTCCATATGCATACATAAAAACAAATTAAGTTGTACCTGGTTTAAATCGTTGGGGTTTTTATCGTATCGATTTACGAGAATTTCATGCAATGCAATTGAAAAGTCCCCATTGTCAAGTTGTAGGCTTCCCAAAAAATAGGACAGTTCATAATTCGAATTTATTAACTTTAAATTCAAACTGTCACGATGAAAAA